>NZ_JABBWU010000002.1:0-591819 GCF_012999525.1 Microbispora sp. H10836
GCACTCAACCACATCGGCTACGACGGCCCCATCTCCATCGAGTGGGAGGACGCGGGCATGGACCGGCTGCACGGCGCACCCGAATCCCTCGCCTACATCCGCTCCCTCAACGCCATCACCCCACCCGCCGCCGCCTTCGACGCCGCCTTCTCCTCCGAGAGCTGACCACTCTCCCGTGAGGCGGGGCACTGCCCAGAGGATCTCGCCGTGGCGAGCGCGGCGGGCCACAGATCCGAGGGACACGACATAAGGGCCGGGCGCACCGTCAGGTGCGCCCGGCCCGTGTTTTTGCGCGGGGATGGGCGGGAGGGTGAGCGTGGCACCCTCCCGCGCGGTCGTCACGCCTCCGGCGGACGGTGCTGCAGCTGACGGCGCAGTTCGGCGATCTCCCGCTCCAGGTCGGCGACGTCCGGCGCGCCGGCGTCGGCCGGAGCCTGGCCCGGCATGGCGTGCGGCCGCTGCTGACCGTAGGGCGCGGGACGGACGTACTGCGTCGCGCCGTCGGGCCGCTGCGGGTCGTAGCCCGCGTCCGGCCGCTGCCGGTCGTGGCCGTCCGGGCGCCGGTCGTAGCCGCCGGGGCGCGGCGCCTCGTAGCCTCCGGCCGTCCGCGCCGGCCCGCCGGCCGGCGGCAGGCTCTGCGGCTGCCAGCCCTGGGGCAGCACCTGGCCGTTCACCGGCTGCCGGTCGTAGCCGCCGCCGACCTGCGCCGGGTAGCCGCCGCCGGAGTTCGGCCCGGGATAGGGGCCGCCGTACGCGGGCGAGGGCGACTGGCCCGGGGAGGCGGAGTCCTTCTTGCGCCTGCGCATCAGGAGCAGCAGCAGGAGGCCGCCGCCGACCAGGATCAGCGCACCGGCGCCGACGGCGATCCACACCCACATCGGCTGCGGGGTCTCGTCCTTGCCGGAGGAGATCGCCTGCTGGGAGTCGGTGATGTACTTCGCGACGTACGGGTGACTCGGGAACAACGCCTGGACCTCGCGGAACTTCGGCAGCGCGTCCTTGTAGTGCCGCTGGAAGAAGTCGTCGAGCGCCTCGTTGTACTTCGTCGTCGTCAGCGACGCGGAGGACTTGACGTTCTTCTCGTTGAGCTTCTCCTTGATGATCGACACCGGGAGCACGAAGCTCTCGTTCTCCGACGCCTCGCCGTTCTCGCTCACGGTGCCGGCGATGAGCATGCCGACGACCTTGCCCGCCCGGCTGAAGACGGGACCGCCGGAGTTGCCGTGGTAGGAGGGCGCCTGCGTCTGGATGTACGGCACCCCTTCCTGCGTGCTCCGCTTGGCGTTGTACGGCCCCTCGGTGAGCGCGGGGTCGAGCTTGGACTCGACGCTGAACCAGGGGGTGTTGGTCACCAGGCCGGGGAAGCCGCTGATGTAGAGCGTGTCGCCGGTCTGCACGTCGGCGTCCTCGCCGAGCGGCACGGTCGGCAGGTTCTGCTGGCCGTTCACCTTGAGCAGGGCGAAGTCCTTGCCCGGGTAGCTCTCACCGACCGACACCAGCTCGGCCGGGACCTCCTTGGCCGTCTTGTCGACACCGCCGCCGGGCAGGCTCTGCAGGACCGACAGGCTCTTCTGCAGGCCGCGGATCTCCAGGTGGGTGCTGTTGAAGGTGACGTAGATCTGCTGGACGAGCTCGATCATCTCCTTGTCGGCCTCGAAGTTCCGCAGGGCGTTGATCATGTCCTTCGCGTCCTGCTTGTTGAACTTCTCCAGCGCCTGCTGCGCGAAGGTCTGCGACAGCTCCTGGTCGCTCATCTGCACGCAGTGCGCGCCGGTGACCATGTAGCCGTCGGGGGTGACCCACCAGCCCGTGCACATGCCGCCGACCTGGGCCTTGACCGTGCGTTCCGGACCGACGGGCTGGAGGTACCGGTCGACGTCGGACGCCACGCGCTGGAAGAGGAACTTGGCGATGCTCCGCTCATCGGAGGGGATCTTGCCGGCGAGCACGGCCTGCGTGGCCTCGTTGGTCAGCTGGTCCCACGCGGCCTCCTTGGCCTGGCTGCTCGGGACGACGACCTCGCCGGAGTAGGTGATGCTGGTGAGCTGCACGGCCGGGTGGGTGCGAGCGGCCAGCCGGGTGCCGACGGGGATCTCGTCCCCGGGGTCCGCCGAAGCGGGAGCGGCCGTGACGAGCAGGGCGAGAGCCGCGATCGCGGCCATCCCCCCGGTCAGTCTGCCGAAGTATTTCCTGATATTTCCATCCACGGCAGCAAGCGTGATGGAACGGTCTTGTTTCTTGCTTGGAGGTGGCTTGGGACCGGCCGGTACCGCACTGCAAGGCCGCCGTTCGAGCCGCTTCCTGCCCGGCCGGGCCGCCGTCCAGGCCGCTCGCGGGGCCCGCCGTCGGAAGCGAGCGGGTATGCCTTCCGCCGGAACGATGGCGGAAGCGAGCGGACATGACCTCCGCCGGAAACGATGGCGGAAGCGAGCGGCATGGCCTCCGCCGGACGGATCCGCGGGTCAGACGCCCATCGACTGGGTGTCGTTGGTCTCCGGGGTCTGCTGGGCCGACACCTCGGTCACCCCGTTCTTGAGGTGGTAACGGGCGACGGCCTCCTGCAGGACCTCGGCCTTGACCTCGCCGCGCCGTACGAGCTGGGTCAGCACCGCCAGCGTGATCGAGGCCGCGTCCACGTGGAAGTGGCGGCGCAGCGCCGAACGCGTGTCCGACAGGCCGAAGCCGTCGGTGCCGAGCGAGGACCAGTCACCCGGCACCCACTGGGCGATCTGGTCCGGGACGGCGCGCATGTAGTCGCTGACGCCCACGAACGGCCCCGGCACGCCCGACAGCTTGCCGGTCACATACGGCACGTGCTGCTCGGCGTCGGGGTTGAGCAGGTTGTGCTCCTCGACGGCGAGGGCGTCCCTGCGCAGCTCGCTCCAGGAGGTGGCCGACCAGACCGAGGCCGACACCCCCCAGTCCTCCGCCAGCATCCGCTGCGCCTCCAGCGCCCACGGGCCGGCGACGCCGGACACCAGGATGTTCGCCTTCGGCCCGTCGCCCGTCGCAGGGGCGTAGAGGTAGAGACCCTTGAGGATGCCCTCGACGTCCACGTTCTCCGGCTCGGCCGGCTGTGGATAGGGCTCGTTGTAGACGGTCAGGTAGTAGAAGACGTCTTCGGGGTGCTCCCCGTACATCCTCCGCAGGCCGTCCTTGACGATGTGCGCGATCTCGAACGCCCACGCCGGGTCGTACGCCACGGCGGCCGGGTTGGTCGAGGCGATCAGCGGGGTGTGGCCGTCCTCGTGCTGCAGGCCCTCGCCGTTCAGCGTGGTGCGGCCGGCGGTGGCGCCGAGCAGGAAGCCGCGGCCCATCTGGTCGCCCAGCTGCCACATCTGGTCGGCGGTCCGCTGGAACCCGAACATCGAGTAGAAGATGTAGACCGGGATCATGTGCTCGCCGTGCGTGGCGTACGACGTGCCCGTCGCGAGGACCGAGCCCATCGAGCCGGCCTCGCTGATGCCCTCGTGCAGGATCTGACCCTCGGTCGACTCCTTGTACGACAGCAGCAGCTCGCGGTCGACCGCCTCGTACGTCTGCCCGTGGGGCGAGTAGATCTTGGCGGTCGGGAACATCGCGTCCACACCGAACGTGCGGGCCTCGTCCGGGATGATCGGCACGAACCTCGCGCCGATCTCCTTGTCGCGCATGAGGTCCTTGAGCAGGCGGACGAACGCCATGGTCGTGGCGACATTCTGCTTGCCCGACCCCTTGCGCAGGCCGGAGTAGACGGGGTCGCCGGGAAGCTTGAGCGGCTTGGCGCGTACCACCCGCTTGGGCAGGTAACCGCCGAGCGCCGCCCGGCGCTCCTTCATGTAGGCGATCTCGTCGTTGTCCTCGCCCGGGTGGAAGTAGGGCGGGAGGTCGGCCTCGAGGTCCTTGTCCGGGATGGGCAGGTAGAGCCGGTCGCGGAACTCCTTGAGCTCGGCCTTGCTCATCTTCTTCATCTGGTGCGTGGCGTTGCGCGCCTCGAAGTCCTTGCCGAGCGTCCAGCCCTTGATCGTCTGGGCCAGGATGACGGTCGGCTGGCCGACGTGCTCGCGGGCCGCCTTGAACGCGGCGTACACCTTGCGGTAGTCATGGCCGCCGCGCGACAGCTTGCGGATGTCGTCGTCGGTCATGTGCTCGACCATCTTGCGCAGGCGCGGGTCGCCGCCGAAGAAGTTCTCCCGGATGTAGGCGCCCGACTCGACCGAGTAGGTCTGGAACTGCCCGTCGGGCGTGGTGTTCATCTGGTTGACCAGCACGCCGTCGACGTCGGCCGCCAGCAGCGGGTCCCAGTCACGGCCCCAGACGACCTTGATGACGTTCCAGCCGGCGCCGCGGAAGTACGACTCCAGCTCCTGGATGATCTTGCCGTTGCCGCGTACCGGACCGTCGAGCCGCTGCAGGTTGCAGTTGATGACGAAGGTGAGGTTGTCGAGCTCCTCACGGGCGGCCACGCCGATCGCGCCGAGCGACTCGGGCTCGTCCATCTCGCCGTCGCCGAGGAAGCACCAGACGTGGCTGCGGCTGGTGTCCTTGATCTTGCGGCTCAGCAGATAGCGGTTGAACCGGGCCTGGTAGATCGCGCCGATCGGGCCGAGGCCCATCGACACCGTCGGGAACTCCCAGAAGTCCGGCATGAGCCGGGGGTGCGGGTAGGACGGCAGGCCCTTGATCCCGTGGGACAGCTCCTGGCGGAACGCGTCCAGCTGGGCCGTGCTCAGGCGGCCCTCCAGGAAGGACCGGGCGTAGATGCCCGGCGCCGCGTGGCCCTGGATGAAGATCTGGTCGCCCGACTCGCCGTGGTCCTTGCCGCGGAAGAAGTGATTGAAGCCGACCTCGTACAGCGAGGCTGCGGACGCGTAGGTGGCGATGTGGCCGCCGACGTTGGTCCGCGCGTTCGCACGGGTCACCATCACCGCCGCGTTCCAGCGGATGTAGGCCCGGATGCGGCGCTCGACGTACTCGTCCCCGGGGAACCAGGGTTCGCGCTCCGGGGGGATGGTGTTGATGTAGTCCGTGCTCCGCAGGCCGGGCACGCCGACCTGGTGTTCGCGGGCGCGCTCAAGCAGCCGGAGCATCAGGTAGCGGGCCCGGGTGCGGCCCTCGGTCTTGATGACGTTGTCGAGCGATTCGAGCCATTCGTTGGTCTCGCTCGGATCGACATCAGGCAACTGGCTGGGTAGGCCGTCACTGATGATCGAAAAACGCTGGCGTCCGGAAGCCACTGGGTCTCGCCTTCCGAGATGGACTTTGTCTCGTCGGATCTGTTACGTCTGTGTTGCCTGCTGCGATGCGGTCAGCGCTTGATCGCGGCGTTGCGGTCGTCTTCCATCCTGTCTCGTCATACCGGAAAGCGCATCTCTACTCCCCGGTAACCGGACCGTCCGCGCTGGCTGCGGGGTGGTCTTGGCCTAGACCACCGATGGTAGGACGATTTTTACTCACCATCCATTCCCGCTCGCCGCCGGGGGCACCCCAACGGCCATCGGCACCACGTCGTGCCTGGTCGGAGCCTCTCTACCCGGTCTGGTCCCGGCCTACCCGGCAGGCGTGGCGGGTCCGCCGCGACGCCGCGGGAGGTGCCCGCCGGACAGCCCCCCGCCGACGTCTCCGCAACCATCCGCCTCGCGCGTCTCCCGTCTCCGGCGGGCTTGCGGGGCCCGCGTGCGCGCCGGACACGGCCCCCTGTCGCGGGGCTTCGCGGCCGCGTAACGTTTTGGTATGGGTTGTCCCTCCCTCTGTGGAGAGGAGGGTTTCCCCTCTTTCCAGATGGCGATAGCCGTACCAGGCTCTGGAGAGAGGGGGATCGAGATGCACGCAACGGTAGGGGACCGGCTGGTGGTGCACGGCGCGGTCGTGGGCGACCACGAGAAGCACGGTGTCATCGTCGAGGTCCGCGGCCCAGAGGGCGGCCCGCCGTTCCTGGTGAAGTACGAGGACGGGCACGAGGCGCTCGTCTTCCCCGGTCCGGACGCCGTCGTCCTCCCAGCTCAGCGCGAATCGTAATATCGCGGATGTGAAATCGACGGTGATCGAGGTACGGACCGGCGCGCGGGAACGCGTGCACGACATGACGAAGGAGTGCGCCGATTTCGCGCGCGAGTGCGGGGGAGACGGACTGTTGCACGTCTTCGTCCCGCACGCGACGGCAGGAGTGGCACTGCTGGAGCTCGGCTCCGGCAGCGACGAGGACCTGCTCGCCGCTCTGGGCGACCTGCTGCCGGCGGACGACCGGTGGCGGCATGCGCACGGCTCCCGTGGGCACGGGAGGTCGCATGTCATGCCCGCCTTCATTCCGCCGTACGCCACCGTTCCCGTCCTCGGGGGCAGGCTGGCTCTGGGGACCTGGCAGTCGGTCGCCCTGATCGACCTCAACGTCGACAACCCCGACAGGCGTGTACGTTTGTCGTTTTTGACCGATTAAGAGATAACGGTGCGGGTCACCCACCGTGGCGACCGTTGACGACTACGGGTCGCAGCGTGTGGACTGTGCCGAAGCATGGCTCTCAACGAGCCAGGACAACCGCAGAAATGGGCGGGGTCACCCCAAGCAGGAGGGATGAACGTGAGCGCGACCGCGGGTCAGGCGCAGGACGAGCGCGGCCTGGCCGAACGACTCGGCCTCAAAGCCGGTCAGGTGGTGCAGGAGGTCGGCTGGGACGAGGACTGCGACGAGGCGTTGCGCCAGTCCATCGAGGAGCTGACCGGCAACGAGCTGGTGGACGAGGACTACGACGACGTCGTCGACGTGGTGCTGCTCTGGTGGCGTGACGGCGACGGCGACCTCTTCGACGCCCTGAGCGATGCGATGACCGCACTCGCCGACGGAGGCCAGATCTGGCTGCTGACCCCAAAGGCGGGGCGCGACGGCCACGTGGAGCCCAGCGACATCGGTGAGGACGCGGCGACCGCAGGTCTGTCGCAGACGAGCAGCGTGAGCGCCGCCAGGGACTGGTCGGGCACGAGGCTCGTCGCCCCGAAGGCCCGCCGCTGAGTATTGCCCTGCCGTACGGCCCGGGGATGCCGTACGGCAGGATGATGAGCGGACACCTGGGAGGGACTGCTCATGGCGATAGAGGTCGGGCAGCGGGCTCCGGAGTTCGCGCTCAAGGACCAGCACGGCGTTCCCGTGCGTCTTTCCGGCCTGCGGGGCAGGACGGTCATGCTCGTCTTCTATCCCCTGTCCTTCAGCCCCGTCTGCCACGGTGAGCTCGCGGCGATCCGCGACGAGCTGGCCGGCTCCCTGTCTCCGCACGTCCAGTTGCTGGCGGTGTCGGTCGACTCGATGTTCAGTCAGCGTGCCTGGGCCGACCAAGAGGGCTTCTCGTTTCCCCTGTTGTCGGATTTCTGGCCGCACGGTGAGGTCGCCCGGGCGTACGGTGTCCTCGACGAGGACCGGGGACTCGCGCTCCGGGGCACGTTCATCATCGACGGCGAAGGCGTCGTCCGCTGGAAGGTCGTCAACCCGATCGGTTCCGCGCGCGATCTCGACGAGTACCGCAAGGCGCTCGCGGAAATCTGATCGTTTCATTGCCCGCCCCCGGGCACTGACATATTCGACTCCGACTCCGACTCGCCCCATTGGAGGCCACGATGCCCTGCTACAGGTGCGGGGCCCGGCAGACCGACCCCGTCCGCGGCGCCAGCCCCTGGAAGCGCGCGGTGCGCCACGAGGCGCAGGTCCTCGTCTGCCCGGACTGCCAGCGTGTGCACGACCTCGATCTCGACACGTGCGCCTCGTGCGGCTCGATCGCGCTGATCTGCCGCCTGGGGGAGATCGAGTGCCGTTCCTGCGGGGAGGTGCGGCTCGCCCGCGACGGTGAGCCGCTCGTCACGGCCGGCCCGCCGGGTCCGGCCCGCATGCCCGGCCTCGCCGCGGAGGTGGAGGCGGCCCTCGACAGGGTGCTGGGCCGATCGTGACGTACGTCGTCGCTCTGGACGTGGGGGGCACCTCCATGAAGGGCGGCCTCGTCACCCGCGGCGGCGAGGTCACCGTCCTCACCGGGCGTCCCACAGGGCGCGAGAACGGTCCGGACGCGGTGGTGGAGGCCGTGCGCGCCTACGTCGGCGAGATCGCCGGCCTCGGCCGCTCCCGGTACGGCACCGAGCCCGCCGGGGTGGGCCTGGCCGTGCCGGGCATCGTCACCGCGTCCACCGCCGTCTACTCCGCCAACATCGGCTGGCGCGACGTGCCCGCCGAGGCGTTCACGCCTCCCGGCGTCCCCACGCGGCTCGGCCACGACGTCCGGACGGGCGGCCTGGCCGAGAGCGTCTTCGGCGCGGGTCGCGACGTCGCCGACTTCCTCTTCCTGCCCATCGGCACCGGCATCGCGGGCGCGGTGGTGCTCCGCGGCGAGCCGTACGGCGGTGCGCACGGCTGGGGCGGCGAGATCGGGCACGCGTCCGTCTGGCCGGCGGGGGAGAAGTGCGCCTGCGGGCAGATCGGCTGCCTGGAGACCTACGCCTCCGCCTCGGCCGTGGCCCGCCGTTTCACGGCCCGCTCCGGCCGTGCGGCGACGGCGAAGGAGGTCGTCGAGCTCGCGTCCGCGGGAGACCCGGTGGCGGCCGAGGTGTTCGGTGAGGCGATCGAGGCCCTGGCCATCGCCCTCGCGTCGTACGTGCTCGTGCTCGACCCGGCCCTCATCGTGATCGGCGGCGGCCTGGCGGAGGCCGGTCCGGCCCTGTTCGAGCCGCTGCGGGAGCGGCTGGCCGGCCGTCTGGCCTTCCAGGAGCCCCCGCCCCTGCGCCCGGCCGCCCTGGGCCCCCTGGCGGGCATGCTCGGCGCGGCGCTCCTCGGCTGGCAGGCGGCGGGCGAGCACGACGCGGGCGCCGACTGGTCGCTCGATGTGCTGAGAGGCGGGTCGGTGTCGTAAGGTGTAGTCCGGTCCGGGCGGTTAGCTCAGCGGTAGAGCACTCGCCTTACAAGCGAGGGGTCACTGGTTCGAACCCAGTACCGCCCACCTGGTGAAACGGCGTGTTGCCGATCTTGTTTTCGCGGACCGAGTGACTATCTGAGTGACTATGCCTCGAAGAGGCTGTCCATCTTCTCCGCGCCCTGCATGAGGACCGGGCGGATCTGCTTGCGGTAGACGGTCTCGGTGACCACGGTGTTCCGGTGGCCGACGAGACGGGAGATGTCCTCGATCGGAACGCCGGAGTCCGACAGCAACGACACGAAGCTGTGCCGCATCTCGCGCGGAGACCAGTCCTTGCCGGGGAGATCCGCGTTGTCGAGGATCTTCCGGAAGTCGCGTCGTACGTTGTGCGCGGTGAGCGCTGTGCCGTTCTTGGTACGGAAGACGAGATCGCTTTCTGAGGCTCCCTGCTTCTGGTGAAGGGTCTGGAGGGCTTCCACGCAGAGACGGGGCAGCTTGAGGGATCGACGGGACTTCACGGTCTTGGTGTCGCCCTTCTGCCGCACGGAGCGCCAGACATGGATAGCGAACTCCTCGTGGTCCCAGCCGGCCTCGGCGACGGGCAACCACGCCTGCCGCTCCTCGTCGTACGCGACGACATGCGACCAGGTGAGCGCGCGAAGCTCCTCGGTTCGAGCGCCGATCAGCAGCGAGAGCACGATGTACGCCCGCATGCGTGGGCTGGCCTTGGCCGCCTCGTCGAGGATGGCCTGAGCCTGCGCCAGGGTGAGCGCCTTGGATGGACGACCGGCGCGCGCTTCGGGGATCTCGCAGAGGTCGACGACGTTTCGTTTCACCTTGTCGCGGCGCATGGCGCTCTTGACCGCGCGGTTCAGGATGCCGTGGATCAGCTTGAGTGAGCGTGTGCTGAGTTCTCCTTTCTTGCTGGCCAGCCAGGAGTCCACGTCCTCCACGGACAGGTCACGCAGCTTGCGCGCGCCGAGCGCCGGGAGGACGTGGGTCTCCGCGAACGTTGTGTACATCCGGACCGTGCTGGGGGACCGGCCGCCCAGGCCGTGAGCGAGCCAGTAGGTCACGGCGTCGCTCACGGTGTAGTTGGTCGGGGCGATGGCCAGCCCGTCTTCATGGTCGCGGATGATCTCTTTGAGCTTGGCCTTGGCTTCGGTCTTGGTCTTGCCGCTGGGCCGCGACAGGCGGCTGTTCTCACCCGATCCACCTGGCCGGCGAGTCGGTCATCGTGGACGCGGGCACCGGCGAGGTCCTGCACAGCTACACCACAGCCGACGAGCCGGGCGAACCGAGACGTCGCAATCATGCTCGGCGTCCGGCCTGGACACCCGGTGATCCATCGCCGCAGCATGTGGCACCGCGGCCATACCGCTCGCATTCATGGCGCGTCAGCCCGGCTGGAGATCAACTCCTACACGAACGCGGACATGCTCCCCGAGTGGGACGACCATAAGCGCTACCAGCAGTTCCGTAAGCGTCCCGGCTTCTTCTACCAGTCGCTCATCAGTGAGCATGGCCCGGTCAGGTGGATGACCCTGGCGACGGCCCGCATCGCGTACGAGGACGAGCGAGCCCTGCTGGGACTGGACTACGCCGAGGCACTGCTGATCATCCGGCGCACGATGGCCCACGCAAACGGCCGTCCGATCGAGGTCACCGAGGTCAAGGCCCCCGCCAACCGCTACGAGATCGGCTATCACACGGAGCTCGCCGACGACCCCGACGCCGACCTCACGCCGCAGGAACTCAGCGACAACGGCATCGACCTCGTGATCTAGAACCTGCCTTCTGGGTGGCTCAGAGTTTCTTTACTGGTTCAAGGCGGCCCGCCTGTGGCGGCCCGCTCGCGCGCCGGGCGGCTAGCCGTCCGGGCATGCGGCTCTCCGGCCGGTCCCGGCCGGCGCCGCCCGCGCGCTCCCAGCCACCAAGACGGAGCTCCAGACAATCGAAGACCACCGCGACCCGGGCGACGCAGTCCAGCTCGCCGAGGTAGCCGGAGGAAAGAACCGCAAGGGGCTCTGCCCCCTGCACCCCCGGCCCTCCTCGGAGATGAGCCGGGACGGTGCGGTTGGAATGGTCATCTCCTCGCCGGCCACCCCGAGGAATGCCAGACCGGCCGCCCAGGGTCAAGCCGTCGAGTGCGGGCAGGACAACCAGCAGGCGAGGAAGGTCACCGGGAGCATGTACACGCAAGCGACGGCTTGACCCCAGGCGTCCGGCCCGGCATGGCTACGCCTGCCCGACGAGGAGATGACCACTGAACTGGCCCCAGCGAAAATTGGCAGGGCCTGAACGAAGCTAGGGTCGTCAGGGAGGAGGAAGGTAGCGGAGGATTTCCTCTTTGAGCCGAGCATCAAGGGAGTCGTCGTCTTCAAGATCTTCAACGGGTATGCGGACAACATGGACGCCGCACCGTTGCCATTGGAGATCGCGGTTGCGGTCATCGACATAGCGGCGAGTGCTCCGATGGTAGGGCCCGTCAGTTTCGATGATCAAAGCACGGCCGCGCCCCATCACAAGCACGTCGGGGCTCCACGTATTTCCTGTGCGCAATCTGATGCCAGGGAGAGGTGCTATAGCGATGGTGTCGTGCTCGGGGAATCTTGTCTGCAGCCGTTTGAGTGCCCGATAAACGCGTAGCTCTTCCTTGCTCCCGAATGTCAGGGCATCTTCTACAGGGTGTTTGGTATCTCTTTCTCTTCTGGCCTGGTTGCTGGGACGTTCGGCGGTTAAACGGTTGCGGAAAGTATCACGCCAGTTCTCGCCCAGTTCCGGTAGTGCTGGTCGCGGTTCGATGTAAGCGATGTCCCCTTGTCCGTTGCGTTCGGCAACGTAGCGCAGGGTTCGGAGGATGCGCCTGCGGACATCCTCGGCGAAGCGAGGGATGAGGTGTTCCTCTACATCTAATAGCACCTTGCGCCTGAAGATAGTCCTGGTTCGAGACTGAAGAGTCCAAGGATCCTGGTATGTCTCGGTTTGTATAGCTTCGTCTGTGTCTTCAATCGCCATGTGGTGGACGTCAACCATCAGCGAGACCGCTTCCTCGTCGCCCCGCTGGGCTAATAGACCAGTAGTTTGCCCAAATATCTGGTCGTATTCTTGCTCCTGCTCATACTCCCACTCGTCCTGCATGCTATCGATCATGCATCATGTGCGGAGGAGTTGTATAGAGGGAGCCTATACTCGCGTCGCGCTCAAGATGAGGGAATCTTCCGGCTGATCCTCACCATAGGTTTTATGTTCATGGTCTGGCACTTGCGCGCCCACGCTTCCAACTTCTGCTTGAAGATGATCGAGTTTATATCGGATAGCCGCTCTGGGATTCGGGCTAGCGCAAACCCCAGCCAGAGACAGTAGGTGTCGATGTCTATGTCCCTAAACGCTGCCGGCTCGTTCCGGTAAATCTCTAAAACGTTGGCGGCCTGATCGCATACGTATCCTAGTTTCTGTGCCGATCCGAACTTAACGGCATAGACTGTCTTGCCCTTCTTGAGATCCCATGCTTCAATCTTGTAATTGCGAAGGGTAAGGATCGTTAGGTCTGTGTCGGCGACCTCGTACCCCCGATTCTTCAGCTGGTTATTGAATTGGTCATTGAAGTCCGGCTCTGCCAGATCAATCTCTAGTAGGTCAGGCTCCAATGTCTGGTCGATCTCGATGGTGTTATCTATGTATTCGTCTAAGAACCTCGCGTAGTCCTCGTTAAACTGAACCCACTCCCCGGCTCGAAGGAAAACTTTCTGATCCGCGATGGAATATTCCAGAGATTTCTTGATGGGGTGTGAATACTTCCTGGAGTCTTCGCGTACGACAACGATCTTTATGTCGAATATTTGGTCCTTTCTGATTCCGTTCTGGATAATGAATTCGCGTAGTTCGTGTCTGTCGAGACGGCCTAGCTCGGAGGAAACAGCGCGCCGCCGCTGAAAATAGTAGTGCTCGTTGCTTGCGAAAACGAAGTCCACTCCCACTAGTTGGTGTGCAGCTTCCTCGAATTCGGCACCTTCGGAGACTATAGCCTCAATCAGTTCTCGGTCATAGCGTTCGATTAGAGCTTTATCTTTGACGATCTCGGTGCGAGGAAGAGCGAAGAGTTCTGGCTTCTTGAGCTCTTCCAGAATCCTTCCCAGAAGTGCTGCCAGGCTGTCGTCCTTGTCGAGGGTGAGCGAGAGTAGGAGAGAACTACCAAACTTCGCCCAAGCGCCCCAAATTTCGCTCTCTCTCGTTGCGGCGTGAAGGTAATCTATCGATTCACCACTCTCAAGATCAAGGGTACTTTCTCTGCGGTAGGATCTGATCTGTTTTGTGCTTCTCCCGGCGTATCTGCGTGCAGCCTTCTGCCGCACGTCATCCTTGTCGCCAATCCGTTTGGCCATACTCAATCCAAAGTCGCTATCGCAGAACTCCCGTAGGTAGAAGTGGCTCTTTCCAAAGCTGATGGCGAAGCACGCTTCCTCTGACCGCCAGAGGTACGCCCCGTAGTGCATCTCGTTCTTCGGAATCTCAGGCAGGGATGCGAGTTCCGTTGCGAAATCCTTGGCCCACGGTATCTCTATGGGATCTGGAGTTGTAGAAAAGTAGAATTCCATAATCCAATCGTCGACCTCACCTTGATAGATCCTCTCCATGCCTGCGGCCTCGATCTTTTCTCGGAGTCGGGCGATGTTTTCCATGGGGATTAGGAAGATGTTTAGCTTCACGATTAGCCTCCGCTGTGGCCTCGTTAGCGTCTATGCCCTCACTCACTTTATTGCTTGCTGCGCTGGTCTGGGCCTAGGGATAGAGCCCATGACCTGCCTGTGGTTGTATTCGTTCTGACGCTTTGGAACGTTACATCGCACAAATGTGCGAAACTGTGGCAACTGTCGCAGCGGGAGGAGGAAGGCGCTCTTCAGACTGGTGATGGCCACCCTGTTACGTTCGCTCTCCAAGCTGTCATGGGTTGTGCACGTCTCCTACCAGCGTCTGCACGCATGCACGGTCACACTTACCGTGCTTCGCCGCACAGCAGTGCAACCCATATGTCACGCGCCTGGCGGAGCGGCCAGCGAAAGGTTTCCTTTATTTCATATTCGGGCTCGCACTGGAGAGTGCTGCGAATGAAGGCTTGACCGCCGGCCTGGCATAGCTCGTAGATCGTCGCCCGGCAGTCGCAGGTCCAAGCTAGAACACGGGCGCGTCCGAACCTGTAGAACGGTTCATGCCAAGCCAGCTTGAGGTGCCCTCGCTGAGCCAACGGCACATGCGGAGCCAGACACCTGTCAGAGGCGTTCATGGTGTGCTGTTCGTCAGCAGGGCGGAAAGCGGATGATGCTGGCGGAGATCCTTGTACCGGATGGCGATTCGGCGAGCGGTGGTTATCGGGTCGTCGACTGGACCGAACGCATAAACCCATCGCTGGGTCCGTAGTGATTTACGCCCCGACCACCAGCGGTAGCACCGGCCATCCGTCCAGACGACTAGCTCGACCCACACCGACACCAGGGCGAGCCCATATCCCTCGTGGACATCAGTTCGTATGCCGAGAGCCGCCAATTCATCGCTCAATCGCTCAGCGGCTAGCGATGGCGTTGTAAGCGTTTTCCTTCTTGCGTCAATGGGATGGAATCCCGTCATGGCCGAATGCATGCTGCAACGCTATGAGTGGCCACAATAGCCTGGAAGTGCGATTTCGTGTCACTTCCCGATGCCCGCAGACGGAAGTGACACGAGCGGTGTCCACTACTCAGTAATCAAGCCGCACAAAGTCCGCGAGGTCGCGCATTTCGCTGGAGAGCGTGCGTCGCCTGCCGATAATTCCCTTGAGGATGTCTCGGGCGTATCGCTGGTTGGTCATCCACTCCGGGGCGTCACGTCGAACGCCTTGCAGGATGTCGAAGGCCTCGCTGTGCCGGTGCATCCGGCGGTGTGCCTCGGCCACGTCGAGGAGATGACGGTTCCGGTTGTTGGAGGTTGGCCGCAGGTCCGTAACCGGGATCGTCTGCGAGAGTTGGAGGACCTTGTCCGGCCGATCCTCGATCATGGCGTTCTCCACGCGCTTCATCGCCACGGTGATCGGGCCGAAGGTGCGTAGAAAGTCCTCGTCCGGCGTCAGGTCGCGTCCCATCGCTACGGCCGCGGTTCGTGCAAGGCGGATTGTGTCGTCCGCCTCGCCGGGTCGGTTGTCGCGGATGGCGGCTGCCGAGGAGCGAAGCAGCAGCCATCCCCAGGCGGACAACTGGTGTGATGTGGCACGGGAAATGCGCGGCTCTACGTCGTCGGCCCAGCGCATCGCCATCTGGCGGGCTTCGTCGAGCCGTCCCTGACGTAGGAGAAGCTAACCGTCGCCGCCGCGTCAAGGGGATCGTTCATGTCGTCCATGGCCCGCGATAGCGCGAACTCGGCCTCGTCGAACTGGCGGGTCTGGGTCATCAGCCAGCCGACAAGGTGCAGCAGCCTGCCTCGTACGTGACGCGCCGACAGGTCCGCCTCTACCAGCGCATCGACGTCCCGAAGCATCACCGGCAGCATGGCCGCGATCTGCGAATAGCGATCCTGCTTCCACAGCGGCATCGACGCTTCCAGGGCTGAGCCCAGTCCTTCTCGGGTCGGCGCCTCTAAAGGCGGACCTTCGAGGCCGTAAAGCGCCCGCCGTACCGGCCCCCACAGGTCGAGAGTCTGCTCGTCGGCTGGCTCCGGGTCGTGCCGGATCATCAGCGAGGTTGTCGGCACCTTGAGGGCCACCGCTATTTTGCGCAGCGTTTCCAGCCGCGCGTCTCTCCGGGCGTCCTGCTCAAGCTTCCGGATGAGCGAGGCGGACACGCCGGCGAGGTCGGCCAGGCCCTGCTGAGTCAGGCCCCGCCGCTTCCGGACGCTGCGGATGCGTTCGCCTATCGTGGCCATGAATCCATGCTAAAGACGGTTGTCTCGCGCCGCTGTTATCCGACCTCGCTATGTGGAGGGACGGGCGCGAGGTTGCCTGTGGTGGATCTGTACCGGAAGGAGCGTCTCCGACAGGATCGTCAGCATGGTCTCCTCCTCGTCCGAGAGCACAGCGATGGTTCCTGATGGAAGAGTGAAAATTTGGTACCGCTTCGTACCGCGTGAGGGATGGCCGCAGTTCGACCAGGAAGGCGTGTGGGCGACCCTGCTCGGCGGGGATCTCGCACAGGTGGACAATGTTCCGTTCTTCGTCGATGGCGCTGCCGAGGGTGACATCGTGCGATTCACTATGGACGCCGAGGGCGTCCGATGGGTCGAGGAACGCGTGGAGTGGTCCGGTAGGTGCACGATCCTCGTCTTGCCGGTCCGTGGAGGGCCGAAGGCGACCGCCAAGGCGGTGCACGAGGTATTCGCTCCGTTGGGCATCGGAGCGGAGGCGTACAGCGTGGAATTCCCACTCGTGGCTCTCAGCGTGCCTCCCGATGCCGACGTCCGCGCCACTAAAGCACTGTTGAACCGAGGTGTGGAGGCGGGATGGTGGGATTATCAGGAGGCATGCATCGGGGATGCGTGGCGTACTGCATAGCAGCCGGGCAGGCCCTCTCATCCGGACGGTTACTGAGTGACTATCTGGGTGACAATCGCCGTGGACGAGCCTGGACGGCGGTGGACAACGGTGGACTGTACGCCCAGGTCAGGGCGGGTGCAGGTGCTGGTCCCGCCCCTTCCTGGGTTGACTTACAAGCGAGGGGTCACTGGTTCGAACCCAGTACCGCCCACCAGCGAAAAGAGCCCCGTCTCCCTCAGGGAAAACGGGGCTCGTGCCATTAGCGAACGCAATCGATCTTGTTCGGTGACCACTCGCCTCTTTCGCGACGCAGGTAGCGGGAGGTGTCGCGTGCCGAGACCGCCGGCAAGGTAATGCGTGTCACTGTCTGGAGTGTTTCCGGCCAGGATGTGCGATCGTGACCGGATGGATGTTCGCTTCCTCGGCATCTCTGAGCTGGTCGAAGCTCCGTCCGCAGCGGTGGTAGTCGACGTCATGCGTGCCTTCACAGTGGCTCCTTGGGTCTTCGCCCAAGGAGCGGAAAAGATCGTTCTTGCTGAGTCGCTGGACGAAGCCCTGGCGCTCAAGGCTCGCCATGCGGATTGGGTGGCGCTCAAAGACGGTCCGCCGTCGGTGGGGTTCGACGCCGTCAACTCGCCGGGGCTGCTGCAGTCTGTTGACCTTGGCGGGCGGACCGTTGTGCAGAAGACCTCGGCAGGGACGGTCGGTGCCCTTGCGGTCAAGGAGGCGTCGCTGGTGTTGTGCGCCAGCTTCGTGGTGGCGGAGGCAACGGCTCGGCTCTTGCAGATACGCGAGTGTGGCAGTGTCACGTTCGTGGTCACCGGCGACGAAGGGCGGGCCGACGAAGATCTGGCCTGCGCTCAATACATCGCCAAGAGAGCCACCGGGGCTGGGCCGGATGCAGCTGAGTTCCTTCGCCGCGCCGGCGAGTCACGCGCCGCCGCCGAGTTGACACAAGGCGTACGCCAAGGAGCCCATCCCGATGACGTCGCACTCTGTCTTGAACTCGACCGGTTCCCCTTCGCTGTGGTGGCGTCCTTGGAGGACTCGCTCATGGTCCTCCGCCCGTGCGTCGTGCCCCCCTGATCGACGAGGGTTCGATCTGATCGCTGGTGAGGTCCGACCATTGCCATGCCAGCCGGCATCCGGTCGGGTATGCGGCATCAGCTGCATGTCCCGTTGACGGTGGTGGGGTGTCGAAACGGACAAAGGCGTGGCGGGAGCGTGCCAGCAGCATCGAAGTAGAGGTGCACCTTCGGCGTCGTGTGTCAGGCGCTCTGGCCGAGCCGACGGAGGGTCGAGCCGTCCAGGTCCTCGACGTCCTCCAAGAAGCGAGCGGTTGGCCAGCAGTCGGTGTTCTCCTCGAAGATCTCCTCGGCACGCCGGCTGAAGGCTGTTGTGGTGCAGGACCGTCTCCACGCATTCAGGGGATTTACACCAGCGCCCGGGGAATTGGAGCCGGCGGCGAGCCTCGTTACAGCGGCGGAGTTGGGAAGCCTCTTGCGGAAGGCGCATATCAGGGCACCTCACGTGCGCAGGATTCTGAGAGGGAAGGAGGCAAGCAGCGGCCGGCCATACCGGTATCGGCTGGGTGATACGGCCGATTTGATACTGCTATGGAAGGCAAAGCCTGTGAAAGGGAACGAGCGCAGGCACTTTCGGCTGCAAGACTCGTGACAGGGCTGCCGAAACTTCCGCGTCTGGCCGAGCCCCGCCAGTGCTCCTGGGACCGCTGTTACGCCGACCTCCTCCCCGCCTCGCGTTGGCCCTGCCTCACTACCCTCGACGATCTTTTCGGCGGCCAGATTACGCCCGATGCTCATGCCCTCGTCAGGCTGCAGACCTAGACTGGGGACATGAGCGCCATGCGCGAGGAGTTGCACTATCTCGTGGACCAGTTGCCGGAGTCGGAGCTACGCCCGGCTCTGGAGTTGATCCGTGGCCGTCTGGACGAGCCTGCCCCGGCGGAGCGTGACCTCCCCTTCTTCGCGTCGTTCGAGGCTGAACCGGACCTCGCCGAACGCCATGAGGAGATTCTGCGCTCCGAGATGGGCCGCTGACGTGCTCCTGTGCGACACCGGCGTCCTTCTCGCTGTCGGCAATGCCAAGGACAAATACCACCAGGCCTGTCTCAAGCTGCTCCGCCAGGCGGAGGGACCGCTGCTCGTGCCGTCGCCGGTCATGGGAGAAGTCGGCTATCTCCTGGAGTCGCGTGTCGGCCCGCATGCCGAGGTCACGTTCCTGAAGTCGTTCGGTGGCAGTGGCTTCCATGTAGCCGAGTTGGAGGACGAAGACCTCCCTCGCATGCCGGAACTCGTCGAGAGGTACGTCGATCTTCCTCTCGGACTGGTGGACGCCGCCGTTATCGCGATCGCCGAGCGCCTGGGGCTGAGGGAGGTCGCGACAGTCGACCGCCGGCACTTCCGGATCGTGCGCCCACGCCACGTCGATGCCTTCACGCTGCTGCCCGGCTGATCGCACGCCACGTCTGGGTGACTATCTGGGTGACAATCGCCGTGGACGAGTCTGGACCGCAGTGGACGACGACGGACCGTACGCCAAGTCGGGGCGGGTGCCGGTGAACCGCCCCGGCTTCGATGGAGACCTCAGGGGTTGATTCCAGCGGGTTCGCTGGGGTGGTGTTGAGCGTAGTAGAGAGCTTCGTACTCGTCCGGCGGGATGTTGCCGATGGAGGAGTGCAGGCGGGTGGTGTTGAACCACTCGACCCATTCGGCGGTGGCCAGTTCCACCTCGGCCAGGCTGCGCCACGGCCCGCGGGGTCTGATCAGTTCGGTCTTGTAGAGGCCGATCTGCGATTCCATCAGCGCGTTGTCGAGTGCATCCCCGACCGTGCCGATCGAGGCGTCGGTACCGGCGGTCATCAGATGGGTCGTGAAGCGGAAACAGGTGTATTGACTGCCGGCATCGGAGTGATGGATGAGGCCGGGGCCGGCGGGGCGTCCGGTGCGGTCACGCCGCCACATGGCCATGTCCAGGGCATCCAGCACCAGCGTGGCCCGCTTGGACATCGAGGCCGACCAGCCGACGATCGCCGGGGAATAGACGTCGACGACGAAGGCGACGTAGACGATGCCGCACCAGGCGTGCACTGCGGCGCTCGCCCCGCCGGCGGTCGATGGCACGATCGGCGGCCTCCGTGTCGCTGCTTGCCGGCGCCTCCCGCTGACGCCGCCTCACGCAGATCGCGGTGAACAGGTCATCACTGGCCACCCAACCCGTCTCATCCACGGTGGCGCCTTCATGGAACGGTCTTGACTCTCAATTAAAAGCATGTGCATCCTCTAAATGAGATCGGAGAGGGGTCTGGGTGACACATGTGACCGCCGTGCCGTGCCTGCAGGAGGGCCCGGTGGACGGCTATCTGGTGGCGACATGACCGGGCAGGCCCGGGCGCGTGCCCACGAAGTGCTGTCCGTGCCCAGCCGGATCGCCATCCTCGATCGGCTACGCGCCTGCGCGGAACCGATGGACGCCCACCGGGTGGCGGCGCAGGTAGGCCTGCACGTGACCACGGTACGGTTCCACCTGTCGGCGCTGATCGATGTCGGGCTGGTCACCGAGCACAGCGAGCGGACCGGCGGACGAGGCCGTCCGCGCACCGTCTACTCGGCGTCGTGGACCGCCGAGCCGGAAAGCGGTCCCTACCAGGAACTCGCCGAACTGCTCGCCGCCCATCTCGCCGACACCCCCGCGCTACGCGCCCAGCGCGCCGAACAGGTCGGCGCGGAGTGGGCACGGCAGCGACTGCGTTCCTTCCCGTCCGCGGCTGGAGCCCCCGACGCCCAGGCGGCGCTGACGATGTTGTTCACCGAGATGGGGTTCGATCCAGAACAGGCCGGCGACGGGCGGATCCTGCTGCACGCCTGCCCGTTCCGCGCCACCGCCCAGGCACACCCCGAGGTGGTGTGCGGCGCGCACCGCGCTCTGCTGCGCGCCGCGCTCGCCCGCCTCGATCCGGGCGCGCCCGCCCCGGATCTGCACGCCTTCGTCCGCCCCGACCTGTGCGTCATCACCGCCCACGGCAGCACACCCGTCCCGGAGGGTCGCTGAGATGACCCGATTCGCGGTTGGAGGGCGGAACTCGTAGGAGAACGGATCGGCTGTTCGGACACAGGGGTGTGCCGCGACCAGGGCTGAAGGACAAGGCTCGAGGACAAAAGAGGGAAAGAGGTCATGATGGCGCACCAGGGCAGTGGGCAGTGGCGATCGCAGGCCGCCGCGGCGGCGTTCGGCGATCCCCCGTCCACCCTGACCGCGGAACATGCGCAACTGCTGACGCAGGTCATCGACCGGTCCGAGGAGCTTCTGAAGGTCGCAGGCCAGGATCGGTGGCCCGATCGGGAACTGCGAGCGCTGGCCGGCTACCTGCGTGCGGAGGTGCTCCGGCAGGTCAGTGACGAGGAATGGCTGCTGTTTCCCTCCTGCGGCGCCGCGGCCGGTCTGTCACGGCTGACCCGCGACCATGTACGGCTTCGGGCCTGCATCGACGTGATAGCGGGCGCGGCCAGCGGAGAAGCCCACTGCTCGCCGGCTGAGATCGCCACGACCACCTGCGATCTCCTCACCCAGCTGAGAAGCCACTTCAGCGCCGAGGAAACGGTTCTGGCCGGGTTCGGCGAACCGGCGGCGGCGACCGCCGCTTTGGGCGCCCGCCCGCATCACTGGTATCCGCTCACCGAAGGGCCGGTGATCGACCTGGATGTGCTGCCCGACGACCGGGTAATCGACGCTGTAGGAGATCGGCTGCGGCGGCTTGACCGCGGTGAACAGGTGGAACTGCGCTCCAGCAGCGACCCGGACCTGCTCTGCCGGCGGCTGGCCGCAGCCGAGCACGGCGACTACGGCTTCACTTACCTGCCAGGCGGGCCGGACCGGTGGCGGGTGGAGGTGATTCGCCGCTACTGAGTGACCGGTCCACCCACATCGCAAGGCATCGCACCGGGGGAGGCGGCGTCCGGCCAGAACGCCGCCAGGTGGGCGGGTGTGACCGCGAGGGTTCCGGCGGGGGCGGTTTCGGCGCAGGTCCGAAAAAGTGACCATAAGGACTGATCTGGGAGATCTGTGTGGCCGTTAGCGAAAACGCGCCGTCTGTCCGTAGCCGTACCCGATCTCGCGAGCCGAGGGGACGCCTGCTGGTGTCCTGGCTCTCATCGACCGACCACAAGGTGATCGGCTATTTGTACCTCATCACCTCGTTCGGCTTCTTCCTCTTCGCGGGGATCCTGGCGATCGTGATCCGCGCCGAGCTGGCCAAGCCTGGGCTGCAGCTCGTCTCCAGCGAGCAGTACAACCAGTTGTTCACCATGCACGGCGCGATCATGCTGTTACTGTTCGCCACCCCGCTGTTCGCCGGGTTCACCAACGTGGTCATGCCGCTGCAGGTGGGCGCCCCAGACGTGGCCTTTCCCCGCTTGAATGCGGTCAGCTACTGGTTGTTCCTGTTCGGCGGCCTGATCGCCGTCAGCGGCTTCCTCGCCCCGGGCGGCGCTGCGGCCTTCGGTTGGTTCGCCTACACACCGCTGTCCACCGCGACCTTCTCCCCGGGCGTCGGCGGCGACCTGTGGATCATGGGGCTGGTGCTTACCGGTCTCGGCACGATCCTGGGTGCCGTCAACTTCATCACCACGATCGTCTGCATGCGCGCGCCCGGCATGACCATGTTCCGCATGCCGGTGTTCACCTGGAACGTGCTGCTCACATCGATCCTGGTGTTGCTCGCCTTTCCGGTGCTGGCCGCCGCGCTGCTCGCGTTGGAGGCCGACCGCAAGCTCGGCACCCACATCTACGACCCGGCCACCGGCGGGCCGATGCTGTGGCAGCACCTGTTCTGGTTCTTCGGGCACCCGGAGGTCTACATCATCGCCCTGCCGTTCTTCGGCATCATCACCGAGGTGATCCCGGTCTTCAGCCGCAAACCGATCTTCGGCTACCTCGGCCTCGTCGCGGCCACCATCGCCATCGCCGGGCTGTCGATGACCGTGTGGGCACACCACATGTTCGGGACAGGCCAAGTACTACTGCCGTTCTTCTCATTCATGAGCTTCCTCATCGCGATCCCCACCGGGGTGAAATTCTTCAACTGGGTCGGCACGATGTGGCGAGGGCATCTGACCTTCGAAACCCCGATGCTGTTCTCGATCGGCTTCCTGGTCACCTTCCTGTTCGGCGGGCTCAGCGGCGTCATCCTCGCCTCGCCGCCGCTCGACTTCCACGTCACCGACACCTACTTCGTGGTCGCCCACTTCCACTACGTCGTCTTCGGCACCGTGGTCTTCGCGATGTTCGCCGGTTTCTACTTCTGGTGGCCGAAGATGACCGGCAAGATGCTCAACGAAGCCTGGGGAAAGATCCACTTCTGGATGCTGTTCATCGGCTTCCACACCACCTTCCTCGTACAGCATTGGCTCGGCGCGAGCGGTTTCCCGCGCCGCTACGCCGACTACAGCCCGGCCGACGGCTTCACGACCCTCAACCAGGTGTCCAGCCTGGGCGCGTTCCTGCTCGGCGCCTCAACGCTGCCGTTCCTCTACAACATCTGGCGTACGGCACGCGTCGCACCCCGGGTGAGGCTGGATGATCCGTGGGGCTACGGAAACTCGCTGGAATGGGCGACCTCCTGCCCGCCTCCGAGACACAACTTCACCTCCATCCCGCGCATCCGCTCCGAACGCCCCGCCTTCGACCTTCACCACCCCACACTCCTTGCGGCCCATCAGCACGTCACCGCGGAAACGGAGAAGCCATGACCTCAGGACCGCAGCGCCCGCCCGTGATAAGCGATGGGCTGCCCAGCCAGCTTCCCGATCCGGACCCCTCGGAGACCCAGGAGTGGTGCGAGTCCCTGGACGGGGTGGTGGACAACGCCGGGCGGAACCGGGCGCGTTATCTGATGCTCAGGGTGCTGGAACGAGCGCGCGAGCGGCATGTGGGCGTGCCGAGCCTGAGCAGCACCGACTACATCAATACGATCCCACCGGAGTCCGAACCGGAGTTCCCCGGTGATGAGCGCGTCGAACGGCGGATTCGGGCCTACAACCGCTGGAACGCCGCGATCATGGTCCACCGGGCACAGCGTCCCGGCGTCGAGGTCGGCGGGCACATCTCCACCTACGCATCCTCGGCGTCGCTGTACGAAATCGGGTTCAACCACTTCTTCCGCGGTCATGGCGCCGAGGGCGGAGGTGACCAGATCTACTTCCAGGGCCACGCCTCTCCCGGTATATACGCGCGGGCGTTCCTCGAAGGCCGGTTGTCCGAGGCCCAGCTTGATGGGTTTCGCCAGGAGCTCTCCCGCCGCGGGCGCGGCGGCGGCCTGCCGTCCTACCCCCATCCGCGGCTCATGCCGGACTTCTGGGAGTTCCCGACGGTCTCGATGGGGCTCGGCCCGCTCAACGCGATCTACCAGGCCCGGTTCAACCGCTACCTGCATGCGCGCGGGATCTCCGACACCAGCCGTCAGCGCATATGGGCCTTCCTCGGTGACGGCGAGATGGACGAGCCGGAATCCCTCGGCGCGATCGGCGTGGCGGCCAGGGAGGAGCTGGACAACCTGACCTTCGTCGTCAATTGCAACCTGCAGCGCCTCGACGGCCCCGTCCGCGGTAACGGGAAGATCATCCAGGAGCTGGAGGCGTTCTTCCGCGGTGCGGGCTGGAACGTCATCAAGGTCATCTGGGGCCGGGAATGGGACCCGTTGCTCGCGGCCGACGACGAGGGCGCCCTGGTGAACCTGATGAACACCACACCGGACGGGGACTACCAGACCTACAAGGCCGAGTCCGGGGCATTCGTGCGCGAGCACTTCTTCGGCCGTGATCCCCGCACCCGTGCGATGGTCGAGAGCCTGTCCGACGAGGAGATCTGGGGCCTCAAGCGCGGCGGGCACGACTACCGCAAGCTCTACGCCGCCTACCACGCGGCCGTCGAGCACACCGGCCAGCCGACGGTGATCCTGGCCAAGACCATCAAGGGCTGGACGCTCGGCTCGCACTTCGAGAGCCGCAACTCCACCCACCAGATGAAGAAACTCACCCTGGAGGACCTCAAGGGCTTCCGCGACCGGCTCTACCTCGACATCCCCGACTCCGCCCTCGATGCGAAGCTGCCGCCCTACCACCGGCCACGGGAGGGCTCGGAGGAACTGGAATACCTACACGAACGGCGCCGCGCCCTGGGCGGGTACCTGCCCGACCGTACGGTGAACAGCAAGCCGCTGGTCCTGCCCGGCGACGCGGCGTACGCGGTCGCCCGACGCGGATCAGGCCGGCAGCAGGTCGCCACGACGATGGCGTTCGTCCGGTTGCTCAAGGACCTGATGAAGGACGAGGAGATGGGCCACCGGTTCGTGCCGATAATCCCGGACGAGGCCCGGACCTTCGGGCTGGACTCGCTGTTCCCTTCCCGAAAGATCTACTCCCCGCACGGGCAGAATTATCTGTCGGTGGATCGGGAGCTCATGCTGAGCTACCGGGAGGACACCAAGGGCGTCCTGCTGCATGAGGGCATCACCGAGGCCGGGGCGGCGGCGTCGTGGACGGCGGCCGGAACCTCGTACGCCACGCACGGCGAACCAATGATCCCGATCTACATCTTCTATTCGATGTTCGGGTTCCAGCGCACCGGGGACGGGCTGTGGGCGGCCGCAGACCAGATGACCCGCGGATTCCTGCTGGGCGCCACTGCCGGACGCACGACCCTCAACGGTGAGGGTCTGCAGCACGAGGACGGCCACTCGCTGCTGCTCGCGTCGACCAACCCGGCGTGCGTCGCCTATGACGCCGCCTACGCGTTCGAGCTCGGGCACATCGTGCGTGACGGGCTGCGGCGAATGTACGGCGAGCCTCGCGATGGGGAGGATCCCAACGTCTTCTACTACCTCACCGTCTACAACGAGCCGATCGTGCAGCCCGCGGAACCAGACGACGTCGACGTCGAGGGCATCCTCGCCGGAATGTACCGCTACGCCGGCGGCGGTCAGGGCGATGGGCCGAGGGCGCAGATCCTCGCCTCCGGCATCGCCGTGCAGTGGGCTATGGAGGCACAACACATCCTGCGGCGTGACTGGGACGTGTACGCCGACGTGTGGTCGGTGACGTCGTGGACCGAGCTGCGCCGCGACGCCCTTGCCGCGGACGAGTGGAACCTCATGCACCCCGATCAGCCGCGACGGGTTCCGTACGTCACTGCTGCCCTGATCGAGGAGCCGGGCCCGGTGGTGGCCGTGTCGGACTGGATGCGGGCCGTTCCCGATCAGATCGCGCCGTTCGTACGCGGCACCTGGTCCTCGCTCGGCACCGACGGGTTCGGTCGGTCCGACACCCGCGGGGCGCTGCGCAGGCACTTCAAGGTCGACGCGCCATCGATCGTGCTGCGAGTGCTCGAGCAGCTGGTCGCCCGTGGTGAGATGGACGACTCGGTGCCGGGCAGGGCGTTCGAGACCTACCGCCTGGACGATGTCAGCGCCTCCCCTGCCGGTGACCAGGAGGACTCTTCCGAGTGAGGACCATGACGATATCCGGCGGGAAGGGCGCGGCCGGTCCGTGACCGCGCCCGGCGTACCGAGGATGCCGCCGCGTGCTCGCGAGGCCTGCGGGTCCGTGCGGGAGGCCATGCGCGTGTCAGACATCGCTCGCCGTCCGTCCGATGCGCACCTGCCAGTGCTCCGGGCCGGATTCGATGTAGTCCCAGGTGAAGGCGTCGGGGTGGGTGGCTTCGAACTCCCGCGCAGCGGCTTGGGGTCGTGGTTGTTAACCAGGATGAAGGCCTCGCCGGGCGCGAGGTGGGCGTAGCGGGCGAAGATGCGCGGGTGCCGCTGGCCATGCGGGATCTCGCGTACGTCGATGACCCCGGATGCTCGAGCAGGCCGCCGCTTCGTGCCATCAACGTGCCATTGGCTTTGGGTTCTGACCCGTCTGATCTCGCGGCCACGGCTTCCTCTCGACACCGTAATCATGGTCGGCGTCCGTTAGTGAGAACAGACTGGGAGCGTGAGTGGAGCTGGTTCGAGAGCGGCTGACCGAGTCCGCCCCGGCGGAGCGTCACCTCCCCTTCTTTGCGTCGTTCGAGGCGGAGCCGGACCTTGCCGAGCGGCATGAAGAGATCCTGCGCTCGGACATGGGGTGCTGACACAGCCCCTACGACACTGGTCTTCATCTCGATCTTCACCAGGCGGTGGGGCGCTCGTGCCGCCCTAGTAGGCGGGGAGTCACGTCCTGGAGTAGCACGTCGGTCCGCGTGCGATCACTTCCTCAAGTCCTGTGTTTGCCTGGGCCGCATCGAGTACCTGTACGTACACTGACGGCATGAGCGCGCAACCGCAGGAGTTCACCCCCGAAGGTCCTCTTCCTGAGAAGAATCTGCGTGCCATCCGTAGAGCGTTGGTCGTGCCCCAGGACCGAGAGGGGTTCGACGCAGGTCTTGATGTCGTCCTGGCTGAGGTTCGCGCCAGTTTGGACCTCGGTCGGTTGAGCGAGTTCATCCACACCTGGTGGCTGATCGCGTGCGACTCCGTCAAAGATCCGCAGGGCCGCAGAGACGTCTACGAGCGGGCTGCCCACGTCCAGGAATTGGCCGACGCCGGCCAACCGATTCCTAGGAGCGGTAAGACGTGGCGCCAACTGCTGGCGGAGCGCGGGGTCGAGCGGTAGGTGTACTCGATTGTCGAGCCCGATCCTGTCGCCCAAGAACAGATCGCGGCCCTGCCAGACGATGCCTTGCGGTATCTGGCCGGAGTACTGGACCTGATTGAGCTTGAGCCCTGGGCCGGTGGACCGCAGTCGCCAAGCAAGCCCGACGGCAATATGAGGGTCATGCCGTTTGGGGAGCGTGGGCTGGTGACCTATCTCGTATTGGAGCCCCAGCGCGAGGTGTACATCGTTCGCGTGCAGTGGATCTAATCGTCCGGCTGCTTTCAGGCATGGCAGCACTGGGCGAGTATCTGGGTGACAATCGCGATGGACGGGCCCGGACGGCGGTGGACAACGGTGAACCGTGCGCCCAGGTCAGGGCGGGTTCCGGTGCTGGTCCCGTCCCTTCCTGGGTTGACTTACAAGCGAGGGGTCGCTGGTTCGAATCCAGTACCGCCCACCTGCAAAAACAAGTCCCGTAGCGATCATGCCATGGGGCTTCGTGCCATCAACGTGCCATTAGCTTTGGATCTTTGCTGTTTTGATCTTGCGATTCATCGCGTGGGCGATGCCCTAGTCCACCTCCGCCGTGCGGTGCTGGTGGATCATCGCGGCGCGCACGCTGTCATGGCCCATGCGTGCCATCAGGTCGCGGAGGGAAGCGCCGGCACTGGCCGCGATCGTGTTCCCAATGTGGCGAAGATCGTGAAAGTGGAGCCCGGGGACGCCGAGCTTGCGTGTCGTCTCGCTCCACTTGACGGCCCGGCGGAAGTTGCTGCGCCGCAGGATGCCGCCGTTGGCCCCGGTGAAGACGAGCGCGGTCGGTTCTGGCTCGGTGAACTGGTCGAGGTGCTGGCGCAGCGCCGGAATGATCGCCTCCGGGATCGCCACCGTCCGCAGACCGGCACGGGACTTGGGCGGCCCGACGAGGAGTTCGCCCGTGTCCAACTCGACGTGCTGTTGCCGAACGCTGACGGTCCCGGCGTTCAGGTCCAGGTCCATCCGCCGCAGCGCCGCGACCTCGCCCCACCGCAGAGCGAAGGTCGCCAGCAGGATCAACGCGCGCAGCCGTACCGGCACCAGGTCGGCGAGCTGGAAGACCTGGGCCACGGTGAGGACCGGCCGCTCTTCCGACTTCTCCTCGCCGGCACTGCGAACGCGGCACGGGTTGCGCGGGATGAGCTGGTCGTCCGTCGCGGTCATGAGCACGGCCCGCAGGAACCGGTACGCCTTTGCGATCTCCGTTGCCCCGCCGCCCAGACGTACACATTCAGGCGCAACCGGCTTATGCTCGCGAGACCGGTCACCCGAAGCGCTAGGAGCCGTCTTGTCCTCCGCAGGCATCTTCCTCTGGCTCGTTTATGAAGTGCTTCGTTCGTTGTTCATGCTCGGTGGCGCGCTGCTGGTCGTGGGTGTCATCGCTGCCGTAATCGTTGCCGCTTTGTATCACCTCGCCCGGGGTCTTTTACGCCTCCGGCGGGGGCCTCGGCTCCGGGATGATCGCGAAGCCCAAGGTTCTGTGCTGGAGTGGCTGAGGTAGAGCCTGATCGTCCCGCCTGCCTCGACCCAGGCAGAGCCCAGCAGCCCGACGCCTCCAGTTCAAGCCCGTCAGTGACTGTTGGATCTGATGATCGAGGAAAGGCGGCCGGTTGAGGTACACAGTGAGAATGGGCTTGATCTTCCGTTGCCGGCCCGCTGCCGCTTAGCGGTGGGTCGAGGCAGACGGAAAGATCGGGTAGGGAAGAGGCGGGCAGGTCCGCACCTCGCGACATACTCCGTGACCGTCGTGCCATTGAAGGCGGCGAGGTGACCGCCAGCCGTGATCAGAAGAAATCGCGAACTGCGACAAGAGACGCGTTCGTCGTGCCATCGGCGTGCCGGAGATACATCGGCTCTGCTGTCGCCAAGCGCGAGGACGGGAATGACCAAGTGATCACATGGATTCGTAGCGGGTTTCGCCGAGGCGGTGTATGACGCGGACAACCCTCTCGCCTATAGCGTGTTCGGCCTCCTCGCCCATATGGTGATTCTCGCCTTTAGGCGCCCAGCAGATCGGCAATCGGTAATTGCTGTCGTCCTTTGGGTTGACATAAGCGACGCCGATCGTTTCGGGGGAGCCGCCCTGGCTTTCGCAGATCGAAAAGCTCGCTTCGTTCCAGTTCGCGGCGTGTGTACAGGGCGTAGGACCGCCGACCTCCAGTCCCTTAGCGCCGGAACAATTTTTGAGGTGTTCACTCCAGATGGAGTCGCATGTCGAGGTCTGCAGAAAGATGCCGGCTTTCAGGTCATGCAGGCAGTTGAGCCTCATGTGCGACCCGAATGCGCACTCATTGGGGGACCCTTTATCTGTGCACGTGAGGTACTTGTCGAGAAGGTCGGAGCACCTCACCCGCAGTGCGGAACACACGCCGACGACTTCAATATACGTCGAGCAAGATATATCCTCGGCGCGCGTGTCGCCGCGACAATCGTAGTAGGCGTCTCGTGCCTTCACGCAGTTGAAATCGCCGGCCGGATCAAGACTCTCTGGGCAACGCAGGAACTCTCTCTCGCCTGCGGCGCACACGTCATCAGACCGCTTCGGAGTTCCCGTCCGGCATGACACGTAGGATTCGAACGACGAGGCACAGTCGTGTTCGATGTGGAATGCGGCTCGTTCTCCGAAGCGGCATTCAATACGGACGATAAGCGCTTGCTGACACAGCATGGCCGAATTTTTCACCGGATGCTGCTTCATGCATGCCTTATATCCGGGAGCTTTCGAACGGCAATCCAGACCTCTCGGCCCTCGGCCCTTCGGGCAAAGATCATCGGCTGCGAAACGCGCATCGGGGCCGGTCTGGGGTTGCCAGCTCGGCTGCGGCCATGAGTTCTCCGACGTGATAGCGGTTGAGGAGCAACCGGTCAGGATGGCAACGGCCGTGACAGCGACCAGCACGCCCCAGATCCACCGCCTCGCTGCGGCCATGCACCATCCCAATCAATCGTATATCCGGCATTGGCCTGTAGACGTGGACAGAATAGGCTTGCTGCGCCGAATTCCTCATGTGTATCACGAGGGGTCAGTTATGGCACCTCGCGCGGGTTTTCAGGTCGTGGGTCAGGCCCTCTCGGCGGTACCTCAGAGGGCGGACCATCGAGGCGGTACAGCGGCCGCCATAGGAGTGCTCACGTGGCCGGCAAATCATGTGGGGCTTTCACATCGAGGGCGGCCGCCGTCGCTCAGGTACGCGGCGGTGTCGTTCCTCACGGGTGGGGTCCGCTGGTCGGCGGCCCGGCCGGCGGTGGAAAGATGCCAGGACCGGTCATCGGGGTACGCGGTGCCGCTGATCGCGCGTAGCTTTCCGCTTGCGCCGACGCCAATGACTATCCCCTCCGCCCCGCTGTGGCCCCCCAGATGGTCCCTCAAATGTGGAGGCTCCGGAACCGGTGGCGGCATGGCTGGTGCGGCATGGTCTATGGCAGACGACCGTGGACCGTACGCCCAGGTCAGGGCGGGGTGCCGGTGCGGGTCCCGCCACCGGTCACGGCGGACACGGTGTGGACGCGACCTGCGCGCATGACCGATCATGGGACGATGTCGCTCCGCACGCACGAGGTCGATCTGTTCGAGAGCTCCAGGGGCCGCTTGGAGGCGATCGCCTACCGGCTGCTGGGGTCGGCCGGTGACGCGGAGGACGCGGTGCAGGATACGTACCTGCGCTGGCATGCGGCGGACCGGGAACGGATCGAGACGCCCGAAGCGTGGCTGACGAAGGTGCTCACCAATCTCTGCGTCAACCAGCTCACCTCGGCGCGGGCCAGGCGGGAGACCTATGTGGGGCAGTGGCTCCCTGAGCCGGTGCTGGACGGAGATCGGATGCTCGGTCCCGCCGACACCTTCGAGCAGCGTGAGTCGGTCTCCATGGCGATGCTCACCCTGATGGAGCGGCTGTCCCCCAACGAGCGCGTCGTTTATGTGCTGCGCGAGGCGTTCGGGTACGCGCACCGCGAGATCGCGGAGATCCTGGACATCACCGAGTCGAACTGCCAGCAGATCTACCGGCGTGCCAGGCAGCATCTGGCTGTCGAACGATCCCGCACGGAGATCGACGTGGTCGCCACGCGGAAGATCGTGGAGGAGTTCCTCGCCGCGGCCCTCAGCGGCGACACCGAGCCACTGATCCGGCTGCTCACCGACGACGCGGTCAGCATGGCCGACGGCGGCGGCAAGGTTCATGCCCGCAGGACCCCGGTCATCGGAGCGATGGGCATCGCGAAGTACCTGCGTGCTCTGTTCCAGCCGAGCGATGCCAAGCGAGCCCTCGTCGGTGGCAGTCCCGCCTTCTATGCCGCCGTCGTCAACGGCGGTCCCGCCGTGCTGGCCGAGGTCGAAGAGCAGGTCATCGGCGTGTTCTGCCTCGATGCGACCTCCGACGGTCTGGCGTCGATCCATATCCAGGTCAACCCGGACAAACTTCAGCGCATCGCGCGCCAGTGGGCGGCCGCTGGACCCCATCGCCCGCTAGCGGTGAATTGGTGACCCAGATCACGCTCGTTCGCTGTCAGGGATCGCGCGCCTGTCCGGTTCAGGAGGTGAGAGCAACCAGATAGGAGCGAGCCATGAAGCACCGCATCGTCGTCCTGGGAGCCGGGTACGCCGGAGCCATCACCGCCGGGCGTCTCGCGAAGCGGCTGCACCGCGACGACATCGAGATCACCCTGGTCAACGGCGACCCGGAGTTCGTCGAACGGATACGCATGCACCAGCTCGCGAGCGGGCAGGACCTGCAGGCTCGCCCACTGCGCGACCTCTTCGCGGGCACCGGCGTACAGGTCCGGACCGCGCGGGTCACCGCTGTCGATGTGGAAGGCAAGACCGTCGATCTCGGCGGTGAGACCCTCGCCTATGACACCCTCGTGTACGCCCTGGGCAGCACCATCGCCGATCACGGCGTCCCCGGCGTCGCGGAGCACTCCTACAACGTGGCCGGCAAGCAGGCCGCTCTCCGGCTGCGGGCGCGCCTGAGCGAGGTGAAGCCCGGTGGGACCGTGCTGATCGTGGGCGGCGGCCTGACCGGCATCGAGGCGGCCACCGAGATCGCCGAAGCCCACCCGGACCTTGAGATCGCGATCGCCGCCCGCGGCCGCGTCGGCGGCTGGCTCAGCGACAAGGCCCAGCGCCACTTGCGCGGCGCCTTGGACCGGCTCGGCATCACGGTCCACGACCACGCCGACATCACGCGCGTCGAAGCGAACGGCGTGGTCACCGGTGCGGGCAGCAAGATCCGGGCCCAGGTGACCGTGTGGACCGCGGGCTTCACCGTGCACCCGATCGCGGCCGCCACCGCCCTTGAGCTGTCCGACACAGGCCGGATCGTCGTCGACGCCGGCATGCGATCGGTCTCGCACCCCGATGTGTACGCCGTCGGCGACGCCGCGCTCGCCGAAGGAGCGGGTGGCAAGCCGCTGCGGATGTCCTGCGCTTCGGCGAACCCGATGGCGTGGCTGGCAGCCGACGTCATCGCCGCGCGCTTGACTGGTCGCGAGGTTCCCGAGACCACGCTCGGCTACTCCTTGCAGTGCATCAGCCTCGGACGCCGCGATGGAATCATCCAGCGCCTGACCCCCGACGATCAGGTCACGTCCACCGTCTTCACGGGCCGGACCGCCGCCCGCATCAAGGAGATGATCTGCGCCGGCGCGGCCTGGGGCATCTCCCACCCGACCATGATGCTGCCCAGCCGTCGCCGCCACCTCGCGGTCACCGGCGCAGTGGAGACCCGGCCCCTCACGCGGTCGTGACGAAGAGCGTTGCCGGGCGAGTCCCATGTGGCCGCCGTACGGGCGGGTATCGGGCGGCGCGGACGTGTCGTCGCCCGATCGAGGCTGACGTCGCGGCACCCCGGCCGCCGAAGGGCCGTGGTGCCGGGCTCCCGCGGGAGGCGCAAGGGCCCGTCCGCACCTCACCATCCCGGGGAGGAGGCGAACTCGCGGTAGCGGCCGGAGTGGAAGAGCAGCGGCTCTCCTCCTGACCGCTGGTGGTGCTCCACCTCGCCGACGAAGATGTGGTGGTCGCCGCCGGCGTGGACGGTCACCGTACGGCAGGAGAAGGTGGCCAGGGTTCCGGCGAGCATGGGCAGCCCGGTGGGGGTGGCGAGCACGTCCACGCCGGCGAACTTGTCCGGCGCCGGTGTCGCGAACCGCCGCGACAGCTCGTCCTGGTCGGCGGCCAGGATGTTGACCGCGAAACGCCCCGCGCGCAGGAAGACGGGCGCGCTGGGAGCGCGGTCCGACAGGCACCACAGCACCAGCGGCGGATCAAGCGAGACCGAGCTGAAGGAGTTCACCGTCACCCCTGCCCGCTCCCCACTCGCGGTCGCGGTGGTGACCACCGCGACCCCGGTGGCGAACTGCCCCAACGCCTCGCGCAGCGATCTCATGACGCGACCCGGTCGAGGTAGGCCTGTGCCTTGTCGGCGTCCATGAACCACTCGGCGTAGTCGGTGGGGTCGTCGAAGCCGTTGACGAAGCGGGAGGCGATCTCCGGCACCTGGCCGGCGGCGCCCAGGATCGCCAGGTGGTGCGGTTCGGCCGGGGCCAGCAGCGCGTTGGTCCAGCGGGTGACGTGCTGGGCCTGCGCCCAGAAGCGATCGAAGGTCTGCCGCATCCAGGCCGCGTCGAACGGCTGCTCGCCGCGCTCCAGGATGGCCTGGAGGTAGGTGGCGGCGCACTTGGCGGCGTTGTTGCTGCCCTGCCCGGTGATCGGGTCGTTGAGCACCACCACGTCGGCGACCCCGAGCACCGGCGCGCCCGATGGCAGGATGGCGACCGGGCGGCGCACGGTGGGGCTGAAGCGCCCGGTCAGCACCCCGCCGGCGTCGGTGAGTTCGATCCCGGAGCAGCGTTCCGCCTCCCAGGGGAAGAAGCTCTCCAAGATCCGGCGGCTGCGCGCCAGGTGCTCGGCGGGGCCGCGCACATCGCCCCAGCAGTCCATCGGCCCGCCCGGCACACCCTCGAACACCATGATCTCGCACGGGCCGCTGTGCGTCAGAGCGGGGAAGACGAAGTACTCGCCGACGCCGGGCAGCAGGTTGAAACTGACCGTGGAGTACTCGGGCCGGGGGGCGAGACCGTTGACGTAGGTGACCGCCAGTGCCCGCTGCGGGGTGCTGTACGTCGAGCGCGTCGCGTCCCGCTCGAACAGCGAGGCGATATCCCCCTTCCCCGCGGCGACCAGGACCAGGTCGTGCTGGGCCGCGTAGGTCTCCAGATCCTCCGGAGTGGCGTCGTGGATGACGAGCTTGCCGCCGAGTCGTTCGACCTCGTCCAGCCAGGCCGGCATCTTCACCCGCTGGTCGACCGAGAGGGCGGGAGTCCTCAGCCGGGCCGCCCAGCCGAGAGCCTTGCCGCCCGCGGGGCTAGGGACGGATAACTCGATGCCCTCGATGGGCGGGCAGGCGTCCGCCCACCAGTCCAGGCCGAGCGCGCGCTCGTGTGCCCGGGCGGTGCCGAACATGCACTGGCCCGACATCACCCGGCCGTCGCGAATCGACTCGGGGGTGCGGTTGGAGATCACTGTGACGTCGTAGCCGTTCTGCAGCAGGCCGATGGCCAGGTGCAGACCCGCCTGACCGGCGCCGACGACGAGGACTCTGCGCATGAGGGTGTTCCTTCCGCTGAAAGTTGAGGTTTCAGCTGAAATTACGGCCGAAGCGGCCCGGTGATCCATCCGCTCAGCGCGGGTTCCGTCCATCTGGCGCGGGATCCTCCTCAACCGCGTCTCAGGGTCTCCGACGGGTGCCGGCCGTACTTCTGGCGATAGAGCGCGGCGAACCGGCCCTGGTGGAGGAAGCCCCAGCGGGCGGCGACGCTCGTGACGGTGTAGCGGGCGGGATCCCCGGCGGCGAGCTCCTCGTGCACCTTGGTCAGCCGTACCTCTCTGAGCTGTGCCATCGGCGTGCGGCCCACGTGGACGCGGAAGCCCTCCTGGAGCGACCGGCCGCTGACCGCCACGGCCCGCGCGACGTCCTCGGTGGTGATCGGGAGGTGGGCGTGCTGCTCGATGAACTCCAGCGCCCGGCGCACCACCTTGGGGAGCACGGGCGGCCGAGGCGCCGCCAGCCGTTCCCGGTAGTTGGAGGGCTGCATCGTGAGCAGGGAGGTGAGCAGCGCGTTCTCCAGGTGGGCGACGGCCAGCGGCTGCGCGGTCAGCCCGTCGTCGTGCTCGGCCTCGCGGACTATCAGATCGGCCATCGCCCGCCAGGCGCGCGTCCATCCCGCAGTCAGGTCCACGCCCAGATCGAAGACGACCGGCCGGTCGAGCGGCTCGCCGAGCATCTGCTCCAGCGAACGCTCGACCGCCGTGCGCTCGAACTTGACGATCAGCTTGGGGGTGCCCGCCGCCCATCGCATGTCGAGATGCTGTGTCGGAGAGGCGAGGGTCGCCGTCGCCGGGGTCGAGACGATTTCCTGGCTCCCGCTGCGGATCAGGCTGCGCCCGGCCAGCGGGATCATCACCAGGAAGAAGGTGTCGAGGTCGCCGGGTTCGATGCGGACGTCGGCCCCGTAGTCGAGGTAGCTGATCCGGACCGAGCCGAGCCGGACGGAGTTGAACCGGGCCGACAGCAGGGACGCCGCGCCCGTCAGGTCCAGCCGATGCGGGCAGAAGACCCTCGCGACCTCGTCACGGACCTCGTCGAGATCGGTGCTGGCGAAGACGGGTCTGTTGCCGAGCAGCACTTCCATCGATCTCCCCCACTCCGACGATCTGTCAATCGGATAATCGCGTGAGGCTTCTCGGCGTTCCACTGAAAAGCACGCGTTCTACGGGGATGTGCCTATTGGGACCAGGCGGCGTACGTTTTCGTTCGCGTTCTCCGCGGGGCGGTGACGGTGGCGCTCCAATACCGGCTCTGGCACAGATTCCGCGCGTTGACCCGCCTCAATCGGTGAGGAGGACGCGTTTGCGCAGGAGGCCGGGGTCGGCCCGGCCATATATCTGCCGCTTGGGCATCTTGACGCGCGCAGGCGGCACCAGCCGCACTGCGGGGAAACGCCACCGGCGCCGGCCCCGGTAATACTGGAGTTCGGGTCCGGCGCGACGGTTCAGGCGAGGATCTCGACGTACCCGTCGGTTCCGTGGACGCGGATCCGCTGCCCGTCCCGGATCAACCGGGTGGCCTGCTCCACCCCCACGACGGCCGGCAGGCCGTACTCCCGTGCGATAACCGCCCCGTGCGTCATGAGGCCGCCTACTTCCGTCACCAGTCCTGCGACGGTGACGAACAGGGGGGTCCAGCTGGGGTCGGTGTAGGCGGTGACGAGGATGTCACCCGCCTCAAGGTCGGCCCGCGCCATGTCCGTGACGACACGGGCACGGCCCTCGACGGTCCCGGCCGACACCGGGAGGCCGGCCAGCGCGCCGGGTGGGGCGTCGTCACGCCGATACCGGCCGGTGATGGCCTCGCCGTCCGACGTGAGGACCCGGGGCGGTGTGAGCGCCTCGTACGACCGGAACGCCTCCCGCCTCTGCAGGATGAGTTCGGCGTCCACATCGTCGGTGCGCACGACTTCTCGCAACTCCTCGAGCCGGAGGAAGAAGATGTCTTCCCTTTCCCGCAGGACGCCGGACCGGACGAGGCGATCGGCTTCCCGCAGCAACGCCTGCTTGTAGGCGAAGTAGCGGCTGACCATGCCGTACTTGGGGTACTCCCGGTATCCGGCGAAGGTGCGGACGCGGTCGATCATCCGCTTGGTCTCCTCGGCCTTCTGCTCCCCGTCGGGTAGGGCGCGCAACCGCGTCAGCAGTTCCTGTTCTTTCCGTCGTGACTCGTGGAGTCCTTGTTCGAAGCGTCGCTTGCCGGCGCCGGGCTCGAAGTTCTTGACGTTGCCGAGGATGGTGGGCACGAGCGTGGCGGGTTGCTCACTCCAGCGCGTCCTGGTGATGTCGATCTCGCCCGCACAGCGCATGCCGTACTCGTCGAGGTAGCCCCGGATGGCGTCACGTGCTTCCCGTCCGCCGGACAACCCGGCCAGCTCGTCCAGGAAGCCGTCGCCCTCCCGGCCTTCGTCCACGACGCGCTGCAGGAACGCCACGACGTCCGCGTGCGGCCGGACCGCGTCCGCGACGTCGAGGAGCGCCAGCCCCATCTCCGACGTGATGTTGTCAGGGACGGACTGCGTGAGCGCGTCGGCCGCGTTCTTCTCGCCCAGCCATGTCTCGAGCTGGTCGTTGAGCCACCAGGCCGCCTCCATCCCTGCCATGATCACCTGGGAGCTCCGCGGATCGAACAGGATGCGCTTCAGCTCAACGATGTCGGCCAGGATGAAATCGAGCAGTGCCGGCCCGGACAGACCCTGGATCTCGCGCCGCAGGGTGGCGACGGACGCCTGACTGCGTTCGATCAGCTGGGTGACGACGGCCGGATCGGTCTCGATCGGGGCGGGTGCGTCGCCGGCGGATGCGGGGCCGGAACCCTCGTCCGGAAGCGCGCGGACAAAACCGCGGTCGAGGACGGTCTGCAGCGCGTCCCGAACCAGCGGGTCGGAGTTTCCGAAGGTCCCGAGGAGGCGTGCGCGGCCCGCGGATGTCGCCAGGACGGGGGCCACGTCGACGAACAACCGTCCGCCCGCCTCGTGCATCGGCCGTGGGGTCGTCAGCTGCCACAGGGACAGTCCCAGCGGCTTCATCGCGTCGGTCATCATCTGCTGGTGACCGACGGAGACGTAGACGTGGTTGTCCTGGTCATCGGTCGCAGGGATGGGGAACAGGGTGGTGATCGGCCGGCTCTGGACGATGTGGAACTCGTCGCCGGTCAGGCACCATTCGATGTCCTGGGGCCGGCCGAAGTGCGCTTCGATCCGCCGGCCCAGCAGCACGAGGCGCACGACTTGAGCATCCGTCAGAGCCGGCTGCGTCTGCCGCTGCGGCTCGACCGGTACCTCCTGGGTACCGCCTCCCGGCGACGCCTGGACGAACCGCGGCTTGGTGGCGACCGCTGTGGTCACGACCTGGTCGTCGCGCACCGTGTAGACGTCCGCGGCGACCAGGCCGGAGACGAATGCCTCCCCGAGCCCCCAGCCGGCTTCCACGGTGGCGATCTTCCGGTTCGAGGTCACGGGATCCGCGGTGAACAGGACCCCGGCCGCATCCGGGAACACCATCCGCTGGACGACCACGGCCATCCGTATCTTCCGGTGGTCGAAGCCGTTACGGCGCCGGTAGGTCACCGCCCGCTCGGTGAACAGCGAGGCCCAGCACCTCCGGACGTGCCGGACGATCGCCTCCAGGCCCACGATGTTCAGGTACGAGTCCTGCTGGCCGGCGAAGGACGCGGTCGGCAGGTCCTCGGCCGTCGCGCTGGAACGCACCGCGTAGGAGGCGTGCTCCCCGAGCCGGGCGAGCGATTCGCCGATCGCCGCTACAAGATCTTCGGGAACCGCGACGCCTTCTACGGCGCGACGGATGTCCGCGCTCAGGGTGCGGATCGCCGTGCGGTCGTCCGGTTCCACGCGCGACAGCGCATCAAGCCGAGCGTCGATCGACGGCGCCTCGGCCACGACCCGCTGGAAGGCGTCCGTCGTGACGCAGAAGCCGTCCGGCACGCGGACGCCGTCGATTCGGGAGAGCTCGCCCAGATGCGCCGCCTTTCCGCCGACGTCCGCGACATTCGTCCCGCCGATTTCCTCGAAACCCATCACGTAGCGCAATCGCCTTGCTCCATCGTTCGTCTGGTCGCTTCGCAACGGGCAAGTATGAAGCACTTTCGGGCACCTCATGAGATGCGCGAATCTGATATATGGTGATAAGGGCGGGGGAGCTGACCGAAAGGCCGGATGGCCGGCCCCGTCGACGCTGTGACCAGCGACAATGCGTTGCCCCTCGCACGCTGCTACGCCGCAGGATGCCGCCGCTCGCCCCGATGAAGCGCCTGCGGCCGGCCCCATGGCACGTGATGACGAATCCGGTTCGGGGCGGCGGCAGACGTTATCGGACCGGGGTGAGGCGGACTATCTCGAGGCCGCAGTGGGCGAGCACTTCGCCTATCTCGCAGATCACGGCACGGTCTTTGTCCTTCTCCTCCTCGGGCAGCCTCTCCCACGGAACGAGGCTCGGGTGGTGCTTGGCCTCGTCGTCCCGTTGCTCACCCCGCGTCCACCCCTGCGCCGTGCGCTCAGCCCTCCACCGCTCGTGCTCCTGCTCGGCGAGCGTCTCGAGCAGGGGGTCGTCGCCCAGCTCGACCCCGGTGCCGGTGCGAGGCGCCACCGTACAGCCGGCGGCGGTGAGCTTGTTGCCTATGTCCCGTGCCTGGGCTCGGTTGGCCTGCTTGTAGTCCTCGGCGAGGTCCTCCCACGGAACCATCGCCGGGGCACTGCCCATGGCGTTGCCCTTCTTCAGCTCGTGCCGCAGATAGTTGTGATGGATCAGTTGTGCCAGACGCTCGTAGATGTCCTCGTGGATACGCTCTGCTTTGCCCGCGTCGGCACCGACGACGAATTTGCCCACGCAGACAGGCTGCAGCCGACCCTCGACGTCGTCAAGCAGGCTGCCGTCACCGCCGCCGAGCACGTCGGCGAGGCCACTCAGGCGGTCCAGGCGTACGACGACCGAACGCTCCCCGCCCTGCCACAGGGCCGGCATGGTGAGCGCCGCCCGCACCGCCTCCTCTTCGGCCTCGTGGCACAGATAGACGCGATGGGGGGTGGGCATGGCCGGTGTGCGGAACACCTCGGCGAGGTCGGCGACCGGCCTCAGCTCGCACGTTTCGGCGACGGCCACCCAGCGCCGCTGCAGATCCCTCTCGACGGCCTCGGCGTCGCGATCCACGAGGACCACGACGAGTTTCTCGTCCGCGCGCGCCGACACCTGCCACATCCGTGCCAGCTCGACAACGATCGCCTGCCCGAACGGCCCGAGCCCCACGACCACGACGAGCGGCTCGCCGCCGCGGAACGAGCCGGCCTCCTGCCGGACCAGTTCCCGGGCGGCCAGCTCGTCGATGTTGAAGAAGTCGGCGCCGGTGACCGGCTGACTCAGGTGGCGGGCGCGCAGCGCGAGCGCGTACGCGGGGTCGCTGACGTGCGCGTACACGTTCAGGTCGCCCGCCTTCTTCGTGCGCGCCTGTTGCCTCGCGGTCGCCGCGACCAACACGTTGACGCTGCTGTCGTCGCGGTCGTCGGCGCAGGCGTAGACGAACCTGGCACCGGCGATGCCCGCGTCGCGCAGCGATTCGGCGTCGCCGGCGGTGGCGCGCAGCACCAGCCCGTTGCGGCGCAGCCCGTCGACCATGGCGTCGGCGATCGGCGTCTCACCGACGACAATCGTGTGCCCGGTTCGGCGCCGCTGCGACAGGCGCTGCCATTCGCTCGCGAACACCGCCCGGCCCGCCTCGAACAAGGCGTAGATGGTCGCGGCCGGCGCGAGGAACCGGGCCACCTGCAACGGCCAGGGAAACGGTCCCGGGTTGTCGAGCGGGGCCGCACCCAGGACGAAGAGCTGCAGATCGTAGTAGGCGATATCCCAGAAGCTCCGGCCGAGCGCGTACGACGCGCTGTGTGAATACGACTCCAGGCCCCAGAATCCCAGTATGACGGCGAGAACCACCGTCGCCGCGAACCCGATTCGGGCTGCCGATAAGGCCCGTTCTCGGACGCTCTTCGCAAATGGCGTCGTTCTCGGCATACTGCTCCTTGTCCCCTCACGCCCGGTCGCGACCCACATTCGGTAGGGCTGTCCGGTGAATACGGCGCAACTCGATCCTGACCTGTTTCCACGGCGGCCGCCCGTGAGGTGGCAAAGGCGTTCAGGGTGGCATCGTGTGATTCATCCAGTGTGCGGGCCCTTCCCGGTCGGGTCCAGGGGCGTGATCACAATTCAGGCGTTTCGGGCGCACCCCGCTCCTTCGGAATGGCCGGATCTCAACGTCGAGCGCGAACTCCGCCCCCAAACAGGACGGCCGGGCATTATGCAGGCGAATTCGGGGTAACCAATTACGGCGCGCGCCCGAACCAGGGCGGCGTCGGGGCGTCGCGCCGCGATCTCACTCGCTGTCGCGCAGGTGGGGCAGGACCTTGGCGCCGAAGGTCTCGATGAACGGCAACAGGTCCTGGCCCACGTGGTGCAGGTAGACGCGGTCGAATCCCAGGGCCGCGTACCCGCGTAGCCAGTCGATGTGCCGGCCGAGGTCGGAGGAGACGTTGACCACGGAGCGTACCTGTTCCACGGTCACGTGCTCCGAGACGACGTCGAAATGCTCCACCAGTTCCAGGTCCCAGCTCACCGGCGGACCGAAGACGTTGCTGCGCCACTGGTCGTGGGCGATCGCCTCCGCCTCTTCTTCCGTCGGCGCCCAGCTCAGGTGAACCTGCAGGCAGACCGGGCCGCGCCCGCCCGCCTCCCGGTACGCCGCGATCATCTCGCGGAGGTGGTCCTCGGGGCCGTTGACCGTGATCAGGCCGTCCGCCCACTCCGCGCACCGGGCCGCCGTGCCGGTGCTCACCGCCGCGCCGATGAGCGGGGGCGGCGTCTCGGGACGGGTCCACAGCCGGGCGCGGTCCACGGTCACCAGGCCGTCACGGGTGACCTCCTTGCCGTCGAGCAGGTCGCGGATGACGTCCACGCACTCGCGCAGGCGGGCGTCGCGGATCTCCTTGCGCGGCCACGGCCCGCCGGTGATGTGCTCGTTGCTGTATTCGCCGCTGCCCAATGCGGCCCAGAACCGGCCCGGGAACATCGCGCCGAGGGTTCCGATCGCCTGAGCGACGATCGCCGGGTGGTAGCGCTGCCCGGGCGCGTTCACGATGCCGAAGGTGAGCCCGGTGGCCTGCAGGGCGGCGCCGAGCCAGGACCAGGCGAAGGCGGACTCGCCCTGCCGCTCGCTCCAGGGGGAAAAGTGGTCGGAGCACATGGCGGTGCCGAAACCGGCACGTTCGGCGGCGACCATCGCGGTGAGGAGATCGGCGGGCGGGATCTGCTCGTGGGAGGCGTGGATTCCATACTCCGTCATGCGAGACGCGGCTACCCAGCGAAGCCACAGCCAACCTCGGCACCTGCTCGGCACCTGCTCGGCACCTGCTCGGTACCGCCGAACCGACGCCGTTTCCGGCGGCGGGCCTGCGGATTCTCCCACGGACCCGAATGCGGCCGGAGGCGCATGACCAGAATTCCGGGTGATTTCGCCGCAGACTGGATTTGGCCTGACGATCTTTCCTCTTGGGATCGTACGTGCGTCAGAGCCTGTGCAACGGTGCTGCCACGGTGATCCCCGCTCCGGTGACGAGGTCGTACGACCGCTGTCACGGGAGCTCGTGAAAGGAGCGACACCTATGTCCCAGGGTTCGTCGGAAGTGTTCGAGGCGCACGAGGACGCTTACGCCATGCCGGAGGCCGCGCTGAACCTCAACCACAACGAGAGCGCGGTGTTCGAGGTCCGCGAGGACGCCTACAGCACGCCGGACGCCGCGCTGACCTACAACCACAACGAGATCCTCGTCGAGGCGTGACACCGTGACGGGCCCGGAACGCGCGCATCCGCGTGATGCGCCCGGCCTGTCGTGACGCGATGTGCGTCCGCCCCGGGGCTCCGGCGAGCCCGGGGGCGGACGCCGGTGGCAGCGGAACGCGGGGAGACACCCGGGGCACAAGCGCCCCTGGTGCGGCGAGGTGGTTCGGGAGGCGTTGGTGAGCGGTAGGGCGGATCCCGGCTCCGCGGTAGACGCGGTAGAGCAGATGCCGGCGGAGGAACTGCTGCGGCACGGCTTGAGGCGACGCGGCGAGAACGACTTCACGGAGGCGGAGCGCGCCCTGCGGGCCGCCGTCGACCAGGCCCGGCGCGGCGACCAGGCCCGGCGCGGCGACGGCCTGACGGGGGTACGGGTCCGCGCCCAGATCGGGTTGGCGACCCTGTGGCGCATGCGCGGCGACTACCGCAGGGCCGGGCTGCTGTTCGCCCTGACTCTCCCCGCGGCGGAGCGGACCTTCGGCCCGCGATCGGTGGAGGTGGCCGCACTCTGCAACGAGTGGGGCGTGCTGGGCAAGTACACGGGCCGCTTCCGGCAGGCCGAGGCACTGTACCGGCGCGCTCTCGAGATCCTGGAGGAGGCGCGCGGCCCCGAGCACGAGGACGTGGCCACGGTCTGTCACAACCTCGGCGGGCTCGCACACGCGCGCGGCGACCACGCGGCAGGCGAGCCGTGGGCCCGGCGCGCGACGCAGGTGCGGGCCCGGCTCCTCGGCGAGCGGCATCCGAGGGTCGCCGCGGACCTCGCCGCCTGGGCCGCGCTCGTGGACGGCTGCGGGCGCCCCGCCGAGGCCGAGGCGCTGCTCCGGAACGCCCTGGCCGTCTCCGAGGCGGCGTACGGCCCGGAACACCACGACGTCGCCGCCGCGTTGCACAACCTCGCCGCCCTGGCACACCGGCGGGGAGACCTGGACGAGGCGCGGGCCCGCTACACGCGCGCACTGGCCGTCAAGGACGCGGTTCTGGGCCCGGGACATCCGGAGTCGGCCATCACCCTGATCAACCTCGGCGCACTGCACCGCGCCCGCCGCCGGCCCGATCAGGCCGAGGCCTGCTACGGACGGGCGGTCGAGGCGCTAAGGCGGGCCGCGCCGGACCATCCGCACCTCGCGGCGGCCCGCCGCGGCCTGGCGGACGCGCGCGCCGAACTGCCGCCCGCGGACGTGGAGCCGCGTCGGCGGACCGCACCCGCCCGAGAAGAGCCGATCGCCCCCGCCCGAGAAGAGACGCCATCGTGAACGTCCGCCTGTCCGCCTGCGGCGCCCTGCTCTGGGACGCCGGCCAACTGGTCTGGGACGACTACCTCGACCATCGCCAGTTCGCCCTGGTCGACGGGGTCGAGCGGGTGCTGCGCTGGTTCACCGGCTTCCGCCCACTCGACTCCGTACGGGAGATGGCCGACGATCCCGGCGAGGCCGACCACTGGCACAAGGTCGCCACCGTCCTGGCGGACAACGACGTCCTGATCCGCGAGAACGGGCCTCGCCATCAACGCGAACAGGCCATCGAACAGGCCTGGCGGCCGTGGGGACCCCTGGCCCGCGCCTACCACTTCTCCAGTCGTTCCCACGCGGGCACCGCCATGCGCACCGCCGAACAGGACAACGAGGAGCTCGAAGCCAAGGTCCTCACCGACCCGCCGCCACCGGCGTTCTGGTCCCTGCCCGCCGTCTCCCGCCACGCGCTGCCCGACGTCGATCCCGGCGTCTGGCGGCACCGCGACCTGATCGACGTGCTGCACCGGCGCCGGAGCCGCCGCCACTTCGGCGGCACGGCGCTGCCGCTGGACGTCGTCGCCGCCCTGCTCAAGACCGCCGCCGGACCTCTGCCGCGGGCCGACGGCCCCCTGACCCAGGCGGGCGTCACCCTCGACCCCGGCGGCGTGCTGACCGACTCCTGGCAGCGGGTGTTCAAGACCAGCCCGTCCGGCGGCGCCCGTCATCCCACCGAGGTCTACCTCTACGCGCGCGATGTCGAAGGCCTCGCCCCGGGCGCCTATCACTACGCCGCGGCCGACCACAGCCTCGAATACCTCGGCCGCCGTCTCGACGACGAGCGGCTCGTGGCCGCGGTCGGCGACCAGGACTGGGTCGCCGGCGCCGGAGCGCTGATCTTCTACACCAGCGTGATCGCGCGCAACCAGTGGAAGTACACCTTTCCCCGTGTCTACAGGGCGCTGCTGATGGACGTCGGTCACCTCAGCCAGACCGTCTACCTGCTGGCCACCGCGGCCGGTCTGCACATCACGTTCACCGCGGCCCTGCGCGACCAGCTCGTCGAGGAGCTCCTCGGGTGCGATCCCACCGGGCAGTTGGTCATCGGCACCTCCGTCATCGGCGCCGCGCCCGCCCGCTGACCCGTACGTCCCCGTCCGGGACGCCGGCGGGGGGCGCTGCAACTTTCACGCGAGGCGCCGGTCGCGCCGCTTCGCGCCGGCGTGACTTCGCAGGTCAATGCGTGGCGCGGTTCCGGGGGCGGCCGCCGGGCGGGCCGCGGTCTGGCGCCGCTCCTGCGGCTCTTGACACCATCCCTGATCACGGGGTGGCTACCGTATGCCCGTAGGGGCAGCGGCCCCTGCCGGCAGGCAGGAGGACGCACGGCGGGGGCGGGCAGGTGCGCGACGAGAGGGGAGGGCGTCAGGTGACGGCTGCCGTCCAGGAGTCCGGCCACGACCCTGAGCGCGGGGAGCGGACCGGGCCGGATGAGAAGGCCCCCGTCCTGGAACCCCGGCAACCCCCCGAACCCGGAAGAACTCCTGAATCCGGCAGATCCCCGGAGCCACTGAGGAAGAGCGCCACGGTCCGGGACGCGCTGCTGCTGTGGGTGGGCACGAGGGCGGGCATGCTCCTCGTGGCGCTCTACGGCGCGCTGATCGTGTCCGGCCAGAGCCACGCCCCGCTGCTCGAGCGGTGGAAACACTGGGACGTCGGCCTGTTCCGGAAGATCGCGGAGTTCGGGTACGACGGCGATCCGAACCTGGAGCCCGACCCCGGGCTGCCGGCCATCTTCCCCGGCATGCCGCTGGCGATGCGCCTGGTGCATCTGGTGGTCGACGACTGGATCCTGGCCGGCCTGGTCATCTCGTTCGTGGCCGGCGCGGTGGCCGTGGTGGCGCTGGCCCGGCTCGCCGACGTCGAGGGGCCCGCCGGCGCGGGCCGCTGGGCCGTCCTGGCGCTGCTGCTGTGCCCGCCCGCCGTCTTCCTGTTCGCCGGTTACTCCGAGGCGCTGTTCCTCGCCTTCGCGCTGCCCGCCTGGCTGGCGGCCCGCCGCCGTGCCTGGCCGCTGGCCTGTGCCCTGGCCGCCGGGGCGTCCTGCGTCCGGATCACCGGCCTGTTCCTGGCCGTCGCGCTGATCGTCGAGTTCGTCGTGAGCCGCATCCGGAGGGACGGCTGGGCGGGCTGGCGGCGGGGAGCCTGGCTGGCGCTGCCGTTCGCGCCGCTCCTCGCGTACGCCGCCTACCAGCACTCCCGTACCGGTGACTGGCTGGCCTGGAACAACGCGCAGCAGACCGGATGGGGCCGGAAACCGGTCTGGCCCTGGGAGGCGTTCCGCACCACCTGGGACTCGACCGGCGGTGACGAAGGGTTCGGGCCGATGTTCCGGCTCGAGATCGCGGCGGCGATCGTCGGGGTGCTGCTGCTCGTCTGGCTGCTCGTCGCCCGCCGCTGGGCCGAGTTCGTCTACGTCGGGCTGCAACTGGGCGCGCTGGTCACCTCCACGTTCTATATGTCGATCCCCAGGTCGGCGCTGCTGTGGTGGCCGCTGTGGGTGCTCATCGGGCGGGCGGGCGCCCGTCACCGGTCGTTGATCATCGTCTACGCCACCGTGATCGGGCCGCTCGTGGTGGCGATGACGTTCTCGTTCCTCAACAGCTCCTGGACCGGCTGAGCCGCCCGGTCGTCCGGCCGCGCGGAGCGCCGGGGAGGCCCGGGGCGGCGGCGTCAGAGAGCGGCGACGATCTCCTCGACGCGTTGCCTGGCGTCGCCGAAGAGCATGCCGGTGTTGTGGCGGAAGAACAGGGGGTTCTGCACTCCGGCGTACCCGGTGGCCATCGACCGCTTGAAGACGACGACGTTGTCCGCCTCCCACACGCGCAGGACGGGCATGCCGGCGATGGGGCTGTCCGGGTCCTCGACGGCCGCGGGATTGACGGTGTCGTTGGCGCCGATGACGAGGACGACGGACGTGGTGGCGAAGTCGTCGTTGATCTCGTCCATCTCGAGGACGATGTCGTACGGCACCTTGGCCTCGGCGAGCAGCACGTTCATGTGCCCCGGCAGGCGACCGGCGACCGGGTGGATGCCGAACCGCACCTCGACGCCGCGCTCCCGCAGCCTGCGGGTGAGTTCGGCGACCGGGTACTGCGCCTGCGCGACCGCCATGCCGTACCCGGGGGTGATGACGACGGACTTGGCCTCCTTCAGCAGGCCGGCGGTGTCGACGGCGGTGATCTCCCTGTGCTCCCCGTAGTCGCGGTCGCCGGCGGGGCCCGCCTCGATGCCGAAACCCCCGGCGATCACGGAGATGAACGACCGGTTCATCGCCTGGCACATCACGTACGACAGGTAGGCGCCGGACGAGCCGACGAGGGCGCCGGTGACGATCAGCAGGTTGTTGTCGAGCAGGAACCCGGACGCCGCGGCCGCCCAGCCCGAGTAGCTGTTCAGCATCGAGACGACGACGGGCATGTCCCCGCCGCCGATGGAGGCGACCAGGTGCCAGCCGAGCAGCAGCGCCACGACCGTCAGCGCGACGAGGATCCCGAGGTTGGGGGAGGTCACGAAGACCACGGTCAGGACCGCGAACGCCGCGAGCGCGGCCAGGTTCAGGGCGTTCTTGCCCGGCAGCATCATGGGCTTGGCGTCGATCCGGGCCGACAGCTTGAGGAACGCGACGACCGACCCGGTGAACGTGAGCGCCCCGATGAACACGCCGATGGAGACCTCGGCATGGTGGATGCCGAGCAGCGAGCCGGGGAGCCGGGTGCCGCCGACCTCGACCTCCAGGAAGCCGTTCCAGCCGACCATGACGGCGGCGAGGCCGACGAAGCTGTGCAGGATGGCGATCAGTTCCGGCATGGCGGTCATCTCGACGATCCGGGCCCGCCAGAGCCCGATGGCGCCGCCGATCGCCATGGCGGCCGCGAGCAGGATCACCGCGAGCGTTCCGCTGCCGTCGGCGGCGAGGACGACCGTCGCGGCCAGCGCGATGACCATGCCGGAGATGCCCGAGGCGACGCCGGAGCGGGCGGTCTCGTGCTTGGACAGGCCGGCGAGGCTGAGGATGAACAGGAGGGCGGCGACGATGTAGGCGGCCTGCGCGGCCGTGGCGAGGGTCACGGTCAGCTCCTCGTGAACATGCCGAGCATGCGGCGGGTCACGGCGAAGCCGCCGACGATGTTGACGCTCGCCAGCAGGATGGCGACGAACGACAGGACGGCGACGACCGTGCCGCCCTGCCCGATCTGGAGCAGCGCGCCGACGACGATGATTCCGGAGATGGCGTTCGTGATCGACATCAGCGGCGTGTGCAGCGCGTGGTGCACGTTGCCGATGACGTAGTAGCCGATCACGATCGACAGGACGAAGACGGTGACGTGCTCGATCAGCGCGTTCGGCGAGAACGCGGTCAGGACGAACAGCGCGGCGGCGACGGCGGCGGTGACCAGGTGACGTCGTCGTCCTGGCGGGGACGGCGGTCTCCCGGCGGAGGACGGCGTCGTCCCTTGGTCCGCGGCTACGGGGGTGGGGGCGGGGGCCGCGCTCACCGGCACGGGCGGCGGCGGCCAGGTCTTCTCGCCGTCGCGGACGACGGTCATCGCGCGCTGCACGACGTCGTCGAAGTCCAGCACGAGCCGGCCGTCCTCGCCGGGGGTGAGCAGCTTCATCAGGTTGACGACGTTGGTGCCGTAGAGCTGCGAGGCCTGCGCCGGCAGCCGTCCCGCGAGGTCGGTGTAGCCGATGATGGTCACGCCGTTCTCGGTCACGACCGCCTCGCCGGGACGGGTGCCTTCGACGTTCCCGCCCTGCGCGGCGGCCATGTCGACGACGACGCTGCCCGGGCGCATGCGCGCCACGTGCTCGGAGGTGAGCAGCCGGGGGGCGGGACGCCCGGGGATCAGGGCGGTGGTGATGACGATGTCCACGTCGGCGGCCTGCTCGGCGTACAGCTCGGCGGCGCGGCGGTCGTAGTCGCGCGAGGTCTGCCTGGCGTACCCGTCCGCGCTCGACTCCTGCGCGACCCCGACGTCGAGGAACTCCGCGCCCAGAGAGCGCACCTGCTCGGCGACCTCGGGACGGGGATCGGTCGCCCGTACGATCGCGCCCAAACTGGCCGCCGTGGCTATGGCCGCCAGCCCCGCCACGCCCGCGCCCGCCACCAGGACCTTGGCCGGAGGGACCTTCCCCGCCGCGGTCACCTGACCGGTGAAGAGCCGCCCGAACGCGTGCGCGGCCTCGATGACGGCGCGGTAGCCGGCGATGTTCGCCATCGAGCTCAGCACGTCGAGCGCCTGCGCGCGGGAGACGCGCGGCACGGCGTCCATCGCGAGGACGGTGATCGGCCGTCGTGCGAGCGCGTCCACCAGGTCGGCGTTGGCCGCCGGGCCGATCAGCGAGACGAGCGTGGCGCCCTCGCGCAGCGCCGTGATCTCGTCCCCCGCCGGGGCGTTCACCTTGAGCACGGCATCGGCGCTCCACGTCTCCTCGCGGTCGCCGATCCGCGCTCCGGCCCGGGCGTACGCGTCGTCGGTGAAGCCCGACCGCCGGCCGGCGCCCGATTCGACGACCACCTCGTAGCCGAGCGAGACCAGTTGCGGGACGGTGGCCGGGGTGGCCGCCACGCGTGTCTCGCCCGGCGCCGATTCGGCGACCACGCCCAGGCGTTGCGCTGAGTGACTCATCACGGTCCTTCCTGTCGGGCGGGTCGTCGGGTTGGCCGACCCTGCGGTGGCCGCCGTCCTCCGCTCACTCGTGGCTCGCGGTGGTACGGACGGCACGCCTCGCGCCGCCGTCCGGGCGGCGGTGAAAGGGATGCGATTCGATGCGACTGGCGAGGAAATTGTCCCGACTTCTCTGCCTGCGGATCAAGGCATGCCCGCCGGCGGTTCGTCGCCCGGTGATGCTTGGCCGGCATGGGCCGGGCCGTCATATGCGGATGCGGAGGTCCCGTCCTCCTTGCGAGGATGGCGACGTGGATCGACGACTGCTCAGCGCCATCGCTCATCGTGACCATCCGATCGCCGCGCCCGTCTCGGCGGCGTCCCTCGACCGGCTGCTGCGCCGGGCGGCGTTGCCGCAGGAGGCCCGCATCCTCGACCTGGGCTGCGGCGAGGGCGAGTGGTCGCTCCGGGCGCTCGAACTCCACCCGTCCGCGCGGGCCGACGGTGTCGACATCTCGCCGCACGCCGTGGCGTCCGCGAACGAGGCGGCCGTCAGGCGGGGGCTGGCCGACCGGCTGACGCTGCACACGATGTCCGCCGACGCCTTCACCGTCGCCCGGCCGTACGACCTGGGGCTGTGCGTGGGCTCGACGCACGCCTTCGGCGGGCTGACGGAGACGATGGAGGCTCTCGCCGGGTTCGTACGGCCCGGCGGCCTCGCGCTGGTGGGGGAGGGGTACTGGGAACGGCCTCCCGCTCCCGAGGTCCTCGAAGCGATCGGCGACTACCCGGATCTCGCGGGCACGGTGGAGGCCGCCGAGTCCAAGGGGTGGCTGACCGTCTACGCCCACGTGAGCGACCTGGCGGAGTGGGACGAGTACGAATGGTCGTGGACCGGCACGCTCGCGCGCTGGGCCGCGGACAACCCCGGCCCCGACGGTGACCGGGCGCTCGCCGTGATGCGGGAGCACCGCGACATGTGGCTCGGCGGCTACCGCGGTGCCCTCGGTTTCGTCACCCTGCTCCTGCGGCGTGTGTGAGCGCCGGCCTCAGTCGTCGATGCCGCGGTGCGGGTCCCTCAGGTACCGGCCGACTCTCGGCAGCCTGCGGGCCGTCTCGTCCCAGTCGTAGACGTCCCATTCCTCGCCCCCCGGCTGAGGTACGCATGACGGGTCGTGGCCGCGTGCCCGATAAGCCGCGTAGAGCCCGTCGGCGTCCTCACCGGTCGCCTGCTCCCATGCGGCGTCGGGCACGAATTCGAGCCACTCGAAGTCGGGCCACTCATCGTTGCTCCACGCCGAGTCGTCCAGGTGATCGGGCCGCCGTAACCATGCGCTCTGTTCGCCCAGCAGGTGACGGATCGCGGGTAGTTCGACGAGGGCGTCGGGTTCGCGCGCGACCCGTTCGAAGGCGTCACGCCCCAGACCGACGAGCCACAGGCGGAAATACCGGAAGCCGTCGTCGCCGCCGTAGCCGAAAAGACCCAGCAAGGCGCCCCACATCAGCCAGGTGTAGGCCTTCTTCTCCGTCGCCGACAGCAGCTCCTTGAAATCGACGATCTCCTCCGGCCGGCGCTGTGCCAGCCGGTCCCGCAGCCATTCGAAGCGGGCCTGCTTCCGCTCGGTCTCCCGGGCGGACTGCTCGATCAGGCGCCAGAACTGGTCGATGTCCACGATGGCGATAGTGACACCGGGAGGTAGGTGCGGGCCGGCCAATCCTGCGCGTGGGGAGGGCGGATGTCTCTGCGTACAGTAAGGGTGTGCTCATCCATCCCTGGGACTCCGCCGCCGACGAGGAGGCGCTGGCCTTCGTCCGCGCCAACGAGTTCGGTCACCTCATCGCGTCCGGGCGTGACCGTGACGTGCCGGTGATCGTGCCCACGCAGTTCCTCCTCGCCGACGCGTCCACGATCCTGCTGCACCTCGCCCGGCCGAACCCGGTCTGGTCCGCGATCGAGGAGAACCCGGCCGTGGTCATGTCGGTGGCCGGTGACTGGGCGTACGTCGAGGGGGGCTGGAAGGCGCTGCCGGGCACCGGCGAGGATCCCCGGCTCGGTATCCCCACCACGTACTACGCGGCCGTCCAGCTGGTCTGCCGCGCGGAGATCGTCGACGATCCCGACGGGAAACTCGGCATCCTGCGGGCCCAGCTCGCGCGTCTGGACCACGATCTCGCCGACCCCGCCGAGCACCACCGGAGCCTGCCGGGCATCCGCGGCCTCCGGCTGGCGGTCCAGAAGGTCAACGGCAAGTTCAAGTACGGCGGGAACGTGGACGATGCCCACCGGCGGTACGTCGCGGAACGCCTCGCGGAGCGGGGCGGCCCCGGCGACCGCGCCGCCCGTGACCACCTGATGCGCCGGCTCGGCTGACCGGGCCCGGGGCCTGCGGGGTCGCCCGGCGGGAGCGGTACGACCGTGCACCTCGGGGTGCGCGACTTGTCGCACCCGAGGTGTAGAAGTGTGACGTGGTTGCTGAGACGACGTGGGCGCGGGTGCTCTCCTGGAGGCTGAGACGGCAGTTCGTCGAGCCCGCGACCGGTGACGACGCGGTGGCGATCGCGCGGCGTCTGTGCGGGGTGCAGGCCCAGGTCGCCTCGTCGGCGGCGCTGGCCGTCGCCGTGCGGCACGCGAGTCCGCGCCCCGGAGAGATCGAGGACGCCCTGTGGCGTGACCGCACGCTGGTCAAGACCTGGACGATGCGCGGCACGCTCCACATCCTCCCCGCCGACGAGTTCCCCGCCTACCGCGCGGCCCTCGGGTCGCTGAGGTTCTGGGAGAAGGCCTCCTGGCAGCGTGGCCACGGAGTGTCCGCCGGGGAGATCGAGGCCGTCGTGGACGCCGTTCCGCGTGCGTTGTCCGGCCGGGTGCTGACCCGCGAGGAGCTGGTCGAGGCGGTCATCGAGGTGACCGGGGACGCCCACGTCAGACAGGCCCTCACGTCCGGCTGGGGCGCGCTGCTCAAGCCGCTCAGCTTCCTGGGCGAGCTGTGCTACGGCCCGCCGCGGGACGGCAGGGTCACCTTTACCGCACCCGCCGGCTGGCTGCCGGGCGGGGGAGAGGCGCTTTCGGCGGAGGAAGGGGGAGTGCGGGTGCTCCGCGCCTTCCTCGGCGCCCACGGCCCGGCCACTCCCCGGATGTTCGACGCCTGGCTGTTCCGCGGCGCCACGCCGAAGGCCGTCCTGCGCGGCTGGTTCCGGGATCTGGAGCCCGAGCTGGCGCAGGTCGAGGTGGAGGGCATGCCCGCCGTGCTGCCCGCGGAGCTTCTGGACGACCTGCTGGCCTGCCCGCCGTCCGAGGACGTGCATCTGCTGCCCGGCTTCGACCAGTTCATCCTGGGTGCGCCGCGCGACCTGGAACCGCTCCTGCCGAAGGCCGCGCGGCCCAAGGTGAGCCGGACGGCCGGCTGGATCTCGCCCGTGGTCATCCACCGGGGCCGGGTGGCGGGCGTGTGGGAGGCCAAGGAGGGGCGTCCGGTCGCGGAGCTGTTCGAGCCGGTGCCGGAGCGCCTCCTGGCCGCGGAGACCGACCGCGTGGCCACGCTCCTCGACCGGCTCTAGAGGCACCTCGTCACCCGTGCCCAGCTCTGAGGGCCGGCACGCACCTCGTCACCCGTGCCCGACCTGCGGGCGGTGCGCACCACGTCACCCGTGCCCGGCCTTGCGGGCCGGCGCGCACCTCGCAGGCCCCGCAGGGACGGGCGTGCTCGGGTCAGGTCACCTCCTTGCGGAGCACGCGGACCAGGCCGGCGGCCATGGGGAGGACGATCCAGAAGGCCGCCGACGCCGCGAGCCTGGCGCCCTCGCTCCAGGTCATGTCGCCGCTCACCAGGGGAGCGCAGGTGGTGTTGAGGTCGAGCCACTCGGCGAGCCCCGCGCCGACCGAGCCGAGCCTGCCGACGACGGCCCACAGGACCGGCGTCGACAGGCTGATCACGATCGCGGCGGGCGCGTTGAGGAGCAGCGCGCCGAGGGCGAGGCCCTGCGCGGCCACGAGCACGTTCACCCCCGTCCAGCCGAGCAGCCAGATCGGCTGCACCCCCCAATCGGCGGGAATGGTCCTGACCACGGCCACGACGGCCGTGATCGGCACCGCGACCAGCATGGCGTACAGCGAGAGCGCCACCGCCGCGAGCAGGGGCGGCAGGCTCTTGGCGGCGAGGACGCGATGGCGGCGCGGTTCGAGCACGAAGGTGGTCAGCGCCGTGCGGTGCGTCCACTCGCCGGTCATGGTGAGGATGGCGAGCACGGGGAGCAGAGTGCCCAGGGCGATCCCGGCGGTGCCCACCAGGGTCTGCGACTTCGGCCCGACGACGGCGCCGCGCGCGGCGATGGACGCGACCACCAGCGCGAGCATGACCAACGTGATGATCTTGCCGCTGCGGGTGTCGACGAGCTTGCGGGCTTCGACGAGGAGCAGTCTGCGGAAGGGGATCGGTGTGGTCGCGGTCATCGTGCCGTCCTTCGTGAGGGGGCTCGGCGCGGCCCCCGCGATGTCGTTCGGGTGACGCCCGACGCGGCTCATGCGGCGCCCCGGCCCGCGTCGGTGCCGGGGAACGCGCCGGCGCCCGTGCTCCTCCGGTCCTCGTGCGCGGTCAGTTCGAGGAAGGTCTCTTCGAGGCCGCGGCCCCGGCTCAGCTCGTCGACCGTGCCCTGGGCGAGCACGCGGCCGCGGCCGATCATCACGATGCGGTCCGCCACCTGCTCCACCTCGTGCAGCAGGTGCGAACTGAGCAGCACGGCGCATCCGGCGTCCGCGAGGTCGCGCAGCAGGCGGCGCATCCAGTGGATGCCCTGGGGGTCGAGGCCGTTGGCGGGCTCGTCCAGGACGAGCACCTCGGGACCGCCGAGCAGGGCGTGCGCGATGCCGAGCCGCTGCCGCATCCCGAGCGAGTAGCCGCCGACCGTCCGCCGGCTCTCCCGCTCGGTCAGTCCCACCAGGTCGAGCACCTCACCGACCCGCGTCCGCGGCAGTCCGAGGGTCATCGCGCCGAGCGTCAGCACCTCCCTGCCGGTGCGGCCCGGATGCCGCGCCCCGGCGTCGAGCAGGGTGCCGACCCGCAGGGCCGGGCCGGCCATCTCGGCGTACGGCAGGCCGAACACGGTCGCCGAACCGGACGAGGGGCGGGCGAGCCCCACCAGGATGCGCAGGGCCGTCGACTTCCCGGCGCTGTTGGGCCCGAGAAAGCCGGTGACGCTTCCGGCCCCTACGGTGAAGGACACGTCGTCGAGCGCCGTCACCGTTCCGTAGATCTTGCTGACATGGTTGAACTCGATCACGCCGTTCAGTCCATCGCGAGGGCGGACGCCGCCGCATCGGACCGGGGTCCGCCGCGATCGGACGCGGGGCCGTACCTTCCGCCCGCGGGCGATACCTGCGGCTGTCCACAGGTCGACCCAGGTCGCTAAGACCTGTCCGCGGTGGTCCCTAAGCTGTGGGGCTGTGCACGGCCGACCGGACTACCAGCCGCCTCTGGACAGGCGGGGCGTCGCGCTGCGCTATCTGTGCGCCGCGGTGCCGATGCTGTTCAACGGTGTGGTGCTGGCCTGGCTCGTCCTGCACGACGGCGACCGTCTCCCGCAGGTGCTGATCGACACGACGCTCGGCCTGATCGGGCTCGCCCTGATGGGGTGGCGGCGCCGGTGGCCGTGGCAGATCGCGCTGGCGACCGCCCTGCTGACGACGTTCTCGTCCACGGCGACCGGCCCCGCGTATGTCGCGTACGTGTCCCTGGTGACCCATCGCCGGTGGAGCCGGACCATCCCGGTCGCGGTCGTGTCCGCGGCGTGCCTGCTGGCCGGCGGGGCACGGGGCGGCGTCGACCAGGCGACGGTCGTCTCCTCGGTGACGGGGCTGACGATTCTCGGCGGGCTGACCGTGTTCGGCCTCTATCTGCGGGGACGCCGCGACCTGGAGATGTCCCTGCGGGAGCAGGCGTGGGCCGCCGAGCGTGAGCAGCGCCAGCGGCTCGACCGGGCGCGGCTGGCGGAACGGGTGAAGATCGCCCAGGAGATGCACGACGTGCTCGCGCACCGGATCTCCCTGCTGGCCATGCTGGCCGGCGGCCTGGCGTACCGCACGGACCTCGGCCCCGAGCAGACCCGGGAGGCCGCGCTGGCCATCCAGCAGAACGCGCACCAGTCGCTCAACGAGTTGCGCGCGGTGCTGCGCACGCTCCGCGAGGACGGGGCCGTGGAGGCGCCGCAGCCCGATCTGACCCAGCTGGACGCGTTGTTCGGCGAGGTCCGCGCCGCCGGGCAGCAGGTCGAGGTGGACGACAGCATCGACGGCCGGGAGTCGCTGCCCGCGCAGACGGGCCGGCACGCGTACCGGATCGTGCAGGAGGCGCTGACCAACGCGCGCAAGCACGCGCCGGGCGCCCGGGTCACCGCCGAGCTCGGCGGACGGCCGGGGGAGGACCTGCGGATCCGGGTGACGAACCCCGCGCGCCCCGGCTCGGCCCCCGGCCCGGGCGGCAGGCTGGGCCTGGTGGGTCTGGCGGAGCGGACGAGGATGGCCGGCGGCACCCTCAGCCATGCCATCCAGGACGGGCGCTTCATCCTTGATGTCCGATTGCCATGGGAGGCTGTGGACCGTGACCCGGCTGGTGATAGTGGATGACGACGCGATGGTGCGGACCGGGCTGCGTCTCATCCTCGGCGGCGAACCCGACTTCGACATCGCCGGCGAGGCCGAAGACGGGCTGCGCGCCATGGACGTGATCCGCGACCTGCGCCCCGACGTGGTGCTGCTGGACATCCGGATGCCCAACCAGGACGGGCTGGTCACCACCGAGCTGTTGCGGGCGCAGCCGAGCCCGCCGCGGATCCTCGTGCTCACCACGTTCGACGCCGACGACATGGTGCTGCGGGCCCTGCGGCTCGGCGCCGACGGCTTCCTGCTGAAGGACACCCCGCCGCCGCGGATGATCGAGGCGGTCCGCGCCGTGGCCAAGGGCGAGCCCGTGCTGTCGCCGAGCGTCGCCCGCCAGGTGATCGCCGCGGCGACCGGCGGATCCGGGCCGTCCCTCCCGCGGGCGAAGGAGGAGCTGGCCCGGCTCACCGAGCGGGAGCTCGAGGTCGCGGTCGAGGTGGCGCACGGCAGGTCGAACGCGGAGATCGCCGGGCGTCTCTACATGAGCGTCGCCACCGTGAAGGCGAACGTCACCAGGATCTTCGCCAAGCTCGGCACCGACAACCGGGTCCAGGTGGCGATGAAGGTGCGCGACGCCGGTCTCCTGTGAGCGCCGCTCCCCGGACGCGTCCCGCGCCCGGGGAGGGCGGAGGTCAGGCCCCGGGCACCGTCTGGGGCTGCCAGGAGAAGATGGATGGCGTCCTGGGGTCGGCCGTGACCCGCAGCCACTGGCTCGCGGTGGAGCCGAAGGTCTCCAACCTGGTCAGGTTCGGCACCCCGGCGTACCCGGGTTCGACCTCGTAGACGTGCTCGTCGCCGTGCACGAGCAGCACCGGCTTGCCGTACGCGCGGGCCTGGGCGACGACGCGGGCGCGGATGTCGGCGAAGCCGGGGCTCTGCACGGGCTCGGCCTGCATCATGAGCAGGACGCCGGGCGCGTGGGTGCGGCGTGCCCGGTCGAACGTCGTGTCGATCCAGTCCAGCGCCGCGCTCCTGCGTGCCTCGAACTCCGCCGTCCGCAGCTCGGGACGGTCCCCGCCGGGGAGATCGGACCAGGGCTGCAGGTCGTTCTCGCTGCCCACGACGTGGACGGTGGAGAACACGACGCGTCCCTTGGTGAACAGCACGTTCTCCCGGTAGTCGCGGTGGCGCCGGTCCGCGGCCTGCGACAGCACCGGCATGGGGTGACGGCCGAGCGTGCGGCCGGCCACCGGGTAGAACACGCGGCGGACCGCGTCGAGGCGCTCGGTGGGCAGGTAGCCGCCTGCGGCGGTGCGGTGGCAGTCGGTCCACTCGTTGTCGCCCGGCGTCAGCACGAAGGGGTCGGCGAAGGTGCCGAACAGCCCGGCGAGGTCGGCGAACCGGGCGTCGTCACAGGTGCTCGAGCCGTTCTTCACGTCGCCCGCGTGCAGCACGAAGCGCACGTCTGTGTCGGAGTTGATCGCGTCGACCAGGGCGGGGAACCGGGCCCGCTGGTCGTCGCCGTACGGCGTGTCGCCGATGAGGGCGAAGGTCACCGCCGGCCCCTTGCCGGAGCCCGCCGGTGCGGGGGTGGCCAGTGCGGGGGTGATCAGTGCGGGGGTCGCGATCACGGCGGCGAGCGACGCGGCGAGAGCGGACGCCGCGAGGAGGGTTTTGCGCATGGCACAGTCTTCGCGGACCCGGACCACGGTGCGATGACGGCAGGCCGACTCCTGGCGGAACCCTGACCGACAACCGGGAAGCCGGGCGGACGATCAGTCCAGCCAGGCGGCGGGAGAGGGCAGGTGCCGGTCGAGCTCGCCCCACAGATCGGGTGGGATCGGGGTGGCGGCGAGGCGCAGCGTCTCCTCGAGCCGCTCGGGTTCCGAGACGCCGACGATGGTGGACGCGATTCTGGGGTCGCGCAGCGAGAACTGCAGCGCGGCGGCCGCGAGGGGCACACCGTGTGCGTCGCAGACCCGTCGCATGGCGCGGACCGCGTTCCGGACCGGCTCGCCGGTGTCCCGGTAGGCGTAGCGGGGCTGGGCGTCGGGTCCCTTGACCAGCATCCCGCCGCCGTACGGCGCGCCGTTGACGAAGGCGACGCCGCGATCGCGGGCCTCGTCGAGCAGCGGGCCGGCCTCGCGGTTCACCAGGGTCCAGCGGTTGTGGCTGATCACGGCGTCGAACACGCCGGTCGCGACGTACCTGCGCAACAGGCCGACCGGGCCGCCCGCGATGCCGATGTGACCGGCGACGCCGGCGTCCCGCAGTGCGACCAGCGCCTCCACCGCCCCGCCGGGGGCCATGGCCTCCTCGAACGTGATGTGGAACTCGGGATCGTGCAGGTACAGCAGCGGCACGTGGCCGACGCCGAGCCGTTCCAGGCTCTCCTCGGCCGAACGGCGCACGCGCTCGCCGGAGAAGTCGCCGGTGCCGGTGTCCGCGTCGACCTTGGTGGCGAGGACGAACCCGGCGGGGACGCCGCGGTGGCGGATCACGGCGCCGATGCGCCGTTCGGCGCTGCCGCCGCCGTAGTTGTTCGAGGTGTCGAGGAAGTTGAAGGGCCCGTCGAACACGGCCTCCACGGTGGCCCGCGCGCGTTCCTCGCCGACCTCGTACCCGTACAGTCCCGGCATGCTCGCCAGGGGACTGGTGCCGACGCATACCGGCGTCACCGCCAGGCCGGTACGCCCGAACGGCCGGCGCAGCGCCGGGTCCGGGACCGTCAGGTCGTCGCGGGCGTCGTGGGGCATCGGGGTGCGTCCTTCCGTCACGAGCCGTCAGCGATGCCCGGTGCCAGCCGCGCCACGGCGGCCGCGGCGAGCCGGTGTCCCTCGGCCAGCCGGGCCAGCACCGCGTCGGTCGCGGCGCCGGGCAGGGTCTCCTCCGGATGAGCGGTCCGCCGGGCGTGCAGTCGCCTGGCCCCTTCCGCCCAGGTGACGACCGGCCGGAACGACGGGACGAAGCGCCTGATCTTCGTCGTGTCGAACAACGCGGTGTGCTGGAGATCGCCGACGATAAGGTCGGACCAGAACCAGTCCGGCGCGACGATCGGCAGGAACTCCGCGGGCAGGTGGAGGAGCCGGGCCGGCGTCCCGGCCGTGCACCCGACGACCTCGTAGATCTCGTTCCAGGTGAGCGCCTCGTCTGAGGTGATGTGGAAGTCCTCGCCGACCGCCTGCCAGGCGCCGATGAGGCCCACCAGGCCGACGGCGAAGTCGTCCGCGTGCGTCAGCGTCCACAGGCTGGTGCCGTCGCCGGGCACCACGATCTCGTCGCCGCGCACGACCCGGTCCCACGCCGTCCAGTCGCCGGGCAGCGGCGGATGCGCGTCGTCGTAGGTGTGCGAGGGGCGCACGATCGTGACGGGGAAGTCGCGCTCCTCGTACGCGCGGCGCAGGACGTCCTCGGCCGCGATCTTGTCCCTGGCGTAGCCGAGATAGGGATTGCGCCGGGTGGTCGACTCCGTGAACGGCGCCCGCCGCACCGGCTTGTGGTAGACGGAGGCGCTGCTGATGTAGACGTACTGGCCGGTGCGGCCGTCGAGCAGGTCCACCCTCGCCGCCGCGTCCTCGGCCGTGTAGCCGAGGAAGTCGACGACGCAGTCGTACGCGCTCCCGGCCAGGGCCCGGCGGAGCGCGTCACGGTCCCGTACGTCGGCGGTGAGCGTCGTGACCCCGTCGGGCAGCGGACGGCGCCGGGCGGTGTGGCCCCGGTTGAGCACGTGGACGTCGAGACCCCGGCGTGCCGACTCGGCCACGCAGGCCGAGCTGATCGTCCCGGTGCCGCCGATGTAGAGGACCTTCACGCGGTGACTCCGAATCTGATCGTGGGGCGGTCCGCTGCCCGCCCCACGGCCGCCCCGGCCGTATCGGCCGGGGCGGAAATCTTTCGGTGGACAGGCGAAAACTGTCGGCTGCGGCAGCAACCTAGAGCGCTCCGTCGTCCCACGTCAAGAGCGTCGCCGCCGTCGCCGGAGGGCCGGGGCGGCGCGGACGCTCCCGCCTACAGCTTTCTCGCCACCACCTGGAAACCGACTCTGCAGATATCCTCGGAGTGGCCATCGTATCGGGCAGACATGATCGCGAGACGCGCGTTCCACGAGTTGTAGAGATCGACCCGTGCCTGCGTCCAGGTGTACTCGTCGTGGATCAGGCAGCCTTCCTGGCCGTCCGTCGTCTGGGCGTGGAAGTTGAGCCTGACTTTGTCCCCGTAATTCCCGCGGATTTTCACGGTGTTGGACTTCTTCTCGAAACTGGTCCGGCACCACCGGTACGTCTCCGTCTGGCACATGGGACGGTCGGCCATGGCGAAGCTCGTCGAACTGCCGATGAACACCGGAAAATCGGGGTATGCCGTGCTGGACCAGTTCTCGGTCCGCTCCCAGTTGCGCGGCCCCCTGTCCCATGTGCCGATGTTGCGCACGCGGTAGCCGACCACCGTGCCGCCCTCCACGCTCATGGAGGCGTTGACGCGTTCCCACGCCCCGCACTCCGGTGTGGGATGCAGGGGGACCCTGGGGCCGCCGACGATCGGGCCGGTCGGGTCACAGCTGTCGCGCTCGGGAAGGGAGAACGACAGCCAGGTGATCTCGAGCTCGAAGTCGGGGCCTGCCGCGGCGGCCGGTGCGGCCGGCGCGATGGCTGCCGCCGCCGTGAGGGCGAGCAGTGTGGACAAGCCGAGTCGGGTTCTGCCGTAAATATTCGCCACTGTTTCATCCTTTCGGGGCGCTGTCGCGTCTCATGTTTCCAGCGGCCCGCCCAGGCAAGGGATATCCAGAAAAGGACGGTTTTTCCGTAACAGTGGCCATATGTATGCCGAGGAATCGCGGGTTCGCGCGTGGGTTGTGGTTCAGGTCGCCAGAAGTTCGCGGATCCGCGTGGCGTACGCGCGGGGGTGGGTCGTGTTGCCGTTGTGCCCACCGGGGAACTCCCTCGCCTCGACGCCGAGAAGCGCCGCGAGCTCCTGCGCGCATCGGTGGTCGAAGACGTGCCGGGGCGTGGTGCGGCCGAAGGCCGGGATGACGCGGACGGTCGTGTCCCTGAGCGTGGCGACGTCCAGCGTGTCGCGGGCGATCGCGGTGAAGTCGTTGCGGATGAAGAAGTCGAAGCCGGCCCGCCGCCGGTCGTCCAGGGGACGCGGGGTGAGGCCGGGCTCGGTGTCCTGGGCGACGGGGTCGATACCCAGCGTTTCGGCGATCCCGGCGAACGCGTCGGCGAGGCCGCGCGCACGGTAGAGGTCCTGCAGCTCCTCCAGCTCGCGTACGTGACGGACCCGTTCGGCGGCGGGGAGGAGCGAGGGGGCGACCGGCTCGTGCGCGATCAGGGTGCCGAGCTGTTCCGGATGCCCGACGGCCAGGTGCAGCCCGATGACGGCGCCGAAGCTGCATCCGAGCATGCTCGCCGGCCGGTCGGTCACGGCGGCGAGCAGGTGGTGGACGTCGTCGACGTGGTCGGCCATGGTCGCGCCCCGGCCGGGGTCGTCGAGGACGCTGCGGGACAGGCCACGGCGGTCGTAGGTGACGACGGTGTGGTCGGCGGCGAGATGGCGGACCAGGTCGGCGGTCCGGTCCGCGTCCCCCTCACCGCTCTGCGAGATGAGGAGCACGGGGCCGGCGCCGCGCACCTCGTAGTAGACGGTGGCGCCGGTCGTACGGAGCATGCCGTTCACGGGTCGTCCTCTCACTCGGGTGATCCGGACAATATTCCATCAGGTTTGATGCATCAAGCATGATGTATTCTGGTGTGGTGAACGGAGTCGACCTCTTCCTGCTCGGCAGGACCCTCATGAAGATCGGCGAAGAGGCCATGCCGGTCGAGGACATCGCCGCGTCGAGAACGACGCAGGCCGCCAGTGTCCGGACGGTGCTGGTGGTCGTCGCCGACCTGCGCGCGCACCCGGAGACCTCCGTGGGGGAGATCGCGTCGCGGACGGGCCTGCCGCAGAGCGCCGTGTCGGGGGCCGTCGCCCGGCTGAAGGAGGCCGGGGCGGTTGTCACGGCCCCCGATCCGGCCGACCGGCGCCGGGTCGTGATCAGGCAGGCGCCCGGGCACTCCGCGCGGGTGGAGGCCGTGCGGGCGGCCGGTGTCGAAGAGCCCCTCGCGGCGGCTCTGGGCACCGACGATCCGGCGCAGGTCGCCGAGGTCGTCGCGGCGCTCGAGTTCCTTGCCCGCCGCCTGGCGCCCGGATCGGCTTCCCGCCGCCCCTGACGCCGGGCAGGACCGGCCGAGTGGCGGAGAGACCGAGCAGCACCAGGGTGAGACCGCTCACAGGGAGGCGGAGAGGCGGGCGGCGCGCATGATGAGGTGGTCGCGCTCGGGAACGCTGGCCGTACGGCTCGCCGCGGCACGGTAGTCCTCGACGGCCGCCCGGTGGTCACCGGTCATCTCCAGCAGGTGGGCGCGCGCCGCGTGCAGACGGTGGTGACCCGCCAGTGGGCCGTCCGCCAGCGGTTCGAGCAGGGCCAGCCCCGCGGCGGGGCCGTGCACCATGGCGGCGGCGACGGCGCGGTTGAGGGAGACCATCGGGTTGGGCGACATGCGCTCGAGCAGGCCGTACAACGCGAGGATCTGCGGCCAGTCGGTCTCCTCGGCCGTCGCCGCCTCGTCGTGCACGGCGGCGATCGCCGCCTGGATCTGGTACGGCCCGGCGGCGCCCCGGCGCAGGGCGGTGGTGAGCAGCGCGACGCCCTCGGCGATCGCCTCGCGGTCCCACAGGCTCCGGTCCTGCTCCGCGAGGGGAACGGGGACACCGCCCGGGCCGGTCCTGGCGGGCCGCCTCGCGTCGGTCAGCAGCATCAGCGCGAGCAGCCCGGCCGCCTCGCACTCACCGTGCGGCTGACCTCGCAGCAGGCGCTGCAGCGTTCTGGCCAGCCGGATCGCCTCGCGGGACAGCTCGACGCGGTGCAGGCCCGGGCCGCCGCTGGAGGCGTACCCCTCGTTGAAGATCAGGTAGAGCACGTGCAGCACGGCGGCGAGCCGCTCGGCGCGTTCCTCCGGCTCCGGCATCCGGAACGGCACGCGCGACGCCCTGATGCGCTGCTTGGCCCGGCTGATCCGCTGCGCCATCGTCGCCTCGGGCACCATGAAGGCCCTGCCGATCTCGGCCGTGGTCAGCCCGCCGACGGCGCGCAGGGTCAGGGCGATGGCGGACGCGGGCGTCAGCGCGGGGTGGCAGCTCAGGAACAGCATGACGAGCGTGTCGTCCCCGTCCGTCCCGGGCGCCCGGTCGGCGGCCGGGGAGGTCCAGTGGTCGGCGGGCGACCGCGCGGCCACGAGTTCCTCGCGGCGGCGGCGCGCCTGCTCGCCCCGCACCTGCTCGATCATCCGCCGGTACGCGACCTGGACGAGCCAGCCCTTCGGGTTGTCCGGCACACCCTCGGCGGGCCACTGGGCGAGGGCGTCGAGCATCGCCTCCTGGACCGCGTCCTCGGCCGCGTCGAAGTCGCCGAACCTGCGGGTGAGCACGCCGGCGACCTGCGGCGCCAGCGGGCGCAGCAGGTCGTCGACGGGTGGGTGGGCGGCGGTCACAGTTCCTGCGGAGGGGCCGCCATCACCTGCCGCACCTCGATCGGCATCCTGAGCGGCTCGCCGTTCAGGCCGGGCGCGGCCGAGATGTGGCCCGCCAGCTCGTACGCCCGCTCCGGACCCTCGCAGTCGATGATCCAGTAGCCGACCAGGAACTCCTTGGTCTCGGGGAACGGGCCGTCGGTGACGACGGGGACGCCGCCCTCTCCGGCCCGCACGATCCGCGCCTGGTCGGGCATCGCCAGCCCCTGCGCGTCGACGAACTCGCCGGCCTCGACGAGCCCGCGGTTGACGTCGTGCATGAACTCGATGTGCGCCTTGACGTCCTCCGGCGACCAGGTGTCCATCGAGGCGATGCCGCTCTGCGGGCCGAACTGCATCAGCAGCATGTACTTCATGTCTTGCTCCTCCTGCCGCCCGCCCCTCGTGGGCGCGCTCACCCCTGGGTAGAAGCCGGCTCCCCGATTCTCGACATCCTCCACGAGGAAATCCCGAAAAATCTTCCGCGGCCGGAGGCGAAAGTCAGAGGGACTCAGAGGGACACGGCCACCTCGGCGTCTCCGGGCTCGTCCAGGGCGAACGTGACCGTCCGGCCGCCCGCGCTGACCTCGTACTCGCCAAGGAAGCCGTCGAAGCGGACACGGCCGTCGTCGTCGGTCATCATCGTCGTGGGCGGCAGCCACCACTCGTCCTTGACGAGCGAGCGCAGCGCGTCGTACGACGGCTTGGTAGTGCCGTCGACGCGGACGAAGCCGCCCGGCGCCCCCAGCCAGCCGCCGTCCGACAGGCCCCAGTAGGTCGTCGCCTCCACGGCCGGGTGGGACAGCAGGGTCTTGTAGTGGCGCACGACCTCGTCGGCCTGGCGGGCCTCGCCCTCGGGCGTGCTCGGCCACTCGGGGATCTGGTAGTCGTTCAGGTCGACGATCTCCTCCGGCATGATGTGGCCGGAGACGATGGTCGTCTCGGTGAAGTGGATGGGCAGGCCGTACCGCGCGAAGCGGTCGATCGTGGCGAGCGTCTTCTCCTCGCCCCAGTAGCCCTGGTGCATGTGGCTCTGCAGGCCGAGTACGTCGATCTTGATGCCCGCCTCCAGCACGCCCTCGATCAGGCACTCGTACGCCGCGGACATGTCGAAGTCGTTGAGCAGCAGAGTGGCGTGCGGGTTCGCCTCACGGGCCGCGTCGAAGACCATCCGGACCATCGGGATCCGGCCGATCTCCCGGCAGATCCGGGTGATCCCGTTGTCGTACTTGTCGAAGATCGGCATGATGACGACCTCGTTGATGACGTCCCACATGTCGATGACGCCGGCGAAGTCGGTCATGTCACGCCGGATCCGGTCCACCTGGGCCTTGGCGATCTCGGCGTTCGACAGGTCCATCAGCCAGTCGGCGGTCACGGTGTGCCAGGCGAGCGGGTGCCCCTTGACCGGGACGCCCCGGTCGGCGAACCACCGCGCCGTGGTGAGCAGCCGCTCGGTGTCCGGACGGCCACGGACCGGCTCGAACTGACCCCAGTAGAAGGGCAGCGTGGCGAAGTTGAACAGGTCGAACCACAGGTCGGCGACCTGCTGGGACCCGGCCGCGGGGGACTCGCCCAGCGACGGCCGCTCGCCGGTGCCCGCCGAGATCTCGCCGTTGGCCAGCGGGATGAAGTCGAACCCGATGCAGCCGAACAGGAACTTGTGCCGGCGCTGCGCCACGACGACCTCCCGGCCGGCGAGCGGCGCTCCGTCCGCGGTCACGGTGAGCGTGGCGCCGGCGGTGCGGTGCTTCCTGATCAGCGGGTCGGGATCGAAACCGGAGCGGGGCGGCATGTAAGGGCCTCCAGGAGTGCTCAGAGCGGAGGAGACCTCGCCGGGAGCCTCGTCGCTCCGACCGGAGAGGTCCGTGATCTCGAGCACGTTAACGCGCACGACGCCCGAAAGGGCACAGACCTCCCCGGCTCTGCGACCAGCGGCCGAAGCGGCGCGTTCAGCGGACGGAGCGGGTGAAGCGTGCTGCGGGCTCGCCGCGCAGCCGGCCCTCCGGCAGCCGGCGGCCGCACAGCACCAGCACCAGGTCCTGCGCGGCGCCGGACAACGGGGTGCCCGTCCCGAGCGACCAGTCGACGTCGTCGGCGCGCAGTTCGACGCCGTCCAGGTCGACGCCGAAATACCTGAGGCTCCGGGGTGACATCCCGTGGTCGAGCAGGACGCGCAGCCGGTCGGCGGGGATCCGCCGGTCGATCCCCAGCGCCACGGTGATGTCCATGCCGTGGATCACGTCGTGGGACAGCGCGCCCGCGTAGCCGCCGCCCGGAGGCCGCCAGGGATGCTCGGCGTTGTCCCGCAGGCACGCGGTCAGCTCCCGGGGGCCGAGCGCAGCCGCGTCCCCGCGCGCGAGCCGGTCGGCCAGCCGGTCGAAGTTCCCCCGGGCCCTGACGAGACCGGCCAGCACGCTCAGCCCGGAGCGCCGGTAGGGCGACGTCATGTGCGCGACCACCTCCCGCACCCGCCATCCCGCGCACAGCGACGGCGCGTCCCACGACTGCGGCGGCAACTCGCCCAGCAGGTCCGCCAGTTCGCGGCGTTCCGCCGCTATCTGCCGTCGTACATCCGTATCCATCGGTCGTCGCCTTCCGTTCGTGCCGTACGTGTTCGTCCTTCCGACGAACGGGCACGGCCCGTACGGACACCTATTCGAGGGCGGCGAGGCGGCGGGCGAGATAGCGGCGCTCGGCGTCGGTGGCCGCCAGGCCGGCCGCCTCCCGGTAGGCCTCGGCCGCCTCGGCCGTACGGCCCAGGCGGCGCAGCAGGTCGGCGCGGGCGGCGGGCAGCAGGTGGTAGCCGGCCAGGGCGCCCGACTCCCGCAGTGTCTCCCGCAGGGCGTCGACCAGGGCCAGGCCCGCGGCAGGGCCGTGCGCCATGCCGACCGCCACCGCGCGGTTCAGCTCGACGACGGGCGACGGGACCAGCCGCGCGAGCAGCCCGTACAGGACGGCGATCTGCGCCCAGTCGGTGTCCTCGGGGCGGGCGGCGGTGGCGTGGCAGGCGGCGATGGCGGCCTGCACCTGGTAAGGGCCGGGCCGCCCGCGCCCCAGCGCGCCGTCCAGCAGGGCCACGCCCTCGGCGATCTGACCGGCGTCCCACCGGCCGCGGTCCTGGTCCTCCAGCACCACCAGGTCGCCGGCCTCGTCCAGCCGCGCGGCGCGGCGCGCGTGGTGCATCAGCATCAGCGCGAGCAGGCCCGCCGCCTCGGGTTCGTCCGGCATCAGCCGCACCAGCACCCGGGCCAGCCGGATCGCCTCGGACGCGAGGTCGTGCCGTACGAGACCGGCGCCGGCCGTCGCGGAGTAGCCCTCGTTGAACAGCAGATACAGCACCGCGAGCACCGCCGGGAGGCGCTCCGGCAGCAGGTGCGCAGGCGGCACGCGGTACGGGATGGCCGCGTGCCGGATCTTCTGCTTGGCCCGGGCCAGCCGCTTGGCCATCGCCTGCTCGCCGACCAGGAACGCCCGCGCGATCTCGGCCGTGGTGAGCCCGGCGAGGGTGCGCAGGGTCAGCGCTACCCTGGCCTCCAGCGCGAGCGCCGGATGGCAGCAGGTGAAGATCAGCCGGAGCCGGTCGTCCGGCACGCCCGGCTCGTCGGCGGCGTCGCCGTCCTGGGCCGCGAGCATGTCCGCCACCTCCCGTAGCTTGGCCGCGCCGGTGGCCTCGCGGCGCAGCCGGTCCACGGCCCGGTTGCGCGCGGCGGTGGTCAGCCACGCGCCGGGGCGGCGCGGCACGCCGTCGCGCCGCCAGGTGCGCAGGGCCTGGGCGAAGGCGTCCTGCGCGCACTCCTCGGCCAGGTCCCAGTCGCCGGTCCAGCGGATGAGGGTGGCCACGACCTGCCCCCACTCCTCCCGGAAGGCCCGGTCGACGGCGGCCTCGACCGGCGGCGTCACAGGTCTGTGAGCGGCCGGATCTCGATCGTGCCGTACGCCGCGGCGGGATGGGCGGCGGCGATCTCGATGGCCTCGTCCAGGTCGGCGCACTCGATCAGGCAGAACCCGCCGAGCTGCTCCTTGGTCTCGGCGAACGGCCCGTCCGACAGCAGCACCTCGCCCTCGCGCACGCGCAACGTGGTGGCGTCACCCGGCGGGCGCAGCCCGGCGCCTCCCCGGAGCACGCCGCGCTCCGCCATCGTCTCGGACCATCCGCCGCACCCGTCGTAGGCGTGCTCGGCAGCCGACTCGTCGCCGCAGATGAGCAGCACGTATTTCATCCGTCCTCCTCGGGCCCGTATCCCATCATGTCCGTACGACGAATGGGACGGCCCGGAAAGGACACCGCAGGCACTCGTCCGGCGTGGCGAGCGTTCACCGATTGTTCGACGCGTGCTCGCCGACTCAGGAGGAGACATCGATGGCGGCCTTCGACGTCGGCCTGCCCGACGTGGTGTCCGTCTGGCTGGACGGACGGTCCACGTCCGGCCTCGTGCTGTGGGGCCACACGATGCTGTGGTGGGGACGCCTGGGCAAGATCGTGCAGTTCGCGGCGGGACTGGTGGCCGTGTTCGACCTCATCGGCCTCGACCGGCTCGTCCGGTGGCTCGGGCGCCAGGAACGGCGATACGAGCGGGTGACGCGCAGGGGCAGGATCGAGGCGAGGGTCCAGCGCTACGCCAAAATGCGGAAGGAGCTGTACGACGGCTTCTTCTACACGGTGACGTCCGGGGGCGGACCGGCGGTCAAACCGGTGAGGGGGATCCACAAGAAGCCTCCCGCGCGTGCTCCGGAGGGCGTCGATCACGCGAAACTGGTCGCCTTCTGGACCGAGGTGATCGCCGAGCTTCCCGGGGCGCACGGATGCCGCCACGACCACGCGGAGCCCTGCCCGGAGCAGTACGACCACGTGCTCGCCCGGATCGACGACTTCCTCGGCCGGCTCCTGCCCAAGCGTGAACGGACCCTGCTGGGCCGGGCCGGGCGGGCGGCCGAGCAGACCGTGACGATCCAGGTCGTCTCTCTCCTGGCCGGCGCCGCCGCGCTGGCCTGGCTGGCGGTGTCGGTCCAGTCGTCCGCCTCGGCCTTCCGGCTGGTCGCGCTGGGCGTCGTGGCCGCGCTGGGACTCCTGCTCGCGGCCACTCCGGGGGACGCGCGGTCGGCCCTGCGCTGGTGGGTTCACCGGAGCGTGCTGCGGCCCGTCGCCTTCGGGGTAGACCGGACGCGCCCGTTCCATCTGCTGCGCTGGCTCGCCTTCGCCATGTTCGCCGTCGGTTTCCTCTTCGACCTGCTCGCCTCGTGAGGGGCGGGAACCGGGCGGCGGAACGGGTCGTTGGCAGCGGTGAACGGTCCGCGACCAAGGGAGTGATCGGTGTTCCGTAAGCTGATGGCCGCGCTCGGGGCCGGCGTCGAGGTCGACACGGTGCTGCGCGACCCGCACGTGCGCCCGGGGGAGACCCTGTACGGCGAGGTCCGCTTCAGGGGCGGGTCGTCCGACCACAAGGTGGACGGCATCACCGTGGACTTCACCGCCGTCGTGGAGGTCGAGCGCGGGGACCAGGAATACCACGCGACCTACAGCTTCCTGAAGGCGCCGGTGTCGGGACCGTTCGACCTGCGCGCGGGGGAGACCCGTGCGCTGCCGTTCGCGATCCCGGTGCCGTGGGAGACCCCGGTCAGCGCGGTCGGCGGGCGCCCGCTGCCCGGCATGCGGCTCGGCGTGGCCACCGAGCTGGCGCTCGCGGGCGCGCTCGACAAGGGCGACCTCGACCCGCTGTACGTCAACCCGCTGCCGGCCCAGGACCACCTGCTGGGGGCACTGGTCCGCATGGGCTTCCACTTCAAGCGGGCCGACCTGGAGCGCGGCACGCTCCGGGGCTCGACCATGCCCTTCTACCAGGAGATCGAGTATCACGCCGGTCCGGAGTGGCGGCGCCACTTCAACGAGCTGGAGCTGACCTTCATCGCGGGGCCGCACTCGATGGACGTGATCCTGGAGGCCGACAAGCGGGGCGGTTTCCTCACCTCCAGCCACGACGTCTACAACCGCTTCCGCGTCGGGTACGGCGACCAGCCCGGCGCGGTGGAGCAGGCGCTGCGCGACGGCCTGGCCGCCATGGCCCGGCACCGCGGCTGGTTCTGACCTCGGCGCCGTCGCCTCCGACGACAGGCCGAGCGTCGGCAAGCACGCCGGTGCCGGCGGCCGACGCGTGCCCGTACGGCTTCCACCCGTCCCGGCGGCAGCCGTACGGGGTGATCTAGCCTGGCGGGCATGGACGAGATCTGGCGGTTGATCGAGTGCTGCCACGCACCGGTCTACTTCGCGCCCGAGGCCAAGGATGCGTACGCCGCCGCGGGGCTCAAGGGCTTCTGGATGGGGTATTTCGCCTCCAGGTCGGCCGCGCTCGGCCCGGTCTCCCCGCAGGTCGTCACCGCCGTGTTCTACAACTTCGCCCCGGCGATGGTCGCCCGTGCGATCCCCGACGCCTGGCGGTTCTGCCCGCCGGAGAAGGTGCTCGAGGCGCGGCTGGAGGTGGCCGGCCGGTGCCTGCGCCGCCTCCTCGGCGGCCTCGCCGACCACCCGGACGTGCGGGAGGCGGCGGGCCTGGCCGGGGCCGCGGTGGAGGCCTGTCCCGCCGCCGGGAGGGTGCTGTTCGCGGCGCACGCCGCCCTGCCGCCGCCCGGCGAGCCGCTCGCCGCGCTGTGGCACGCGCTCACCGCGCTGCGCGAGTTCCGCGGCGACGGGCACGTCGCGGCCCTCGTCACCGCTGGACTGGACGGCTGCGAGGCCAACGTCGTCGCGTCGGCGCTCGGGCTCGTGCCGCCGGAGCAGCGGGCCTACCGGGGGTGGACCGAGGAGGAGTGGCGGGCCGCGGCCGACCGGCTGCGCGAGCGCGGCGTGCTCGACCGCGAGGGCGCGATGACCGAGAGGGGCCGCCGGGAGCGCGACGCCGTCGAGGCCCTCACCGAACGCCTCGCGCGGCCGCCGCTGGACGCCCTGGGCGAGGCCGGCGCGGCGCGGCTCGCGCGGCTCCTGCGCCCGCTCGCCGCCCGCATCGTCGACGAGGGAGGACTGCCCTTCCCCAACGCCATGGCGATGCCCCGCCCCTGAACAGACAAGCCCTCGAACGCCGGTCAGCCGGGACGGTGCCGTACGAGGCCGGCCGAAGGGGGGTCGTGCCGGTGGCCGTCGAGGACGGCGTGGTGGTCCACACCGTCGCGGGCCAGCGGGTCGGCGTGCACGATGGCGGCCGTCAGCCGGTGAATCGCGTGGATCAGGTTGTGCTCGGCCTCGGCGGCGACCCGGTGGGCCTCCACCACCGTGGCCGCGGGGTCGACGACGACCTCGCACTCGGCCCTGAGCCGGTGGCCGATCCAGCGCAGCCGCACCTGGCCCAGGCCGAGCACGCCGGGAGTGCCCCGCAGGGCCGCCTCCGCGCGGTCCACGAGCGCGGGGTCGACGGCGTCCATCAGCCGGCGGTACACCTCCCGCGCCGCCTGCCGCAGCACCGTCAGGATCGCGACCGTGATGAGCAGGCCGACGGCGGGGTCGGCCCAGGTCCAGCCGAGGGCGGCACCTCCGGCGCCGGCCAGCACGGCCAGTGAGGTGAAGGCATCGGTGCGGGCGTGCAGCCCGTCGGCGACGAGGGCCGCCGAGCCGATCTCCCGCCCGACGCGGATGCGGTGGCGGGCGACCAGCTCGTTCCCGGCGAAGCCCACCAGCGCCGCCGCCGCGACGGCCCCCAGGTGGGAGACCTCCTGCGGCTGGAGGAGCCGTCCGATCGCGGCGTACGCTGCGGCGATCGAGGAGGCGGCGATCGTCACGACGATGACCACACCGGCCAGGTCTTCGGCCCGGCCGTACCCGTAGGTGTAGCGGCGGGTGGGCGGGCGGCGGCCGAGCAGGAACGCGATCCCGAGCGGCACGGCGGTCAGGGCGTCGGCCGCGTTGTGCAGGGTGTCGCCCAGCAGCGCGACCGACCCGGACAGCGCCACCACCACCGCCTGGACCAGCGTGGTCGCGCCGAGACCGGCCAGCGACACCCACAGCGCGCGCATCCCCCGGGCGGACGACTCCATCACCGGGTCGATCTTGTCGGCGGCCTCGTGGGAGTGCGGGCGCAGCAGATGCGCCATCCGCGCCCGGAACGTCCCCGCACCGTGCCCGTGGCCATGCCCATGCCCATGCCCGTGCCCGTGCCCGTATCCGGGGGCGGCCTGTTCCTGGCTCATGACGTCCACAATGGCGCGGAAAACCCGTCGCAGCACCTCGACAACAGCGGGTGCGGCGCAGGTGCGAGCGTCCCGCACCTGCCGAGCCCGAAACCGTGCCGAGAGCCGCGCCCGAAGCCGGGCCCGGAACCGGATGAGAACCGCGTCCAGGACCCCGCAACGGGGTCCAAGGCTGTGCCCAGGCGCCCAGGCGCCCAGGCGCCCAGGCGCCCCGGCGTCAGGTGGGCGCGCCGCCGGCTCGCCCGGAGTCCGCCGCGCCCTCGCGGATCTCGCGCAGCAGGGCCTCGCTGCGACTCACGAGATGGGGCAGGCCGAGCCGCCGGTGGGCGTCCCGCGCGGACTCCGCGTGCGCCAGGGCCGCCGGAACGTCGCCGACCCGGTGCAGGAGCCGGGCGACCACGTCGTGAAGCGTGCCCCAGGCGACGCAGCCGGTGCCCATGATCACCAGCTCGTGCGCGATGGGCCGCAGCTCCGCGAGCATGGCGTGGGGGTCGGGACGGCCGAGCCGCGCGGCGACCAGACCCCACTGCCAGACGACGAACTGCCACGTCCAGTCCTGCGGTGCCACGGTTCCCCAGCGGTCGACCAGCCGGTGGGCCAGGTCGCGGTCCCCTGCCTCGATCGCCGCGAGCACGGCCGTGGGCCGCGCGACCAGGTTGGACTCGTCGGCCGCGGTGTCGACGAGCTCGGCGAGGAATTCGCCGCCCCGGCCCTGACCCCAGTCGACGAAGAACGAGTGGATCCGCTTCAGGACGTCCGGCCCCCAGAGGCTGGTGCGGCGGTAGCTCCCGGTGCCGAGGTCCGCGAGGCGCTTCGCCTCCGCCCAGTCGCCCGCCAGAACCGCTCGCCCGGCCGCGGCGTACGCGACCTGTGTCTCGATCTCCGGCATCCGCACCTCGGCGGTGAGGCGCAGGCAGCGGGCCAGCTCCGCGTCGTAGTCGGCGAGCAGCCCCGCCTTCAAGAACTTGGGCATGCGGTGCAGGCGGGCGACGATCTCGGTGGCCCTGGGCAGGCCGGGAAGACTCAGCATCTCCTCGGCCGCCCGGTAGCGCTCCTCCTCGTGCTCGGGCGTCCAGGCCGCGATGACGAAGTTGTTCAGCGTGCGGGCCAGCAGCAGGGGGTCGCCGGTCCGCCGGGCCAGCTCCACGGCCTCCAGCGCGTGGCGGCGGCCCTCCTCGCGCCGTTCGCCGTAGTACAGCTCCACGCCGAGCGTGCCGAGCAGCTCCGCCCGGGTGCGCACGGCCTCCGGGCCGAGCCGGGATAGCTGATCCTCCAGCACGGACACCATGCGCCGGTCCACCACGCCGTACGAGCGCCAGTTCCAGAGGGTGACGCCGCCGAAGACGGTGGCCGCCTCGATGACGGCGTCGTCGTCGCCGACGCCGGTCGCGAGCGTCACGGCCTCGTCCAGCGCGCGGCGCGCCCCCTCCACGTCGCCGGTCACCCGCAGGGCCTTGCCGAGGCCGATCAGCAGGGCGCAGCGGGCCGCCGCGGGCCCGGCGGCGAAGGCATCGAGGGCCTGCTCCCAGTGCAGGACGGCCTCGTCGTAGGCGAGCCGGGCCGTCGCCTGCCCGGCCGCCTCCACGGCGTACGAGACGGCCTTGTCCGCGTAGCCGACCCTGGCGGCCAGCCCGAAATGGTGGGCCAGGGCGGGCAGCCGCGCGCCGGCCTCGCCCCACCGCAGGGTCTCGATGGCCTCGCCCACCCGGCCGTGGAGCTGGGCGCGCTGCCTGCGGCTGAGCCCGGAGTACAACGCCTCCCGCACGAGGGCGTGCGAGAAGCGGTAGTCCCAGCCGCCGTCCACCTCCAGCAGCAGCCCGGTCGCGACGGCCGGTTCGAGCAGCATCATCACCCGGGCGCCGCCGACCCCGGTCGCGGTCTCCAGCACGTCGGCGTCCACGTCCCTGCCGATGACGGCGGCCGCCCGCAGCAGGGTCTGGGAGTCCTCCGGCAGCCGTGACACACGCTGGTTGATCACATCGCGCACGCCGTCGGGCACCGCCAGGGCGAGCACGTCCGTCACGCCCACCCGGTCGCCGGGATGGGTGCTGGTCAGCAGGCGCAGCAGCTCGCCGAGGAAGAACGGGTTGCCGCCGGTCCTGTCGTGCAGCGCGGCGGCGAGCTCCGGCCCGAGTCCGGCCCGGCCCGCCTCGCGCAGGTAGTCGGCGATCTGCTCGGGAGTGAGCGGAGCGACGGTCATCCGTTCCGTGCCGCGCTGGCGGGTCAGCTCGCCGAGCGTCTCGGTCAGCGCCTGCCTGTCCACCGCCGGCTCGGGCCGTACGGTGGCGAGCACCAGGAGCGGGACGCGGTGCAGGTCGGCGCCGAGGAAGGTGAGCAGCTTCAGCGAGGCGGCGTCGGCCCAGTGCAGGTCCTCCACCACGACCAGGACCGGTGTGGCGGAGGCCCGCCGCGCCAGGGCCCGCGCCACGCTGTCGTGCAGCAGGAAGCGGGCGGTGTCGGGGTCGGCCGTGTCCGTCCGGTCGCCGTCGAGGAGGCGGTGGGCGAGCCGGGCGAGATCGCCGCCCGTCTGCCCGCCATTGACGATCGCCATCGCCTGGCCGGTCTCCGGAGCGTTGCCCGCTCCCCGGATGCCGTCCGCTCCCGGAGCCCGGACGGTTCCCGGGGCGCCGTGCGCGTCCAGGGCGTTGAGCGCCTGGATCCAGGGCCAGAACGCGGGCGCGCCGCTGCCCTCGACGCACCTGCTCCAGGCCACCGCGGCGCCGCGCTCGGCGGCCATGCTCGCGGCGGCCTCGGCGAGGCGGGTCTTGCCGATGCCGGACTCCCCGCTCACCAGGAAGACCCCGCCGACGCCCCGGCGCAGGTCGTCGAGCCGCTCGGCGATGCGCCGCAGGTGCGGCTCCCGCCCCACCAGCCCTCTTCCGAGCGGCCCCCCTCCCGCCGCGTCCCCGGCGCTGTCGTCATCGGCGATCCCGTACGCCCGGCCGTCCTCCGGGGGTTCCGCGCCTCCCCCCGGGCCCTGCTCCGGCGGCACGGCGACCACGGGGGCCCACACGCCCGCGGGCGACTCGTCCTGGAGGAGGATGGCCTGCTCCAGCCGCCGCAGCTCGGGACTCGGATCGAGGCCCAGCTCGTCGCCGAGGAGGGCGCGGCAGCGCTGGTAGGCGGCCAGCGCCTCGACCTGCCTGCGCTCTCGGTAGAGGGCCCGCATGAGCAGCGCCCACAGGCCCTCGCGGTAGGGGTCCTGTTCGAGCAGGCGCTCGACCTCGACCGTCACCTCGGCCGCCCGTCCCAGCGCGAGCCACGCCTCGGCGCGTACGGTCAGCGCGGACAGGCGGATCTCGCTCAGGCGGGCCACGGTGGACCGGGCGAACGGCTCGTCGGCCAGGTCGGCCAGCGGCTCGCCCCGCCACAGCGCCAGCGCCGGGCCCAGGATCCGCTCGGCCTCCTCGGGGCGGCCCGCCGCCAGGGCGGCGTGCGCGGCCTCCGCCGCCCGGCCGAACCGCTCGGCGTCGACCTGGTCCGGCTCGATGTCCAGCAGGTAGCCGGGCTCCCGCGTACGCAGGACCCGGGCGGGGGAGCGCGGGCTGCGCCGGGGTTCGAGCGTCCTGCGCAGGTGCGAGATGTACGCCTGGAGCGTTCCCGTGGCGCTCGAGGGCGGCTCGTCCCGCCACAGCCGGTCGATGAGCTGGTCGAGGGGCACGACGTGGGGCGCGTTCAGCAGCAGGAGCGTCAGCACGGCACGCTGCTTGCGGGGCCCGAGATCGAGGATCGTCCCCGTGCCGTCGGCCACCTCAAGCGTGCCGAGGAGGCGGAAGTCCAGAGCGGGGCCCTGGCGACCGTCCTGGCCCTGGCCCTGGCCCTGGCGCGGCGCCCCTGAGCGCGCGCCGTCGATGCCCGTGCGCATCACAACTCCCGAACGAGCCAGGCGACCCAGGGTCGGATTTCTGGCTCATGATACCCATATGTCCGCTCGTTCCGGCGAGGGAAACCGGGGCCGGTTCCGTCCGTGAATCCGGCGCTCCTCAGCAGGGCGGACACGTCCTCGTCACCGGGGCGGGGGAGGAACCACACGGCGCGTACGCCGTCCGCGCGCAACTCCATGAGCAGGTCGTCGAGCAGGCGGCGGTCCAGTCCCCGGCCGCGGTGAGGGGCGGCCACGGCGAGCGCGTGCAGCAGGGCCCACCGCGGGACGTGCCCGGGGACCCCGGTCTCCGCCGGCGCCCCGGCCTCCGCCAGCGCCCCGGTCTCGAGAAGCGCGGTTTCGAGCAGCGCGGCGGCGAGCGGGGCGGCGGCGGACGGGAGGGCGAGGTCGGTCAGCACGTAGAGGCGGCACCGCGCGGCGGGCACCACGCGCAGAGCCTCTTCGAGCGCCGGGCCGATGACACGGGCCCCCGGCGCGCCCGCGTGCGCCGGGACCTCGCGCAGCAGCAGCGTGCCGGCCGGTGCGGTGGCACGCGCGGAACCGGCCCGCGGGTCGTCGGCGGAGCGGGGGCGCGCGTCGGGCCGGACGTCCGGCATGACGCGCGCCGGATCGCGCCGGGGATCGGGCGGGCCCGGATCCCCGGCGTACGGCGGCTGGTGATTGTCGGACGGCGGCGGCATCGCCCCAGCGTGCGGGGGACGTCTTGGAAGCCACTAGGACATCTCTAGGCGGCCTTCCGGCGCCCGGCGGAACGCCGGCCCGATCGGCGCAAGCGAACACCAAGACCCCGATGCGACAACTGTTCCGTCACAGACGACGACATCCGAAGGACGGACATGCACAGCACCATCGAAGACGCGCTGCGGGGACGGATCGCCGGCCGGGTCCTGGCTCCGGGGCAGGCCGGGTTCGAGGAGGAGGCCGCCGGGTTCAACCTCGCCGTGCGCCACCGGCCCGCCGTGGTCGTCGCGGCGCGGGACGCCGGCGACGTGGCCGCCGCCGTACGGCTCGCCGCCGAGCACGGGCTGCCCGTGGCCGTGCAGTCGACCGGCCACGGCGCCGTGCAGGCGGCCGACGGCGCGGTCCTGATCAGCACCCGCGCCATGGGGGAGGTCGTGGTGGACCCCTCGGCACGCACCGCCACGATCGCGGCGGGCTGCACGTGGGGCGAGGTCGTCGCCGCCGCGGCGCCGTACGGCCTGGCTCCGCTGTGCGGATCGGCGACCAGCGTCGGCGTGGTCGGCTTCACGCTCGGCGGCGGCCTCGGGCCGATCGCGCGGACCTTCGGTTTTGCGGCCGACCACGTGCGGGAGCTCACCGTCGTCACCGGCGACGGCGTGATCCGCACCGCCGACGCGGACCGCGAGCCCGACCTGTTCTGGGCGCTGCGCGGCGGCAAGGCCGGGTTCGGCGTGGTCACCTCGATCACGGTCGACCTGCTTCCGCTCACCGGCCTGTACGGCGGCGGCCTGTTCTATGCCGCCGAGGACGCCGGGCGGGTCCTGCACGCCTACCGCACCTGGACCGGCACGCTGCCCGAGACCACCACCACCTCGGTCGCGCTGCTGCGCCTGCCCCCGCTGCCCGAGCTGCCGCCGCAGCTCAGCGGCAAGTTCGTGGTCCACCTGAGGGTCGCCCACGTGGGGGAGGGGCAGGAGGCCGAGGCGCTGCTGGCCCCCATGCGGGCCGTGGCCGAGCCGGTGCTCGACGCCGTCGGACCCCTGCCGTACGCGGCGATCGACTCCATCCACCGGGACCCGACCCAGCCCATGCCGGTCGCGGAGCGGGGCGCGCTGCTGCGCGAGCTGACCGCCGAGACCGTGGAGGCGCTGCTTGCGGTCGCCGGGCCGGCCGCGCAGGTCCCGCTGGCCGTGGTCGAGCTGCGCCAGCTCGGCGGCGCGCTCGCCCGTCAGCCCAAGGAGCCGAACGCCGTGGGCGGGCGCGACGCCGCCTTCACGCTGCTGGCCATCGGCGCGCCGGTGCCCGAGCTGATGGACACGGCTGTGCCCGCCGCCGTACGGGCCGTGGTGGAGGCCGCCGCGCCCTGGTCCACCGGCGGCGCGCAGATCAACTTCCAGGGCGGCGCCCTGGCTCCCGAGCAGATCTCCCGGGCCTGGCCCGAGGAGACGCTGCGGCGGCTGGTGAAGCTGCGCGAGGTCTACGACCCGGCGAACCTGTTCCGCTTCGGTCACGTCGTCCCCCGCCAGGGCTGAGCATGGTCACATGAACGGTGCTCGTGTGCTCGGCGTCGACGCGTGCAGGGCGGGCTGGATCGGGGTGGTCCCGCCCGCCGGCCCCCGGGACGGAAGTACGGCGCGTGCCTACTTCGCGACCCGGGTCGCCGATCTGGTCGCCTTGGCGGACGCGGACGGCGAGGTCGCCGTCGTGGCCGTGGACATGCCGATCGGGCTGCCCGATGCCCACCCCGGCGGCCCGCCGGGCCGGGGCCGGCGCCGGGCCGACGTGCTGGCGCGCGCGGAGCTCGGTCCCCGGTGGCGGTCGGTGTTCATGACCCCGGTGCGCGCCGCGCTGGAGGCGGACGACCACGCCTCGGCCGTGGCGGTCAACCGCCGCCTGACCGGGGAAGGAGTCTCCCGCCAGGCGTTCGGGCTCAAGGAGAAGCTGTTCGAGGTCGAGCGCTGGGTGCGGGAGGCGGGCAGGCGGGTCGTCGAGATCCACCCCGAGCTGAGCTTCGCCCGGCTCGCGGGGGAGCCCCTGCCGCACCCCAAGACGACGTGGGCGGGCGCCGAGCGCCGGCGCGAACTGCTGGCGGCGGCGGGCGTCGTGCTCGCGGGCGACCTCGGCCCGGCCGGGGCGGCGGCGGGGGTGGACGACGTGCTCGACGCGGGCGCCGCCGCCTGGACCGCCCTGCTGGTGGCCGCGGGGCGGGCCCGGCCCCTGCCCGATCCTCCCGAGGTCTTCTCCGACGGCATCCCCTGTGCCATCTGGGCCTGACGACGGCCCATGCCGGCTGTTCCGCCCGTCTGCCGTGGTTCGGCCTCGTCGTCGGACAGGCGCGGTCAGGAGTCCGGCGCGTTCAGGGGAAGAGCCGGGTGAGCCAGGACTGCCAGGCGCTCTCGGCCCGCTCCCCGCCAGTGTCCTCGGCGAAGATGTGGTGCCCGAGGACCACCACGTTCCCGCGCTTCGGCCCCGAGTGGATGAACCCGTAGAGACCGTCGGCGGTCCGCACTCCCAGGAAGTCCGGCAGGGCCGCGTAGTCGACGACGCCGTCCTCCGGCGGCAGGCCGTCCACCGCGAGCCGCACCGGGCCGCCCTCGCGGACCGTGCCGGCGAGGCCCAGCGCGTCCTTGATCGCCGCCCACGCCTCCTCGCTCTCCGGGGCTCCGGGGCGGGCGGCGGACACGACCGTGACGGGCCGCCCGCGGAAGTACGTGAGGTACTGGGCGAGCTTGTGCAGGTACAGGTCCCAGCCCGTGACCATCGCCTCGTACTCGGTCTCCCAGTCGTCGCCGAGGAAGCCGTGCTGGACCAGGCGCAGGACCGTGCTGCCGCCGTCGCGGCCCTCGACGAGGTACTCCATCGCCATGAAGGCGCCGTCGGGGTTCTCGTCGCTGCGGAACGCGAACCGCTTGCCGGGCTCCCACGCGGTCACGGTGGTGGTCTCGGTGCCGCCGAACATGGTGAACCGGCCGCGGCCGCCCTCACCCGGCTCGATCTCCGTCCGTCCCATGAACCAGGAGTCCACGCCCGGGCCGGTCGCGATCGCCTCCCAGACCTGCTCGGGCGTCGCGTCCAGCTCGATTTCCTTGCTGAGCTCGAATTCGTGGGCCATCAGGACTCCTCGTCAGGTTGAGGGGAAACCGTCCGGGGGACGGTGGGATGGACGGCGAGGATCAGGCGGTGCTCGCGCCCGCCCTCGGCCGATTCGTCGTGATATTTGCTGACGAGCGCGGCCACGGCGGCCGACAGCTCCTCGGCGAACGCGGCCCGGTCGGCGGCCGAGGCGAAGCGCACCTGCGCGTCGACGGCGAACGTCGCGAGCTTCTTGCGCGCCTGGGACGCACCGGTGATGAGCGTGCCGACGTCGCGCACGAGCTGGGCGGCCAGGGCCAGCAGCCAGCGCGCCGACAGCCGGTCGGGTGCGCGCGACGGATCGGGCGCGACCGACGCCAGCGCGGCGGGAGAGATCACGAACGACGCCGCCGTCGCCCGCATGACCCGCTCGTTGACGTTGCCCTTGCGCCGCTCCTCGACCAGCTCCACGAGGCCGTGCCGCTCCAGGGTCTTGAGGTGGTAGTTCACCTTCTGCCTCGGCAGCCCGACCTTGGCCGCCAGCATCGTCGCCGAGTTGGGCTCCGCCAGCTCGGCCAGCAACCGCACCCGGATCGGATCCAGGGAGGCCTCCGCCGCCGCCGGGTCCTCGATCACCGCCACATCCTTCATGCCCCAAGCATGGCTTCCGACGAATATTTTTGTCAAGGCAAAGAGACGTGTCGGTGGTGAAGCCGCACCAGTGCGGTCCTTCGCCTAAGAATCGGCGATTCACTCCAGTGAGGCGTATGAGGAGGGTCGTATGGGCCGGCGCAAGGATGGAATGACTCCCGTTGAGGCGCTGACCGTGGCGCTCACCACGGTCGGCACCTTCCAGGGTTACGTGCAGCATGCCGACGCCAAGGTCGCCACCGTCACCACCGTGCACCTCGGCGCGGCGGCCGTGGCGGCCACGCAGATGGGGGCGCTGGCCGGCCTGCGAGCACCGGGAGCCCCTGCCGCGCTGGGTGTGGTCCCCATTGTTCTGATCACGCTCTACATGGCCGGGTTCCTCGTGGCCGGCTATCACCTTGTCCAGGGCTTACGCCCTCGCCTGGGCGGGCCTGACGGGCCGAACAGGTTCGGCCTGGCCGGTCCTTCAAGCGGGTCGTCACAAGTGAGTGTCACGCAGCAGGAACGGGAGGCATGGCTCCTCGTGAGCACACTGGCCGAACTGAGCCGTGAGAAGCACCGGAGGGTGGGACGAGCGCTGCCGTGGACGGCCCTCATGCTCGTCGCCACCCTGCTGTGGCTTGCCCTGGGGGCGCTCTACGGCTGACCGAACCCGCTCGGCAGCAGCGGGTCGGGGTCAAGGGGCTGAACCGGCAATCCCAGCGCGGTCATCGCGCTCCGCAAAGCGGTCTCGCTGCCAAGGAGCAACTCCAGGAGGTTGCCCCTCTCGTGGAGGGTCATCAGCTTGTCGAGTTTCTGGATGAAGTGTGCGGCGGTGTCCTCGCTCTTGTCCAGCATCTCGGCGATGATCTCGGCCTTGGCCTGCGGTTGCTCGGCCAGGCGCATCGCGTATCTGGTCAGCTCACTCCTGCGAGCCCCGGTCAGGAAGCGTTCCCAGGCGGCGCGGATCTCCTCCGCCGTCTCCGCGCGTCGCTTCGCCTCCGCGACCTCGCAGTCGATCTCGTAAAGGCGGCGTGCCCGCTCCCGCTGCAGCGCGCGCAACTCCTCACAGGGCCGCACCTCCGCCTGTGCCGTCCACCGCAGGATCACCCGCCTGTCATGCGTCGGCAGCTCTCGGAGGAGATCGCCGAGCGCATCGTTCACCTCGCGCTCGGCGATCTCCGAGTGGTACGGCGAGTGGCGCCGTGCGACCGCCCGTGTCTCGGCCCGGACGCGTCCCTGGACGTGGTCGCGCTCGGCTGTGTCGGGACCTCCCTGCCAGCGACGGCCGCCCGCCGACCAGGACAGCGCGACCGTCACGTCGAAGTCGAAGACATCCCCCCGCGCCGGGGCGGTGAACGAGAACTCACTCACGTTCTCCGCCGTGTCGAGGCCACCGGCGGGCAGGCTATATCGGATGAGCCACATGACGCTCAACTCCTTTCAACGAGCGCGGCGAGCCGGGCCGCGACTTCGGGGTCGACTTTTCCGATCCGGCCCCAGAGCCGGAGATGGAACGACAGAGACATCCGCAGCTCGTCGGGCGGGGGGGTGAGGACCTCTGAGAGGACGCGCCGGACTCCGGCGTCCGCCTCCCACCTGCCGAGCCAGTCGCTCAGCAGGTCCCACGCCTCCGGCGTGAGCGCCGCGTCAGGTCCGCGGGTGACCCCGTGGAGGAGGATGTGGCGCCACAGCGCGACGAGGTCGGCGGTCGCGCCGGCATCCGCCGCCAGGTTGATGACCCGGATCGAATCAGGGGACGCGAGCAGGCGTACGAACGCGAGGGCGGCGGCTCGGCGCGGTCCCTTCGACTCGGGATCGGCTGACCATTCCACGAGGGCAGAGATGATCCTCCGGGTGTTCTCTGGGACCTCGCTGTTTTCGGCGTCGTACAGGAAGGTTCTGCCGGTCCCGAGCTGATGGATCTGGGAGACGGCGCGGGCGACGCTCCCGGCGAGAACGTAACCCGACGTTTTCGCGATGTAGCCGAGAACGCGCAGGGCCTCCTCGACATGACGCGCTCCCAGCCACGAGCCGCAGGCGTGGATCACCACGGATTGGGCTCCCCGGCCGTTGTGGGCCCAGCGGTTCAGGCACTCGAGGACCCTCGGCTCCACCTGCGGATCCCGCGCCGCCGAGGCGAGCGCCCAGGCGGCCAGTTCGCGTCGCTCGAATTCTTCGCTGTCCCGCCACTTCTCGAGGAAGCGGTCACGGACGGCGAGGAAGTCGTAGGTGGCCAGAAGCCCGATGGCCTCGGCCGCCTTCATCCGCGTGCCGAACTGTTCGTCCTCCGTCAGCTGGTCCAGCCACGCCAGCAGTGGCTCGTGGATCGTGGGCTGCTCTTCCCAGACGACCCGCAGGATCGAACCGGCCATCCTGGGCTCGTCGAACGCGATGACCTGCCCGTCGCCGCCCCGTCCCGTCTCCTTGACCTTGAGACCCGTGCCCTCGGTCCAGTCGCTGAGCCACTCCCACAGGTGATGCCGGCGCGGCTGCTCGACGGTCGTCTGCCGAGCCAGTTCCTCCTCGATGAGAGTCGCCAGCCTCAGGGTCTGCGTGGCGACCAGGGCCGCCGCGGATCCGCTGAGAACAGAACTGGCGATCAGAAAGCTGCGCGCCCTCCGGGGACTGTCCTTGGTAAGCAGACTCCTCGCCCTCAAACGTCTCTGTTCGGGCAGCCCTTCCAGGATCTCGCTGACGGACCGGCCGTGCAGGAGGCCGGTTGCCACCTGCAGGGCCAGAGCACGCGCCTCGCGAGGACGCCGGTAGCCGGCCAGCTTCTCCCGGACGAGTTCGTCGGCCGCCGTCTTGTCGGCCCGCTCCTGCGGATGGGCCTCGCCGCCCTCGTACAACTCGTGGGCCAGCCAGTTGGTGAACACGTTCTCCAGGGGAGGCCGTTCGTGCTTCACGGCCCAGTCGTGCTCGGGGAACTCAGGACCGGCCAGGACGACGATGCGGGCCCCGGCCCTTTCGGCGATTCTGCACAGGTATCCAAGCACCTGGTCGGCGTGACCGCTCCAGGTCGCGTCGTCGCCCGCTACGAGGAGGTACCCCGTCGCGTCGCACAGATCGGCGGTAACGAGGTGCAGGGGGTCCCGCCTGAGAAGAAGCCAGGCGAGACGCTTGTCGTCGCCGGTCCGGCGCGCGAGGGCGGCCAGGGCGGTAGTCGGCTGCCCGCTGTGCTGCTCTCCGCGCAGCAACAGCACGTGCTCGTCATGGAGACGCCGGACCAACGTGCGGTAGGAGTCTGTTGGTGCGTGGCAACGACGTACGATGCCGACAGCACGGGCGGGGACACCGACTGTGTCGACCGCCTTGTCCTCCTGCGACCAGCCGATGAAGTACTGGTCCCGCCCCGAGGCGTTGACCGTGCCGCCGTCGGTCGCCCGATGGGAGGCTCCCGCGATGTCGTCACCGCCGATGACGGTGTCGGCGTAGAGGGCGTCCAGGTTCTGGGCGGAGATCCGGCTTCGCTTCCGCTGCTCGCTGAGCTCCTCACGCAGGTCACGCTGGGCGTTCTGCTCCCCGCCTTTGCCGACTTTGTGTTCTTTCTCGCCGTGTCCAGGTGCGACAGTGGGGGCTTCGGGCTCCGCCATCACTGTCCCTCGTGCCAGGGGCGGTTGTTCTGATCGCCGCTGACGATGTTGACCGTGCCGCCACCGCTTGCGCGGTGCGAGGGACCGCCGATCTGGTCGCCGTAAATGATCGTGGAGGCGCGCGTCCGATCTCTGCCGCGGTCGAGGTTCGCTCCCGCACGGCCCGTCTCGGGCATGTCGGGCTCCTCGGGGTCGAAGAGGTCCAGGGCGCCGAGCCCGCCGACATCGTGACCGGGCACGTGCAGGTACGCGGTGCAGGAGTGCTCCTTCACCCGCACCTGGACGGGCCGGTACGCCTGCGGCTCGCCCAGTCCCTGGCTGATGTAGTCGTCGTACACGCGGTCGGAGACGATGAGGGCCAGATCCGCGGCCGGGCAAGCGTCGAGGGCCCGCCGCACGGGGGCGGAATCGAGGAGCCGGGCCTGCTGTACGGCGTGGCGGCCGGCGACCCCGTTGGGGGCACCCAGATGTACGGGGCCGAAGTGGATGGCCATGCGCAGGCGCATGCGCGTCCAGAACGGACCGGCGTGGCGCCGGTTGTACAGGCCGAGTTGCCCGTCCAGCTCGCGAACAAAGCCGCCGACCAGCACACCGAGGTGCGCGTGGGGCGGGAGCCAGGAGAACTCGCCGTCCCCTTGAGGCTGCCGCTCGGTCCACGTCGACCTGTCGAGACCGGTATCGGCCGCGGCGGCATCGAGCACCCGGACGAGGGTTTCCTGAAGGTGGAGTTGCTCCTGGTCGTTGCGCCCGCTGTACTTCTCGATGTCCACCGCGATCATTGCGTGCGAGGTGGGCATGGGGAGGTGAGTCATCGTGCCTCCTGGCTGGTCTGTGTCGGCCGGACCACGATGACTCCAGCAGGCTCTTCAAAGCCCGCATTGGTGCGGCTTTCAGCCGGGTTATTGGAGCCGCAGGTCGGCGAAGTCGGTCAGACCGTCGAGATCCCTGATGACTACGCCTCGGTGCCGTTGCAGCACGAGACCGCGGGCGGACAGATCGTGCATCGCCTTCTGCACCGTGCGTTCCTTGATTCCGACGAGTTCGCCCAGTTCGGCCTGGGTGACCGGCACTCCGATATCGAGGCCCTCGTGGTGGGGCCGCCCGTGCTGCACGGCGAGATCGACCAGGACCCGGGCCAGGCAGACGTCGGCCTCGTAGCCCGCGAAGTCGAGGCGCCGCCGGTTTGCGAACCGCAAACGGTCGATCGCGACCTGGCTGAGTGCGGCGGCGGCTTCGGGGGCGCGGGCGAGATAGGCGGTGAAGACAGGACCCTTCAGCACGCAGACGAGAGATCGTCTGCAGGTGGTCACCGTGGCCATCCTGGGGTGGTCTGTCAGCGCGGCCATCTCACCGACGATGTCGCCGTTCGCTCGGATCGACAGAAGCGTCCTGGAGCCGTTCTCCGCAAGTGCCGTGACCTTCACCAGCGCGTCGATCAGCAGGTAGACCGTGCGCCCGGGGTCGCCTTCCCGGATCAGCACCTGCCGGTTCGGATAAGTCCGCAGGGAGCCGAGGCGGAGGAGTTCCTTACCCCCCACCGCCGGAAGCAGGTCGAGGAACGATCCATGTAACCAGGTGCGCCGCTCAGCGCTCTGTGTCATGCCGGCACCTCCAAGCCGGAGTATGACCGGAGCGGTCCGTTGCGTCACCGAGCCCGAGTGCCAAGTCGGCCATAGCCACTCATTACGCCTATAACGTTGTGCTACCGATCTGTCACGCGATGTAATCACATCGGCGATGGGCCGGACCTACTGGCTCCGAAGGAGTGACAATGACGTTCACAACTATGAACCCCGCGTCCATGGCGACCACGCTGGGGTACGGCGCTCAGCAGCAGATCTCGCCTCTCCAGCTCGGTCAGCAGATCCCGGCGGCGCAGCAGCAGCTGTCGCCGCTGGCGATGATCCAGCAGCAGGAGGAGCAGATCCTCCCGCAGGAGCACCTGGTGAGCCCGGTGACCTTCTGGACCAAGGTCGCGCGGTGCAGCGTGCGGTACGGCGCTCCCGCGGCCCGCCAGATGCTGGAGGGCGTGCTCTACCAGCACCAGGTCCGTGAGCAGATCCAGCAGCAGGTTCAGCAGCAGGTGCTTCCGCCTCAGGTTCTGCAGGCCCTGCAGGCCATCCAGGCCCAGGCCCAGCAGATCCCGCAGGTCTACGGCCAGCCGTACGCCACCCAGGCGTACGCGCAGCACCCCGGCCAGCAGGCCCTGCACCTCGGCATCCAGCCCGTGATGCCCCAGCACGTGCAGGCGGCGTACGGGCAGCAGGTCCCGATGACCATGCAGCCGCTGTCGCAGGTCTACGGCCAGGCCTATGGCCAGGCCTACGGCCAGCCGCACCAGCAGGTCCCGGTGCCGGTCGGTGCCGCTCTCTGATCGGAGGAACACCGTGGAGTCGATGGGTCTCGGGATGGGTCCGGTGACGCCCCCGGCCGTGGGAGTCGTGACGGGGCATCCGGCGCCGGTCGCGCCGCTACAGGCGCACTGCGCCGTGACGCTCCAGCGGCTGTACGGCTGGCTGCAGGCGTCACTCCCGCAGGCGCCCCAGGTCGCGGGGATCATCCCGCTGCTGGTGCAGGCGGTACAGCTGTACCGGGCCGGGCGGTACGACGCGTGCCTGGCGCAGATCCAGTTCGCGCTCGGCGTCGTCACCCCCGGACGGCCCACGGTTCCACTGCTGTGACGTGATCACTTCGGTGGCCCGGACCGGTCGGCGGCCGGTCCGGGCCCCCGCCGTCCCGAGAGCGGCGAATGGGATGACAGAGCCTGAACTGCCCGCCGCGCCGTACGGGGCGCGGCCGGCCACACCAGCCTGAGCTGGGGAGAGTCGAGACGTGGTGACCAGTAACGACAAGCCCAAGGACGGAAGCGAGGAGCCGCGCCCGGCGTCCCCGCGGGGGCGGCAGGCATCCCGCCAGGCGCCGCAGCCGGTGGAGCCCCGGCCGCGGCGCTACATGGTGGCCGCGCTGCCCCAGTCGCATCCGGCGGCGCCGGGAGCGGCCGCGCCGGCTCTCGACGGTGACACGGTGCGCAGGCTGCTGGAGGACGACCCCGAGGTGCGCGTGCTGCGCCGCCTGCGGGGGACGGCGGGGAACCCGGGGGCTCAGGCGCCCGGGTTCCCCGCTGTGGTCGTGGCGGAGATGACCGCCGAGCACGTCGAGGCGCTGCGGCGGCAGTATCCGCAGCTCTACTTCGAGCGCGACCGGCTGCTCACCTACAGCGACGTGCCCCGGCCGCCGCGCAGGCGGCGGCCCGCCCCGGCGGTGGTGCCGCCGGGCGTGGAGAGCACGTTCGCCTTCCTGGTCAGGGACGCCGACGGCACGCCGCTGCCCGGCGCGAGCGTCCTGGTGACCGGGCACGGCTGGCCCGCCCAGACGTCCACCGGGGCCGACGGCCGCGCCGTGGTCACGATGGTGGGGGAGACCCCGGAGTCGATCAGCGGGGTGACCGTCCGGCCGCGCTCCGGCTACTGGAGCGTGCACATCGACCGCCCGGCCCTGTCCACGACCCGCGACAACCTGATCGAGCCGATGCGACTGTCGGAGACCTTCGACGGCTTCCCCGGCAAGCAGGTCTTCGGCTGGGGCCAGCAGGCGATGAACCTCGACCGCCTGCCGCCCACGCTGCGCGGCGCGGGGATCAGGATCGCCGTCGTCGACTCCGGGGCCGACCTCCGGCATCCCGACCTGCGTGACCGCGTCCGTGCCGGGGTCGACCTCGTGGGCGGCGAGCCGGACGGCTGGTCCGTCGACGCCGCCTACCACGGCTCCCACTGCGCGGCCGTCGTCTCCGGCGCGGACGACGGCCGCGGCGTCGTCGGCTTCGCCGTCGAGGCCGAGGTGCACGCGTGCAAGATCTTTCCGGGCGGGCGGTTCAGCGACCTCATCGAGGCGCTCGACTACTGCATCGAGCAGCGGATCGACGTGGTCAACCTGAGCCTGGCGGGCAGGCACCACTCACCGCTCGTCGCCGCGAAGATCGAGCAGGCGCGCGAGGCGGGCGTGGCGTGCGTGGTGGCCGCCGGTAACGACGGGGGACCGGTCGGCTTCCCCGGCACCCTGCCCGGCGTGCTGACCGTCGCGGCCGTCGGCAAGGCCGACGCGTTCCCGCCCGGTACCGCCCACGAGGCCGAGATCCGCGGGCCGGTGACCGGCGACGGCTACTTCTCGCCGCGCTTCACCTGCCACGGCCCCGAGATCGACGTGTGCGCCCCGGGCGTGGCCGTCCTGTCGGCCGTGCCCCCGGACGGGTACGCCGCGCTGGACGGCACCTCGATGGCCGCGCCGCACGTCGCCGGCCTGGCGGCGCTGGTGCTCGCGCACCACGGCGACTTCCGGGGTCCCTTCAGTGGGCGGGACGCGCGGCGGGTCGACCACCTCTTCCACATCATCAGGTCGAGTTGCGTCCCGCTGAACCTCGGCGATCTCCACCGAACCGGCGCGGGCATGCCGAACGCGCTGCGCGCGCTCGCGCCTGCCCTCGCGCAGATCACCCCCGAGCCGGTCGAGGCGGACGCGCTGCTCGGGCAGCTCACGGCCGAGATGACCGGCGCGGGACTGCTCGTGCCGGAAGCCTGCGGCCCGGGCGGCGACTCCGGGCGGGCGGGCCAGGGCGGCCAGGCGGGCCCGGGGGTGTCTTCCGGTATGGCGCCCCAGGCGGCGTACGGCGGAGGCGCGACGCCCAACGGGCCGGTGCCCGCAGGTCGTCTCGTGCCCGGCGGCCCGCGCCGACGGGCCGCGGCGGCCGGTGGCGTCCCGGCGGCCGACCAGGGCGGAGCGTCCGGCGGCCCCGGGACAGGGGCCAAGCGAAGGGGAACGGCCGCGGGGCGGCCGTACGCGCCCGGCCCCGGCGGGGGCCGTGCGCCTGACGGCGCGGCCGGCGACGTCCCCGCCGGTCCGCGCACGGCGAACGGCACTCCGGTCGCGGGGGCGGGCCCGGCCGCGTACGAGCAGGCGGCGATGGCCTGGCTGCGGGAGGAGATGCGGGCCGCGGGGCTCCTCGGCGAGGACCCGGCCGGCCCGGCGGAATGAGGACGTACGGCCGGACTCCGGGGGCTCGCCGCGGAGCCCCCGGGATCCGGCTTCGCGGGCGGGCCCGTCCTCCGGCGCTCCGGCCCCGGCAGGCGACCGGCCCCTTTCGTCGGAACCGCGCGAAGCGGGCGGAGGCGTGCCTCCGGGGCTTGAAGGGGGCCGGTCAGGGCAGCTCGAACTCGGCCACGCACAGGTTGTGATCCGAGAACCCCGGCACGATATCGACCGAGATCAGCTGGGCGCCGGCGCCGTACAGGATGTCGTCGACTCCGGCCCGGACGGCGGAGTCGAGCGCGACGATGCGTGGTGGGATCAGGTCCCTGCGTCTGGTGTTCAGATCTCCGGCCACGAAGACCGGCCCCTTCACCTGTTTGGCGACCTCGTTGCCAAACAGGTCCCAGATGGGCGCGAAGACGTCCTCTTCGGCTCGTCGACCGAACCGGTGGAAAGGGAACACGTGGACACCCGCGACGCGGACGCTGCGGCCGCCGACGGCGATCGCCGCCGTCATGACCCCTTTATCGAAAGAGCGCAGCCCGTTGAGCCGCAGGCACGGGTTGGGGAAGAGGGTGCGGGTGACAGACTCCAGCGGAAACCTGCTGACCAGCGCCAGTCCGGAGGACGGCGACCCGTGCATGCCCACCGATAGGACGTGTTCGGCGACGTACGGCAGGCGGCAGTCCAGATCCTGGAGGGCGAGCAGAGGAGACCCCGAGCCGGAGAACGGGACCTCTTGCAGGGACAGGACGTCCAGCCGCATGTCGCGGACCAGGCTCGTCAGTTCGCCGATGACGTCGGGGCACGGCCTTTTCGGCACACACTCTCGAACGTTCCAGGTGCCGATTCTGATCGAAGTGGGGAAACCGTCATTCACGTGCGCCATTGCACGCTCTCGCTCTGCCGGGGCGCCGACGGACCGCCGAGCCGTGTGGAGTCTTTCACGACAGCCTACTGCCCGGTTGAGAACAGATCTCACGGCGAGTAACTCGCGTCAGGGGTGTGACATTCGGCGTGCCGATCGCGATGTCAAAGCAGAGTGGTAACGTTCCAAACCCTTCGAGGTGACATGCCCCCCGCCGTTCTGGACGTAACGGACAGCTTGAAGAAGGCGGAGAAATGGCTCCGCTCGCTCTACTGGGACACGCCTACGGCCAAGGGGTGGGGCCACCACAAGGACGAGGACCCCACGGAGTGGGGCGGTACCCTGGACGGCATCCGCGCACTGATCGCGATGGGGGAAAGTCCCAACTCCCCGATGCTGACCGGCGCGATGAAGTGGCTGAAGAGCCGGCAGAACTCTGACGGGGGCTTCCCCGCCAGGGAGATGAGGTACTCGCCGGCCGAGGCCACCGCCTGGGTGCTGATCGCCCTGGCCGACATGGGCTGGAACAGCGCCAACGACGCGGAGATCCGCAAGGCCATCGGCTACCTGGACAGGTGTGTGGACGCGGACGGCGGTGCCGCGACGACCCCGCGGGACCTCACAAATCCACGTACCCTGCCCACCGCACTGGTCCTGTGGGCCTTGGCGCGGCAGGGGGACGATCAGGAGAACCTCCGAGACAAGATGATTACCAGGCTGAAGCGCATGCAGGAGCCGGAGAGCAAGGGGTGGGGGATCGGCGTCGGCGCGACGCCGAACGCCGCGACCACCGCGCAGGTGCTGCACGCGCTCCGCGTCGCCGGTGTGCCGGAGGACGTCGACTGGATCCGGGATGGAATGGGCTATCTGCTCGAACACCAGAACGAGGACGGGTCCTGGCAGAACAGCTACGACGAGTGGTTCACCGTCGACCTCGACGGGGTCCCCTCCCGATGTGTTCACTACGGAACCGGTTGGGCGCTGCTGGCGCTCACCGATTTCCCGGACGATCCGCGCTGCCGTCAGGCGGCCGAACTGGCTGTGCGTCACCTGACAGGCCGCCAGCGGCCGTCCGGTGCCTGGCTGTTCGAGGACTACGACCCGAGGGAACTGGTCTGGTGTACCTCGCAGGTGGTGGTGGCGCTGAAGAAATGGCAGGAGAACAGTGCCGCCTATTTTGGGCGGGTCCAGAAAACCGGGCTGACGGGTGAACTGTGGAGGTCTTTGCGGAGCCTTGTGGCCTGGGGGCGCGGCTCGTTCCTTTACCTTGCTTTCGGTGGATTATGTGCCGCCCAGATGTGGGATTATATCGCAACCGGATTGAAATGGGTCTTCAATGATTTCAAGTGGGATCCGCAAGGAATCTGGACGAATCTCGTCAGCTCTCTGATCTGGGCTGCACTCGCTGTGCTGGTGGCCTGGCTGGGCAAACGGATTCATCGAGACGATGCGAAGCGATCCTAATCGCCAATTGAACTGGTGATCGGAGGGTGGCATGATGTCGAGGATGGAGGCCCTGCTGGAGTGCCCAGCCGACATGAGGCGAGGTATCGGCATATGATTAACAGTGGGTCTGAACGCGGACAAGACGGCAGAACCGCACGCAATCGGGGAAGGTGAGCATGGGCGCCTACGTGTTCTCCGAACCTCAGGACTGGAGTTTCGAGAAGCTCGGGCACCGGGGCAAACTGTTCGGCCCTAACGAGCATCTGTCCAGCAGCAGCCATCTGATCGTGGAGATCGACGGCCGATTGCCCACCTGGCTCAGGCAACGGGAGTGCGACTTCGTCTACTACGTCCTCAACGGTGAGGGCACCTTCCTCATCGAGGACCGCAAGGAGCGCTGTGCCCAGGGTGATCTCGTGACGGTTCCCAAGGGTGCGAGGTTCAGCTACGAGGGTTCGCGCCTGCGGATGCTGCTGACGTCGACGCCGCCCTGGACCTCGACTCAGGAACAGGTTCTGGATGGCCGCTGAACGGCTATTTCAGGTCCCGGCGCAGCGCGTCCAGCTTGTCTACGATTTCCTCGCCGCTCAGCCGGCGCATGGACCTTCTCTGCGGCATGGGCGTTCCGTGCGGCATCAGCACCTGAGAGAAGCGCCGGCGCACCGGCCCTCGCGCGACGATCGTCGCTGTCAACGGCGCGCCTGACGGCGGCGACGCCAGGACGCGGTGATAGGTGTCGTGGTCCATCCGATAGAAGGAACCGGCCGCGATGGTCGCCTCGAAGGTCACGCTGGCCGACATGTCCCCCATGGGGGTGAATTCGTAGTCGCCGGGTCTGCCGCCCGCGGGCATGCTCGATCTGTAGAGGTCGTAAGACTGCCCATACGTCGTCTGGCCCAGAATCTGAAAGGTCAGCGAGCCGGTCAGCACGAGTGAACTGAAATCCCACGCGTGGTTATGGATGCTCTCGTCGGACGGCACTCCCGCCCACCACAGGTGTATGCGCACTTCCGGCCCGTCCCGCTCATTGTAGAGGGAAATTCGGTCGAAGCCATTCGTGTGGGCATAAGAGCGGGCGGCGACCGATTCCAGCAATCGCGAGTCGGTGCGCAGGGCGTCCGTGATATCCGAGAGAAGGTCGCCGCCGCGTTCCGCCACGGTGCCCACGTCTGCCGGGACAATGGGGTCCAGAACGCCTCTGAGATGACGGAACATGTCGTGGCTCATGGGACTCTCTTGCCGTAGGCATTACTCCGGTCTCCTGAGATTACGACCATAGTCAGGCATGGAAAAGATGTCGACACGCAGATGAGGGGGTCGCTCCGGAGCAGTCGATCTCCCCCGGGCGACCGGATGAGAAAAACGATGCGCACATTCTCGGATTTCAGATCGCTCCGATATGGAAAAGCTCTTTCCGGGCATCCGGAAAGGCTCTCGCCCGTGCTGCGGCACAACGAGACCCGGGGCCTGTTCCGGCCCCGGGCTCCAGGTGTGCCGCGCTTTTCAGTACGACTCGTAGGCGGGGCCTGCGAGCTGGGCCACGTCCTCCGCACCGTCCCCGATGAGTTTCGCCCCCAGGTCGGCGAGGGCCCGTCCGGCCGCGAGCTCGTCGCCGATCTCCGGCACGGGCCGGTCGACCGGGTTGCGGCGGGCTCGGCCGACGCTCTCGTGGCGTCGTCCCGCGGGCGTGTACAGCACGGCGGTCGCGGTGGTGACGTCGTCGTTGTCGTCCTCGTTCACGAAGATCTCGACGGTCCAGCGCTTCGATTCCATGTCGGACCACCTCCAGGACTCCAGCATCCCTCCCGGCCGGGCGGCCCCGGCATCGGGCCCGGTAATGAGGACCTGCGGCCCTGGAGCGCCGCCGCCGGTGGTGGTGACATGGAGAGGCCAGGTGAGGAAGGCACAGGCCAGGAAGGAGCGTCCATGTCCGGCTCGATCATCGTCGGCACCGACGGCTCGCCCGCCGCGACGGCCGCCGTGCGGTGGGCCGCCGACGACGCGGCCCGACGCGGCTGCCCGCTGCGCTTCGTCTCCGTCGTGGACCACTGGGCGTACGGCATCCCCAAGTTCCCCGTCTCCGGCGGCGATCCGCTCACCTCCCACGCCGAGCGGGCCCTGTCCGCCGCGGAGGCGGTGGCCCGCGAGCGGCAGCCGGACGTGAAGATCAGCACGGAGATCGTCGAGGGCATCCCCGCCCGCGTCCTGCGCGACAAGGCCAGGGAGGCCGTCGAGATCGTGCTCGGCAGCAGGGGACTCGGCGGCTTCGCCGGCATCGTCGTCGGCTCGGTCAGCACCCACGTCGCCGGGCACGCCCCCTGCCCGGTCGTCGTCGTACGGCCCGGGTGGAGCGGAGGCAGGGGAGAGATCGTGGTGGGCGTGGACGACTCGCCCGAATGCGAGCCCGCCCTGGCGTACGCCTTCGAACAGGCCAAAGCGCACGGCGGCGCGCTGCGGGCCGTGCACGCATGGCAGTTGCCCGCCCACCCGCTCGCGCCCGAGATCACCTACGACGTGGAGGAGGTGCGCGAGGCCCACCGGCACGTGACCCGGGAGAAGCTGGCGGACCCGCGCGGGCGGTGTCCCGAGGTGCCGGTGCGGGAGGAGATCGTCTACGGGCACCCGGTCGACGCGCTCGTCCAGGCCTCGCGCGGGGCCGGCCTGCTCGTGGTCGGCTCCCACGGACGGGGCGCGCTGGGCTCGGCGATGCTCGGCTCGGTCAGCCGGGGAGTGCTGCACCACGCCGAGTGCCCGGTCGCCGTCGTGCGGAGCAGGGCCGACGACCTGAGCAGGTGAGCAGGGCCGGCCCGAGCAGGCCCGGGTGGCGCCGAGGCGGTCAGGACGCGCTCCGGGACGGGCGGGACACGACCCGGGCCCGTCCGCGCGGCGCGGACGGGCCCGGCGTGAGCCGCCTCAGCTCTGCGGCTGCCCGGCTCCCGGCTTCTCGATCGGGATTCGCCTGCGCTCCTCCCGCTCCTCGGCGAGCCGCACGCTCACCTCGAGGACCCCCTTGTCGTAGGTGGCCTTCACGTCGTTCTCGTCCACGTTCTGCGGCAGCACGACCGACCGGGTGAAGGCTCCGTACCGGAACTCGGTGCGGTGCGCCTGCCGCTCCTCGTGGCGCCGTTCCGCGTGGATGGTCAGCACGCCGTTCGACACGCTGATCTCCACGTCCTTGTCCGGGTCGATCCCGGGCAGTTCGGCGCGCAGCACGTACCGGTCGTCCTCGACGTAGTCCTCAAGCCGCATCTGCTGCCCGGCCATCGGCCGCAGTGCGGCCATCGGCGCCTCCAGCAGGTCGAACAGGTCGGGAACGAGACCTCTGGACTCCCGTCGCATCGGAACGCTCATGCCTGTCACCTCCGTCCGGCAGAACTCATCATGGAAGAAATACCCGGCAGAAATCGGACAAATCGCCACAGTCAGACTATCGGTGAGCCCGTGATGCAGGATGGTGATCATGCTGCCTGAACGGATCTATCACGGCACCGGCCCCGGCCCGATCACTCCGGACGGGTGCGCGGTCGACTACTACGCGACGCTCACGCCCGACGGCGAACCCGGGATCGTCCACGCCGCGATACCCGAGGGCGCGGCGATCCTCGAACTCGGCGCGGGGGCGGGCCGGATCACCCACGCCCTCCTCGCGCTCGGCCACGAGGTGGTGGCCGTGGACGAGTCGCCCGAGATGCTCGCGCACATCCAGGGGGCGGAGACGGTCCTGTCCCGCATCCAGGACCTGTCCCTGTCCCGGAGGTTCGACGTGGTCCTGTTGATGTCGTACGTGATCGACACCGCCGACGACGATCTGTGCCGGGCGTTCCTGCGGACCTGCCGCCGTCACGTCGCGCCGGACGGGCGCGTGATCCTCCAGCGCCGTCCGCCCGAGTGGTACGACACGGTGGGGCCGTCGGAGAGGCGCGGCGACGGACGGGTGGTCCGGATGACGGACGTGAGCCGCCCCGAGCCGGATCTGCTCGACGCGACGATGGAGTACGTCGTGGGGGACCGGCGATGGACGCACACGTTCGTCAGCAGGCGCCGTACCGACGACCGGTTCGGGGAACTGCTGCGCGAGGCCGGGCTCACGATGGAGGGCTTCCTCGGCGGCGATCGTGGATGGGTGCGGGCGGCGCCGGCATGACGCGGCCCGCGGCGAAGGGAGTGCGCGATGAGGTTCGTACGCGAAGGCGAGATCAAGGCCACCCGGCCGGGACCGGACAGGTTCACCGACGGCGTGTGGGAGGCGGAGACGCTGAAGGAGGTGGAGCCGGACGGCCTGCGCGCCCAGCGTTTCTCCTACGACCCGCAGGCCCGCTCGGGGTGGCACACCCACGACGGGGAGCAGGCGCTGTACGTGCTGTCGGGACGCGGAGTGGTGACGCGCTGGGGCGAGACCGGTGGCACGCTCATCGGGCCGGGCGACTGGGTCCACGTCCAGCCGGGCGAGAAGCACTGGCACGGCGCCGTCGACGACGACACGCTGGTGCACATCGCCGTCACGGCGAGCGGCAAGACCCACTGGCACGGGCCGGTGACCGACGAGGAGTACCGCGCCGGCCTCGGCTGAGCACGGTCTCCACGGTTTCGGTCCGCCCGCCGCGGTGAATGCGGCCGGACGTGTTTCGGCGGGCGCCGGCCGGTGAGAACTGCCCGGATGAACACGCGATTCGACTACCCGGAGCCGCCCGTCCCGGCCTTCCTCTTCGATCTCGACGGCACTTTGATCGACAGCGTCTACCAGCACGTCATCGCCTGGCGCACCGCTCTTCGCGGGGTCGGCATCGACCTGTCGGTGTGGCGTGTCCACCGCCGGATCGGCATGAGCGGCGGCCTGCTCGTCAACGCGCTGCTGCGGGAGACCGGCGTCTCGCTGAGCGACGAGCAGATCGAGGACCTGCAGCAGGCGCACGCCGAGGCGTATCTGGAGCAGATCGACTCGGTGCGCCCGCTGCCGGGCGCGACCGAGTTGCTGCGGCGGCTGTCCGACAACGACGTCCGCTGGGCGATCGCGACCAGCAGCCGGGCCGGCACCGCCCGGCACGCGCTGGACATGCTCGGACTGCCGCCCGATGTGCCGCTCGTCCACCGCGACCGGGTGCGCCGGGCCAAGCCCGATCCGGACCTGTTCCTCGCGGGCGCCGCGCTGCTGGACGTCGAGCCGAGGTTCACCATGGTCGTCGGCGACAGCGTGTGGGACCTGCTGGCCGCACGGCGTGCGGACGCCCTGGGCGTCGGGCTGCTGTCCGGCGGCTACGGCAGGGACGAGCTGGAGCGCGCCGGCGCCTTCCGCGTGTACGCCGACCCCGCCGAGCTGCTGACGCGGCTCGACGAGGTCGGCGTGCGCATCCGTGCCTGACGGGCCTCAGCCGGGGACGGCGACAAGCGGGTTCGTTCCCGAGGCGGCTCGGCCGGTGACGACGACGAGGCCGGCGTGCGGGCCCGTTTCCGACGCGGTTCAGCCCGTGACGATGACCAGGCCGGCCCGGGAGCGCACGTCGTGGCGGGCGTAGTACCGCTCCTCCTGCTCGGCCCAGCGCCGCCAGTGGGGTGCGTACACCTCGCCGTCGCGGGCGAGCGCCCGCGCCCGCCGGACCTCCTCGGCGGCCTCCAGCCACACCAGCCCGCTGAGGTACGGCCCCGCCTCGCGGGCGCCGCAGCCCACGCCCTCGACGACGACGGTGTCCGCCCGGGGAGCCTCGTGCCATTCGGCGTACCGGCCCCGCGTCCAGTCGTAGCGCCGCCAGCGTGCCCGGTCCCCGCGGCCCAGAGGACGCAGCACCCACTCCAGCAGGGCGTCCACCCCGGCCTGCAGGCCGTCCCAGCCGTCGTACAGGTCGTCCATCCGGACGACCGGCGCGGTGAGCGCCGCGGCCACGGCGGCTGCCAGCGTCGACTTGCCCGCGCCCGAGCGGCCCTCGACGGCCAGGATCCGGGTGCCGGCCGCGCGGGCGGGCCGCGTGCGCAGCCAGCGCGCGACCGCCGCGGGGTCTGCTGTCATGCGGGCCGAGCCTGACGGAGCACCGGAGTGCCGACTCCCATCACCCCTGATGGGGGCTGATCCCCGCCATGGACAGGCCGAGGAGCCGCTGCGCGTCGGCGGCGGAGTCCGGGTGGTGTTCCATGGCCAGGGCGATGCCGGTGATCAGGGCGAGCAGGTCGCCGGTGGTCACGCCCGGTGCCAGCGCGCCGTCGTCGGCCGCGCGGCGCACCAGCGGGTCGCCCGCCTCGGTGAGCTGCGCCGAGCAGCAGTGCTCGTGCGCCGCGTCGGGGCCGGCCGCCCGGTCGCGGGTCAGCGCGGTGGCCAGCCCCCGGATGGTCGCGGCGTCCGCGAGGACGGCGCTCAGCCATTCCAGCAGCGCGGCCCGGGTGTCGGCCCTGCCGGTCAGCTCGCGGGCGTGCGCGCACAGGGCCTCGACCCGTTCGCGGAAGACCGCCTCCAGCAGCGACTGGCGATCGGGAAAGTGCCGGCGCACGGTGGCGGATCCGACTCCCGCGGTGCGGGCGATCTGCTCCAGGGACGCGTCGGGGCCCTCCGCGGCGATCGCCTCCTTGGCCACGGCGAGCAGGCGCGCGTAGTTGCGCCGGGCGTCCGCGCGCTGGACGGGCATCGTGTCACCTCATCGGTTGCTAAGTGGCGGGGTCCGCCGTATTGTACCGAAACATAAACGGCGGGCCCCGCCGTTTCTGTGCTCGCCCCAGGAGGGCCACATGGCAATCGATTCCGCACCCGTTCTGGTCACCGGCGCCACCGGACAGCAGGGGGGCGCCACCGCCCGTGCCCTGCTGGCGAACGGCGTCCCCGTCCGGGCATTGGTCCGCGACCCCGCGACCGAACGAGCGAGGGCGGTCGAAGCGCTCGGCGCCGAGTTGGTCGCCGGCGACCTCCGCGACCGCGACTCCGTGATCAGGGCCGCGCGAGGAGCCCGGGCCGTCTTCTCGGTGCAGATGCCGGCGTTGCGGGCAGGCGCCTTCGACTTCGAGGGCGAGCTGGTCCAGGCCGTCAACCTGGTGGAGGGCGCGCTGGCCGCGGGCGTGCCGCAGTTCGTGCACACGTCCGTCACCGGCGCGGGGCGGCACACCGAGGCCCCCGGCTGGGCCGAAGGCCGCTGGGCGTCGCTGGAGCCCGCCCTCACCGCCAAGGCCGGCGCCCAGGACCGCGTGCGTGCGGCGGGCTTCACGCACTGGACGATCATCAAGCCGGGCTTCTTCATGGAGAACTTCCTCCCGTCCGCGGGGTACCTGCTTCCCCGCGGCGTCGAGGGGGGCATCGTGACCGTGCTGAAGCCCGGCACCCGGCTCTCCCTCGTCGCGGTCAACGACATCGGGGCGGCGGCCGCCGCGGCCTTCGCGGCACCGGAACGGTTCCACGGCGTCGAACTGGAACTGGCCAGTGACCACCGGCCGATGAGAGAGATCGCCGCGGTCCTCTCCCGGGCTCTGGGCACCGAGCTGACCGCGCCCGACATGACGGTGGAGGAGGCGGTCGCCGCGGGGATGCCGGGCTACGGCGTCGCCGCACACGAATTCATCAACGTGGTCGGTCAGCCCGCCCGCCCGGAGTACGCGCGGGCCCTCGGCATCCCGCTCACGACCTTCGAGGACTGGGCGCACGAGCACCTGCGGGCCGTGGCCTGACGCTTCCCGGGACGGCCGGGGGTGGTCATGCGGCGGCCCGGAGGGGCCGTCCGGTCCCTCCGGGCCGCTCGTGGAAGCCCTTGCCCGCCCTCGCTACACGCCGGCGCGGGTGGGGCGGCGGATGTCGCTGCTCTGCTCCTGCCACTCGGGGGTCTCCTGCCCCTTCTCCTGGGCCATCTCCTCCATCCGCAGGGCGACCCCCATCGCGAAGAAGGTGGGCGCCCACTCGCCGACGAACAACGCCCAGCGGTCGGCGCGTTCGATGCCGGCCGCCTCGTACTTGTTCGAGACGACCCATGAGGCGATCGACATGCCGATTGACCCCAGAGCGGCGCTGTACATGTGATTGGAGCGCAGTCCCATCTTGTGGAGTGTCCTGATCATGCGTGTCCCCCTTGTGGTGATTTGCCCCGATTTCGGGCGTACCCGGCCTGTCCTCCCGTAACCCGGCTCGACCCATCACGCCGTGCGATACTCGCGACCGCGCATGAGGTGAGGGCGGCTGGGTAGCCGTGCAGCCGGACCAGGAGGAAAGTCATGGAAGTTCTGGGCATCGACATCGGCGGCTCCGGAATCAAGGGCGCCACGGTGGACACGGCCGCCGGCGTGCTCACCCGGGAGCGCCTGCGCATCCCGACACCGCGGCCCGCCGTGCCGGGGGCCGTCGCCCAGGCCGTACGCGAGATCGCGGAGCACTTCTCCTGGACCGGCCCGATGGGCGTGACCTTCCCCGGAGTGGTCCTCGACGGGGTCATCAGGACGGCGGCCAACGTGGACAGGTCGTGGATCGGGGTGAAGGGCGCCGACCTGTTCGGCGAGCAGGCGGTCGTGCTCAACGACGCGGACGCGGCCGGCGTCGCCGAGATGACCTTCGGCGCGGGCCGCGACCGGCGCGGGGTCGTGCTCATGCTGACCTTCGGCACCGGCATCGGCAGCGCGCTCTTCGTGGACGGCGCGCTCGTGCCCAACACCGAGTTCGGCCACGTCGAGATCCGTGGCAGGAAGGCCGAGCACCGCGCCTCCGACCGGGTGCGCGAAGAGGGGGACCTGAGCTGGGAGAAGTGGGCCGGGCGCGTGGAGGAGTACCTCAGGCACATGCGGGACCTGCTGTCGCCCACTTTGATCCTGATCGGCGGGGGCGTGAGCAAGAAGGCGGACAGGTTCCTGCCGTACGTCGACCTCGGGGACACCCCGCTGATGCCCGCCGTGCTGCGGAACGAGGCCGGGATCATCGGCGCGGCGATGGCCGCCGCGGGGGCCGCGCTCGTCCCTTGAGCGATAGAAGTCCCTTATTCCTACCTGGACAGCGGGTAATATCGCTGCCATGATGATCCCATGAACCCCTCGGGGAGGTTGACCCAGCGCCGGCACATCGACCTGCTGCGCGTCTGCGCCGCCGCCTGTTGACGACCGCGGTCACCACCGTCCGGTACGCCACGAGGCAAGGAGAGGGCATGTCCCACCAGAACGTGATCGACTTTGTGGAGCGCAGGCGCGAGCAGGGCCATGAGCCCCCCGATCTCGGGCAGGGGTCCGTGCTCGGCGTGCTGCCGGTGCCGGAGACCGGCGCCGTGCTGATGATCGTGGGCTACCTGGTGCCCGCCGGGGGCTCGGCGGAGGCGCCGGTGGCGCGGGAGCGTACGGCCCCGCCGCCGCGGCGGCCCGCCCACGACGAGGAGGAGCTGGTCCTGGACCGGGCCGCGCGGGTGGTCCGCGCGGGCGGCGAGGAGGTCGAACTGACCTTCCGGGAGTTCGAGCTGCTCGACTATCTCAGCTCGGCGCCCGGCCGGGTCTACAACCGCCGCCAGCTCATGGCGGCCGTCTGGGACAGGTACGACGACGAGGGCGGCCGTACGGTCGACGTGCACGTTCTGCGGCTGCGCCGCAAGCTGGGCCGGCACGCGGGCCGCATCGTCACCGTCCGCAACGTGGGGTACAAGTACCAGCCGCCGCGCCGCCACTGACCTCGCCCCAAGAGGGCCGCCGGAAAACGGCTGGCAGATCGGCGGGGGGTGTTGCCTATCCTTGAGCATGGAATGAACACGCTCGCCGATCTCCAGGCCCGCCTTCCCGACCTGATGCTGCGCGACCGGCGCAGGCTGCGCCGCCGTCTCGACGGCATGCGCCGGGTCCGCGACCGCGCCGCCCGCCAGTCCGTCGTCGAGGAGATCGCGGGGGATGTGGAGGCCGCGGAACGCCGCGTGGCCGCGCGCCGCGCGGCCGTCCCCGATCTCCGCTACCCCCCCGAACTGCCGGTCAGCCGGCACAAGGACGACCTGCTCGCGGCCATCAGGGACCACCAGGTCGTGATCGTGGCCGGTGAGACCGGCTCGGGGAAGACCACCCAGATCCCCAAGATCTGCCTGGAGCTCGGCCGGGGGGTCCACGGGCTCGTCGGCCACACCCAGCCGCGTCGCATCGCCGCCCGGACGGTCGCCGAGCGCATCGCCGAGGAGCTGTCGATCGAGCTGGGGGAGGCGGTCGGCTACAGGGTCCGCTTCACCGATCACTCCAGCGACGGGACCCTGGTCAAGCTCATGACCGACGGCATCCTGCTCGCCGAGATGCAGACCGACCCGCTCCTGCTGCAGTACGACACGCTGATCATCGACGAGGCGCACGAGCGCAGCCTCAACATCGACTTCATCCTCGGCTATCTCAAGCAGCTCCTCCCCAAACGGCCCGACCTCAAGGTGGTCATCACCTCCGCGACCATCGACCCCGAGCGGTTCGCCCGGCACTTCGCCGGCCCCGGCGGGGAGCCGGCGCCCGTGATCGAGGTGTCCGGGCGCACCTACCCGGTCGAGGTGCGCTACCGCCCCGTCGACGAGGACGACGACCAGACCCAGGCCATCGTCGACGCCGTCGACGAGCTGTGCGCCGAGGGGCCGGGCGACATCCTGGTCTTCCTCAGCGGCGAGCGGGAGATCCGCGACACCGCCGACGCGCTCAAGGGCCGTCCCGAGGAGGTCCTGCCGCTGTACGCGCGGCTGTCGGCCGCCGAGCAGCACCGGGTCTTCCAGTCCCACCGGGGGCGGCGGATCGTGCTGGCCACCAACGTCGCCGAGACCTCGCTGACTGTGCCGGGCATCAAGTACGTGGTCGATCCGGGCACGGCGCGGATCTCCCGCTACAGCCATCGGCTGAAGGTCCAGCGGCTGCCGATCGAGCCGATCTCCCAGGCGTCGGCCAACCAGCGCAAGGGCCGCTGCGGCCGTACGTCGGACGGCGTGTGCATCCGGCTCTACTCGGAGGAGGACTTCCTCTCCCGGCCGGAGTTCACCGACCCGGAGATCCTCCGTACGAACCTGGCGAGCGTCATCCTGCAGATGACCTCGCTCGGCCTGGGGGACATCGCGGCGTTCCCGTTCGTGGAGCCGCCCGACAGCCGCCAGGTCAGGGACGGCGTCAACCTGCTGATCGAGCTGGGCGCCCTCGCGGACAGGGGCGCGGCCCGGGAGGCGGGGAAGGGGACGCAGCTCACGCCGCTCGGCCGCAAGCTGGCCCAGCTCCCGGTGGACCCCCGCCTCGCCCGGATGGTGCTGGAGGCGGAGAAGAACGGCTGCGCCCGCGAAGTGATGATCATCGCGGCCGCGCTGTCGATCCAGGACCCGCGCGAGCGGCCGGCCGACAAGCAGCAGGCGGCCGACGAGAAGCACCGCCGGTTCGCCGACAAGGAGTCCGACTTCCTGACCTACCTCAACCTCTGGAACTACCTGCGCGACAAGCAGAAGGAGCTGTCGTCCGGCGCGTTCCGGCGGCTGTGCAAGGCGGAGTTCCTCAACTACCTGCGCGTGCGGGAATGGCAGGACATCGACAGTCAGCTCCGCCAGGTGGCCAGGACGCTGAACGTCGTACCCAACAGCGTGCCCGCCGATCCCCAGCGCGTCCACCAGTCGCTGCTGGCCGGCCTGCTGTCGCACATCGGCGTCAAGGACGTCGTCGACAAGCGCAGGCAGGAGGGCCGCCGGCCGATCACGGAGTACATCGGCGCCCGCAACGCCCGCTTCGCGATCTTCCCCGGCTCGGCCCTGGCCAAGGCGCAGCCGCAGTGGGTGATGTCGGCCGAGCTGGTCGAGACGTCCCGGCTGTGGGCCCGGGTCAACGCCAAGATCGAGCCGGACTGGATCGAGCCCCTCGCGCAGCACCTGGTCAAGCGCACCTACAGCGAGCCGCACTGGGAGAAGGACCAGGCCGCCGTGGTCGCGCTGGAGAAGGTCACGTTGTACGGCGTGCCGATCGTGACCGAGCGGAAGGTCAACTACGGCCGCATCGACCCCGAGCTGAGCCGGGAGCTGTTCATCCGGCACGCGCTGGTCGACGGCGACTGGCGGACCCACCACAAGTTCTTCCACGAGAACCGCAAGCTGCTGGAGGAGGTCGAGCGGCTGGAGGAGAAGGCCCGCCGCCGCGACATCCTCGTGGACGACGAGACGCTGTTCGACTTCTACGACCGGCGGATCCCGGCCGACGTGGTCTCGGGCAGGCACTTCGACAGCTGGTGGAAGACGACGTCGCGGGACAAGCCCGACCTGCTGACGTTCTCGCCGGAGATGCTGGTCAACGACAGCGCCGGGGTCAGCGCCGGGGACTACCCCGACGCCTGGCGGCAGAACGGCCAGCGGATGCGGCTGACCTACCGCTTCGAGCCCGGCGCGGTGGAGACGGGTGAGGCGGACGGCGTGACCGTCCACATCCCGCTGGCCGTGCTCAACCAGGTCGACCCCACCGGCTTCGACTGGCAGATCCCCGGTCTGCGTGAGGACCTCGTCACCGCGCTCATCCGGTCGCTGCCGAAGAACCTGCGGCGCAACTTCGTGCCCGCCCCCAACTACGCCAAGGCCGTGCTGGAACGCGTACGGCCCGGCGGCGAGCCGATCCTCGAGGCGCTGGAGCGCGAGCTGCGGGCGCTGACCGGGGTGGAGGTGCCGCGCGACGCGTGGGCCCTCGACCAGCTCCCCGCCCACCTGCGGATCACCTACCGGGTGATCGACGACCGCAAGCGGACGGTGGGCGAGGACAAGGACCTGGAGGCGCTCAAGCGGCGGCTCGCGCCCAAGCTGCGCGCCACGCTGTCGAGGGCCGCCGACGACCTCGAACGCGACGGCCTGCACGGCTGGACGATCGGCACGCTGCCGAAGGTGTTCGAGCAGGGCAGGCTGCGCGCCTACCCGGCCCTGGTGGACGAGGGCACGAGCGTCGCGGTGCGAATGTTCGAGACCGAGCGGGAGCGCGACCGGGCCATGTGGGCGGGCACCAGGAGGCTGGTGCTGCTCAACGTGGTCAACCCGGCCAAGGCCATCCTGCGGACCCTGACCACCGCGCAGAAGCTCGCCCTCAGCCGCAGCCCGCACGGCGGGGCCGCCGCCCTGTTCGACGACTGCACGGCGTGCGCCGCCGACAAGCTCATGGCGCAGGCGGGCGGGCCCGTCTGGGACGAGGCCGGGTTCGAGCGGCTGCGCGACCACGTGCGCGCCTCGCTGTTCGAGACGACCGAGGAGGTCGTCTCCCGCGTGGAGCGCGTCCTGGCGGTCTGGCACGCGGCGCAGAACCGGCTCGGCGCGCTGGGCGGCGGCGTCGCCGACCTCAAGGCCGACATCGCCGACCAGCTCGACGGGCTGGTGCACGACGGGTTCGTCACCGAGACGGGCTACGACCGGCTGCCCGACGTGCAGCGCTACCTGCGTGCCGTCGAGCGCCGCCTCGACAAGCTCCCCGACGATCCCCATCGGGACCGCGAGTGGATGCACCGCGTGCACGACGTCGAGGACGAGTACCGCGACCTGCTCGACCGGTTGAAGCCCGACGAACGGGACGCCAAGGCCGTACGGGACATCCGCTGGATGATCGAGGAACTGCGGGTGAGCTTCTTCGCCCAGCAGCTCGGCACTCCCACCCCGGTCTCGGACAAGCGCATCCGCAAGGCCATGCAGCAGGCCGAGTCCGCCGCCCGGGCCGGGTGACCTGCGTCGCCGATCTGGGCGGCGGGGACTCAGCGACACGGGTCGGCGACACGGCTCAGCGGCCGAGCGCGGCGCCGATCAGTGCGCGGGGGTCGGCCGCCCCGGCGAGCACGCCCGACGGCAGGACGTCGATCAGGTGGGCGTGGCCGAAGTTGGAGCCGTACTCCATCGTCTCGACGGTGTGGCCGCGCTCGCGCAGGCCGTCCGCCCACGGCGCGCCCTCCTCGACCTCGACCAGCGGGACGGACCGCCAGGTGTCGAAGCCGGTGCCGCCGGTGCCGAGCTCCCAGCGCGGCGCGCCGATCACCTCGCCGGGCGTCTGGCCGTTCGCGAGCAGGCGGGTGACCAGCTGCAGCAGGATCTGCGGCTGCGCGTCGCCGCCCATCGTGCCGAGGACCGTGCGCAGCGCCCCGTCCGGCCGGGTGACCAGCGCCGGGGACAGCGTGTGGGGTGGCCGGCGACGCGGGCCGTACTCCGCGGGGTGGCCGGGCGTGAGCGAGAAGCCGATGCCGCGGTTGTGCAGGTTGATCCCGGTGGTGGGCTCGAAGAGCAGGCTGCCGAAGCCCGATGCGTTCGACTGGATGAGCGAGACGCCCATGCCGTCGCCGTCGACCACGCACAGGTACGTCGTGTCGCCCGGCCCGGCGGGGACGTCGGGCAACGGGGCGCGCCTTTCGGGGTCGACCAGCGCGCTGCGGGCGGCGGTCGTGCCGAGCGGCGCCACGGCCCCCTCGTGCAGGACGTCGAGCCGGTCGTGCCCGGCCGCCCTGGCCGACTCCACCAGCAGGTGCGCCCAGCGCGGGTCGGCCGGGTCGGCGGGCGGGCCGAGCTCCGCGAGGATCTCCAGGGCCAGCAGGAGCAGGTAGCCCTGGGAGTTCGGCGGAACGCTCCAGACGCGGTGCCCGAACACCTCGACGCTCAGCGGCTCCACCCAGTCGGCGTTGGGCCGGGCCAGGTCCTCCTCGGTGTACTCGCCGCCGCCCAGCTTCAGCAGTCCCTCACCGAACTCGCCCTGGTAGAACCCCGCCCGGCCGCCCTCCCCGAGCGCGGTGAGGACCCTGGCGACGCCGGGCCTGCGGATCACGTCCCCGGGGCGGCGGGCGGCCGCGAAGTCCCCGGCCCCGGGCAGGGTGCCGACGAAGTCTCCGACGGGCCCGAGCAGCGGGGAGGCGGGGAAGCCCTCGGCCGCGAGGCGGATCGCGGGGGCCAGCAGGTCGGCCAGCGGCAGGCGGGCGTAGCGCTCGTGCAGCGCGAGCCACCCGTCGGCGCAGCCGGGCACCGGGACCGAGCGGATGTCGTACAGGTGGGGCATCCGGCCGAGACCCTCCGCCCGCAGCCGGGCGGGATCGGCGCCCGAGCCCGCCCGTCCCGAGGCGTTGAGCGCGCTCACGGCACCGTCGTGGACGAGGGCGAAAAGGTCGCCGCCGAGACCGCACATGTGCGGGGCGGTGACCGCCAGCACGGCGTTGGCGGCGATGGCCGCGTCCGCCGCGTTGCCGCCCCTGTCGAGGGTGGCGACGCCCGCCGCGGAGGCCAGATGGTCGACGGTGCACACCATGCCGTTCAGGGCATACCGAGTCTCGCTCACGTCCGGGGATGTTACGGCACCTCGTAGAGTGGCTGCCGTAATCAGGACGGATGGGGAGGACGTTCATGGTCCGGGCGCTCGTGTTCGACGTGGGGGAGACGCTCATCGACGAGACCCGGATCTGGTCCCGGTGGGCCGACCGGCTGGGCGTGCCGCGCCTGACCTTCATGGGCGTGCTCGGCGGCATGGCCGCACTCGACCGTGGGCACCTGGAGGCGTTCGAGCTGGTCAGGCCGGGGATCGACCTCGACGCCGAGATCGAGGCGTGGCGGCGCGAGGACACCGGCGGGTTGCGCGAGAACTTCGACGCCGACGACCTCTACCCGGACGTGCGGCCCGCTCTCACGGCCCTGCGGGAGGCCGGCTACGACCTGGTCGTCGCGGGCAACCAGCCGCCGCAGGCGTACGACGCGCTGGTCGCGATGGACCTGCCGGTCGACGGGATCCACACTTCGGCCGCCTGGGGCGTGGAGAAGCCCGACCCGGAGTTCTTCGCCAAGGTCGCGGCGGTCCTCGGCCATGAGCCCGGGCAGATCCTGTACGTGGGCGACCGGCTCGACAACGACGTCCTGCCCGCCGCGCGCGCCGGGATGCGGACCGCCCTGCTGCGCCGGGGGCCCTGGGGCTACCTCCACGCCGGCCGCCCGGACGCCGCCCGGGCCGACATCGTCGCCGACGGCCTCGCCGACCTCGTCCGCCTGGTCCCCGCACTCACCTGATCAGGGGCGCAGCCGGCGGGCGAGGAGTTCGCGCAGCGCGCCGGTCTCCTCCCCGAGGCGGTTGAGCGACGCGAGGAACTCCCCGGGCGCGTTCAGAAGGCCGAGCATCCGGGCGGACACCGCCTCGCGGGCGGCCCGGCCCGCCTCGACCGCGGCCCTGCCGTGCGGCGTCAGCTCGATGATCCGTGCCCGCTGGTCGCCGGGGTCGGTCCGGCGTGCCACGTAGCCGATGCGCTCCATCTCCGCCGCCACCTTGGAGGCGCCCTGCGGGGTCATGCCGAGCAGACCGGCCAGGTCGGAGACGCGTACGGGGCCGGCGAGCAGGTGCTGGAAGACGTACCCGTGCACGGTGCGCACCTGGTCGTGCCCGGCGGCGGCCATCCGGGCGCGCACCTCGGCGTCGCAGGCCGCGGAGAGGGCCGTGAACAGCAGGGTCAGATCGCTTGACACCACGTTCGGATACTCAAATACTCAACCATGGTTTCGCAACTTAGGTTGAAGAATTTGGAGGGTGTCCATGTGGTGTGATCCGGCCTTCGCGGCCGTCGCCGACGCGTTCCGGGAGACGGGCGGAGGAGCGGGAGGCGGCGCCGCCCTCGCCGTGTACGCGGGCGGGCGCCCGGTCGTGGACATCTGGCAGGGCACGGCCGACCGGGACGGCGTACGGCCCTGGGAACGGGACACGGTCGTCAACGTCTTCTCGGCGTCCAAGGGAATGCTGGCGACGCTCGCGCACCTGTACGTCCAGCGCGGGCTGCTCGACCTGGACGCCCCGGTGGCCCGTTACTGGCCGGGGTTCGCCACCCCCACCACTGTCGCCGACCTGCTCGCGCACCGGGCCGGGCTGCCCGCCGTACGCCGGGAGCTGCCGCCGGGCTCCCTGTTCGACTGGGACGCGATGACCGCCGCGCTGGCGGCCGAGAGCCCGTGGTGGACGCCGGGGGAGCGGCACGGCTACCACGCGGTGACCTTCGGCTGGCTCGTCGGGGAAATCCTGCGCCGGGTGGGCGGGCGGCCGGTCCGCGACCTGGTCCGTGACGAGCTGGGCGTCCCCGGCCTGTGGATCGGCCTGCCCGCCTCGGAGGCGGGCCGCGCCGCGTACCTCGCCCCGCCGCAGGCCGGGGACGATCCGCCGGCGGCGCTGACGAAGGCCATGTCCGAACCCGGCTCGATCACGATGATGGCCTTCGGCAACCCCGCCGAGCAGTTCACACCCGGTCTGGCCAACACGGCGCGCTGGAGGGCCGCCGAGATCCCCGCGTCCAACGGGCACGCGACCGCCAGAGCCCTCGCCACCCTGTACGGCCGGCTCGTGTCGTGCCGGAGGCGCGCCGCCGGAGGCGAGGGCGGCATCCTCGACCCTGACGTTCTGGGCCGGGCCGTAGCGCCCCGCAGCGAGGGGCGCGACGAGGTCCTGCTGGCGCGGACCAGGTTCGCACTGGGGTACATGCTGCCCTGCGAGATCCGGCCGTTCGCGCCGAACCCGCGCGCCTTCGGGCACAGCGGCTCGGGCGGGGCGCTCGCCTTCGCCGACCCGGACGCGGGGGTGGCCCTCGCCTACACGCCGAGCCGCCTCGTCGTCAGCGCGGCGGGGCCCGACCCGAGGTGGGAGCCCATGGTCGCGGCGCTGTACGCCTGCCTGTGAGACGTCCGGCGCCGCGACGGGGGAGGTCCTCAGCCCTGCTGCTTCTTCTGCCTGACGGCGGCGACGAGCTCGTCCTTGGTCATCCCGGACGCGCCTTCGATCCCCAGTTCCCTGGCCTGGTGCGACAGCTCGTCCTTGGTCCGCGAGCGCGGCTTGAGCGGGGCGGCCAGCACCTCGGCCTTCCGCTTGCTGAAGGCCTTGCCGAGCCGGACCCGCTCCTCGAAGGGGACGGCCTTCTCCAGGACCGGGAGGATGTCGTTCTCCTCCTCCTCGACGTGGTGCGTCACCGCCCCGATCAGCTCCTGCAGAAGCGTGTCGAACTCGGGGCCGTCCGGGTCGGTCTCCAGGAGCTGGGAGATCATCTCCTCGGCCTCGTGGTGTTCCTCCGCGCCGTGGTGGACCTCCTCCTTCTCCTCCGGCCGCCGCCTGGCGAGCGCGGGGTAGACCTCGTCCTCCTCGCCCTCGCTGTGCGCGACGAACTTCGCCGCCAGCTCCGCGAGCAGTGCCGGCCGGTTCTCCGGCATCTTCTGGAGCCGCTCGAACAGCGACTCCACGTCGCGGTGATCTTCCTTGATCAGGCTGATGACGTCGGTTGCCATGAGTTCCTCCTGTGCGTGGACGCGCTCGCACTACCCGGCGCCGCGGCGATCACACCGGCGGAGTACCGGCTCTCGTCCTTGTGCCTTCCAACCGGCTCACAAGCGCGGGACGCCACCCTCGACGCCATGAACCGTGAATCGGAGACGGGCCGCGCGCGTGTCGGACAATGGGAGTTCGCCTGGCATCCGGCGTGGTGGCTCGCCCTGATATGCCTGGCGGCGGCGGTGCTGCTGTTCATGTTCGTCGAACCCGCCGGCTGCTATGACTGCGCGCCCGGTCGCGTCAACCACGATCGGGCCGCCAGGGTCTTCACCGCCGTGGCGCTCGCCGCCTACTTCTGGGCATACGGCCAGTGGCACCGCCTGCGGCATCCCGGAAGCGAGACGTCCGACGCCGAGCGTGCGCTGGTCGCGCTCTTCGGCGTGATCCTGGCACTGGCGCTGTGGCCGTTGTCGCCGCCCGGGTGGCGGTGCGGCCCGCCCGCTGCCGTCTTCACCCCCTGGTACGGTGACCTGCCCATCCCATGCCAGAACTCTCTCGACCAGCGCCAGACCCAGCTCGCCCTGCTCGGACTGCTGGCGATCCCCCTCGCGGTCGGGGCCGCGAGGGCACCCGGGAGGTGCTGAGCCCGGGACGATTTCAGGAGTCCCTGGTAAGAGTTCCCTCGTAGGCGATCAGCCCGAGGTCGTCGGTGTGGCGGTAGGCGAGGGCGCCGCCCTTGCGGGTGAGCACGACGTCGCCCGGGACGCATCCCGGCACCTCCTCCAGGCGGAACGTGAGCGCGGAGCCGGAGCCGCCGGTCAGCCGCAGCGTGCCCTCGCACGAGTTCGCCGGCTCCTTCCACCTGCCCGCCTTCTCGCCGCGCTTCAACTCGATCTCGATGTCGTACTCGCTCGTGAGAAGGCCGGCGGTGGGCGCGATGTGACCCTGCCACTTGCCCGCGAACGCCTGCGGGATGGCCTCCTGGGCGGAGGCGGTCGTGGGGTAGGTCCCGTCCGTGCCGCCGGTCGGGGCGTCGGTGGCCGCGGCGCCGGTCGGCGTCGGGTCCCCCGCGTACGTGCTCTGCGCGGGGGCGCTCGCCGCAGGCGTGGGGGACGGGCCGGCCGACAGCGTGGCCAGGCGCGGGACCAGCAGCGCCGCGGTGATCCCGAGGGCCGCCACGACCGCGCCGGCCCCGGCCAGGACACGGGCGCGGGATCTCCCGCGGCCTCCTCCGGGAGCGGTCTCCTCTCCGGCCCGGCCCGCCGACGGCGACGTCACCGGCGACAGGGACGGGCCGTGCGGCGGTGCGGGCGCGGCGGGCGGGACGCCGTGCACGCTCGCGCCCGCAGGCAGCGGCCCGGGCGCGGTGCCGACCAGTTCGAGCAGCAGGTCGCGGGCGGCCGGGCGGGCGGCGGGGTCCTTGGCGAGGCAGCGTCCGACCAGCGCGCGCAGGGGCGGCGGCAGCTGCGTCAGGTCCGGGAAGGTCGTCATGATCCGGTGCAGCACGGCGGCGACGTTGTCGGCGCCGAACGCCGCCCGGCCGGTCGCCGCGAAGACGATCGTCGCCCCCCACGCGAACACGTCTGAGGCGGGGCTGGCCGGATGGCCCGCGATGTGCTCGGGCGCCAGGTAGGCCGGGGTGCCCACCGGGCCCGCGGTGATCGTCTCGCTCTCGCCCTGCCGGGCGATGCCGAAGTCGACCACGCGGGGACCGTCCGGACCCAGCAGCACGTTGCCCGGCTTGAAGTCGCGGTGCACGATGCCCGCGCTGTGGATCGCCGCCAGCGCGGTCGCCGTCCCCACCGCGAGCCGCTCCAGCTCGCCGCCGCGCAGCGGCCCCGACGCGCTCACCCGCTGCTGGAGCGAGGGGCCGTCGACGAACTCGCTCACGACGTACGGCTCGCGCCCGTCCACCACCGCGGTGATCACCCGGGCGGTGCAGAAGGGAGCGACGCCGCGCAGGGCGTCGAGTTCACGCGACAACCGGGCCCGGACGACGGGGTCGAGCCCGGTCTTGAGCACCTTCACCGCGACCGGTGCGCCGTCGGGCGCGTGGCCCAGGTAGACGACGCCTTGGCCGCCCTCGCCGAGCCGTCCGCTGATACGGAACCCGCCGAGCGTACGCGGGTCATCTGGCTCAAGGGGGGCGACCATGGGTCACACCGTAGCGATCCCGCGGCCGGTCCGAAATCAGAGGAGGCGCAGGTTCACCGCGTCGGCGAGCGCGCGCCGCCCGGCGTCGCTCAGGTGCAGGTGATCACCCGAGTCGTACGAGAGGGCCAGTTGCTCGGGGAACTCGGGGTCGCGCACGGCCCGGTCGAAGTCGAGCACGCCGTCGAACGCCCCGCTCGTGCGGATCCAGGTGTTCAGCCGCTGCCTGATCTCCTCACGCTCCGGGGTCCAGGTGCCGAAGCCGTAGAACGGGGTGAGCGTGGCGCCCAGCACCTTGACCTTGCGGGCGTGCGCCTCGCGGATCAGCCGCTTGTACCCGTACACGATGGGTTTGATCGAGGTGTACGAACCCCGGGAGATGTCGTTGATCCCCTCGTAGACCACCACCGTGCGCACCCCCGGCTGGGACAGCGCGTCGCGGTAGAACCGGGTGACGCCGCTCGGGCCGACGTTGGGCCGCAGCAGCCGGTTCCCGGAGATGCCGGCGTTGAGCACCCCCATCCGCCGCGACGGCGCCTCGTGGGCCAGCCGCTGCCGCAGATAGTCGGTCCACCGGCGGTTGGCGTCGACGGCCTGGCCCGCGCCGTCGGTGATCGAGTCGCCGAACGCCACCACAGAACCGATCGTGGCCGCGCCCGCCTCCACCGCGAGGCGGTCGAGGAAGTACCACTGCGTGCTGGTGTAGGTGAAGCCCTCGCCGCTCTCCTCGGCCGTGTGGTCACCCGGGTCCGACAGATAGGTGGTGCTGTAGGCGCGTTCGTGCCCGGTGACCCCGTTGACCGTGCCGGGCAGGTGGAGGCTGACCACGACGGCGGAGCCGCCGGCGATCCGGCCGGGGATCGGGTCGCTCCAGACGGCCTGGCCCGGCGCCACCTTCACCGCCGCGCGCTCGCGGAAGGTCACCGGCCGGTTGGTGCCCGTGAGGATCTCCGCGCCGTACGCCTGGACGCCCACGTGGACGTTCGCGAACGTCACCGGCGCCGCGCCGAAGAGGTTGGACAGGCGAAGGCGCATCCCGCTGCCGCCGATGCTGGCACGCACGACCATGCGCACGGTCTGCCCGCCGAGTGCCGCCGGGACGCGGTAGGTCGAGGTGGTCCACGAGCCGACCAGGCGCCGCCGTACGGGCGCCTCGCCGCCGGGCCGCGGCGCGGCCTTCCGGTGTCCGCCGGCCGCCGCGGGTCTCAGCGCGGCGGAGGACGTGGGGTGCCGCCGGGCGGTCGCGGCCGTGGGGGACTCCGCGTGGACGGGCGCCGTGGGGAGCGCCACGGTCGTGCCGCTGACGGCGAGGGCGAGAGCGGCCATGGTCAACCGGTGAGCCGGCCGTGCCATCCGGGTCCTCCATGTGGGGTGTCGCTGCCTGGGGCGGGGTCCGTGGCGGCGGCGATCCCGATCGTCGCACCGGATCCGATGATCGAGAAGCCTCCGCGACGCCATACATTACGGCTGTTTGACGAACACTGGGTGAGAACTTGCCCGTCAGGCGCGGCGGTCGATCCCATTCTGGTTGAATCTTGACTGTAGCGTTGACCGTTCTCCGAGCCGTTTGACGTCCTGGAGGACCAGACGGATGCTCCCGTCCACGCGTGACGACGACGTCCCGGCGGCCCGGCCGCCCGCCCGCCGGCGTGGTTCGCTGGCCGCGCCCGCCCTCGCGGGCGTGGGGGCGGCCGTGGCGAGCGCTCTCGGCACCTCGCTCGACATCTGGACGCTGCCGGTGCCCGCCCGGGTGGCGATCACCGTAGTGGTGGCGGCGCTTGTCGGCACCCTGACCTGGGCCACGCTCGCGCCCCAGTCCGCGGAGTCCGGCCGGCGGGCGGCGAGGGGGACGCCGCCGCCCGCCGAGCTGCCGCCGGTCATCGCGCACTTCACTGGCCGGCGTGAGGTGCTCGCCGAGCTGCGCGAGCGGTTCGGCGCCCGGAACCGTCCTTCCGCGGGCGACCAGGACGCTCCGCTGGTCGTGTCGCTCTACGGGCGGGCCGGCGTCGGCAAGTCGGCGCTGGCCACGCGGTTCGCCCACGAGGTGATCGGCGAGTTCCCCGACGGCCAGCTCTACTTCGACCTGCGGGGCGCGGACGGGGCGGTGCGGCCCGAGGAGGTGCTCGCCGCGTTCCTGCGGTCCCTCGGTGTCCGGCTGACCACCGATCCCGGCGGCATCACCGAGCTGCAGAAGCTCTGGTGGACGTGGACCAAGGACCGGCGCGTCCTGATATTCCTCGACAACGCGCAGAGCGGTGAGCAGGTCAGGGTTCTGATTCCGCCCGAACCGGGCTGCGCCGTGATCGTCACGTCCCGGCAGCCGCTGTTCCTGCGCAACCGCTACGACCGGCAGCTCGCCGTCTTCACCGAGGCGCAGGGGGTCGAGCTGCTCGCCCGGCTCGCCGGAGACGAGCGCGTCGCCGCCGACCTCGACTCCGCCCTCGCGATCGTACGGCTGTGCGATCGGCTGCCGCTCGCCATCAGCATCTGCGGCGGCCGCCTGGCGACCAGGGAGCGGTGGTCCCTGCGGGAACTGGCCGACCGGCTCGCCGACGAGCGGCGCAGGCTCGGTCAGCTGGAGGTCGGCACGCAGATCGACCGCAGCGTGCGGGCCTCGCTGCAGCTCAGCTACGACGACTGCACCGGCATCCAGCGCCGGTTGCTGCGCCTGCTCGGCCTGCTGCCCGCGCCGGACGTGCAGGCGTGGGTGGCGGGCGACCTGCTCGGCGCCTCGGAGCTCGACGGCGCCGACCAGCTGGAGGCCCTGGTCGACGCGCAGCTGGCCGAGTGCTCGGGCCGGGACGCCGTCGGCCGGATGCGCTACCGCCTGCACGACCTGGTCCGGCTGTTCGCCAGTGAGGTCGCCGTACGGGAGGAGCCCGAGGACCGCCGCCGCGCCGCCATCGAGCGGGTCCTGTACGGCTACCGCCGCCGGGCGGAGAACGCCGCCACCGAGCGCTGGCCGCAGGACTGGCGGCGGCGCGGCATGCGCTCCGGCGCCGAGAGCGGAGAAAGCGGCGAGGTCTCCTCGGCTGCCTGGTTCACGGCCGAACGGCTCGCCCTGCTGTCCGCCGTCCACATGGCCGGGTCGCAGGAGCTGTGGGACCTCGCCTGGGCGACCGGGCGCGCCTTCTGCTCGCTGTGTCACTCGCTGCGCGCCTACTGGTCCGACTGGCGGGAGGTCGCCGACCTGGTCTGCGAGGCCGCCGAGCGCACCGGCGACTCCAGGGCCGTGGGGATCGCGCTGATGGAACGGGCGGCGGTCGTCGGCGGCAGCGGGAGATCCGCCGCGGCGAGGACGGACGCAGAGCGGGCGCTGGAGATCTTCACCGGTCTGGGGGAGTCGTGGTGGGCGGCGCGGGCCATGCGGACGGTCGGGATGACGCTGTTCGGCGAGGGCAACCTCGACCGCGGGCAGGGGTACCTCACCGGCGCGATCACCGCGTTCAAGGCCGAGGACGACCGCTGGTGGCAGGCGCGCACCCAGCGCAACCTGGCCGAGCTGCGCCTGGCCCAGGGCAGGCTCGCCGAGGCGAGGCAACTCCTGGAGGACTCTCTCGCGGTCTTCGAGAGCGGGGGCAACCGCTATTCGGAGGCGCAGACCCAGCGGGTGCTCGGGGAGGTGCTGGCCACCGAGGCTCGCGAACTGCTGAAGGACGGGGACGCCGCGGCGGCCGAACGGAGGTTCGTCCTTGCGGGCAACGCGCTGCGCTTCGCCATCCGGGCGTTCCACGAGCGTGGGGAGGAGTGGGAGGAGGCCCGCTGCCTGCGCGCCGCGGGCGAGATCGGCGACCCGCACAACGGCCTGCGCGAGTACGCCGGGGTGCGCCTGGCGAAGGAGACGCTCGAGAAGCTGGGGGACCCCTGGGGCGTGGCCAGAACCCGGTCCTCCGAGGGCGCGGCGCTGGCCAGGCTGGGCCGCGCCGACGAGGCGGTCGCCGCGCTGCGCGAGGCCGTGGGCGAGTTCGCGGAGCTGGGCGACCGCTGGTGGCAGGCACGCGGCCTGCGCACGCTCGGCGAGGTGCTGCTGGAGGCGGGCCGCAGGGAGGAAGCGCACGAGCCCGTCGCCGAGGCCTTGGAGATCTACCACAGCCTCGGCAACGAAACCGGCGTCTCGCGCGCCCAGGCCCTGCTCGACCGCGTCACCCGGACCTGACCCGACGCTCGCGACCGCCGCGGGCGCGGCGCTCGAGCCTCCTCAGGTGCGGAAGGGACCTTGAGACATGTAGCGGTATCGATGCGACAGCGGGTGCAGACCTTCACTCTGCACTCATCTTTCCGTCATAGAGGGACGGATAGGCTCGGCAGGATGAATGCATACGAGCGTTGGATTGTGCTGCGAGGCGCGGCTAACGTACGCGACCTCGGGGGTCTGCCGACCGCGGACGGCGGGACCACGGTGTCCGGCCGGATCCTGCGGGCCGACAACCTGCAGGGCCTGACCGAGGATGACGTCGCGCTGCTCGTGGGCGACCTCAAGCTGCGGCACGTGGTCGACCTGCGATCGGAGACCGAGGTACGCCTGGAGGGGCCCGGCCCGCTGACCCTGCTGCCGGAGGTCGGCATCCACCATCACAGCCTGTTCGCGAAGGGCGGGCGCCTCACCGACGTCGAGGCCGACACCGTCGACGACAGGGCGCTGCCGTGGCAGGGGGAGCGCGACGAGAAGGACCTGGCCGAGCTCCGCGTGACCGGCTACTACTACGGCTACCTGCGCGATCGGCCCGACTCCGTGGTGACCGCCCTGCGCGTGCTCGCCCGTGACGACGGCATGGCCGTGGTGCACTGTGCGGCGGGCAAGGACCGCACCGGCGTGGTCTGCGCCCTGGCGCTCGCCGTGGCGGGCGCCACCCGGGAGGCGATCATCGAGGACTACGTCGCCACCGGCGAACGTCTGGAGGGCATCCTCGCCCGGCTGCGCGCCAGCCACACCTACCGCGCGGACCTCGACGCGAAGCCGGCCGACAGCCACCTGCCGCGGCCGGAGTACATGGACCAGTTCCTGACGACGCTGGACGCCAGGTTCGGCGGCGCACTCGGCTGGCTGCGCACCCACGGCTGGACGGACACCGACACCGAGGCACTGCGCGGCCGCCTGCGCGACTGACAGCGATGACGTGGACGGGCCCGGGTCGGACGAGGGTCTCCCCGCCCGTCGACCGTGACGACCTGGCCGGTGACGTGGTTGTCGGCCGTGAGGAACAGGGCCCGCGGCGGCCCGGTGGCTACTCCTCCCGCTGAGGGAGGGGCACCACCTGGCCGCGGGCGGCCGACAGGACCGCGGCCTCGAGGACGGCGATGGTCTCGGCCGCGTCGTCCGGCTCGACCGGGGGCGCGGCGCCGTCCCGCAGGCAGGCCACGACGCCCTCGTAGAACCGCTGGTACGTCCCGGGTTCGGTGCGAACCGGGCGGGCGTCGCCCTCCACCCCGAGCGTGCCCCAGCGCTCGGAGGGCTCGGCGCCCCAGCCCGCCTCCTCGCCGGAACCCCCGCCCGGGCGCCCGCCCGCGCGCAGGCGCTCCTCCTGCGGGTCCAGTCCCCACTTGACGTACGACGCGCGGGAGCCGAGCACCCGGAACCTCGGGCCGAGGTTCGCGGCGACCGCGCTCATCCACAGGTGAGACCGGGTCCCGTTCCGGTGGGTCAGCGCGACGAACGCGTCGTCGTCGCCCCGCACCCCGGCCCGCCTGACGTCGGTCTCCGCGTACACGTGGGAGACCGGCCCGAACAGCCGCAGCGCCTGGTCCACCAGGTGGCTGCCGAGGTCGTAGAGGGTGCCGCCGATCTCCTCGGGGCCGCCCGACTCGCGCCAGCCGCCCTTGGGCGCCGGCCGCCACCGCTCGAACCGCGACTCGAACCGGTGGACCTCGCCCAGCTCGGGCAGCAGCCGGCGCAGCGTCAGGAAGTCGCCGTCCCAGCGCCTGTTCTGGAAGACCGTCAGCATCAGCCCGTGGTCGCGCGCGAGCCGTACGAGGTCGCGGGCCTCGGCGGCGGTGCCGGCCAGCGGCTTGTCGACGACCACGGGAAGACCGGCCTTCAGCGCCTCGGCCGCCAGCGGCACGTGGGTGCGGTTCGGCGTCGCGATCACCACGAGATCGCAGCGGTCCCACAGGGCCTGCGCGGCCGGGACGACGTCCGCGCCGGGATGGTCTGCGCGGACGCGCTCGGCTCTGGCCGGGTCGCGGGTGACGACGGCGGTCAGGCGCAGTCCCGGCGTGGCGGCGATCAACGGCGCGTGGAAGAAGGATCCGGCCGGACCGAAACCGGCCAGTCCGACACGGATTTCGGGGGCGTCGGAGAGCGACATGGAGGGAGGTGGTCCTTTTTATTCGGATGCTCAGGGGCGCCGTTCGCGGTTCACCGGCGCTCAGCCGTCGCGGTCGTCCCGCTCGGCGAGGAACGCCTCGAACTGGGCGGCGAGTTCGTCACCGGTGGGCATCTGCGTCTCCTCGGCCAGCAGGCTCTCCCGCTCGGCGCCCGACTGGAACGCGTCGTACTGCTGCTCCAGGCCGCGGATCGCGCCGGCCAGCTCCTCGGACGCCGCGATCTGCTCCTCGATCTCGGTGTTGGTCTTGTCGGCCGCGTCCCTGAGGGCGTCCATGGGGAACACCAGCCCGGTGCCCCGGGTGACGGCCTCCAGCGCCGTCACCGCGGCCTGCGGATACTCCGCCTGGGCGAGGTAGTGGGGCACGTGGATCGCGTAGCCGAGCGCGTCGTGGCCCTTGGCCCCGAGCCGGAACTCGATGAGCGCGGCGAGGCTCCCCGGCACGCGGACCTTGCCGAACGGGCTGGTCTGCCCGTGCACGAGGTCGGGACGCGTGGCGTGGGCCGTCAGGCCGAGCGGCCGGGTGTGCGGGACGCCCATCGGGATCCCGTGCACGGTCACGAGCCTGCCTGCGTTGAGCCGGGTCACCAGCATGCCGACGGCCTCGGTGAACAGCTCCCACTCCCGGTCCGGCTCCGGGCCGCTCATGATGAGGAACGGCGTGCCGGTGACGTCCTTGGTCAGGTAGACGGCGAGCTCAGGAGTGTCGTAGTCACTCCAGTGATCGGTGTCGAAGGTCATCGTCGGGCGGCGTGACCGGTAGTCGATCAGCCGGTCCACGTCGAAGGTCGCGATGACCCGGTGCTCCAGTTCGGCGAGGAGGTGCCCCAGGGCCAGCCGCCCGGCGGCGCCGGCGTCGACGAACCCCTCGAAGTGGTAGAGCAGCACCGGATCGGTCAGCTCGGGCAGGTCCCCGTCGAGCCGATAGAGATCCGTGGGGTCGGACACGTGTCCCAGCCTTTCTCACGAAGTCTTTACCTACTGAACCTACGGGATCCCCGGTCGATTCCGTGCTCGACACCGTGCTCGCTGCAGGGGCGGTAGCGGCGACCTTACCGTTGGACTATGGGGGACATGGAGCCGGACCCGGAGCTGGAGGAGTTCGCCACCAGGCTTTTCGACCTCGCGAGGTCGGGGCGGGCCGAGGCGCTGTGCGCCTACGTCGACGCGGGCGTGCCGGTGAACCTGCGCAACCAGAAGGGCGACACCCTGCTCATGCTGGCGGCCTACCACGGGCACGCGGCCACGGTCCGCGCCCTGGGCGAGCGGGGCGCGGACCCGGATCTCGCCAACGACCGCGGGCAGACCCCGCTCGCCGGGGCGGTGTTCAAGAAGGAGCCCGAGGTGGTGCGGGCGTTGCTGGAGCTGGGAGCCGACCGCTACGCCGGGACGCCGTCGGCCGTCGACGCCGCACGCATGTTCGGGGACGCGGAGATCGTCACGCTTCTGGAGGGCTGAACCGGCCGAGTCGACCCGGCTGACTGGTGTGTCCGTAATTAGGGGAGGTCTGGCGTCGTCCAACCGGTAGGACCATGCTTGTCGGATGGCTACTGCGAAAGCGGATTCCCTCAGCGGGCGCCCCCTCCGCCTTCCCTCCCTCACCTGCCCCTTCCCGAGTGCGGTGAACCCGCACGTCGACGAGGTGAACCGGGACACGCTGGCCTGGCTGGCCGCCTCCGGTATGATCGCCGACGACGACCAGCTCGAGCGTTTCCGGCTCGCCCACTACGGATGGCTCGGTGCCCGGACCTACCCGTACGCCTCCCGGGAGCTGTGCCAGCTCGTCACCGACTGGTGCGTGTGGCTGTTCGCGTTCGACGACGCCTACTGCGAGTCGGACCGGCGGGCGGCCGAGATCGCCCGGGCCCTGCCCCAGCTCTACGGCGTCGTCGAGGAGCACGCGGAACCGGTCGACAACGTCTTCGCCCGGGCGCTGCTCGACATCAGGACCAGGATCGCCGCCCACGCCACCGCCGACCAGCTCGACCGCTGGTGCGCGATGACGAAGGACTACCTGTTCGCGCAGGTGTGGGAGGCCGCCAACCGGGAGGACGACGTCGTCCCCACGATCGATGACTACATCTTCATGCGCCGCAGGACCGGCGCGATGCTGACCGTCTTCGCCCTGATCGACGTGGCCGCCGAGGTCCGCCTCACCGTCGACGAGTGGCGCGACCCGGTCGTGCACGAGATGACCGAGCACGCCAACGACGTCGTCGTCTGGGACAACGACCTCATCTCGTACGCCAAGGAGCGGGGTGAGGCGAACATCCGCAACAACCTCGTCAGCGTGCTCGTCGGGCACACCGGCTGCACGGTCCAGGAGGCGATGGACAGGATCGGCGCGATGCGCGACGAGGCGGTGGCCGCGATGGCGGCGCTCACCCCGGCCACCGAGGCGCTCGGCTCGCCTGCGGTCGACGCGTACGTGAACGGGCTGAAGTACTGGATCAGCGGCAGCGTGGACTACTCGCTGACCAGCTCACGGTACGTCGGCGCGTGGCAGTGATCTCTGCCGGGACCCCCGCCGGTTGATCCGGGGCCCGGTCAGTCCAGGTGGAAGTCGTCGAGATCGTCCAGCGCGTACTCGACGAGGTCGCCCAGGCTGTACCGGGCTCCGACGGTGTAGGCCTCCTCGTAGGCGGCGTCGCCGATCAGCTTCTTGCACTCCTTGACGCACTGCTCGTGCTCGGTGGTGAAGAACGGCGACCCGAACTGCGGCAGCCCGAAGGTCCGCCAGTTGGCCTGGGCCGCCCCGAGAAGGACCGCAGTCCGCTCCGGGTCGCCGGCCTCCAGGCTCAGCGTGGCGAGGTTGTCCACGCACAGGACGATGCCGAGCACGTCGTGGAAGTGCCGCTTGATGCGCAGCGACTCCTTGCACGCCACCAGCGCCTCGTCGCGCCGGCCGGTGGCCCGGTGCACCAGGGAGGAGACGTACCAGGCGTAGGAGCGCAGCCACAGCTCACCGCGTTCCTGGCAGACCTGCAGGCAGTCGACCAGCAGCGTCTCCGCCTCCGCGAACTCGCCCTGCGCGAGCAGCACCATGGACAGCTCGACGATCGCCGGCAGCAGGCCCGGGTTCAGCTCCCGTCCACCGCGGTGGAACTCGATCGCGACGCCGAGCAGCGCGGTGGCCTTCTTCGCGTCGCCCTGCAGCATGGCCGCGGTGCCCTGCATCTTGGTCGCGAGCAGCACCGCGCCCGAGTCGCCCACGCGTACCGCGTCGGTGCTGCACTGCTCGGCCGCGCCGAGCGCGCCCGCCATGTCGCCCTGGGCGCTGCGGATGTAGGCCAGCACCCACAGGGCCTTGCAGCGCTCCTTGCTCGGCGAGGGGCTGGCCTTGAGCGCGCGGTCCAGGTAGACCACGCCCTCGCGGGCGAAACCGCAGGCGACCCACAGGAACCACAGGGCCGACAGCAGCTCCAGGCCGACGCGCTCCTCGCCCGGGGTCGACAGGCAGAAGTCGAGCGCGACGCGGATGTTGTCGTGCTCCTGGCGCATCCGCGTGTACCAGTGGACCTGGCGCGGGCCCGACCACGAGTGCTCGCTGCGCTCGGCGAGCTGGAGGTAGTAGTCGCGGTGGCGGCGCCGCAGGTCCTGCGTCTCGCCGAGCTTGTCCAGCCACTCGCCGCCGTACTGCCGCAGCGTGTCGATCAGCCGGTAGCGCTGGCCCGCCGGGGTGGGGAAGCTCAGCAGGACCGACTTGTCGACCAGGCCGCCGATCACGTCGAGGATCCGCTCGGAGGGCAGGGCGTCGCCGCCGCAGACCTGCCGGGCCCCGTCCAGCTCGAAGTCGCCGGCGAACACCGACAGCCGCGCCCACAGCAGCCGCTCGGCCGGCTCGCACAGCTCGTGGCTCCAGCCGATCGCCGCGCGGAGCGTCTGGTGCCGCGGCAGCGCCGTACGGCTGGCCCCGGCGAGCAGGCTGAACCGGTCGGCGAGCAGGGCGAGGATCTGCTCGACCGACAGCGTGCGCAGGCGTACGGCGGCCAGCTCGATGGCCAGGGGGATCCCGTCGAGGCGGCGGCACAGCTCGGCGACGGCCGTGATGTTGTCCTCGTCCACCACGAAGTCGGGCACGACGGCGGAGGCCCGCGCGCCGAACAGCTCGACGGCCTCGTTGGTGAACGGGCTCTCCGAGGGGTTGTCGCCGGGCACCGACAGCGGTGGCACGGCGGCCGTGTACTCGCCCGGCGCGTTCAGCGACCGCCGGCTCGTCGCGAGGATGCGCAGGTGCGGCGCCGTGCCGAGCAGGTCCTGGGTGAGCCGGGCGCACGCGTCGACCAGGTGCTCGCAGGTGTCCAGGATGAGCAGGAGCTCCCGGTCGGCGAGCCACTCGGTGAGGGTGTCGGAGCCCTCACGCGGCGACTGGTCGGCGATGCCGAGCGCGGCCGTGATCGTGTGGTACACCATCGCCGGGTCCTGCAGCCGGGCCAGGTCGACGTACCAGACGCCGTCCCGGAACTGCCGCCGCACCTGGTGCGCGAGACGCAGCGCCGTGCGGGACTTGCCGACCCCGCCGATGCCCGTGACGGTGACCAGCCGGTGCTCCTGCAGTCTCTGTCTGAGTGACGCGAGCAATCGCGTCCGCCCGACGAAGCTGGTCAGCTCCACGGGCAGGTTGCCCTCTTGCCGCCATCCTGCTGGCGTTGCCATGCCGCCTCACGGGGGGTTCGTCCGGCGTGCTCCCTGCTCCCGCATCGTACCTTTGGGTGCGGTTGGCTGTCTGGTGGTACGAGCGTGACCTTTGCCCGGCGGCGAGACGGGCGAAATCTCCCCTCCGGGGAAGGAGCCCGGCGCGCCGCCCACGGTGGCCGCACCGGCTCCACGGCACGCGGCGATGCCAGTAGCATTGGGTGCGTGAGTGCGCAGCATCCGGATGACATGCGTCCGGTGGACCTCTTCGACGAGGGGCTGCCGGTGCTGCCTGACCAGACGAGCGACGACACCGATCTCGGGTGGGGCGAATGGCGCTCTGACTCCAACGTCTCCCGCCTGCTGGAGGAACGCCCCCCTCACTGGGACTAGTGCCTCTCCCGCCGGTCTTCGCCCCGTCGCGTCGCCCAGAGCGGCACCGCCAGCTCGAACCAGACGGCCTTTCCCCTGCGCGTCGGGCGCACGCCCCAGTCGCGGGACAGGGATTCGACGATCAGCAGGCCCCGGCCGCCCTCGTCGTCCGGTGACCTGTCGCGGGCCCGCAGCGGAACGCGGGCTTCGTCCTCGACCTCGCACCGCAGGACGCCGTCCCGCAGCAGGAGCGTGAGGATCGGCTCCCCCCGACCATGTCGCAGGACGTTGGCGACCAGCTCACTGACGAGCAGTTCGGCCACATCGGGCACCTCGCCGTCCGCGCTGCCCGCCCAATCGCGCAGCGCGGCGCGGACGAACCGGCGCGCCCGGCCCGTTGCGGACCCGTCGGTGGGGAGGACCCAGGAGGCCCGGCGGGCCTTCGGCATGCCGTCGTCCGTTACGTCGTCCGGCGCCGCCGGGAGCCGTTCCCCCGGGAAGGCGCCGTCCGGCCGCCGCGCCATGGGGACGAGCGTGCTCACGCCCATGAACTCACGCGGCCTGTGCACAGCAGGCCCGGTGTGGGAGCAGGCTCCGGCCGTCGGGCAGGAGTTCGCCGGTGTCCTCGAACACGACGACACCGTTGCAGAGCAGCCCCCACCCCTGCTCGGGGTGGAAGGCCACGAGACGGGCGGCGTCGTGGTCGGGGGCGTACGCGGGCGGGCACGGCGGGGTGTGTGGGCACATGCGTGTCACCTCGATCCCTCAGCAGACGGCGGACAGTTCGCGAAGAGCCGGTTCTGGCCGGGCGACCAGGCGGAGCAGGCGGCCGAGCGCGGCGTTGACGCTCAAAGGCCGTTCGAGCATCAGGTTGTGGCCGGTCTCCGGCAGCACCACGAGGCGGGCCGAAGGCAGGGCGCGCGCGATCGCCTCGCTGTGCCCGGCCGGAGTGACGAGGTCGTCGCCGCCGGCCAAGATCAGGGTGGGGATCTCCCGCAGCGCCGCGAGCGCGGCGAACCCGTCGTACGCCATCAGGGCCGGGTAGAAATCCCGGAACACCTGCGCGGGGGCGGAGCAGATGAGCCGGACGGCGGCCTCCCGCACGTCCGACGGCGCCTGGGAGGTGAAGGAGTAGCGCCGCACCAGCAGGTGCACGATCTCGTCCACGGCGTGGCGCCCGGGGCGAGGCGGGTCGTCGCCGAGCAGCCTGAGCAGCGCCGGCACCAGCGGACGCAGCAGCCGCGCGCCGTACGCCGGGAGGCCCAGGGTGACGCCGTCCAGCCCGCCGGCCGAGGTCGCCAGCAGCGCGACGCCCGTGATCCGCCGGCCGAACAGCTCCGGGTGCGCCTGTGCCAACGCCATGATCGTCATGCCGCCCATCGAGTGTCCCACCAGGACCACCGGCCCCGCCGGGACGACCTCGTCGAGGATCCGATGGAGATCGCGGCCGAGCTGCGCGATTGTGGCCGACCCCGCGACGCCCCGGCCCGACCGGTTGTGGCCACGCTGGTCGTACGTCACCACACGGGCTTTGCCGGCGAAGGCCGTCCGCTGGTTCTCCCAGCAGTCCAGGCACGAGGACAGGCCGTGGCAGAAGACGATCGTCGTCTCGGCGCCGGCGGGGCCGTCCACCATGACGTACAGCTCCACCCCGTCGTCGGCCACGACGATCCGGGACGTGCCGCCGGCCCGCTCCGGGCCCGCGCCGGCCCTGCCCGGCATCGGCGCGGCCGAGCCCCGGCCGGTGGCCTCGCCGGCCCACGCCTCGTGGCTGTCGGTCAGCATCGCCGCCTCCTTCCAGCCTCGGGTGATCTCACCCACCGCGCGGTCGCTCGCTGACACTTCCCACGATGGCCTCTGGGGGCCACGCCGTCTGCGCTGGCAGCACCCATCTCAAGGGCGTGGGCACGGCACCCCGGCATGCCAGCTAGCTGCAATGACACGGACGTGCTCCGATGTCACTGTGAATACGTGCCCCTGCGGTGTCTCATCGTGGACGACAGCGACCACTTCAAGGAGGCCGCCCGCCTGTTGCTGGAGGCGGACGGCGTCGCTGTCGTCGGTTTCGCGTCCACGATCGCCGAGGCGCTCGGCCGGTTCGGCGAGCTCCGGCCTGACGTCGTGCTGGTCGACATCGACCTGGGCGAGGAGAACGGATTCGACCTGGCCCGGCGTCTGCACGAAGCGGGCGGCGGGGAGCCGCCGCCGGTGATCCTGATCTCGACGTACGACGAGCAGGATTTCGCCGAGCTGATCGCGACCAGCCCGGCCGTCGCCTTCCTGTCGAAGCCGTTCCTGTCGGGACGGGCCATCGGCGAGATCCTGCGGGGCGCGGAGGCCTGAGCCGGCCCGGTGAATCGGGCCGGGCCGGCGACATCGGGCCGGTCTCAGGGGGCGTCATCAGGGGGCGCCATCAGCGGGCGTCATCAGAGGGCGTCGAGGAACGCGAGCACCGCGAGCACGCGGCGGTGGTCGTCCTCCGTCTCCGGCAGCCGCAGCCTCGACATGATGCTGCGCACGTGCTTTTCGACCGTGCCCTCGGTGATCCAGAGTTTGTGCGCGATCCCCGCGTTCGAGCGGCCCTCCGCCATGAGGGAGAGCACCTCACGCTCACGCTGGGTCAGCTCCTCCAGCGGATCACGCCGGCGGCGCGCGTTGAACAGCTCGGCCACGAGGCTGGGGTCGACGACCGAGCCGCCGTGGACGATGCGCTGGAGCGTCTCGACGAAGTCGGACAGCGCGGTCACCCGGCTCTTGAGCAGGTAGCCGACCCGGTGCCCGGTGGCGAGCAGCTCCATCGCCTGCTCGACCTCGACGTGCGCCGACAGCAGGAGGATGCCCACCTCGGGAAACTCCGCCCGGATGACCTTGGCCGCCTCGACGCCTTCCGTGGCGTGCGCCGGAGGCATCCGGATGTCGACGATGGCCAGGTCCGGACGGCGTTCCCGCACGAGGGCGAGCAGCTCGGCCGCGTTTCCCGCCTGGCCGGCGACCTCGAACCCCGATCGCTCCAGCAAGCTGGCCAGCCCCTCGCGCAGCAGGACGTCGTCGTCCGCGAGCACCACTCGCGTCGGAGTCTCGTCCACCGCTCTGCCGCCTTCTTCGCATGCCGGGGCTGTCGGTCAGGCACGGCGAGCGACGGCGTTGACCTGGGCTTTCGTCCGTACCCCTATCCGCCGAGCGGGAGTAGTGTGGCCTTGTGCGCGCGCGGTTGCTGTCGTTGCTGCTACGCGCGAGCCGCCCGCCCCTCCTGTGGGGCATCCTGACGGGCGCCGCATGCGTGGCAGCCGAGACGTTCATGTCCCTTGCGCTGGCGCAGGTGGCGCCCACCGGCGCCCTGGACGTAGTTTACCTGGTCGGCGTTCTCGTGGTCGCGTACCTGTGGGGCCTGCCGCTCGGCCTACTGACCGCGCTGGCGAGCGGCTTCGTCTATGACTTCTTCCTGGTGGAGCCCGTCAACCGGATCACTGTCTTCAGCTCCTGGACGTGGATGCCGCTGCTGATCTTCCTGGTCGTCGGGGTGCTGGTCAGCGTCGCCGCCGTGCTGATGCGAGCGCTGCTCATCGAGGCGGAGGAACGCCGCCGCGAAGCCGATCTCGACGCCAGGACGGCCCGGCTCCTCCTGCGGGCCGAACATCTGGGCTCGGCGCTGCCGATCGTGGCCCGGCGCCTGGCGCAGGGACTCGGTCTGCCGTTCCTGGCCATCGAACTCGGGCCGGTCGGCGACGACCCGCGCCACACCGCGCTGCCGCTGACCGAGGACGGTGCCGGGATCGGCACGCTCGTCGCGCCCGCAGACCTGCCGACGGCCACGATGCGACGCCTGCGGGAGCGGGTGGTGCCCTCGCTGGAAGCGGTGCTGGTGGCGGCGCGCGACCGCGAGGCCATCAGCACCGCCCTGGCGGTGAGCCGGGACGAGCTCGCCAGGATCGCCGAGGAGCAGGCCGCCCTGCGAAGGGTCGCCACCCTGGTCGCGCGGGGGGTCTCGCCGACGGAGATCTTCGGCGCCGTCGCACGTGAGATGGGCCTGATCGTTAAGGCGGACCTCACCGCGATCGAACGCTACGAGCCCGACCGGACGGTCGTCCTGGTGAGCTCCTGGAGCGCGTCGGACCGCGGCTCCCCGCCGCCGGTGGGCACGCGCCGCCCGCTCAGGGACAGTGGCCTGTCCGCCCTCGTCCTGCGGACGGGACGGCCCGGCAGGATGACGGTGGAGGAGGGAGCAGCCGGAGAACCGGACGGGTGGGCCGAGGACAAGGAGATCACCTCCGCGGTCGCCAGCCCCATCGTCGTCGAGGCGCGCCTGTGGGGCGTGATGATCGCCTTCTTCCGCGCTCGGGAGCCGCAGCCGGAAGGGGTCGAGGAGCGCATGCGGGACTTCACCGAACTCGTCGCCACCGCGATCTCCAACGCCCAGGCCCGCGACGAGCTCGCCGCCTCGCGCGCCCGCGTCGTCGCGGCCTCGGACGAGACCCGGCACCGGATCGAACGCGATCTGCACGACGGGGCCCAGCAGCGCCTCGTCTCCCTGGGGCTGCAGTTGCGCATGGCGGAGACCGTCGTGCCGCCGGATCTGCCGAAGCTCAAGGAACAGCTGTCCCACACGGCGGAGGGCCTGACGCTGGTGCTGGAGGACCTGCGAGAGCTGTCGCGCGGCATCCACCCGGCGATCCTGTCCAAAGGAGGCCTCGGACCGGCTCTGAAGATGCTCGCGCGCCGTTCGGCCGTCCCCGTCGAGCTGAACGTACGGGTCGACGGACGCCTGCCGGAGCGGGTCGAGGTGGCGGTCTACTACATCGTCTCCGAGTGCCTGACGAACGTGGCCAAGCACGCGCGGGCCTCGCTGGTGTGCGTCGAGGTCGAGGCGGCGGGCGACGCGGCGAGGGTCGGGATCCGCGACAACGGGAAAGGAGGCGCCGACCCGGGCAGGGGTTCCGGGCTGATCGGCCTCATCGACCGGGTGCAGGCGCTCGGCGGTGCGATCGAGGTCACCAGCCCGATCGGCCACGGCACCACGCTGACAGCCGTGATCCCGGTCGGCGACGGCTGACGGAGCGGTCACGCCCCCCGGCCGGGCGGAGGACCGGCGAGCGGCAGGCGGACGACGAAGCGGGCGCCGCCCTCCGCCGCGTCCTCCACGCCGATGGTCCCGCCGTGCGCCCGCACGATCTCCCGCGCGATGGTCAGGCCCAGGCCCGAGCCGCCCCGGCCGCGGCCACGGGACTCCTCCAGCCGGGTGAACGGCTCGAACACCCTCTCCCGGTCGGCCTCGGCGACGCCGCCTCCGTCGTCGGAGACGGCGAGCTCCGCGTGGGCGTCCTCCTGGCGCACCTCCACCAGCACCCTGCTCCTGGCATGGCGTTGCGCGTTGTCCAGGAGGTTGCCCAGCAGGCGGTGGATCTCGTGCTCGACGGCGTGGACCGCCACGCCGGGGATGAGCCGGAGCACCACCGGTGACCGGTGCGCCCGGCAGGAGACCTCCGTCCGCACCAGCTCGGCCAGGTCGGCCGCTCTTCTCCCGAGGGGCGGCTTCGCCCCCGCCTTCAGGAGCAGCAGCAGGTCGGATACGACCGCCTGCAGACGGTCCACGTCTCTCAGCGAGCAATCGACGAGCTCGGTGACGTCGGTCTCGGCGGGGTGCAGCCGGGCCTCCTCCAACTGCGCCCGCAGCCCGGCGAGCGGGGTGAGCAACTCGTGCGAGGCGCCGGCCAGGAACCGGCGCCGCTGCTCGGCCCTGCGATCCAAGCACCTTCCGCCGTCCGCGAGCCCCGCCGGCATTCTCTCTGCGGCGTGTACCGGCAGAGCGGCCTCGTCCTCGCCGGGAAAGGCGGGGCCGCGGGTGCTCGGATCGCGGGTGGTGGCGGGGTCGTGGTGGCACATGACGCTCATCGGGACGCTGCCGTCGGTGTCGCGGCCCCCGCAGGCCCGCCCCGGCCGTGAGGCGGCGTGCGGCGCCCGCGAGGTGGCGCGAGGGCCTTCGGAGAAGGCGCCCGGCCAGGCCAGGGAGCGGTCGGGTCCGGGAGTATCCTCGGCACCTGGTCACCTCCGGCTGCGGTCGTGGTGCTGTCGCGTTCTCGAACGTCCGGCGGGGCCGTACGGCTGTGATCGAGGACCACCACGCCGGGCGTGAGGGACGTCGGCCCGGATGTCCCGGGCGGCTTCGATACCACCCTTTCCTGCCGGCGCCGTCCTGTCTGCGCTGGCAGCCTCCATTCCCGTCCCACCGCCAGCCGTCCCCGGGCCTTCCTGCTAGCTGGAATGCCCGGGGACGCGCGGAGTCCCGTCAGGACACGACGTCCCGGCGCCGGAAGCGGCGGAACGCCAGGGCGACGAGGATCACCGAGTAGGTCACGGAGACCGCCACGCCCTTCACCATGCCGCTGTAGTCGGGCTCGGGCGCGAGCGCGTCGAGCCACGCGGTGTTCCAGAAGGTGGGCAGGAACTCGCGCAGCGAGCCCAGCGCCTCGACCGCCTGCAGGATGGTGCTGACGATCACCAGGCCGACCGCCCCGCCGACCGCGCCGAGCGGGGAGTCGGTGCCCACCGACAGCAGGAAGGCGACCGAGGCCACCACCAGCTGGCTGACCAGGGCGTACCCGATCACGACGGCAAACTTGGGCAGCACGTCGGCGGCGGGGATCACCTCGCCGGTCCCCGGCACGGTGATGTCGTTCCACCCGAAGGCCAGCGTGCCGGCGAGCAGGGCCATCAGCGGGAGCACAGTCACCGCGGCGGCCGAGTACGTCAGCGCCACCACCAGCTTCTGGCGCAGCAGCCGGTCGCGGGGCACCGGCGCCGCGAGCAGGTAGCGCAGCGACGACCAGTTCGCCTCGCTCGCCACCGTGTCGCCGCAGAACAGGGCCACGGCGACGACCAGCAGGAAGTTGGCCGACACCGACAGGGCGAAGGCCGCGAAGTTGAGCCCGCCCGCCGTGGCGAGGTCCGACAGCCGCAGGCTGCTCTGGCCCCGCCCGGCCGGCCCGAACTGGAACGCCACCACCAGGACCCACGGCAGGGCGAGCAGCACGCCGAACATCCCCATGGTCCGGCGCCGCCGCAACTGCCGCACGAACTCCACGCGGAGCGGCAGCGTGCGCCCCGGCGCGTAACCGGGCGCCCGGCCCCCCGCGTCGCCCCCGCGCGTGTCCGGTCCGTCCTGGGCGACCGGCGCGGCGCGTCCGTCGGCGGGGACGTCTCCGGTCAGGTCCGTGGCCGGTCGATTCGGGCTCAACGGCTCTCTCCGATCAGGTCGAGGAACACGTCCTCCAGGCGTGGCCCGCCGCCGTTGACGGCCGCCGCGGTGCCGAGCAGGTCGCCGACCGGCCCGGCCGACACCAGCCGCCCGCGGTGCATGACGACGACGTGGCTGCAGGTCTGCTCGACCTCGGCGAGCAGGTGGCTGGAGACGATGACGGTGCGCCCCCGCTCGGCGTACGCCCTGAGCACCCGGCGCATCTCGGCGATCTGCGGCGGGTCGAGGCCGTTCGTCGGCTCGTCCAGCACGAGCAGGTCGGGGAGGCCGAGCATGGCCTGCGCGATGGCCAGGCGCTGGCGCATGCCCTGGGAGTAGGTGCGCACCGCGCGCTCCAGGGCCGCGCCGAGCCCGGCGATCTCCAGCGCCTCCTCCATGTGGGCGTCCTGCGGCGGCCGTCCCGTGGCCTGCCAGTACAGCTCCAGGTTGGCCCGCCCGGACAGGTGCGGCAGGAAGCCGGGCCCCTCGACGAACGAGCCCAGTCGCGACAGCACCGGAGCGCCCGGGCGAACGCGGTGGCCGAAGATCCGGATCTCGCCCTCGTCGGGGTGGATGAGGCCCATGAGCATGCGCATCGTGGTGGTCTTGCCCGCGCCGTTCGGCCCGAGCAGGCCGAGCACCTGGCCCTTCTCCACCCGGAACGACAGGTCGTCGACCGCCTTCTCGCCGTTGCGGTAGCGCTTGCCCAGCCCGCTGATCACCAAGGGCACCCCGGCCGACTCGGCGTCAGGGGCGTCGCCCGCGTGCGTGCCGCGCCTGGCCCTGCCGGTCAGCAGGAGCACGGCGGCGACCACGATCGCGGCGAGCGGCAGGGCCCACGTCCACCACGCGGGGCCGGTGGCGGGCGTCCGCAGCGCAGCGTCCCCGGGCAGCTCCAGGGCGGGGGCGTCGAGCGCGACCCGGTATACCGCGGGGGCGGCGGGCGTCGCGTACCCGAGGTCGGTGGTGGACACCACCAGCCGCATCCTGTGCCCGGCGTCGAAACGCCGGTCGATGGCCGGAAGCGTCACGGTGACCGGCGTGCCCGCCTCGCTCGCGGTGACCCGCAGCGGCGCGACCAGGCTCGACGGGAGCACCGGCAGCGACCCCCCGGAGACGTCGTAGAGCTTGGCGAACAGCGTGGCCTCGCCCGTGCCGTACACCCTGATCGTGACGGTCGGGCTGCCGGTGACCTGCGTGGGTTTGGCCAGCGGGGCGGACTCGAAGACGGCCGCCTGGCCGGGCATGTCCAGCGCGATCGATCCGCCGCCGGTGCCGCCGAGCAGCCCGCCGAGGCCGGGGACCGCCGAGATCGACGCGGGCGACCCGCCCGCCGGGTTGGCGATCGGCTGCTGGGGGCCGTCGAGGGCGACGGTCGTCCGCTCCCCGCCCGTCAGGCCCGGGTAGCGGTCCCCGGTCGCGTGCAGGAGCACGGGCCGGCGCGTGCCCGGGTCGCGCCCGCCGTCCCTGGTCACGGTGAACGCCGCGGAGCCACCGTCGCCCGTCGGGGAGCCCGTCCCCTTGAGGTAGCGGTCGAACCAGCCGGTCGTACGGCCGGACAGCCAGTCGGCCTCGCCGTCGCCGCCGTCGTGGCCGCCGTTGAACCAGGCGACCTCGACCGGAGCGCCGGTGGCGGCGATGGCGCGGGCGTTGGCGTCGGCGTGCGCGAGCGGGAACAGCGAGTCACGCTGGCCCTGGAGCAGCAGCGTCGGAACCTTGATCCTGCCGGGCACCGAGACCGGGCTCGACCGCCGAAGGAGGTCGACCGCCTCCTGGGTGGCCCGGCCGGTCTCGGCCACCTTCTGGTACATCTCGCAGATCTGCGGCAGGAACCGCCCGCACCGCACCTGGTCGGGCCCGGGCGTCGCCGGGCCTGCCTGTCCGGCCCCCTGCCCGGCCTCCCGGCCCCCGGATCCGCCGGGCGGCTGCGCGGCCGCGCCGGCGAGGCCGGCGAGACCGCCCGCGCCGGAGCCGCCGCCCGGGGCCAGCCGGTCGGCGGCGGAGGTGAAGAAGATGCCGGCCCACATCTTCTTGAACACGCCGTTCACCGGCCCCTTGCCCGAGGCGTCGGGGAAGAGCGCGTCGGCGAGGTCGTACCAGGTGATCTGAGGGACGATCGCGTCGACCCGGCTGTCGTAGGCCGCGGTCATCAGCGCGATCGCGCCGCCGTAGGAGCCGCCGGCGATCCCGACGCGCGGGTCGCCCGGGGCGTCGAGGCGCACCTCGGGCCGCCCGGCCAGCCAGTCGATCAGCCCCCGCACGTCCTTGACCTCGTAGTCGGGGGAGTTGAGCGCGATCTCCCCGGTCGAGCGGCCGAACCCGCGCGCCGACCAGGTGAGCACGGCGTAGCCCTGCCCCGCGAGCCGTCCCGCCTGCTCGCGCACGCTCTCCTTGCTGCCGCCGAAGCCGTGGGCGAGCAGCACCGCAGGAGCCCTGCCGCCGGAGGCGGGGGGATAGAAGGTGGCGTCGAGGTCGACGCGCTGGTCGTCCGCCGGTCCGTCCATGACGGGGATGACCAGGTCACGACCCTTCACCACGGGGTCGGAGGGCCACAGAGCCCACGTCACGCCTGCGGCCATCAGGATGACCAGCGAGACCACGATCGCGAGGGCACGCCGCCCACCCGGGAAAGCCATGTCGAGATGCTACTCGTCACTCCTGAGAGACAGCTGAGGAGCTCGCCGCGCCTGTGGATGACCGTGCCTCGCCGTCCGCGCCTGATCGGAGGTACGAATCGTGATGATGGATCGGGGTAATCCCTGATTGCGCCCCACCATGGGGAGCGGCATCATTTCGCGCGTGAATGGAACGCCGCTCAAGCAAGTCCCCGCTCGCGTGATCGAGTGGGCCCTTCCCTACTGGACGAGAGGGGAGGCGGGCAGGCGGACGCCGGAGGACCTCTTCCGGGTGCTCTACCTGGGCTGGCTCGCGGCGTTCGTCCTCAAGGTGCTCGGGTCGAGCTGGGACGTGTCGTGGCACTTCAAGTGGCTGCGCGACGACCTGGCCCCGCCGCACCTGCTCAACACGGCCGGCACGGTGATCGCCGTGGCGCTCACCATCGTCCACTGGTACACCGGCTACGGGGTGGACCGCACGGCCTCCCGCCTGATCGTGTGGGGCAGCGGGGTCTTCCTCATCGCGATCCCGCTCGACCTGATCAACCACCGGGTCAACGGCATCGACATCACCGCCTGGAGCCCGTCGCACGCGCTGCTGTACATCGGCACCGCGCTGATGCTCGCCGGCGTGATCCGCGGCTGGTACATCGGCTCGGGCCGCTACGCGGAGATCTCCGGCAGGCGGCGCGCGCTGGTGCTGGGCGGCCTGTTCGCGTTCTTCCTGGAGAACGCGCACTTCCCCGAGCTGCAGCAGGAGTACGGCGTGCTGGAGCTGGCCTCCTGGGACCGGGGGCAGCCGTACGCCGAGCCGACGCTGCTCAACTTCGCGGCCGAGCAGATGGGGCAGGCCGTGGACCGCGCCATGGTCCTGAAGTTCTCGCTGCCGGTGCCGGACGTCGTCTACGCGGTGTACGCGGGCGTGGTGGGCATCGGGATCCTGGTCTTCGCCCGCGTCATGATCGGCCGGCGCTTCACCGCCACCGCCGTCGCCGCGTCGTACGTGGCCTACCGCTGCCTGATCTGGCCGCTGCTCGTCGGCGGCGGGTTCCCGCCGTCGACCATCCCGTTCTTCTTCCTGCTCGCGGGCCTCTGCGTCGACCTGGCCTTCCTGGTTCCGGTCAGGCTGCTGCGGCCGCTCGCGGGCGCGGTGCTCGCCACCGCGGGCGTGTACGGCGGGCTGCTGGCGCAGGACCGGGTGCTGGAAGCTCCGCCGTACGCGCCGGAGTTCTGGCCGGTGGCGCTCGTCGCGCTGGCCGTCGTGTGGTCCGCGGTGGAGTGGTTCGCCGGCCGCCAGGGCCTGACGGCCGCCGCGGCGGAGGACAGGATCGCTCAGGAGAGGCGGGCCGGGGACAGCCAGATAGCGGCCGAGCCGGACACGCCGCTCGATGCCGCGTCGAAGGCGGCGTCGGAGGCGGCGCCCGCGCCCGCCGCCGTGTCCGAGCCCACGGCCTGACGGCCGCCGCCCGCACCTGCGGGTTCTGCCGACTCTGATGTCAAGGGGCCGCTCCCTCGCGGGTGCGGCCCCTTCGGCGTCTCGGTGTCGATGCCATTGTCTCGGTGCCCGGTGCCCGGTGCCCGGTGCCCGGTGCCCGGTGCCCGGGCAGGGCCGTGGGTCAGGCCACCGGGGCCTTGGTCAGTGCGACCGCGACGCCGTACGCGAGGCCCATCACGGTCAGCTCCAGGGCCGCCCAGGCGGCGAACGCCGCCGGGGCCTGACGCGTGACCGCGGGCAGCAGCCGCCAGCGGATGTTGGCCCCCAGCAGCGCGATCACCGCGGTGAACACCGTCTTGGCGACCACGAGCCGGCCGTAGCCGGTGGTGACCAGCGACGCGGGGAAGCTCTCACCGGGTGTGAGCAGAAGCTCCACCAGGCCGTTGAAGAGCCCGGACAGCCCCACGACGATCAGCGCGTACGTCGCCAGCCGGGAGAACCGGGGCAGCGTGCGGGCGAGCAGATCGCGATGGCGCGGCAGCAGGACGGCGAGCGCGACGAGGCCGCCCACCCAGGCGCAGGCGCCGATGACGTGCAACTCCATCGAGACCATGCTGAGGTCGTGCCAGTACCAGTTCGAGGCGTGCCCGGTGACCGGAAGCGGCAGCAGCCCGAACCCCGCGACGAGCACCCGCAACTCGGCCGGAACCTTCTCGCCGAACCGCACCGCGAGCATCCCCACGGCGGCGCTGGCCAGGGCGCACGACGCGCTCACGATCATGCCCTGCCCCGCGCCGATGCCGTCGACGTAGGCGGCCACGTCGGGAACGCCGCCCGGAGTGATCTCGGCCGCGCTGAGGACGGCCGATGTCAGCGCCGCCGCGCACCAGACCAGCGAGAACAGCACGGCCCAGTGCCGGGCCCTGGCGGCGACCGGCTCGGTCCTGTCAGGGTCGTCGAAGCCGAGGAGCTTGGGGAGCAGGCTGAGCCCGACGGTCGCGGTGGCGGCGAGGTCGAGCACGAGGCGGACGACGGGCAGGCCGTACTGCACGATCGTGCCCGGCATGGGGAGCCCCGGCACCGCCCCGGGCACCGTGAGCCAGGTCGCGATCACGACCGCGAGGACGCCGCCGGCGGTCAGCCCGGCCGCCGGGACCCGGGCGCGGGCCCGCTCCGCTCCGGGCCCGGACCGGCGCGCCGGGACGCGGCGCTCCGAGGTCGCGGTCATGCCGTGCCGCCCGTCGCCGAGCCGCTTGTCTTCGTGTCGCTTGTCTTCGTGTCGCTTGTCTGAGGGCCGCCCGTCGTACCGGCCGGAGAGGCCGCCCGCGCCGGCCCCGCCGCCGTGTCCGCTGCTGTGTCCGCCGCCGTGCCCGCCGCCGTGCCCGCCGCTGTGTCCGCTGCCGGGGGAGCCGGGACCATCCCCTCGCGCATCCGACGGTCGTGCTTCACGAGCACGCGGGCGCACAGCGCCAGCAACGCGGCGGTGACGGCCAGCAGTCCCCAGACCCAGCTTCCGCCGCCCTGACCGGTCGCCGCACCGGAGCCCGCCGCCCCGGCCGCCGGCGGATCCGTCGGCTGGGCGGCCGTCCCGGGGGCCGCGCCCGCACCGGTCACGCTGAACTTCACGGTGCTGGTGACCGGGTGACCGTCATTCGACACGATGCGGTAGCCGATCGCGTAGGTCCCCGCGGGGGTGCCCGTCCGTACGCCGATGGACACACGCGGGCCGTCCACCCTGACCTCGCCCTGCTCGTAGTGGGCGCCGTCCGGGCCGGTGACGGCGATCCTCGCGTAGTCCCGGCGTACGACCTGGTTGAAGGTGAGCGTCACGGCGGCGGGCATCGCGCCGAGAACCGCGCCGTCCTTGGGGTCGCTGGCGACGAGCACGTCGTGGGCCCGTGCGGGCGTCGCGACCAGCAGCACCGCGAGCAGGGCCAGCAGCGGCGCGGCGAGCAGCCGCAGACGGTTACGCGGCACGACGGCGCGCACCGCCGCCGGGGGCGGGGCGGTCTGTCCGGTCGTTCGCCGACCGACGCGCGGGGCCGGGGCGTCGTTGCACATCCGGGCGACCTGGTCCACCTGCCTTGCCTTCCTTTTCACCGGGAGCAGGCCCAGCCTTTTCACCGGGCGCAGACCCAGCCATGGTCCCACTGATCGGAACCTCCCCACGCCCACGGTGGACCCCCGACGGCTGCGGACGGTGCCGTGGTGATCGGCTTCGGTGATGTGCCGGGCGGCGTACGCCTTCTCCTGATTGAGTGAACAACAAGCCGGATTCGCCATTTGGGACCGTACGCCCGCTGTAACGACCGCCACGAAGGAGAGCCATGACCCCCCAGCCGACGGTAGGCGGATCCGAGCGGAACGCGGCGCCGGTGCGGCGCTCGCCGTGGCTGACGATCCTCGTCATCTACTTCGCCGGCGTCGTGGCGGCGATGAGCTACGGCAAGTTCTCCTCGGTCGGGCCGTCGATGGCCGATCAGCTCGGGCTGTCGCTGTCGCAACTGGGCTGGGTGATCTCGGCGGTGGTCGGGGTGGGGGCCGTCGCCGGTCTGCCCGCCGGATATCTGGTCCGCCGGTCCGGCGCGGGCAGGGCGCTGGTCGCCGCCCTGGCGCTGATGGCGGCGGCGAGCGCGCTGAGCGCGGCGGCGGGGAGCTTCGCCTGGTTGCTGGCCGCCCGCGTCGCCGAGGGCGCCGGCTATCTCGTGGTCTCCATCGCCTGCCCGGCACTGATCCTCCAACTCGCCGAGGAACGGGACCGGGGGCTCGCCCTGTCCGTCTGGGCGACGTTCGTCCCCGTCGGCATCGGAGTGAGCACGCTCGCCGGCGGCGCCGCCGGGGAGGCCCTCGGCTGGCGCGGCTGGGTGCTGCTGATCGCGGGGCTGACGCTGCTGACGACGGTGGCCGTCCGGGTGCGGCTGCCGCGGCCGTCCGCTTCCGGCGCGGTCGCCGGGCCCGTGCCCGGCGCGCGGGCGCTGGCGTGGCCCGCGCTCCTCACCGTCTCCTTCTGCCTGATGGTGCTGGTGACGATGCCGGTGGTCGTGCTGCTGCCCACGCTGCTGATCGACAGGCACGCGAGCTCGGCCGGCGCCGCCGGGGCCCTGACCTCCGCCATCTCGTTCGCCGGCGTTCTCGGCGGGCTGTCCGTGGGAGTCCTGCTCCGGCGGGGCGTGCCGCTCGCCGCGCTCGCCGCGTCGGGGCTGCTGGTCGTGCCGGCCGCCTGGCTGACCTACGTCGCCGACGGGCCGCTGGCCGTCGCGGCGGCCGGCGCGGGGGTCGTCTCCCTGGAGAACGGCTTGCTGGGAGCCCTCGCCTTCGCCGCCCTTCCCCTGGTGCTGGAGCGCCTCGACCACGCCGACGTGGGCACCGGGATGGTGGCCCAGATGGGCAGCGTGGGCGCGCTCCTCGGCCCCCCGCTGTTCGGTCTCGTCGCCGGCGCCTCCGGGTTCGGGGCCGTCGTGCCGGTCATCGTCGCCGGCATGCTGGCCTCGGTCGGGGGGATGCTGCTGGTCACCCGGCACGTGGCCCGCCGTGCCCGAAGCACGGGGGCGTGAGAAAGGACACCGGACGGTGTGACGCCCGGCGGTCTCCAGCCCGGTGATGGGCTGGAGATCGCCGGGCATCGGCTCCGGGCCGTGCCGGTGTCACCGGTCCGGCACGGCCCGGAGGCTTGGCCGCACGTCCGGGCGGAAGCCGCCGCCGGACGTGCGGGCACGGGCGAAGGTCAGATCCTGGTCCAGAGGGCGGGGACGTTCGGCGGCTCCCAGCCCGCCAGCGCGGTGTGCGACTGCCGGCACTGGTAGACCGCGCCGCCGTAGGTCACCCGGGCGCCCGCCGCGTACGCCGTGCCGGCCGTCCAGGCCGGGTGACCCGGGCTCGCCGAGGGCGAGGCCGATGGCGACACGGACGGCGAGGCCGAAGGCGAAACAGACGGCGAGGCCGAAGGCGAAACAGACGGCGAGGCAGACGGCGAGGGGCTGGGGGACGCGGACGGAGAGGCCGAAGGGGACGCTGACGCGCAGGGTCCCTGGTCCAGCCACACCTGCGCGGCGCCCGGCGTCTCGCCCAGGGTCCACCACTGCGCCTTCCAGGTGTGACCGGCGTACGAGACGAGGCCGCCCGTGTAGACGGTCGTGGACGACCACGCGGGGGCCGTGCACGCGCCGGCCGAGGGGGACGCCGAGGGGGACGCCGAGGGGGACACGGACGGTGACACCGAGGGGGACACCGGGGGAGACACGGAGGGGGAGGCCGTCACGCCGCCCCTGGCCAGGTCCTGGGTGATCCCGTACGTCGTGCCGTCGAAGGAGACCGTCCAGTTGGCGGGGGTGGAGGTGGGCAGGTAGTAGACGAAGGCGACGTCCACCGAGGCGCCCGGCGCGAGGGTCTGCCAGCTCGGCAGCTTCAGCGACACCCGGTTGTAGTCGCCCTTCAGGCCACCGACGTTGTTCTGCGCGGTGTGGTCCCTGCGGACGATCGTCGAGCCGAAGCCCGACTGGTCGGCCGCGTTGCCCGGCGCCGAGGTGGCGTAGTCGAACTGGAACTCCGTCCCGCCCGGCAGCGTCACGCCCGAGTTGTTGGTGATGTGGATCTTGGGGTTGATCGGGTAGTTGTTGTCGCCCAGGGCGAAGTCGCGGAACTCCACCGAGATGTCCAGCTTCTGTGCCGGGATCGGGGTGGTCGCCCGCACGTTCCCGTACGGCGCGGCGGTCCTGAACGTGTCGTACATCAGCGTGGTCAGCGTGGACCCCGGCTCGTACTGGCCCTTGGCGGCGTTCCAGCCGTAGTCGCCCGCCAGCTCCCAGACCATCGTGCCGCCGAGGCCCCTGGAGACCACGTAGTCGGCCTTGGCCCCCACCGACTGCTCGTCCTCCGTCGACAGGAACACCTTCTTGGCGGGGTTCCAGAGCCACGGCGCGACCAGGGTGGAGTCGTAGTGACGCGTGTAGGAGCCGGTCAGCGACGTGTCGGTGACGCCGTAGGAGGCCAGGTAGTCGCCGAGGACGCCCTTCTCCAGGTTCTTGGCGTGCCACATCGGGTTGGACCCCGCGGGCGACTCGTTGCCGGCCGTGTCGAGGTCGTGCCACAGGTTGTCGATGCCGACCGCGCCGTCGCCGCAGCTCGTCAGGCCGGCCCCGGCCGGGCAGGTGGACGAGGGGGCCGTGCCCCACAGGCCGTTCGTGCCGCCCTGCACGTTCCTGAAGCCCCGGGTGTAGTACGGCAGGCCGATGTTGACGCGTCCCGGCGGCAGGGCGCCGCGGAAGTAGTGGTAGGCCCAGTCGGTGTTCAGGTAGCCGATGCCGCCGTACTGCGCCGTACCGTACACGCCGGCGGCGGCGAGCTCGGCGTCCCTGCCGTCGTCGAACAGCGAGGCGTTGGGGCCGACGTACTTGTTCCAGGCGCCGTGCAGGTCGTAGGACATGATGTTCACGTAGTCGAGGTACTGCGTGACCTGGTAGGTCTCCATGCCGCGCAGCAGGTAGCCGCTGGACGGCGCGGCGACCGTCAGCATGTAGTACCTGCCGTCGGCGGCGGAGGCGGCGTCCAGCCTCTCCCGCAGCGTCTTCATCAGCGCGGCGTAGCCCTTCATGAGAGTGGCGCGCCTGGCGTTGGCGGTCGGCCAGTCCAGCGGGTTGCCCGCGTCCTTCATCGAGGTGGGGTACTCGTAGTCGACGTCCACGCCGTTGAAGCCGTACGTGCGCAGGAACGACACGACGGAGTCCGCGAACGTGTCGATGCCCGCCTGGGTCGACGTCATCGTGTAGAAGCCGCCGCTCGCCTGCCGGTTCCCCGCGTCGTCGAAGTAGCCGCCGGTCTCGGCCCAGCCGCCCACGCTGATCAGCGTCTTGGTGTCCGGGTGCTGCTTCTTGAACTTGGCGAGGAGGTTGAAGTGGCCCTTGAAGGAGTAGGCGGGGTCCATCTCCGCGCCGGTCACGCCCGGCCAGGTCATCCCGACGGCGGGGTTCTTCGGCGTGCCGGACCCGACGGAGATCTTGTTGTCCGCCCCCACGTGGGCGAACGCGTAGTTGATGTGGGTGACCTTGCCCCACGGGATGTCCGTGACGAGGTAGCGGGTCTGCCCGTTGGATCCGTCGCGCCAGCCGGTGAAGTAGCCGATGATGCGGCGCGGATGGCCGGCGCCCATCTTCTCCCGGCCGTTCTCGTCGTAGGCGAGGCAGTAGGGGACGTCCACCCCGGGCGTCCGGTAGAGCCCGTCGGGCCGGCACGCCTCGTCGCCGGCGGCGGCCCCGGCGGTGCCGCCGCCGAGCACCACGGCCCCGGCGGCGAGCATGAGGCAGACCGCGAGTGCGGTCCGGGAGAACAGGGAAAGGCGCACAGCCACACCTCCGACAGGCGAAGTGCCGACGTTCCACACCCCGCCCCCAGGGGGTTGATCGGAAGGTAAGCCGGTGTGAGCTGCCCCGTCAATGCTCTCTAATAAGAAACTTTCCTTTTAACTTTCTCTTGAGGCCTGCTTGATCAGGCGAGCAGCCAGCCGTACAGCCAGGCGATGAGTGCCAGACCGGTCAGGGCGGGGACGATCCGGGCGGCGGCGGCGTTCAGCCGGAACGCCTCGACGATCGACAGCCCGGTGGAGACGAGGGCCAGCAGGCCGTACCACGCCAGAGCGTGCGGCACCCCGATCGCCAGCGCGGTCCAGTCCTCCATGGCCGAGAGGCTGAGCGCCGACAGCCCGCACAGCGCGACGCCCGCCAGGCCCGCGAGCGCGCTCAACCCGCCGCCGCGCCTGCGGATCAGGGAGACCAGCGCCGCGAGGAGCTGGACGACCGACACGAGCAGGAAGGCCGCGGGGACCGCCAGCGGGATCGGCGACCGGAGCAGCCGGTAGACCGAGGAGGTGAGGGCGAGATCGCCCGGCCGCACGAGCGCGTGCGGCGCGGCGCCGGGGTCGCAGGCGCGCGCCGTCGCTGCCGGGTCGTCGAGGAACGCGGCGATCGTCCGGCGTGCGCAGCCGTTCGACAGGAACACGGCGTGCCCGGTCCCGGCGAACCCGGCGAACCGCGCGCCCGGCACGGCCGACACCGCCTCACGCGCGGCCTCCGGCGGGGTGGTGGGGTCGTACCCGCCGCCCAGGACCAGGATCGGCGGGGCCGTGCTCCCGGCGGCCATGCCTTCCGTGCTCCCGGTGGCCGTGCCTCCCGTCTCGCCTCCCGCGGAGGCGAGGGTGGCGGTCGCGCCGGGCGTCAGCGCGTCGGCCTCGGCCCGCGCGGCGGGCAGCCCCCAGGCGTCGCAGACCGCCGCGTCGACGACCCCGGTGAACAGCCGGGGGCTCCGCGACTCGGGGAAGGTGTTGTCCGGCACCTCGTCCTGGCACTGGACGGCGTAGTACAGCCCCCACTCGTGCGAGGTCAGCCCGTCGCCCGCCGCGTCGACCAGCGGCTGCAGCAGTTCGGTGCGCCCGGCGGCCAGCCCGTCCACGAGGGCCGGCACGATCGGGATCACGTCGGTCTCGTGCAGCGCCTCGGCGAGGATCGTCGCCACGTCGTCCCCGTTGAGCCGCACGGTCAGCCGCTCGCGGGTGAGCGGGTCCCGGGTCTCGTACGTCGCGGGGCGGGCGTTGAGCGCTTTCACCATGGCGTCGAACCTGGCGGCGATCCCCAGCTTGGTCATCGTCGCCGAGAGCGCGGCGGACGCCTCGTCGTACCAGTGGGCGCGCGCGGGAAGCAGGGAGTCCAGCACGACCCCCCGGGTGCCCTCCGGGTCGCGCGCCGCCGCCAGCAGCATCGGGCGGGTGGAATAGCTGACGCCGAACAGGTGCCACCCCGGGTAGCCGAGCGCGGCCCGCAGGTCCACGACGTCGGCCGCGATCTCGGTGGTCCGGTAGCCGCGCAGGTCGACCTGCTCCGCCTCCAGGCGCGACTGACAGGCCAGCGCCTGCCGGGCGAGTGGGACGTTCTCGGCCGCTCCCGGCCCGGGTCCGCGCAGGGTGTCGACGATCCCGCGGGCGATCTCGGGGCAGCTCAGCCTGGGCTCGGAGTAACGGCCGCCGCGCTGTTCGAGGACGACCACGTCGCGGCCGGGGAGCATCTGCGTGAGGAATCCGGTGAGCTGGAGCGAGGCCGATCCCGGGCCGCCGCTCATGTAGACGACCGGATCGGCCGGCTGACCCGAGGCTTCCGGCGCGCGGTGCACCGCGTAGCCGACCTTGATGGTCCTGCTGTTGGGGACGTCGCGCCGCTCGGGGACGAGGAGGTAGCCGCAGGTCGTGCCGGACGGCACGGCGACCGGGCAGGGCCGCTCCTCGACGGACGGCTCCGCCGCCCCGGTCGCCCGGGGAACCATCGGCGCCGAGGCGGCCGCCGCGTGCGCCCCAACCGCCCCATGAGCCGTGGTCCGCACCGTCCCGGCCTCGTCGCGGGCCGGCGCCGCGAGGGCCGCCGACCCGGAACCTCCCAGGAGCACGAGTGCCGCGGCGAATGCCGTGACGGCCGCTCCACCCCAACTCCGCAACCGTCAGCCCCGTCCCGCGAACCCGGCGATATCCGCAGAAACCTTAGCGTGTCCGTCGGCCATCGCGCCCCCGTTCGTCCATGCGCTCCCATTTTGGACGATCATGGGACCGGTCCCGGTTTCATCGTTCCGCCGGGCTTTCACCGGGGACTTGCGGTGCTCTCCCGGATCACCAGATCGGTGGACAGCTCGACGCGGCGGGCCTCGGTGTTCTCGCCCCGGCCCATGGCCAGCACCATGCGCGCGGCCAGCGCGGCCATCTCCTCCAGCGGCTGGCGCACGGTGGTCAGCGGCGGCCACGCGGACCGGGACAGCGGCAGGTCGTCGAAGCCGACCACGCTGAGGTCCTCGGGCACCCGCAGGCCCCGCTGCCTGGCCGCCTCGAACACGCCGAACGCCTGCATGTCGCTGCCGGCGAAGATGGCGGTCGGGGGGTTGTCCAGCGAGAGCAGCGCGTGACCGGCGTCGTGGCCCGAGTTGACCAGGAAGTCGCCGTACCGGATGAGCTCGGGGTCGATGGACACCCCGGCGGTCTCCAGCGCGGCGCGGTAGCCGTCGATCCTGGCCCGGCTGCAGAGCATGTCGGGCGGGCCGCCGATCATGCCGATCCGGGTGTGTCCGAGGTCGAGGAGGTGGCGCGTGGCCGCCAGGCCGCCGTGCCAGTTGGTCGCGCCGACAGACGCCACGCCGGGTGGCGGCTCGCCCTCGGGGTCGACGACGACGAACGGGATCGAGCGGGCGCTGAGCTGGCCCTGCTGCCGCACCGAGAGCCGGGAGCTGACGATGATCACACCGTCCGTCCGCCGCGCCGCGATGCGCTCGAGCCAGTCACGGCCGGGGCCCGCATGCGTGTGCAGCACGGATATCACCACGCTCGCGGCGGCCTCGTGCGCCGCCTGCTCGGCCCCGCGCACCAGTTCCATGGCCCACGGGCTCTCGATCTCGGCGAACACCAGGTCCAGTAAACCGACCGGGCCGTCGCCCTGTCCCGTCCTGCGCTGGTAGCCGTGCTTCTGCAGGAGGCGCTCCACTCGCTGACGGGTCTCCGGCGCCACCTCGGGACGGCCGTTGATCACCTTGGACACGGTCGGAACGGAGACTCCGGCCTCCTCCGCTATCTGGGCGATGGTCACCCGCCTTTTCACTGGCATGAAGCAGATCGTAGCCGAAACTTTCGGGATACCTGAACCGGTTCCTCCTGATGAGACGGTTCATCGTCGTGATCAAGCCGACAGCACCCTTGACGCTTAACCTCAGCTTTACTTATCCTCCGGACCACGAAACATTCGGATACTGGCCGAAACTTTTCAGCAGCGGGTAGCCGAGGAGAAGCGGGGCCGTCGCCCTCCGGCCACGCCGCCGGTTTCGAGGATTTTCGGAGATTGAGGAGAATCGATGACGCTGCTGCGTGTGTCCGGATCCCGGCTGGTAGACGAGACGGGCGGCACGGTCCGGCTGCGGGGGGTCGGCCTGGGCGGCTGGCTCAACATGGAGAACTTCATCACCGGCTACGCGGCCAACGAGTCCTCCATGCGCGCGGCGGTGCTGGAAGCGCTCGGCGAGGAACGCTACGAGCTGTTCTTCGAGCGCTTCCTCACCTCGTTCTTCACCGAGGCCGACGCGGACCTGCTGCGGGACATGGGCGTCAACTGCGTGCGGATCCCGGTCAACTACCGTCACTTCGAGACGGACGACCGGCCGATGGAGATCATCGAGCGCGGCTTCCGCCATCTCGATCGCATGATCGGGATGCTGGGTGAGCGCGGCGTCTACAGCGTCATCGACCTGCACGCGCTCCCGGGGGCGCAGAACCAGCACTGGCACTCCGACAACCCCACCCACGTCGCCTCCTTCTGGCAGCACCGGCACTTCCAGGACCGCGCGGTTCACCTGTGGGAGGCGCTGGCCGACCACTACAAGGACAACCCTTGGGTGGCCGGCTACAACCCGATCAACGAGCCGGGCGACCCCAGCGGCAGGGTGGTCGGGCCCTTCTACGACCGTCTGGTCAAGGCGCTGCGCGCGGTGGACCCCGCCCACGTGCTGTTCCTCGACGGCAACACCTACTCCACCGACTTCTCGGTCTTCCACGAGGTCTACGAGAACACCGTTTTCGTCTGCCACGACTACGCGCTGGCCGGGTTCGCCCACGGCGGCCCCTACCCGGGCTTCACCAGGGGCGAGTGGTGCGACCGCGACGAACTGGAGCGCACCTTCGCCCGCCGCACCACCTTCCAGCGGGAGACCGGCACGCCGATCTGGGTCGGGGAGTTCGGGCCCGTCTACACCGGTGACCCCTCCGTGGACGAGCAGCGCTACCAGATCCTGCGCGACCAGCTAGAGATCTTCGACGCGTACGAGGCCGGCTGGTCCATCTGGACCTACAAGGACGTCGGCCTGCAGGGCCTGGTCTGCGCTGGCGGGTCGTACATGGAGCGGTTCGGGCCGTTCATGGCGAAGAAGAAGCGGCTCGGCGCCGACCGGTGGGGCTCGACGATGGAGGAGACGGCGGGCGAGCTCGCGCCGCTGCACCGGCTGATCGACACCGAGTTCCCCAGCTGGGACCCTTACCCGTGGGGCGCCCGCTACCAGACCGACGACCTCATCCGGCACATCCTGATCGCACAGGCGCTCCTCCCCGAGTACGCCGATCTGTTCCGCGGACTGGACGACGACGAGCTGATCGCGCTCGCCGACTCCTTCGCCCTGTCCGACTGCACCCGGCGCGAGCCTCTGATCCGGCTTCTCGCCGACAACCTGTCCGCGCGCTAGCGCGGCACGAGGAGACCCCCCGATGCGCAGCCTCCTTTCCCGGACGGCCGCGGTAGTCCCGCGATCGCTCTCACTTCGGCCCGCTGTCGCGGCCGTGCTGCGTTCGTTTGCAGTCCGGCCCGCTGCCGCGGCCGTGCTGTGCGCACTGATGGGACTGCCGGCGGTCGTGGCGAACGCGACTCCCGCCGCCGCCGCGGCCGTGCAGGTCGCGAAGTACGACTTCGAAGACGGCACCACCCAGGGATGGGGGCCCAGAGGCGACGGGGTCGAGGTCGGCGCGACCTCCGACGCCGCGCACTCGGGGTCGCGCTCCCTGCTCACCTCCGGCCGCACCGCCACCTGGCACGGGGCGTCCATCAGCCCGCCCTTCGAGAAGGGCGTCACCTACCAGGTGACCGCGTACGCGCGGATGGTGAGCGGGGAGCCGTCTAGCACGATCGCGCTGACCATGCAGCGCACCCCCGACGGCGGCGACACCACCTACGAGCGGGTCGCCGCCGCCACCGTGACCGACGGCGGCTGGGCCGAGCTGTCGGGCACCTACTCCTTCGGAGCCGACTCCACCGGCCTGCAGCTCTACGCCGAGAGCTCCGACGCCACCGCGAAGTACTACATCGACGACATCGTGGTCACCTCCGACAGCGACCCCTCGCGCTCCGGGCTCACCACCGACTTCGAGACCGGCACGGCGCAGGGCTGGTCGCCGCGCGCCTCGGCGTCCCTGACGGCGAGCACGGAGGCGGCGCACGGCGGCACGCGCAGCCTCGCCGTCACCGGCCGCTCGGCCTCGTGGGACGGCCCGGCGATCAGCGTGCTGGGCAAGATGGCCAAGGGGGCGAAGTACACCCTGTCGGCCTGGGTGCGCCTCGGCCCGGACACGACCTCCGGCAACCTCGGCCTGTCGATCGAGCGCCGGACCGGCGGCACGCCCAGCTACGAGCGGGTGGCCGCGCCGAAGGCGGTCCCGGCGGGGCAGTGGGTCCAGCTCACCGGCACCTACACCCTCGCCTACGACGTGGAGTTCCTCAGCGTCTACGTGGAGTCCGACGACGGGACGTTCCCCTTCTACCTGGACGACTTCACGCTGACGTACGTCGAGCCCAAGCCGATCCAGACCGGCATCCCCTCGCTGAAGGACGAGGTGCCGTTCACCCTGGGGGCGGCGATCTCCCGCGCCCAGACGCTCGGCGAGCACGGCGACCTGCTGCTCAAGCACTTCGGCGGCGTCACCCCCGGCAACGACCTCAAGTGGGACGCGACCGAGCCGCGCGAGGGCGAGTTCAGCTTCGCCGAGGGCGACTACCTGGTGGACTACGCCGTCCGGCACGGGCTGACCTTCCGCGGGCACACGCTCGCCTGGCACAGCCAGACGCCCGACTGGGTGTTCAAGGACGGCGACCGCGACCTCACCTCCTCCGCGCAGGACAAGGCGCTGCTGCTGAAGCGGCTGGAGAACCACGTCAAGACCCTGGTCGGCCGTTACCAGGGCAAGATCGCGGTCTGGGACGTGGTCAACGAGGTGATCGACGAGAACCAGCCCGACGGCCTGCGCCGGTCGAAGTGGTTCCAGATCACCGGCCTCGACTTCATCCGCACGGCCTTCCGCGTCGCGCGCGAGACCGACCCGGCCGCCAAGCTGTTCATCAACGACTACAACACCGAGTTCCCGCGCAAGCGGCAGGCGTTGTACGCCCTGGTGAAGAAGCTGAAGGCCGAGGGCGTGCCGATCGACGGCGTCGGGCACCAGCTCCACCTGAACATCGAGCAGCCGCCCGCCGCCGAGGTGGAGGCCACCATCGAGAAGTTCGCGACGCTCCGCGTGGACCAGCAGATCACCGAGCTGGACGTGAGCGTCTACCCCGACTTCGTCTCCAGCTGGGACACCATCCCCGCGGAGGTGCTCGCCGAGCAGGGCTACCGCTACAAGGAGCTGTTCGACGTCTTCCGCAGGCACAAGAGCGAGATCAGCTCGGTCACCGTCTGGGGCCTGGCCGACGACGGCACGTGGCTGTCGACCTTCCCGATCACCCGGCTGAACGCGCCGCTGCCCTTCGACGACGAGCTCCAGGCCAAGCCGGCGTACTGGGGGATCGTGGACCCGGCGAAGCTGCCGCCGCTGGTGCGCAGGCTGGAGGCCCCCGCCGCGACGCCGAAGGTGGACGGCGGGCGCGACCTCGAATGGGACCTGCTGCCCGACGTCCCCATCGCCCGCGTGGGCCAGGTGTCGGCCGGGTTCCAGGCCCGCTCGTCGGCCAAGTGGCTGTACGTCCTGGCGGAGGTGCGCGACCCGGGCGACGACCGGGGCGACCGGGTGACGTTCACCGTGGGCGGCAGGCCGTACGCGGTCGGGCGCGACGGCAGCCACCCGCACGGCGTGGACGCGGCCGTGAAGAAGACGTCCGGCGGCTACCGGGTGGAGGCGCGGCTTCCCCTCGGCACCGACGTCGGCGTGGTGGTCAGGGACGCCTCCGGCGGGTCGGAGACCACGTGGACCGGCACGGTGACGGCCGTGCCGGCGGTGAAGCTCACCACGGCGCCCAGGCGGCAGCCCGTGGTGGACGGCACCGTCGACCGGGTCTGGGCGGAGGCACCGGAGATCCGCACCGCCACGTGGATCCAGGGCACGTCCGGGGCGACCGCGCGGGCCCGGGCCCTGTGGAGCGGCGGGACGCTCTACCTGCTGGCGCAGGTCGCCGACGGCACGCTCAGCGAGCAGTCGGCCAACCCCTGGGAGCAGGACTCGGTCGAGTTCTTCGTCGACCCCGGCAACGGCAAGACCAGGGGCTACGGCGACGACGACGGCCAGTACCGGATCAGCTTCTCCGGTAAGACCAGCGTCGGCGGCACCTTCGACGCCGCGGGCGTGAAGGACAACCTGACGGCCGCCGCCAAGGTCGTCCCCGGCGGATACGTCGTCGAGGCGGCCGTGAAACTGCCCACGGTCACCCTGGAGGACGGCGCGCTGCTCGGCTTCGACGTCCAGGTCAACGATGCCGCCGGGACCGCCCGTACGAGCGCGGTGACCTGGAGCGACGCCACCGGTCAGGGCTACCGGGACACCAGCCACTGGGGCGTGCTCCGACTTCGGCGCTGAGCCCCGGCATCCAGCCGGACACCGATGACCGGAGCCGGATCCGCCGCAGGGGCCTGGCGCAGGGAGGCCCCGCGCTGGGAGGCTCTGGCGCACCGTGTCCGTGCCGGACGGCCCGGTTCCCCGGAAGGGGAACCGGGCCGGTCACGCCTGAGAGAGAGGGGACGAATGATCGACGCAGTCGACGGGTGGGAGTACCGGAACCCGGTCATCCCCGGGTTCCACCCCGATCCATCGGTGTGCCGGGTGGGCGAGGACTACTACCTGGTGACATCCAGCTTCGAGTGGTTCCCCGGGGTGCCGATCTTCCACAGCCGCGACCTGGTCAACTGGCGGCAGCTCGGGCACGTGCTCGACCGCCCGTCCCAGCTCGACCTGGACGGCGTGCGGCCCTCGGGCGGCGTCTACGCCGCCACCATCCGCCATCACGGCGGCGTCTTCTACGTCGTCACCACGCTGGTGGACGGGCGGGGCAACTTCATCGTCACCGCCGCCGACCCCGCGGGCCCCTGGAGCGAGCCCCGATGGCTGCCGGGCACCCGCGGTATGGATCCCTCGCTGCTGTTCGACGACGACGGCCGCGTCTGGTTCACCGGCACCAGGGAGAGGGAGGCGGCCCGCTACCCCGGCGAGACCGAGGTCTACCTCCTGGAGCTCGACCCGGCCACCCTGGATCCGCGCGGTGAGGAGCGGGTCGTCTGGGAGGCCGCCCAGCGGGGCGCCGTGTGGGCCGAGGGCCCCCACCTGTACAAGGTCGGCGGCAGGTACTACCTGCTGGCGTCGGAGGGCGGCACGTCGTACGACCACGCGGTCGTGGTGGCCAGGGCCGACCACGTGACCGGGCCGTACGAGCCGAACCCGCGCAACCCGATCCTCACCCACCGGCATCTCGGCCTCGGTCACCCCATCGCCTGCACGGGCCACGCCGACCTGGTGGAGACCCAGGACGGCGAGTGGTGGATGGTCCTGCTGGCCACGCGCCCGTACGGCACCCCCGGCGACCTGGGCGCCGGCAACGTGAGGGGTGACAACCTGGGCAGGGAGACCTTCCTCACCCGGGTCACCTGGGAGGACGGCTGGCCGGTCGCCGCGCGGGTCGAGCCCGTGGCGGCGGGGCCCGCGCTGCCCGAGCACCGCTGGCCCGCCGTCCCCGCCTGCGACCACTTCGACGCCGGCCGGCTCTCGCCCGTCTGGAACCACCTGCGCACCCCGCGCACGCCCTACTGGAGCCTCGGTGACAGCCGGCTGCGGCTGCGGCTGCGGCCGGAGACGCTGGCCCAGCGGGTCAACCCGAGCCTGGTCGCCCGCCGGCAGCAGCACATGGACTTCGCCGTCCACGCCGCGCTCGACTTCACGCCCGCGGCCGGGGAGTGCGCCGGGCTCGCGCTGGTGCAGAACGACGACCATCACGTGCTGCTCGTGCGGACCCCGCGCGGCCTCGAACTCGTCCGCAGGAAGGCGGGCGGCGACGACCTGCTCGCCTCCGTACGGGTGCCGGGCCAGCGGCGGCTGTACCTCGGCGTGGAGGCGCGCGGGCAGGCCTACCAGGCCAGGTACGCCGTGACGGCGGGGGAGTGGACCGACCTCGGCGACCCGGTGGACGGCAGGATCCTCAGCACGGCGGTCGCCGGCGGCTTCACCGGCGCCTACGTCGGCATGTACGCCAGCTCCAACGGCCGCCCGAGCTCCAACGTCGCCGCGTTCGACTGGTTCGAGTACCTGCCGCTCAGTCCGTGAGCCGGCCGGGAATCAGCGCATGATCCGGCGGAAGGCCGTCCCGGCCGCCCGCACCGCCAGGGCGGGCGAGAGCCGTACGGCCCGCCAGGTGGCCCGGGCGGACGCGGGCGCCACGATGAGCGCCCGGTTCGCGGCCACGCCGCGCAGCACGTCGCGGGCGAGCGACTCCACGGGATACAGGCGCCCCTGGGCTCGCACGGCCGACGTGCGGGCGCGCAGGCCGATCTCGGTCTGCGGTAGCCCGGGGTTGGCGTTGTCCAGCAGCGGCGTGTCGGTGAACCCGGGACAGACCACGCTGACCCGCACGCCGTGCGCCGCCGCCTCGGCCCGCAGCGCGAGCGACAGCCCGACGACGGCGTGCTTGGTCGTCGTGTACGGCAGCATCATGGGCGCGGGGGTCAGCCCGGCCAGCGACGCGGTGTTGACGATGTGCCCGAAGCCCTGCTCGATCATGAGCGGGTACGCCGCGTGCACGCCGTGGACCACCCCGCGCAGGTTCACGTCGATCGTCCGGTTCCAGTGGTCGAGCGTGAACTCCTCGGCGCGGCCGCCCACCGCGATGCCGGCGTTGTTGAACAGGAAGTCGAGCCGCCCGTGCTCCGCGGCCACCCCGGTGACGAGTTCCCGTACGGCCTGCGCGTCGGAGACGTCGCACACGACGCCCGCGCAGCCGAGCTCCTTGGCGGCGTCGTCGGCCCCCCGGACGTCGGCGATCGTGACGTGGACGCCGCGCCGTACGAGCTCGGCGGCGACGGCCCGCCCGATCCCCGACGCCCCGCCCGTGACGACGGCGGTCTTCCTCACGCCTTGCTCCTCGCCCGAGCCTTCGGCTCGTCCCAGATGCCCATGGCCCGCCACAGACGGCGGCTGATCGGGTTCATCATGCCCAGATCGGTGCACAGCTCCCTCGTTCTGGCCACCGAGTCGCGGGTCTGCGCGGCCGTCTCGGGGTTGTCCACGTAGACTTCGCGCACGACGTCGCCGGGAATGCGGAACGCCCTGATCATGGAGCCGGGCGGGGACAGCATGATCCGCGCCATCAGGCCGATGATCAGCGGTGTGAGCACGCTCAGCGCGAAGCGGCGGTGGCGGGGCATGCGCGGCACCCGCCGCGTCGTGGTGTTGCGGGCGTAGGCGATCGCGGTGCAGGTGTTGTCGGAGGCCGTGCTCGTGTCGCCGTAGTCGTTGACCTTGGTCGGCAGACCGTCGCTTGGCACGCACCTTGCCCCCGGCGGGAGGACTGACGACGGCCCTGGAGCCTGCCGACACGCTCCGGGGCCCGTCCGCCCGGCCCTCGGCGACCTGTCCGGGGAGAAGGCCATGACAGGGGGGATCGCGTTGGCCTTCGCCGCCTCAGCGACGGTGACGACCAGCGGGGCGCCCAACTGGTAGCCGCCCGCCACATCGAACAGCGTGACCCGGGTGTCATGCGCGACCGCCAGGAAGCGTCCGTCGGGGGAGAACCTCCCGTTCAGTGGAAGCTGCTGGACGGCGACTGGGAGCTGGTGGGGAACAAGACAGGCGCGACGCGGCTGGGCTTCGGTCTGTTGCTCAAGTTCTTCGAGCAGGAGGGCCGGTTCCCGCGGCATTCGGGTGAGGTCCCGAAGGCCGCTGTCGACTATGTGGCGGGGCAGGTGAAGGTCGACCCGGTCCTGTTCGCGGAGTACCGGTGGTCGGGGTCGACGATCGAATACCACCGCAAGCAGGTGCGGGATGCGCTGGGGTTCCGGGAGTCGACTCGGGCGGATGAGGATGTGCTGGCCGAGTGGCTGGCGGACAAGATCTGCCCGATGGTGTTCACGGACGAAGGGCTGCGGGCGGCCCTGCTGAGGCGCTGCCGGACGTTGAAGATCGAGCCGCCGGGGCGAGTGGACCGGATCGTGGGCGCGGGCCGGGCGCGGTTCGAGCGGGAGTTCTGCCTGCGTGTGCTGGGTGCTCGAAGAGTTCGGCGTCAGGCTGCCATTTCCGTGGTGACGGAGGACGCAAGGGGTTCGTTCACGTCTTCCGCTTCCAGATCGATGCTCCAGCGCAGATGAGGCCGATCAGGAACGGGTGAACGGCGCCGCGTTCGATGAGGCCGATGATGCCGATGGGGGTGTCGCCCGTGGTAAAGATCATCGCGAGGTAGAGCACCATCGAGAGCAGACCGATCACGCCGACCGTGATCAGTGCTCGCCCCATTCGCGGAGAGATGCCGATGCGCCGCCACCTGCTTCCGAGCACGATGGCCAGCGCGTTCCCACCGACGAAGCCGGCGAAGGCTCCCATGCTGTGGTACTCGCCGGTGCCGTTGTTGAGTGCCTCGCCAGATCCGGGAAACAGCGCGAGCAGGACGCCGCCGACGGCCAGCAGCGTCGCGGGGGCGAGCATGGCCCAACGGCGGCCGTCCGACAGATCGCGCAGCGTGGCCACTCCGGCCAGGATCGTGATCCCGAAGAGGAGGAATCCGGCATTCATTACCCAGGCTAGGGGCGAGTACATGTACTGCCCGAACAGGGTCGAGGGCCCGTGGACTCCGAGGTTGCTGATGAAATGGTGCGTGTAGCTGTAGGCGGGGTCGGTCCACGCTGCGGCGGCGACAAACTCCCCGAGCAGGAAGATCGCCGGCCCGGCGACGAGCAACGCTCCCGCCACTCGGCGCTGCGCAGGCAAGCGCACGTGGGAGGCAGGCATCTCGCGACTTTTAGACCGTGAGTCAATTGCTTCGGACATGGTCGGGTCCCTTTCTGATAGCCGGGGTTGGCGGGAGGGCCCGCCGGAGATTGACGCGGCTCGCTTGTGCCTGCGACTCCCGATCGGCGGCGGCGATTTTCGGGCGCGCCGAGGAGGCCGAGCGGCTGGGCTAAGACCTCATTGGCTAGGAGCCCGGCAACCCGTCAACGAGTACGCCATGAGCGAGACTCTTTCACTTCACTCACTCACTTACTATATCGAGACTACCTTTACTGTCAATATTCTTAGTGTTCGGGTGTAGAGTATGCGCCATGGTGGATGCAGCGACGGCGGGCCGACGTGAGCGCAAGAAGGCGGCGACGCGGGCGGCGATATTGGAGGCGGCGACGACGCTTTTCCTTGCACGCGGCTTCGATGCGGTGACTGTGCGCGAGATCGCAGATGCGGCCGATGTGTCGCCCAAGACGGTCTTCACACACTTCCCACACAAGGAGGCGCTTGTCTTCAGTGACGAAGGTGAGCGGCATGAACGCCTGATTGCTGCGGTGAGTGGCCGCATGGCGGGGACCTCGATCTCCGACGCGCTGAAGGCCCACTACCTCTCCGAAATCGCCGCGCTCAAATCCGAGCCGCAGAGTCAAATACTCGCTCTCATGGAGGAGACGCCGGCTCTGGTCGACTACGCGGAGAAGATGTGGTTGCGCCACGAGGATGCCTTGGTCGCGGCGATGACCGAGGAATTCGGGCTGGAGGAGCCAAGCGAAGAGATCCGCTTCTACGTCCGGTTTGCCCTGCAGATTCAGCTCATGGCCATCCGTGAGCCCGATCCAGCGGCGGCCATCGATGTGGGGTTCCACCTTCTCGATAAGGGGTGGGCGCCCTACGACGAGGCCGGAGGGGGATAAGCGCAGCCGCAAGGGGTCGTGAGCCGCCGCCATCCGGGCAGCTGAGGAGAGTCTCTAGGCCATGGCCTCACGTCGCGGCGGCACCCCATCGGGCCCGCCGCTCCGGCATCGTGGCCAGGGCGCCGAGGGCCTCTTTCTCCGGGCCGTCGATGCGGCGGATGTTGGCGAGTTGCCGGTCGCGAGACTGGCCGGATTAACCTTCTCTGGACCTCAAGTGCCCGAAAGGGCCGATAATCTCGCCCGACGAGCAACGGCGCGAAAGTGATTGGGTCGGTCGTCGGTGGCGAGCTTGCCACTGATCTTCTCCTCGAAGACCTTCCAGCAGATGGGATCGAGGGCGTCGTGCTGCCGCTGCGTGTTCTGCTTGTTGAACGCGCTGTCCTACATCCGCGACGGCGACGTGCTGACCGTCCAGGAGGTCGACCGGCTCGGCCGCAATCTCCTGGAAGGGCTGATCGTCCTCAACGACCTGTTCCAGCGCGGCGTCGGCGTCAAGGTGCTGGAGGGCATCGCCGCCGGCGAGCACACCGAACGGTCGCTGATCCTCGACCTGGCCCTGGCCCTGGCCGAGGACCCGCACGTCCGCCAGGCGCAATAGCAGATCGCGCGCCACCTCCCTCTCGGCCACCGGCAGCGCCGCGTAGACCCGCTCGGGCGGATCTTCCCCCTGGTCCCGGGGGTCTCGTCCCCGGACCGGGTGTGGGATCGCCTCGCCGGGATCCGGCGGTGGTCGTCAGCGCCTTCCCGGCGACGGAGGGAGAAGGGCGACCTGATAGCGGTCGCGGTAGGCCACCCGGGAGCCGGGGGCGTTCTTGACGCGGATCACCCGTACGGTGTGACCCGCCTCGCGCAGCTCGGCCCAGTGGGCCCGGCCGTACACGCGCCAGCCCTCCTCGGTGTACCAGAACCGGACCCGGCGGTTGTTCAGCGGCGGCAGGCGCAGCCCATCCAGCGAGGAGCACGGACCGCCCGACGCCCACGCCCCGCGCAGCCGCGTGCCCGAGGGCCGCTCGTCGTCGCGGGGGATGTCCGCGTCCACCCAGCTCGTGATCGTATCTGCCAGGATCCGGTAGAGCATGCTGGCACCTCCCACCCCAAGGATGGGCCGGATTGTCGGCGGTGACCAGGGTGCGGAGCCTCAGGCGGAGTACGGGCACTCGCGGTGAGCCTGGCACACCAGCCTCTGGCGATCTCGGGCGCCTGGAGGCCCACCGCGCGGCCGGTGCCCGGGATGGAGCTATCCTCGCCTGCCGGACCGATGCTCATGCTCGGGCCGACGCCGCTGGCAGTCGCCAGCATGGCGTGGGCGAGCAGCCCTTCGACCAACGCGTAGGGTCCCTGGGGGTAGGCGTCCCGCGCGGCCAGCGCGGGCCATCGGTCGCCGATAGCGCCAGATGTGGCACCCGGGGTCGGTTCGAGGCTGCTGAAGAAGGTCGGTCGTTCGACGCTGGCCTGCCGCACGGCACCTCGGCGCTCGCCCCGTAGACCCTCTACCGACCCGCAGCCGCCATTCGCATCGGCTACGCCCGCTGTATCGAGGCAGCGCCTCGCCAACCTTGGGGCAGGGCGCGAAGGGGCCCTCCCCCCGAGGTGTGGACACCTTGAGTGCCAGATCATGGAGATCTGGAGACCGAGGAGTTCCTGGTGGTCATGAAGGTCTACCCGCCTGAGTTCAAAGCCGACGCGGTCGCGCTGTATCTGTCGGACCCGGCCCGGACGATCACGTCGGTGGCCCGGGATCTGGGGATCAGCCGGGAGACGCTGCGGTTGTGGGTGCGCCAGGCCCAGGCGGCGGGCACCGCGCCGGCGAAGGAGAGGCCGGTGCCCAAGCGCTCGCAGGCCCCGCTACCGTCAAGCGACGTGGAAGAGGAGAACAAGCAGCTCAAGGCCCGGATCCGGGAACTGGAGCTGGAGCGCGACATCCTGCGCCGGGCGGCCAAGTATTTCGCCGGAGAGACCAACTGGTGAGTCGCTTCCAGTTCGTCGCCGACCACGCGAGCGCCTTCGGCGTCAAGCGACTGTGCCGCGTCCTGGCCCTGTCCCGCTCGGGGTACTACCGCTGGCGCGCCGCCGCACCCGCCCGGGCGGCCCGCGCCGCCGCCGACGCCGAGCTCGCGAATCGGATCAGGACCATCCACACCGAGTTCGACGGGACCTACGGCAGCCCCCGCATCACCGCCGAGCTGCGCCAGGACGGGGCGCGCGTCAACCACAAGCGGGTGGAGCGGGTGATGCGCACCCACGGCATCGTCGGGCTTCACCTGCGCAGAAAGGTCCGCACGACCGTGCCGCAGCCGGCGGCCCAGGCGGTGCCCGACCTGCTCAAGCGGGACTTCACCGCAGCCGGGCCGAACCAGCGCTACGTCGGCGACATCACCTATCTGCCGTTGGCCGAGGGCCGGTTCCTGTATCTGGCCACGGTGATCGACCTGCACTCGCGGCGGCTTGCCGGCTGGTCGATCGCCGATCACATGCGCACCACCCTGGTGACCGACGCGCTGCACGCCGCGGCCGCCACCAGGGGCGGCGCCCTGACCGGGGCGATCTTCCACAGCGACCACGGGTCGCAATACACCTGTGCCGAGTTCGCCGCCGTGTGCCGGCAGCTCGGGGTGCGCCAGTCCATGGGCGCGGTCGGCACCAGCGCGGACAACGCTGCCGCCGAGGCACTCAACGCCACCCTCAAGCGGGAGACCCTTCAAGGCGCCAGGTGCTGGCCCTCCGCCCGAGAGGCCCGGCTGGCCGTCTTCGCCTGGATCACCCGCTACAACACCCGAAGGAAGCATTCGAGCCTGGGGTACCTCAGCCCCATCGACTACGAGCAGCAGCCCGATAAGGTGCTGATCGCCGCATAACAGCCGGTGTCCACACATCGGGGGAACCCCCCAAGCGACAGCGCTAGGATCATCGGCCCCGCAGGGAGCCGCCAGGGCGCCGCGAAGGGCGGCGAGATCACCATTAGGGGCCGCGGGCCGAACATACGTGAGCCCCCGCCCTGCGGGGGCTCACGGGGCGAACCGCCGATCAGTAGTAGTGGCGGGTGACCTCCCTGCGGCGCACGAATAGTCGGTAGATCCACAGGCCGAACCACACGAAGCCCCACAGGCCGCATGTGCAGATGGTCGGTACGAGGTGGAACACGTGCGACTTGGCCGATAGGCCCGGTGCTTGGTCACGCTTTTGCGCGGCATCGGCGGGTGCTGGGGGTACGGCTGGGGCGGATACGGCTGCTGCCCGTAGGGCTGGGGCTGGTAAGGCTGCTGAGGGTGCCCATAGGGCTGCTGATTGGGCGGATAGGGGGGCTGGCCCATGACATTGCTCTCCGTGCCTCGCGGATGATCGTTTGGAGCGTAGCAATCACGGCCGCAGATCAACTGGAACACCGAAATTTCCTGATGTGCCCCGGTCCGCCGCTGGGCAGCAGCGGTGGTGCCTCATGCGGAAAGGTCACGAGTCGACTCCGGCATGTCGTGGCCCGCCATGATCCGCGACGGCCTGGCCATGAAGCACGGCAAGGAGCTGAGCTGGTAGCAGGTGCTGATGGCCGCCAGCACTCCGGTGCTGCTCAAGCCGGCCATGGTGGACGGCCGCCCGGACCTCGGCGTCATGGCGTCCGGCCAGGTCGTCGCGCTCATCGACGACCTGCCCACGTGCGAGGAGCTGATTGACTCCATCGTCACCCAGGCCGCCGCCGTCCTACGCGGCCTCGGCCGCTTTGTCTCTGACTGATTCCGTTTCCGGTAGGGATCTTGAGGCCGGTCTGGTGCAGACACAGGATGGACACGTGCCGGAACCGATCATCGATCCCGAGGTGCCCGAGCGTCAGCGCAGGCTCCTGATGAGCGACGCCGACGTGCTGTGTCCGCCCGGTGCTCCGCCGGGAAATCCGCCGTTCGGCGGGCGCACCCTCCGAGACGCCGGGCTCTGCCTGTCATACGCACCGGTGTGGACGCTCCTGCCCGCTGTGATGGGCCGGTTCTACGGCGGCGCCGTCATGTGGGCGGGGCTGGCCGCGCAGGCCGTGCTGGCGGGTCTGGCCGTGGGCTCGATCGCATGGGGCCCGGGGCTGGGGGCGTTCCTTCTGCTGTGCGGGTGTCTCATGCCGGTCGTCTTCGGCGTGCTGCTGTGGCGGTGCGGGGAAGGGCCCGCCGCGCGGCTCGCCCAGACTCTGCACGGGCGGTACGTACGCCCGCAGGACCTCGGCAACGCGTCGGCCGATCTGCTGGAGCGGGCGCGGGAAGCGGTCGGGGCGGTGCTCGGATCGGAGGTGAACCGGTCTGGGCTGCTCGACGACGTCCGCAACGCGGTCACGCTGCCCACCCAGCTCTGGGAGATTGCCCTCACGCTCGCCCAGGTGGAGGCGTTGCGGGCCGAGCACGAGGCCGTGCCGCACCGGGAGGACGGCAGGATCGCCGACATGCTCGGCGCACAGGCACAGGCCCTCGACCTGGCGACCGAGGCGGTGAGCCGGCGCGTCGCCGCGCTGGAGGAGTACGCCGCCCAGGCCGCCGCCGCCGACGAGGCGCTGCGGCAGTGGGAGACGGCGCGCCGGCTGTCGGCGCGCAGTGAGGCGTACCGGGAGCTCCTTGCGCGGACCGTCAGGGACGAACTGGCCGTCGCCCAGTTAGCCGGGCTTACGGAGGAGGCGCGCAGGGTGGAGGAGGTGCTGCGCGCCAGCGTACGCCGTGCGCGCAGAGCGGGGCTCGCCCTGGCCCCGGGACCCGCGGCCGACGGGCTGGCGGAGGCGAGCTGATGCCGTACTCGCGTGAAGGCCACCGGATGCGCGCCCCCATGCCCGGCTGGGTCAGCGGCCTGGGTGCCGCCATCTTGCTCTGCTATGGCGCCGTGTTCGCTGTCGGTTCGGCGGCCCGCGTGGCGCCTCCGGTCACCGTGAGCTATCTGATCGACGGCGACGGGCGTGCCGACGTCGCCCTGGAACTGTCTGGAGGTCGCCAGGAGGAGCTGAAGGACGTCAGTCTGCCGCTCCGCCGGGACGTCGACGTCCATCCCGGTCAGCCGGTGTCCGTGATCGCCACGGGCGTGGGCGGCCTCCTGGTCCGCTGCGAGATGCAGATCAAGGGCGAGACCGTCTCTGCGGACATCAACCACATCGCGTCGTGTGGCGCGACGCCCGGCGATCCGTCGACCTACCGGCCGGTACCCCTGGGACCGGCGATGGAACTTGCGCAGAACGACAACATCATGAAGCTGCCGCGCTATCCGGGCAAGTCGTCCCCGGTGATCGGACGGCTCACCGATCGCGCGGCGGGGCTGTCCTACGCCCGGCTGGGCGGCGGGTGGGCGTCGCCGAGCCGGGAGCAGCAGCAGGGCGTCGCCGGGCGGACGCTCAGCCTGTGGGTGGAGTCCCGGCCGGAGCGGGGCTGGTTCGCCCTGTACGGCTCCGACCGGCTGAGCCCGGAGCTGCTTGCCCGCTACCAAGGCGAGCGCAGGCTCTTCCAGGCGGCCATGGCCCAGATGGAAGCCTTCACCTGGATCTACTCGCCTGACACCATCTTCGTGGACCTGGTCTCGCAGCCGCTGACCGTGGACGGCCATGAAGCATGGGTGCTCGTCCGGCAGACCAGGATGGGCGCCAAGGCGGACACGACGATCCGAAGCGAGCTGCAGATCCTGGTCCTGATCGACACCGGGAAGGAACGGCCCGCCTACCTCTACGTCAAGATGCCCGACCCCGCGCACGACTACCTGCCGGACGTCAACCGTCTCATCTCCTCGATCCGCGTGCTGTGACCCCGCGTCATCCGGCGAGTGGGGTCATCTCCCGGGCCTGGTGGTCCGCGGGGGAGCTCCACGCCGTGTGCAGGGCGCGGGCCCTGCGGATCAGCACGTTGGGGTCGTACTCATCTGTGTAGGCGCTCGCGCCGCGCGACAAATCTACGTTGTAAAGTTGTAGGTGGTCTCGTCTTGGTGTAGCGCCAGCCGGTGGTGCTCTTCTCCCGTGAGACCAGGTAGTGACGGGCGAAGGAGATGTGCCACGCCTCCTCCGCCACGTGGATGCGCATGATCGTCTCTTCGAGCGGATGCCGGATCCGCCCGCTCTTCAGCGTCGCGCGCTGCACGTGGTCGATCGGGTCCTCGCCGCCCAGCACGAAGACGAAGAACAGCTCGGTGGAGATCAGCGGAATCCACGGCACCACCTGGGCGAGCAGGCTGAGCGGGCCGGGCATGCCGCGGATGGGGAGCTTCGTGCGGTTCACGAACTCCTGGAACATCATCCCGTGATGACCCTCTTCGATCATCTCGTGGTAGACGTACCGGAACTCGGGGGAGGCGTTCGGCAGCCGGTAGGCGTAGTTGAGCAGCCCGCGCTTGAGCAGGTTCTCGAACTGCAGCCCGATCTTCATGGCGGTCGCCACCCGCCAGAGCCCGATGCGCGCCCTGACCTCCGGCGGCTGCGCGAGGTACCAGGGGTGGCCGCCCAGCCTGTCGGCCGGCGGCAGTTCCCACCGCGGGTCGGTCCGGTCCACGTGGAACTCGGGGTCGTCCCAGGGGATGTCGACGTACGGCTCCCAGTGCTTGTCGACCGAGGCCTTCGACAGGCGTTCGATGACGGCCTCGTACGCGCTCCGGTCGGCGACGTGCTCGTCCTTCTCGCTGGTCGCGGTGGTCTTCGGCGCGGCGGACATGCGGCCCTCCCTTCCGGCGCCGTAATTGTACGGCTCATCCAATAACTCGGGAAGGGGTTGGCGTGTCGCGACTCGGCGGATTTCCCGGCCGGCAAGATTCCGTCGCGGTACAGTTCGGCGAGGTCACCGGTGTGTGGCCTTCTTGAACGGCCCTGCCTCGCCTACTGTCGAAGCGAGGACGGCGAACTGGGAGCCCGCGTGCCTGAGACCTGCGACGTCGTGATCATCGGTGGTGGCGTGATCGGCTGCGCCATCGCGCACCGGCTGGCCGCGCGGGGCACGAGCGTGGTGCTCGTGGACGCCGGGCAGCGTCTCGGGCTCGGCGCCTCCGACGGCGCGATGGGCGGCATCCTGACCCAGACGGAGCCCTCCTGCCTCGGCCCGCTCAGCGACGTCATCAAGCGCAGCCGCGACATGTATACGGAATGGCTGGAGGAGATCCACGCGGCCTCCGGCGTCGAGGTCCCGGTGCTGGACGGCGGCGACATCCAGGTGGCGCTGGACGAGGCCGAGATGGAGCGCCTGGAGTCCACGGTGCTGCCGCAGTGGAAGAACTCGCCGTTCGCCGTCGAGCGGCTGACGGCGGCCGACGCCAGGCGCCTCGAACCGCTGCTGAGCGAGCGCGTCGTCGGCGGCTTTCTACTGCCGGAGGAGCTCGCGCTCGACCCGCGGGTGCTCATGACCGCCCTGGCGGGAGCCGTGCTGTCGGACCGTACGCCGATCCGGGTGCTGAACGCGGTGTACGCCACCGGCCTGCGGACCGGGCCCGCCGGTGTCGAGGTGGACCTCCACGACGGCCGCCGGGTGTCCGCGGAGACGGCCGTGGTCGCGGCCGGCCACCTGAGCGGGGTCTTCCTGCCCCGCCATCGCGCGCACCTGTTTCCCATCAAGGGCGTGGCCTTCGACGTCCGCCCGCCCGGGGCGGTCACCTACCCGCTGCGCCACCACGTCTTCGCGGAGATCAGGCAGGACGGCCGGGAGTACTTCCCCTATCTCGTCCCGCGGTACGACGGCAGGGTGGCGGTAGGCGTCACCTACGAGGAGAACGTGGGGGACGTGACGGTGACCCCCGAGGCGATCGAGGAGATCCGGCGGGGCGTCGCCGCCCTCATGCCCACCGCGGCCACCTGGCCGATCGGCCGGCGGTGGGCCGGACTGCGACCGGGCAGCGCCGACCACATGCCCATCCTCGGCCACGTGGACGACCACGGACGCGTCGTGGCGGCCACCGGCCACAGCGGCCTCGGCATCACGCTCGCCCCCGTCACGGCGGAGCTGGTGGCGGCCCTGGTCGCGGGGACCGTCGGCGCGAAGGAGCGGGAACTGCTCGCCGTCTGCCGTCCCGACCGCCCCTTCCCCCCGGCGCCGCCGGTGCCTGACGTCGTTGTCTGAAGCGCCCGGCCTGCTTCCGGTTAGGCCGCGGGTGTCGCCGCGTCCCACAGTTCGCCGAACCGCTCGACCCGCTCCCGCACCCTCTCCTGGTCCCGTACGAGGATCGTGCTGTGGATCACCGGGGCGATGCCGTCGCCGACCTGAGGGGCGGGGTTGGACTCGTAGTAGACGACCCCGTCGAACAGGATGAAGTCCGACAGCGAGCCGCGCAGCAGGGGCGGCGCGTCGGTGAGGAGGAGCGTGCGCACCTCGATCCCGACAGTGGTCTGCCACTTCCACACCCGGCGGAACGCCTCGGAGTCGAGCCGCTCGGAACGATCCACGACGAACAGCCGGCGCACCCGCACCCCGCGCTGGACGAGGTCGCGCTGGAGCCGGACGTAGCGCTGCCCGAGGTCGGTGTGCCAGAAGCCGCTCCCGAACTCGGTGTCGCGGGCGTCCACGCTGGTGAGGCTGATCGCGTCGAGACTGATCCGCGTGTTGCGCGCGAGCGCGAGCAGCCAGTCGCGGTCCTCGCCCTCGTACAACGCGTACCTGCCGTCGGACAGCTCGCCGAGGAACTTGGCCATCCGGGTGACCTCGTGGTGGACCAGGTTCTTGACGAGGTCGGGCATGTCGTCGCGGATCTTGGCGGCGTTCTGCACCAGCTCGGCCACGCCCCTGGTCTCCAGCGCGGACATCTCCACGACGCCGAACAGCTTGCTCGCCTCGTTGATCTTGGAGAAGCTGTCGGCCACCAGATTGTGGGTCTTCGTGTGCTGCCTGCGCTGCTCCTGCAGCACGGTCTCGAGCTGGTCGTCCACGTCCGCGAGGAACTGCACGACGAAGACGACGCCGCTGATGAACGTCGCGAGCAGCAGGCTCCACAGGTCCTCGTTCTCGCTGTTGATGAGCGCGTTGCTCACGAGGTAGCTCACCCCGCCCACGAGCACCGTCACGAGGGCCTTGCGCACGATCCTCGGGACCAGCGCGTGCGACGGCTCGGGCGTTTCTCCGGTCATGGTCACCTCCGTCCGGTTTCGGCGGACGCACTGAGCAGGGCCAGGGTGTTCATCGCGACCTGGTCGCGGACCCGGTCGACCAGGGAGCGCCACTGCCGGGTGAACCCCGGCCGCCGCTCCAGGCTGTCCCAGAACGGCGTCAGCCACTCCTCGACCCGGGCGGCGGGCATCCACAGGTGCAGCAGGTGGTCGATGGCGGGCGCGAGGCGGGCCACCGCCGCAGCCCCCGGCGTCGTCCCGATCCGCGCCCGCTCGACGATGACCAGCAGCGACGTCAGCAGCCAGTCGTGCGTCGCCAGGTCCTCGCACAGGTCGACCACGGCGGGGGTGAACGGGCCGGGGTGCGTCAGGCGCAGGGTCCGCTCCTGCTCGGTGTGCAGGGTGAAGCGGATCGACGGCTCGCCGGTCTCGGCCACCCACCGCAGGCTCGTACGCGGGATCTTGAAGGGGGCCCGCCGGTCCAGCAGCGGGGAGGCCTGCACGAGGTCGAGGAAGCGCCCGCTGACGGCTGCGAGGTCGAGGCAGGCACCGTCGGGGCGGCCGGGCGCGGGGTCGCCGGTGAATCCTTCGGCGAGGTCGGCCGCCTTCGCCTTCCCCAGGACCTCCACGACGCCCGGCCGCGCGAGGTAGTGCGACCAGGGCAGCCTGCGGTCGGCCTCAGAGCGCACCACCCTGACGTACGACGAGCCCTGGGCCACCCGGCCGCCGGTCACCGCGCAGCGGGACACGACCGTGCCCACGCCCCTGACACGGGAACGGGAGGCGGCGGGCAGCGTGCAGTCCACCCCGGTCAGCCGCTCGGGCGACAGAGCGTGGACGATGGGACGACGGGAGACCCGCACGGTCTCCCCGGCCGTGATCCCGAGCACCTGACGGCACGTCGACTCGGAGATCTCCCCGGAGTTCTGCAGCAGCCCGGTGTGGACTTCCCCCATCACCAGCATCGGGCCCCTCAGACGAAGACGTAGGAGATGCGGTCGACGAGCTCCTCTTCGAGCCGGACTCCCTCGCCCTCGCTCCGGCCGGCGACCTGCCGCAGGACCTCGTCGTCCACCGCGACCTGGCTCAGGATCGTCCGTACGGCCAGCTCGACGGGCAGGAACCGGGGGGAGAGGACGGACAGCGTGGTGTACGCGCTGAACGGCGCGGCCTGGGGGTCGAGCCGGACCACCGCGGGCAGTTCGTCCCAGTCGCGGGGCCAGCCGCCGTCCAGGGTCACCGGAGGGAGCGGCACCCGGCCGTCGCTGCGCAGCAGCCCCAGCCGCAGGAGCTGCCAGACGGCCGCGAGAAAGGGGCACGACCAGGTGCGCCGCGGCCCCCTCTCGTCCCACAGCTCGACGTCCACGAAGATCGAGTGGCCGCGCTTGGCGTTCTGCGCGGGCGGCTCCCACGGCCGGGCCTTCCCCATCGCCTGCACGGGCGCGGTGCGGGGCGAGCGGGAGCCGTTGCACAGCCAGCCCGTCTCCTTCACCGGCGGGCGCGACCCGTCGGTCTCCGGCGGCGGGTCGTCGACGAGCCGGTCCTCCACCAGCCGGGCCAGCTCGACGCCATCGGATTGCGCGCAGGCGGACTCGCGGGCCAGGTAGTCGATGGTCAGGTCGTGCTCGGCCGCCGCCTCGAGGACCATCGGCACCAGCTCGGCGGGAGTGCTGAAGCGGCTGAAGTAGTCGTCCACGAGAAAGCAGGTGCTCACCCGGGCCCGGCCCCCGGGCACCCGCTCACGCCATAAGGAGCGGACCGTTGCGAGCCACGGCGCGACCTTGCGGAACTGCTCGCGCAGCCGGGCCGGACCCGCCTCGAAGTCCTCCATGTAGAGGTGCCCGAGCTCGACGGACACGTGGGAGAGGGGGACGGAGGCGATCCTGCGCTCGGCCGCCACCTCGCCGAACGTCGCGTGCACCGGCGTCACAGGCCCTCCCACGCGTTGTCGTCGACGATCTTCTTGGCCAGCTCGTCGAACGCGGCGGCGGTCTCCGCGTTCGCGATCTTGCTGGCGAGCACGTCCTCGTCGGTGATGAGCTGCTCGCGCCACTGGAGGACCGGATCCAGCGGGATCTTGCCGAGCATGGCGGTACGGCCGACGCTGTGGCGGCCGGCCAGCTCGCGCAGCTCGCTGTCGCACGCGCTCAGCCAGGCCCGCTGCTCGTCGCGCAGCCCGACGAGCTCCGCCGAGTCCGGTTCGAGCACGGCCGTGCGCACGTAGCGGATGCGGTCACGCAGGTCGTCGGCGTCATGGCCGAACCTGGTGCCGACGTCGAGCAGCCCGTCCGCGCCGGTGACGAGCCCGGCGGCCGCGATGATGTGCTGACGCGTCCAGCGGTGGAAGACCAGCCACCGGAACGGGACGGCCGGCATCCGCACGGTCGCCGCCAGGACCAGTTCGGCGGTGAACGACCGGCCGGCGCTGACGTCGATCATGCAGAGGTCGAACTCCTCCTCCAGCCGCCCGAACAGCTGGACGCAGCGGCCGATGATCTCGTCGGTGAGGGCCGACAGCTCGCCGCCGCCCTCGCTGCCCGGAAGCAGCACGAGCCGTCCCGCGCCGGGCGGGCGCGTGCGCAGCCCCTCGCGGTCGGACTCGGCCCACACGTCCACACGCCGCGGCTGCGGGCACTCGCCCCGCAGGTATTCGTGCAGGCCGTTCTGCCGGGTGCCGCGGGCCACCCCGCTCACGCTGAAGATGGCTCCGGCGGTCGGCGAGCCGAAGTCGAAGTCCAGGTAACAGACGTCGTTGCCCTGCAGGGCGTGCCGGTACACGATGTTGGTGCCGGTGACCGAGCGCCCGGTCCCGCCCTTGTCCGAGATCGCGAAGACGAGCAATTCAGATCGCCTCCGACGCGCTGTCGCGGGCGGCGGCGAGCCGTTCGAGGTCGAGGAGCGCGCTGTTGATCAGTGCCTGCGCGGTCGCGGGGCGGTCGCTGACGATGACCCTGGCCCGCTGCAGCGAGGCCTGGATCGTGCGGAGCTTCGGCTGGATCGTCTGCCCGGCCACCAGCGGCCGGGTGACCAGCTCCTGGTCCAGCAGGTGCTCGGCCTCTCCGAGCATCTGGTAGGCCAGCTCGACGAGCTGGGGGCTGCGCAGTGGCGGCTCCCCGCTGGACGTCGCGGCGGACACGAGGAACTCGACGACGCGCTCGCTGAAGTACCACGACGGATCCTCGTCGCGCGCCTGGATGTCGGCGAAGACGTTGCCGGGCTGGTCCCACAGGCCGGCGGCCGGGCCGTCCGCGTGGCGGCGCAGCATGATGTGCCGCCAGATCTGGTCGGCGAGGGCGACCAGCCGCTCGCGCATCCGCGTGTTCTGCGCGATGGAGGCGGCCCAGATGGTGCGTTTGAGCAGCGTGATGGCGAAGTCGGAGACGACCCAGACCAGGTGGGGGCCGAGCGCGTCGCTGCCGTGGAGATTGATCGGGACGCCGGGGGAGTGCATGAGCACGGGCGGGTCGCCCGGCACGGCCCTGCGGATGATCCTGGCGCGGATGGCCAGCTCCTCCAGCACGGCGGCGACCCGGCCGAGGTCCAGGTCGGCCGCCCGGTTGTTGACCAGGCTCTGCACCACCATGGCGGTGACGCCGAGGCTGTAGTAGTCCGACTCCTTCTCGTCCACCGTCCGCCAGGGGATGTCCTCCAGCGGCCAGGTGCCCCGCCCGTACGTCGCGATCGTGCGCCAGTAGGACTGGGTGAGGTCCCAGCGGCGCTGGATGGCCTGGGCGAGGGTGATCTGGTCGTCGTTGAGCAGGCTCAGGACGCGGGTGCGGGAGGTGAACAGGTCGGCGATGCCGACGAGGGCGTTGACCGTGAAGTAGAGGAACGGCGTGTCGGCGGCCACGCCCTTGGGCTGGGGCCCGATGTCGAGCGGGGTGACGATGTCGGGGGCGTCCTTCACGATGCCCCACGTCCAGCCGCACTCGAACAGCAGGTTCTCGTTGTCCAGGTCGACCTGGCTGCCCGAGCCGATGGTCAGGTCCCGCAGACCGGCCCGTACGGGCCGCAGCTCGCGCCGCAGGTCGTCGAGCACCCGGCGGGTGGGCGCGCCGGTCTGGTTGACGGTGCGCAGCAGCGCGCGGCCGGCCGTGGAGCCGGGGTCGAACGCGTTGACCGTGAAGCTGCGCAGCAGGCCCGCCATCGCGGCCGACAGCCGCTTGCTGGCCAGGTCCTCCAGCTCGCGGATCTCGCGGCGGATGGGCTCGCGCCGCACGCTCTGCCGGAAGACCTTCAGGAAGCCGAGTGTGCCGAGCATGAGCGTGACCGACATCGAGAAGGAGTCGACCACGTCGAGCTGGAGCTGCTCGGGGGCGACCTTCGCCTCGTCGTCCACCGGGCGGAAGTAGCTGCCGCCGGAGAACAGCGGGCGGCCGTCGTCCGCGGTGTACGTGCGCAGGTACTGCCCGATGATCTTGAGCAGCAGCTTGGGGATCTCGACCGCGTCGCCGAGGACGGACAGCGCGGCCAGCACGTCGTCGGCCGTCTCGTCCGGTGTGTCCAGGCGGAAGCCGGGCAGCTCGGAGGCCGGATACATGAAGCACAGGAGCTGCTCGGCGTCGGAGATCGAGTTCGACCCGTCCCGGCCTCCCCACGCCCAGGCGCCGTCCCGGTAGGAGGCGCGCGCGGCCGCCTCCCACAGCTCCAGAAGCTGCTGTCGCGGCTGGAGTTTCATTCGTGGCCCTCTCTGCGCTGCGCCGTCCTTGCCGCGCGCCCTTTCCGTACCGCCGTGGGCGCGGAAACGGACGCACGTGTGGCTGGGCGGGACCGAGGCCGGGGTCCCCCAGACCCTCCCTAGGGGTTTCCTTTTCCGACTCAGGTGGAGACGGAACCACCACAACCCTTATACCATTGGATTCCTGCTCCGTCGCCTGGACCATCCGTGGTATTTCGTACGCCGCCTGGTTGTTGTGATTGGAGAGATACCCCAGAGAAAAACAGACATATATGTCCCAAGTCTGAGAGATATTTGAAATGTCCCAAATCGTGGCTCCAAGGGATATAACGGACTGTCGTCCCGCGCAGCCGCGGCCTGCGGCCGGAGCGGAGTGCGAAGGCGGGACGGTCCTGGTCACGGGGACGGGCATCGACGCGGCGCTGCTGGAGCCGCTCGCCCGGCAGGGACTCACGGTACGGCGGCTCGCGTCGCCGCTGACCGAGGACCAGCTGGCGCGCGAGCTGGTGGGGGCGGTCGCCTACCTGCACGGCGGCGAGGAGCGGGCGACGGCGCGGGCGCTGCGGGAGGCGCGCGAGACGCTGAGGGTCGTGGCCTTCCTCGGGGTGGGCTACGAGAACTTCGTCGACGTCGTGGCGGCCGACCGGCTGGGCATCGCCGTCACGAACACGCCGGGGGCGGCGACCGACGCGGTCGCGACGTTCACGGTCGCGCAGATCGTCAACGCCAACCTCGGCATTCCCCGGCACCTGGGCGACCGGGTCCCCGGCTGGCACGGCTCCGAAGAACTCCCGCACGAGCTCGCCGCCCGCAGCGTCGGCATCATCGGGATGGGCGCGAACGGCCGGCGGATCGCGGAGATCCTGCGCCGGGGCTTCGGCGTCCGCGTGTCCTACTTCAGCCGCACCCGCAGGCCCGACGCCGAGCGCGACCTCGGCATCTCCTACCTGCCCCTGCTCGACCTGGCCGCGGCCAGCGACATCCTCGTGGTCATGGTGCCGGAGACCGGCGAGACCAGGGCGATGGTCGACTCGACGGTGATCGGCCGGATGCCGGAGGGCGCGCTCCTCGTCAACACCGCACGCCCGGCCATCGTCAGCCCCGGCGCCCTGTACGCCGGCCTGGAGAAGGGCCGCGTCGGCATGGCCGTCTTCGACGGTTTCTACGACCCGGAATGCGAGGAGGCCATCGAATTGCGGCGGGATTTCCCCGACCGCCTTCTGATCACCGGGCACATCGCCTCCCACACCGCCGAGGCGATGCACCGGATGGTGCGTCAGGCCGTGAACTCCATCGGGAATGTGCTGACGTACGGATCGGACGAACACGAGGTGGGATCGCGTCCCCGGCCGCGTTTCCGATGACCGGAGGAAAAATCCGGCACGCGGAACGGTAGGGCGGCGCGCGAAAAGGGGAAACCATTTGGGAAACCCAAGAGAAACCCCTCCGCTCTCCCGGGAAGTGATACGTGGACGGCCATGACCCGATCCCCCCGGCGGGGACGATCACGACGCCCACGGGGGCGCGCGCCCTGGTCGAGGCGCTGCGGCTGCACGGCGTCGACACGATCTTCGGCATTCCCGGCACCCACAACCTCGCGATCTACGAGGAGCTCGACCGGGCGGGCGTGCGGTGCGTGACGCCACGGCACGAGCAGGGCGCGGGGTACGCCGCCGACGGGTACGCCAGGGTGACCGGCAGGCCGGGCGTCGTCGTCACCACCACCGGCCCCGGCGTGGTCAACGCGGCCACGGCCCTCGGGCAGGCGTACTCCGACTCCTCCCCGATCCTGCTCGTCTCCCCGGGCGTCCCGACCGGCCATCCTCGCGACGGCCGCGGCTACCTGCACGAGAGCAGGGACCAGTCGCGGGCGATCGACGCGCTGTGCGCCTGGAGCCACCGCGTGACGACCGTGCGGGAGATTCCCGCCGCCGTCGCCCGCGCCTTCGGGCGCTTCGCCGAGGGACGCCCCCGCCCGGTCCACGTCGAGATCCCCTTCGACCTGCTCGACCTGGAGGGGCAGGTCAAGGTCGTCCCGCCGTATCTGATCACGCGCCGCGAGCCCGATCCGGGGGCCCTCGACGCGGCCGCCGGGCTGCTGAAGGCGGCGCGCCACCCGGGTCTCGTGCTCGGCGGCGGTGCGCAGTGCCCGGGCCGGCGGAGCCCGGCCGGCGAGGCCCCGCCGGTGGGGAGCCTGGCGATGCGCCTGGCGGAACGGCTCGGCGCGCGGGTCGTGACCACGGTCAACGGCAAGGGCGCGGTGCCGGAGAGCCACCCGCTGGTGCTCGGCGCCACACTGCACCTGGCGGACGTCCGCCGATGGCTCGCCGCGTGCGACGTCGTGCTGGCCGTCGGCACCGAGCTGGGCCCGGCCGACCTGTGGGACGACGCCTTCGCCCTGTCCGGCCGCCTCGTGCGGATCGACATCGACCCCGGGCAGATGCACGGCGACCACGTGGCCGACGTGGCGATCGTCGCGGACGCGGAGCTCGCCATGCGCGGGCTGGCCGAGCGGCTCGACCGGCAGGGCGTCGTGCCGTGGCCGCGCCGGGAGCGGCATCCCGGCACGGGCCACAGGGCGGAGCTCGAGGAGCTCACCCGCAGATGGTCCGGCCAGCTCGCGGCGCTGCGCCGGGCCCTGCCGCCGGAGACCGTCGTGGTGGGCGACAACTCCATGTTCGTCTACCACGGGGCGCTCGTCGGCATGCCGATGGACCCGCCTGGGCGGTTCCTGTTCCCCACCGGGTTCGGCACGCTGGGCTTCGCGCTGCCGGCCGCCATCGGGGCCAAGCTCGGCCGGCCCGACCTCCCCGTGGTGGCGCTGGCCGGCGACGGGGCCTTCCAGTTCAGCCTGCAGGAGCTGGCCACGGCGGTGCAGCTGGAGCTGAGCCTGCCGGTCGTCGTGTCCGTCAACGGCGGCTTCGGGGAGATCCGCGAGGAGATGCGGGAGCGGGGCATGCGGCCGGTCGCCGTGGACCTGCACGCGCCCGACTTCCCCGCCCTCGCCGCCGCGTACGGCGCGCGGGGCCGCGCCGTCAAGACACCGGGGGAGCTGGAGGAGGCGGTCGCCGACGCCCTGCGCGTTCCGGTGCCCACCGTGATCGTCGTGCCCGAGGAGGAGTAGGGAGTGACGGCGGTCAGCGGGCGGGCGCGAGCGGGAGCCGCACCACGAAACGGGCGCCCCGGTCGCTGTCCTCGATCGTGAGCGTCCCCCCGTGCGCCTGGGCGATCTGGCGGGCGATGGACAGGCCGAGCCCGGTGCCCCCGGCGTCCTTCGACCGGGCGGCGTCGAGCCGGGTGAAGCGCTGGAAGACCAGCTCCCGCTTGTCCGGCGGAATCCCCGCACCGTCGTCGAGCACCTCCAGCACGCCCTTGCCGTCCTCGCGGCGCACGGTCACCGTCAGCGTGGAGGCCGCGTGCCGCTCGCCGTTGTCCAGGAGGTTGTTGAGCAGGCGCGCCAGGGCCATCCGGTTGCCGACCACGATGACGCCGGGTGCCAGGTGCCGCACCATCTCGACCTTGCGCGGCCTGCGGTCGAGCTCACGGGCGGTGAGGCCGCCGAGGTCGGCGGGCTCGCGCCGGGGTGAGGCGCCGGAGTCGAGCCGGGCGAGCTGGAGCAGGTCGGTCACGAGCGCCTGCAGGCGGTCGCAGCTGCCCAGCAGGGCGCGCCCGGTGGCGGGCCAGTCCGCGTCCTCGCTGTGCAGCAGCGCCTCCTCGATCTCCGTGCGCATCGCGGTCAGCGGGCTGCGCAGGTCGTGGGAGGCGTCGGAGGCGAAGCGCCGCTGCCGCTCGACGGCCGTCTCCGCTCGGTCCAGGGTCTGGTTGGCGGTCTCGGCGAGCCGCCGTATCTCGTCGTGGTGCTTCGGCACCGGCACGCGCTGGCTGAGGTCGGTGGCGGTGATCCTGGCCAGCTTGCTCGTGATCGCCTCGACCGGGCCGAGCGCCCTGCGCACGGTCTGGTAGGTGCCGAGCGCGGTCACCCCGACCAGCAGGAGCGAACCGCCGAGGAGCGCCGCCAGCAGCGGGCCGCTGACATACCACGGCACGGGGTCGTCGGCCGCGTAGATCGTCCACAGGCCGCCGCTGTTGTGGAAGCGGAAGGCGACGACGTCCACGCACCGGCCCGGGAACGCCGGGGAGTCGCAGAGCGTCTTGCTCGTCTCCGGGCTCGTCAGCTCCGGCCGGAACGCGGCTATGCGCGGGTGCCCCACGAGGCTGTCGCTGACGGAGACGATCCGGCCGCCGTGGTCGATCACCTGCACCCCGGCCAGGTCCTGATCGAGGAGCACCGGAGGCAGCCGGTCGCGCTTGGCCTGGTAGGCGAGGCGTACGGCGGCGGTCGTGATCTCGTCGGTCCTGTACTGCTCGGCGGTGCCGCGCAGGACGAGGAGGACGAGCAGCACGGCGACGGCGCACAGGAGCGCCATCACCGCGCTCCCCAGCACCGTCAAGCGGATCCGCACCGAGGATCCCCGCCACCCGCTCATCTGATTCCCCCCGGTAATCAGATGATCAATAAGGACTCGTGACCCGCCGCCGGGCCTCCCCACCCGGCTCATCTGGCACGTTACCTCTGCCGGTGATCGCCGCAGTCGCCGGGGACGTCGCTGTCCGGTCCATCCCCGCTCCGCCCCGTACGCGGCGGCGGTGCCGGCTCAACCCGCCGTGGGGTAGCGCCGTCCGACGACGTAGCAACCGCCGGCGAAGCCCGTCACCGGGCGGCCCTCCGCCATCAGCCCGCCCAGCACGTCGCGTACGGCGTGCCGCCACGCCTTGGCCGTCTCCGGAGCGGCGAGGCGCAGGGACTCCACGTCCGCGGGCACGGCGACGAGCACCGCCGGGGCGTCCGTGCCCAGGGCCACCGGCCGCCCGTCCCGCTCGGCGAGCGCGGCCACCGCGCCGTCCGCCCCGGCGGGCCGGTACGGCAGGCCGTCGCACGCCCGCGCCACCCGCGGGTCGTCCAGCCGCCACACCGCGAGGAGGCGGTCGGACTCGTCGCCGGCGTTGACCGCGTCGCCCATCGGCCCGTAGAAGTCGGGCAGGTACTCCTCCGGCAGGGCGGCGAGCTTGGCCAGGTTGAAGTGGGCGTTGCGGCGCACCAGGGGGTCGAAGGTCCAGGTGATCCGGCTCAGGCCGCGCTCCAGGGCCCAGGCCCGCTGGTGCAGCTTGAGCGCGAATCCGGCGCCGGGACGCACGGCCCCGGTCACGTGCGAGTGCAGCGCCCGTCCCGCGGGCGCCGCGAGGAAGGCGACCCCGGCGCCGACGAGTTCCGCACCGTCGAACGCCCCGGCGACGTACCCGCCCGCGTGGGTCAGCGCCCGCATCAACTCCGCCGTGATCGGCGGGTTCCACGGCTCCGGGTGCCAGATGCCGTCGAACAGCCGGACCACCCGCGCGAACTCGGCGATCGTGCGCAGCTCGGCGATCCGCAGGCCGCGGCCCGCGGCGGCCGCGGCCGCCTGATCCCGGGCGACGACGGGGTCCCCCGGGTCCACGGCGCCCGCGCGGTCCTCGCGGTTCACGCGCTCTTCCGGGTTCACGCGGTCTCCCGGGCGGTCCGTCTCGTGTCCCGCGCCGCGCGGTCCGCGTCGTCGCCGGGGCCGATCGGCCCGCCCGACAGCACGTACGCCGCCAGCGCCGCGACCAGGCGGGCGCGGCCCGGCATCTCGGCGACCACGACGTGCTCCCCGGCGGCGTGCGCGCCGCCGCCCACCGCGCCCAGGCCGTCGAGCGTCGGGCAGCCGACGCCGGCGGTGAAGTTGCCGTCCGAGCCGCCGCCGACGGCCGCCCCGCGCAGCGGCGCCATGCCCAGCTCGCGCGCGAGCCGTACGGCGACGTCGAAGAGCCCGGCGGAGGCGGCGGGATCGAGGGGCGGGCGGTTCGGCCCGCCGCGCAGTTCCAGCCGGACACCCGGAGTGAGCGGGGTCAGCGCCCGTATCAGCTCGTCCACCCGCCGCTGCGCCGCCCGGTCGGGCACGCGTACGTCGACGGCCACCCGGCCCCGCGCCGGGACCGTGTTGGTGCTCGTCCCGGCGGTCAGCATGGTGGGCGTCACCGACGTGGCCCCCGCCCTTGACGACGACTCGACCTGGGCCGCGATGCCCGCGATGGCGAGCACCTGGTGGGCCAGCTCGACGCCGGCGTTGGCCCCCAGCTCGGGTTCGAGGCCGGCGTGTGCGGCCCGGCCGTGCACGGTCAGCTCGTACCGCGAGATGCCCTTGCGGGCCGTCTTCAGCGCGCCGCCGTCCGCGCTCGCCTCCAGCACGAACGCGGCGGCGCACCGCGACGCGATCGACTCGATCAGCGGGCGGGAGGTCGGCGAGCCGAGCTCCTCGTCCCCGACGACGAGCACGGTCAGGCCCTCGGGGGACGGCAGCGAGGCGACCGCGTGGAAGAGCTGCACGAGACCGGCCTTCATGTCGAACACGCCGGGCCCCCGCGCCACCCCGTCCCGCACCGACCAGGGGTGCTCGCGCAGGGTGCCGACGGGCCAGACGGTGTCGTGGTGGCCCAGCAGCAGGACCCGCGGGGTGCCGAACGACCAGCGCAGGTGGGTGGCCCCGTCGATCACCAGGGTCTCCGGCTCGGCGCCGAGCAGCCTGCGGCCCAGCGCCCCCACGACGCGGGCGCTGCGCGCCACCGCCTCGTGGTCCGTGGAGTACGACTCGCAGAGCACCAGCTCCTCGAGGTCGGCCAGCATGGCCTCCGGGTCCACCGCTACTGCCGTTCCCGCGCCGTGCGGCCCAGCTCGGCGCGGAACAGGCGCATCACGTTGGCGCCCAGGATCTTCTGGATCTCCTCGTCGGCGAACCCCCGCTTGAGGAGCGCGTCGGTCACCAGCGGAAGTCCGCGCGGGCCCTCCAGGCCGGGGATGGCGGCGTTGGCGTCGATCCCGGAGTAGCTGAAGCCCTCGCAGCACGGCGGGGTGAGGTCCGCGTACACCTCGCGCACGAAGTCGGGGCCGAGACCCACGTGGTCGATGCCGGCGACGCCGGCGATGTGCTCGATGTGGTCCACGAGATGGTCGACCGTGGCCGAGCGGGCGTCCTCGGTGAGGAAAGCGGCGAGGAAGTTCACGCAGACGACGCCGCCGCCCGCGGCGACGCCCCTGAGCTGCTCGTCGGTGAGGTTCCTGTGGTGGTCGCGCAGGGCGCGCGCGGAGGAGTGCGTCGCGATGACGGGCCGGGTCGCGATCTCCAGCACGTGCGCGACGCCCGTGGCGCCCAGGTGCGAGATGTCGAAGAGCATGCCGAGCCGCTCCATCTCGCGCAGCGCCTCGACTCCGTGACTGGTGAGCCTTGAACCGGTGCCGTCCTGGCCGCTGCCGTCGGCGAGAGCCGTACGGCCCCAGTGGGCGATCGAGGCGACGCGGACCCCGAGGCGGTGCAGGGCCGGGATCAGCTCGACGCTCTCGTCGATCCCCGGCATGCTCTCCAGGGCCAGCACCAGGGCGATCCTGCCGAGGGCGAGGGCCTCGTCGATCTGCTGCCCGTCGTGGCACAGCGCCACCGCGTCGGGGTTGCCCTCGGCCAGCACGTGGGCGCACTCGATCATCCGCAGGGTCTGGCGCAGCGCGCCCTCCGGGCGGAACTGGCTCTCCACGAACACGGGCAGCACCTGCACGTCGACCCCGCCCTCGACGAGCTGGGGCAGCCACTGCTCGCGGAAGAACGAGGCCCATGCCGCGGGCGGCCGGGCGGAGACGGCCATGAGCAGGTCGTTGTGGGTGTCGGCGACCACGGACCTGACGTGCAGGCTCTGCTGATCAACGGGCACGCTGGGGATCCTTCCTGGCGGCGGGGCGTCAAAGGGGACGTTACTCTTCCGGGAACGTTCCGCCAGCAGGCTGTAGTGTGCGCGGGTGGAATCGATCTCCTGCACCCTCGCCGAGGTGGTCGAACGCCTGGAGGCGTTGTACGACCCCTCGTGGGCCGAATCCTGGGACGCGGTGGGCCTCGTCTGCGGCGACCCGGAGCAGGCCGTACGGAAGATCCTGTTCGCGGTCGACCCGGTCGCCGTGGTCGTGGACGAGGCCCTCGACTGGGGGGCCGACCTCGTCGTCACCCACCACCCGCTCTACCTGCGCGGCACCACGAGCGTCGCCGCCACGACCTTCAAGGGCCGGGTCGTGCACCGGCTCATCCGCGGCGGCGCCGCGCTCTACGCCGCGCACACCAACGCCGACGTCGCCGACCCCGGGGTCTCCGACGCGCTCGCGCGGGCCGTCGGCCTGACCGGGGACCTGCGGCCCCTCCAGCCCTCCGTCGCCGACCCGCGCCGCGGGCTCGGCCGCGTCGGCGACCTGCCCGCCCCGATGCCGCTGCGGGAGTTCGCCGCGCTGGCCGCATCCGGGCTGCCCCGTACGGCCGGCCCACTGCGGGTCGCGGGCGATCTCGACCGGCCGGTGCGTACGGTCGCCGTCTGCGGCGGCGCGGGCGACTCGCTGCTGGGGACGGCACGGGCCGCGGGCGTGGACGTCTTCCTGACGGCCGACCTGCGGCACCACCCGGCCAGCGAGCACCTGGAGGCGGACGGGCCCGCGCTGGTCGACGCCTCCCATTGGGCCACAGAATGGCCGTGGCTCGCGGACGCCGCCCGGCGTCTGACGTCAGCGCTGGCGGCCGGGGGCATTACTGTTGAGGCGCGCGTCTCCGACGCCGTCACCGACGCCTGGACGGCGACGATCACCGACTTGGACCCCCGAGCATCTTGAGGGATTTGGGATGAAGGCCGCACCGGAAGCACAGAAGCGTCTGCTCGATCTCGCGGAGCTCGACACGAGTCTCGACCGGTTGCGGCACCGCCGCCGCAGCCTGCCGGAGCTCGCCGAGATCGACGAGCTGTCCAAGAGGCTGGCCCGGGTCTCGACGCAGATCATCGCCGCCGAGACCGAGGCCGGCGACCTCGCCCGGGACCAGGCCAAGGCCGAGTCCGACGTCGACGCCGTACGCGTGCGGGTGGACCGGGACACTAAGCGCCTCGACTCCGGGCAGGTCTCCTCGCCGAAGGACCTGGCGAGCCTCCAGTCCGAGATCGTCTCCCTGCGGCGCAGGCAGTCGGACCTGGAGGAGATCGTGCTGGAGATCATGGAACGCCGGGAGACGGCCGACGCCCGGGTCGCCACGCTCAAGTCGGAGCGGGACGAGGTGACCGGCACGTTGCGCGCCGCCGAGGACCGCCGCGACGCGGCGTTCGCGGAGATCGACAAGGAGCACGGCGAGCTGGCCGGCGGCCGGTCCGCGATCACCGCCGACGTCCCGGCCGACGTGCTCGCGCTGTACGAGAAGATGCGCGAGCAGAGTGGCGTCGGCGCCGCCATGCTGCACGGCGGCCGGTGCCTCGGCTGCCGGACGAGCCTGTCGATCGCCGACCTCAACCGCATCCGGGCCGCCGCGCACGACGAGGTGGTCCGCTGCGAGGAGTGCCGCCGGATCCTGGTGCGTACGGCCGAGTCGGGGCTGTGACGGCGGCGATGGGCGCGACGGGGGGTTACGTCGTAGAGGCCGACGGCGGGTCGCGGGGCAACCCCGGCCCGGCCGGGTACGGCGCGGTGGTCAAGGACGACGCCGGGCGGGTGCTCGCCGAGGCCGCCGAGTCGATCGGCACCGCGACCAACAACGTGGCCGAATACCGCGGGCTCATCGCCGGGCTCCGGGCACTGCTCGCACTCGGCGCCGAGGGCGGGCGGGTCGAGGTGCGGATGGATTCCAAGCTGGTCATCGAACAGATGGCCGGCCGCTGGAAGGTCAAGCACGAGGGCCTGCGGCCGCTCGCCCTGGAGGCGGCGGGCCTGGCCCGGCGCTTCCGCGTCACCTGGACGTGGATTCCGCGCGAGCGCAACAGCCATGCCGACCGGCTCGCCAACGAGGCGATGGACGCCGCGGCCCGGGGGGAGACCTGGCAGGCGAGCGAGATCACCTCCGCGCCGGAGGCCGTCCCGGCCGTCGAGCCCGAGGCCGAGCCGCCCAACACCGACGCGCCCACGCTGTTCGACGAGGCCTTCGGCGCCCCTGCCCCGGCCGTCGCCGATGGGCGTACGGTGACTTCCGGCGCGACCGTTGCGGGGACCGCCGGCGGACGCGCGGCGGACGCGGGCACAGCCGGTAGGACCGAGGACACGGCGGCCGGAACCGCCACCTCCCATGACCGGCGCGGGCACGGATGGATGCCCCGGGCCACGCGCGTCGCCACATCCCTGCTCCTGCTCCGGCACGGGCAGACGCCGCTGTCGGTGGAGAAGCGCTTCTCCGGGCTCGGCGACCCGTCGCTCACCGCCACCGGGCTCGCCCAGGCCGAGGCCGCGGCCCTGCGCCTGTCGCGTCAGCCGTACGAGGTCGAGGTGATCGTCACCTCCCCGCTCACCCGCGCCCGGCAGACGGCGGAGGCGGTGGCCGCCGGGACCGGCCTCACGGTGCTTGTCGACGACGATCTCCGGGAGACCGACTTCGGCGCGTGGGAGGGGCACACGTTCGCCGAGATCCAGCAGCGCTGGCCCCGGGAACTGGCGGCCTGGCTGGCCGACCCGGACGTCGCCCCGCCCGGCGGGGAGAGCTTCGCGGCGACCGCGCGGCGGGTCGAGCAGGCCAGGGACCGCATCGTGAAGGCCCACGAGGGCCGCAGCGTCGTCGTGGTCTCCCACGTGACCCCGATCAAGATGCTCGTCCGCTTCGCGCTGGGCGCGCCGCCCGAGGCCCTCTACCGGATGCACCTCGACCTGGCCTGCCTGTCGATGATCGACTACTACGCCGACGGGCCCGCGGTCGTACGCGCGCTGAACGACACCGCGCACCTTTCCTGAGCCCTTCCACAGGGGAGACGTGAGGGGCCGTGACGGCGCGGCGTGATGCCGCGCGTGCCCGGCCCTTCGGCCGTGCCCTCCAGCCGTGCCCCAGCCGCGCCTTCCCGCGCCGGCACGCAACCCAGGACAGCCCGGCGATTTCCGCCAGAGGCATCGCGCACCACGGCGTCACTCCGGCACATCTCGCATCCCAACCGGTCCGTGCGCCCGCCGACGGCTTAAACCCGTGAATTGAGGGTTTCTTCCTCTGGTCCTGGTGGATCGGCGGAGAAGTCTTCACGAATTGGTCCAACGATACCGTTGAAGGTATGGCTATCGACATCACGGACACCGTCCACGCCGTCGACGCCGCCTCCGTCATGAGGCTGCTCCCGGCCCGGCCGCGGGTGCTCGCCCTCGGCGAGCCCACCCATGGCGACAACGAACTGCTGGACCTGCGTAACGAGCTGTTCCGGCAGCTCGTCGAGCAGGCGGGCTACCGGACGATCGCGCTCGAGAGCGACTGCCTGATGGGCCTGGTAGTGGACGACCACGTCGCCTCGGGCGCGGGCATCCTCGACGAGGTCGTGGAGCGCGGCATCAGCCACGGGTGGGGTGCGTTTTCGGCCAACCACGAGCTCGTGCGCTGGATGCGTGCGTACAACGAGGGCCGGCCCGCGGCCGAGCGGCTGCGCTTCGCCGGTCTCGACGGCCCGCTGGAGATCAGCCACGCCGCGAGCCCCCGGCAGGCTCTCACCGCTCTCCACGGTTACCTCGCGGCCCGGGTGGGCGCGGATATGCTCCCCTGCGATGCGGAAATGCTCGACCGCCTGCTCGGCGCCGACGACCGCTGGGCCGATCCCGCCACGATGATGGATCCGTCCCGATCCGTGGGGCGGTCGGCCGAGGCCGGGGAGCTGCGACTGCTCGCCGACGATCTCGTGGCGCTGCTCGACGCGGAGACGCCGCGCCTGCTCGCGACGTCCACACAGGACGAGTGGGACCGGGCGCGCCTGTACGGACGCGCCGCCACCGGCCTGCTGCGCTACCACTACTGGATGGCCGACACGTCACCGGGCCGCATGCCGCGACTACTGGGCCTGCGGAGCTCGATGATCGCCGCCAACCTCCTCGCCGTCGCCGAGCGGGGCCCGGTGCTGGTGTACGCCCACAACAGCCATCTCCAGCGGGACAGGAGCACGATGCGGATGGGCGACGTGTCGTTCGAGTGGTGGAGCTCCGGCGCGATCGCGGACGCGCATCTGGGCGAGGGGTATGCCTTCCTGTCCATGGCCCTCGGCACGATCCGGCACCAGGGGGTGGACACCCCGCCGGCGGACACGCTCGAAGGGCTCCTGTACGCGCTCCCGGAGGAGCGCTACGTCGTCGACGTCCGCCGGCTGGCCGCCGCCTTCGCCGACGCGCCGCCCGCCCCCCGCGAGTCCCCCTGGTTCGGCTACGCCCCGCTGGACCCGGCCCACCTGCCCGGCTACGACGGGATGGTGTTCGTCAAGGACGTCACCCGCGGCCAGCGCGTCCGGCCGTACGGGTGAGGGCATCCGACGCGGCGCCCGGCAGCACGACGCGGAAGGCGGCTCCGGCGCCGGGCCGTGTCCGCAGGTCCACCCGGCCCCCGTGCGCGGCGACGATCGAGCGGACGATGGCCAGCCCAAGCCCGGCGCCTCCGGCGCCGGTGCGGCTGCGTGAGCCGTCCACCCGGTAGAAGCGGTCGAACACCCGGGCGGCCTCCTCCGCGGGCATCCCCGGCCCCTCGTCGGCGATCACGAGGATCCCGTCCCCGCCGGCCGTGCCGACGCCGATCCGCACCGGCGTGCCCGGCGGGGTGTGGGCGACGGCGTTGCCCACGAGGTTGGACACCACCTGGCGCAGCCGCGCCTCGTCGCCGTGAACCGGCGCCGCACCCGGCGGCCCGCCGTCCGGCCCGGTCAGCGCGACCTCCCGTCCGGGGTCCAGCGCGCGCAGGTCGTGGTGGGCGTCGGCGGCGAGCGTCCGCAGGTCCATGGGCGCGAGATCCATGGGCAGGGCGTTCTCGCCCTCGTCCAGACGGGCGAGCAGGAGCAGGTCCTCCACGAGCCGGACCAGGCGGCCCGCCTCGCTCTCGATACGGTCGAGGGTGAGGTCGGCGTCGGGCAGCCCGCCCATCCGGTGCAGTTCGGCGAACCCCTTGATGCCGAAGAGCGGGGTCCGCAGCTCGTGGCTGACGTCGGCGACGAAGCGGCGCATCCGGGCCTGCGCCCGCTCCCGCTCGGCGAAGGCCGTCTCCAGCTGGCCGAGCATGACGTTCAGGGCGGCCGCCAGCCGGCCGACCTCGCTCCGGGGCGCGGCCAGCGCGGGGACGCGCCGGGACAGGTCGCCCCCGGCGATGGCGGCGGCGGTCTCCTCGATCCGCCGCAGCGGCCGCAACCCCCGGCGTACGGCGAACCAACCGATGACGGCGAGCGACGTCACGAGCGCCGCCGCGGTCGCCGCGCAGACCGTCGTCAGGCGGCCGACGGTGGACCGCACCCCGCCGAGCGACGCCGCCACGACGACGCTGCCGGATGCCGCCGCCGGCGTCGTCGCGGTGGCGGGCCGCAGGACGGCGACGACCCGCCATTTGCCGCCCTCGGGGCCGGTCACGTCGAACGGCCGCCCGCCCAGCCGCTCGACCTCGGCGCTGTCGAGCCGGGGGAGCGCCGGGCCCCGATCCGGCAGCCCGTCCCGCAGCCGGTCCTGCAGCCACGGACCGCCCTCCTGCTCGACAGCGCCGTCCGCGCGCAGGTAGGCGATGTACACCTGGTCGATCAGGTCCATCCCGGGCAGGGTGCCCGGCAGTTGCGGGCTCTGCGGCGCGGACGGTCCGGCGATCAGCCGGGCGGGGATCCGCGACAGCACCGTCGCCATCGGCGTGAGCTGCCGGTCCACGCGTTCGATGAGGTGGGCCCGCAGCGTGGCGACCGCGACCGCGCCGCTGACGGCGAGACCGGCCGCGAGCAGGGCCATGGTGGTGAGCAGAAGCCGTCCACGCAGCGACAGGCTCCCCCAGCGCGGCGACGGACGCCTCGTGCGCGCCGTCATGGGCGTGGCCCGCGCAGCACGTATCCGATGCCGTGCATCGTGTGGATCAGCTTGGGCCCGGTTCTGTCGATCTTGCGGCGCACATAGCTCACGTAGGTGTCCACGATGCTGGAGTCTCCGGCGAAGTCGTACCGCCAGACGTGCTCCAGGATCTGCGCCTTGGACACCACCCTCCCGGCGTTGAGCACCAGGTAGTGCAGCAGGCGGAACTCGGTCGGCGACAACCGCACGGGGGTGCCCGCCCGGGCCACCTGATGGCCCTCCGGGTCGAGTTCCAGGTCGGCCACCCGCAGCGTGCGGTCCTCGGGGGCGGCTCCGGCCCGCCTGAGCACGGCCTCGATCCGGGCCAGCAGTTCCTCCAGGTCGAACGGCTTGGTCACGTAGTCGTCGCCACCCAGACGCAGTCCGTTGATCTTGTCCTGAGTGGTGTCGCGCGCGGTCAGGAAGAGCACGGGCACCTGACCCGGACGGCCGCCGGACAGCGGGCGGGGCAGCGTCCGGAGACGGCGCATGACCTCGAAGCCGTCCATGTCGGGCAGCATGACGTCGAGGAGCACGAGGTCGGGCGGCGTGCCCCGCGCGGTGTCCAGGGCCTGCGACCCGGTCGCGGCCGAGGTCACCTCGTATCCCGCGAAGCGGAGCGTGGCCGCCAGCAGTTCCCGCACCACGGGTTCGTCGTCGACCACCAGCAGGTGCCGCCCGTCCACCTCCGGCCTCCCTTCGCCGATCAGCGGAAGAATAGGTACGCGGTGCTAAGCCCGGCGTACAGGCCACGTCGCCTCAGGCGTCCCGCCGGTGGACCTCAGGCGTCCCGCCGGTGGAAGAGTGCGGCGGCGGCGCAGAGCAGGCCGAGCACGGTGGCGGCGAGCACCCCGGCGCCCGCGAGCGGCGCGAGCCCCTCCGTGCCGGGATGGACTGCGAAGAGCCTCGCGCCCGCCGCGCTCGGCCACCAGGTGACGATCCACCTGGCCACCGCCTCCGGGAACAGGCCCGCCATGCCGGGCAGGACCAGCAGGAACGTCCCGAGCGAGACGGCCCCCGCCGATCTGCGCAGCAGGAACCCGAGCGCCATGCCGTACAGGCCGATCAGGCCCGTGAACAGGCCCGCGCCCAGCAGCGCCCCCGGCACTCCCGGATCACCAGGTCCCACGCTCGGCACGCCCCGCGCCGCGAGCGCCGCCTGGCTGAGCGTCAGCGACAGGAGCGCCAGCGGCGGCCCGGTGAGGAGCGTGGCCAGCGCGACGACGGCCCCCTTGCCGGCGAGGAGGAGCCCGCGTCTGGGCACGGCGGTGACGCTGACCGGCATCGTCCCCGAGGCGTACTCGGAGGTCACGGTCAGCGCGCCGGCCGCGCTGACGAGCACTCCCACCAGCACGAGAGCGCGGAAGGCCGTCTCCGTGGGGTCGAAGGCCGCCCGGTCCGCGGCCGGCGCGGCGAGGTAGTCGCGTGCGGCGGCCATGCCGAACAGGTAGCCGTACGACCCGGCCGCGACCACAGCCCCGGCCAGGCAGCCGAGCATGGCCCGGATGCTGCGGAACTTCACCCACTCCGAGCGCAGCACGCCGTACGCGGTCATGAGACGGCTCCGGCGGGACTCGAGGCGAACTCGACGCTGTCGCCGGTGAGCTCCAGATAGGCCTCCTCCAAGGAGGCCCGCCACGGCGTGAGCTCGTGCAGGACGATTCCGTGCGCGCCGGCGAGACCCCCGATCTCGGCGCCGGACAGCCCGGTCACCGTCAGGCCGCCCCCGGCGCCGGGCCGTACGACGGCGCTGGCCTCCTGGAGCAGGGAGGCGAGCCGCGGCGCGTCGGGAGTGCGCACGAGCACCGCCTGCCGCGCGGCCGAGCGGACGAAGGCCTCCAGCCCGGTGTCGGCGATCAGCCGCCCGCGGCCGATGACGACGAGATGGTCGGCGGTGAGGGCCATCTCGCTCATCAGGTGGCTGGACAGCAGGACGGTCCGGCCCTGCGCGGCCAGGCTCCGCGTCAGCGTGCGGATCCACCGGATGCCCTCGGGGTCCAGCCCGTTGACGGGTTCGTCGAGCAGCACCACCGGGGGGTCGCCGAGCAGCGCCACAGCGATGCCGAGCCGCTGCTTCATCCCCAGCGAGAATCCACCGGGGCGACGGCCCGCCACGTCGGCCAGGCCAACGAGCCCCAGCACCTCCTCGACCCGGCGCCGTCCGATGCCGTTGCCGTACGCCAGGGAGAGCAGATGGTCGAACGCGGTCCTGCGTGGGTGCACGGCGTGCGCGTCGAGCAGTGCCCCCACCTCCCGCAGGGGCACGGGCAGGTCGGCGTAGCGTCGCCCCCCGATCGTCGCGCTCCCGCTCGTCGGTCTGTCGAGCCCGAGGATCATCCGCATCGTGCTCGTCTTGCCCGCGCCGTTCGGTCCGAGGAAGCCGGTGACGGCGCCCGGCCGTACGTCGAAGCTGAGGCCGTCCACGACGGCGACCTCGCCGTACCTCTTCGTCAGTTGCCGCAACTCAATCATGGGACGCAGACTCGCCCACCGGTCTGCGTGGTCTCTGAGAGGTTCTGTGCGAGTCCTGTGAGCGGTCCGCCCGCGACCTGCGCCGGTGCGGCCTCACGTCTCCGTCTCGCGGGCGAACTCAGAGGGTCTTCACATGACCGCCGGCCGGGCCGGGGAATGATTCGGGAGCCGCTAGGCTTACCTTCACGGTGGACGAGCCGGCCGGGCGGCCGCGTCAGGGCTTCGGCCCTGCCGAGGAAGGTCCGGGCTCCACAGGGCAGGGTGGTCGGTAACGCCGACCCGGGGCGACCCGCGGGACAGTGCCACAGAAAACAGACCGCCCCTTCACGGGGGTAAGGGTGAAACGGTGGTGTAAGAGACCACCAGCGCCCACGGTGACGTGGGCGGCTCGGTAAACCCCACCCGGAGCAAGGTCAAGAAGGGACGTTCTCCGGAACGTCCCGCGCGCGACGTTCGAGGGCTGCCCGCCCGAGCCGCGCGGGTAGACCGCTTGAGGCCGCCGGCAACGGCGGTCCTAGATGGATGGCCGCCGGTCAGCCCATGTGGCTGACCACAGAACCCGGCCTACAGGCCGACTCGTCCACCTTCCGCCCTCTGATCTGGGCAGATTCCCGGGCCCTCCTCCTCGGGGCGGACCGGAATGCCGAATCGATCGCCGTACGAGCCTGCTCGGAGGCTTCCGGCACGAGATGCCCGTAGAGATCGACCATCGTGGTGATCGACTCATGACCGAGCCACCGGGACACCTCGGAGATCGGAACGCCCTCAGCCAGGGCCGTGCTCGCGAAGGCGTGCCGCAGGTCGTGAAAGGTCGTGTCCGGCAGCAGATCGGCCGCCTTGATCGCTGGCTTCCAGATACGGGCGTTGAAGTAGTCCCGCCGCATCAGGTTGTCGCGCGAGGTCGAGAAGAGGAGATCGGCGGGGGAGTGGTCGGCGATGTGCTTCTCCAGCGCTTCGGCGAGGAACACCGGCATGGGCACCTCGCGCACCGACGCCGGACTCTTCGGAGTCGCCAGTGTCGGCCGACGATCCACGATCACCACCTGATGATCAACCCTGATCATCTGATCGGCGAACCTGACGCGATCCACCGACAGCCCGAACGCTTCCCCTTGCCGCAGACCGGCAGCCGCACCCAGAAGCACCAACGGTCCGTACTTCGGCGGCATGGCACGGCTCAGCCTCATGACTTGATCGGGTGCCAGGAGTCGGATCACGGTCTTGTCGGCGTGCGGCAGACGGATGTCCCGGCAAGGTGTCTTACTGATCAGACCGTCACGTACAGCCCCGCGCACGATGCTCGCAAAGATCGTGTAGACGGTCTCGATCGTGCGAGGAGCGAGCCCTTTGGCCCGCAGGCCCTTGACCCACTGCTGCACGGCGGTGGGCCGAATCGACGCGAGGGGCACGCGGTCGAACGCCGGGTAGATGTGCTTACGCAGGTGGTTCCGGTAGGTCTCCTCGGTGGTCGGCTTGTGCAGCCGGGCGGCCAGCCATTCCGGCGCGTAGTCGCCGAACTTCGTCTGACCGAGCTTGGGGTCGATCCAGTCACCACGGGCGGTGTCCGCCTTGCGGGCAGCGTCGAAGCGGTCATCCCGCCATCGACCCAGGCAGAGCCCAGCAGCCCGGCTCCTCCAGGTCAAGCCCAGCCGTGCGGCCAGGACAACCAGCGCGCGAGGAAGCTCACCGGGAGCAGGTACACGCGAGGCATGGGCTTGCCCCTCCGTCCCCGGCCCGCTGTCGCTTCGCGATGGGTCGATGGCAGACGAGAGATCAGGCCAGCGGATAATGTGCGGGTCCGCACGAGCGTGGGAGAACCCGGTGGTTCGAATGCGAATTTCGGCGCAGGAGGCCGTCATAGGTCTGATGAGCTTGGCATTCATAGAGATCCGCACCATGAGTTACCGTCGCGATCCGACGCTCCTGGAGTGGATTGACGGCCCGGAGGATTACCACGAGCAGATACGAGTAATCGCGGACATATGCCACAACTTGCCCGGAAGTCTTAGCTCGCGCAGCAAGCGGCAACGGGAGCGAAGGGCTAGTGAGAGCCTGAGACTCCTTCTGCAGGGAGCAGACGACGCACATACTCAATGGGTCCGCACCCGTCTTGACGAGCTCGGATATGACTACCACTCGTTGCTCGGGAAGCCTGATCGAGAGGTCAGGGAAGAGCCAAAGGTATAAAGCTTATGCCACCCGCCACCTCTGACGATTACGCCTGGCAGAGCGATTGGGAGGAGATATACACGGTCACGTTCGTCTGCGGCCACGATGAGCGGGAGACGCTGCGCAGGTTCGGGGTCGCCCAGGCGGACATGCGGCCGTACAACTGGGAGGACGTCTGGGAGCGTGTCGAGGAGACCGCCGGAGAATCCGACCTGGTCGTCGTGACCCACATGAACGGGTGGACGATCGCCTTTGAGGCTTGCGGTTGGGAAGGCAACCGGCCGGAGACGTTGCGTGAGCTGTCCCGGGGAGGCGAGGCGGTTTCTGTCATGCGGCATGACTACGCCGCATCCCACCACTTCGCGCATGCGGTCGACGGTGAACTGCGCACAGCCTTCCGGCTGGAGTGGCCCCAGGAACGCTGGGGAGCCCAGCCCGACGCCCTGAACGCAGAAATGCGCGAGCTCGGACTCACGCCTTCAGGACCGCAGGAGAAGTCCCGGTACCGGCACGAGATCGTGGCGCTCGCGCTCGCGCTGGCCAGCCGCCTCTCCGGGGTCCTGTTCCACCGGGACATGGTCGAGAGTGACGCTCTGCTCGGCGGGATTATCACCGCTCCCGTACCCGATGACCCGCAGTAAGCTCCCCGCCGATCCGCCCTGCGTGTCCAACTGCGTGACAACACTCACGGACACCAGCGGCCACTAGTGGACGACGATGGACTCTCCTCACAGGTGGAGAGCCAAAGAGGCCAGCTCGAACGACTGTCGCTGTTGCCCTGATAAGCAAGCGTGTCACGGCAGTGCGGGCCAGAATTGCAGGCGGTACGTCTCAAGTCCTTCGGGAGGCTGCTCGTCCGGGTAGCGCGCGCCGGGACCAGGGCAGACATTTGCACGCACGAGCCAGTTCCGAGCTTTTTGGCGGAGGTCAATGAGTTTGCCGGAGGAATTACCAAAGGGTCCGACCATACGCAGCTTGCCGGAGCTTGAGTACAGCTCTGCTGTCTCACTTCTGGCCCACAGGGTGTCATCGGCCGGCGGTTCCCCATCCCAGAGCTCCAGCGTGACCTCGACCCTGTGCCAGTCATCCGCCTCACTGGTGATAATGCCGACGTTCGCCGCGGCGATGAACCAGTTGGTCACGTTCTCGCGGTCTGAGAGTTCCCAGAGGTCCTCGGCCCCTTCCGGGACTCCGTTCGCTCCATCGAGGTCCATGACCATAACCTGTCGATACTCGACGGTGATCACGTCCGTGAGGCTGTCAATCAGGCGGGACATCGCCTGTCCTTAACACGAGGGGGCAGGTTAGGCGCGACGATGCTACCCCTCGTCGATCGCGTGTAGGACTAAAACGCCCCGGCTTCGGTGGAGACATCAGGGGTTGATTCCAGCGAGTTCGCCGGCCTTGCAGTAGTGCGGCGGCCCTTTGTGCTTCCGGGCAACGGCGCCGGTCGCCGCAGGCTCCCGCGCGCAGCAGGAGTTCACGGCGTTCGCAGACGCAGCCGACCAGAGTGAATAGGCGGCATACACGCTCGGACAGCGCTCTATCAAATCAACCTGTGGCCGTCCGGCGAGTCGTTCCACCGAGCAGCTACCATACGCCCGGTGATCAGGTTCCGTTTGCGTTGACACCGCTGGGCCAGGTTGCCCCATGGGGCCCTGAGGGCGGGAGCTGCACTGGTTCGGACTGACGGATGGCTGGTACCGGATAGAACTGGCCGGTCACCAGTTGCTGCCCTATTCATCGGAAACCCTGCAGCGATATCGAATCGACCATCCTGCTGTGCAGCGCCCATTTGCCGGCTACTACGCGGCTCGGCTATGGGAGGACACCAACAAGATGACACCGGCCGTCCTCCAGCCGGTGCCGGTCGATCTCCTGGATTTCGTAGCGAGTGACCCCGACGCCTGGCGGCCGATGAACAGCGAGCGCTTTTCATCCTGAGTAGCGGCCTTCTTCGATGAGCTGCAGGACAAGGATGGTTGCATGATCGTGGTGGCGCGCTGCGGGCGGCAGCGCAGCCGGGTCAGGATCTTCCAGGTCTACAAGGTGGCCACGGCGCGTTCCCCGCAGGCGCGGATGGGAGCTTGCGCGCGTTTGACCGAGCGCTGATGGCGCGACAGCGGCAGTCGTAGCCGATGGCCTTTGAACGGCGTGCGGATGCTGCAGCCCGCGCCTCGATATCCCTTGCCGGCAAAGGTTCTTACCCCCTGCGGCGGTCAGCGCGTCGATCAGGACGGTCGCGCGTACCGCGGTCAGGTCATGCGTGGCACCGGACTCCGGGGTGATCGCCGTGCCGGGCGTCGGGGCCGTAAGCGACTGAGGTGGAAGCCCGATCATCCCGCCCACGTGGGAGCAGGCCCCAACTCCGTCAGGACAATCCGGCTCACCGCCGAGCGGATCGCCCGGACGCCCAGGTGGCCTGGGCGACCTGGGCGCCGCTCGCCGGTTGTGCGGCCTCTCACCTGAGTCAGCGGGCTTCGAGGTTGCCGTGTGCCTCGATTGAGAGGTCCTGCCAGTCGGCCCAGGTCTTGAGCCGGTCGGCGTAGGCCCGCTCGATCAGTGGGTGGAAGCCCTTGCCGAACAGCACCCGCACCGGCGGGTTGGCGGAGTCCACGAGCTTAAGCAGTGCCTGCGCCGCGGCGGCCGGGTCGCCTGCGGGCATCTTCCCTGCCATCGCCCCGAGGCGCTGACGGAGACCGTCGTAGGCCGGGTCGGGCTTGGCCATGTAGCCGTTGGCGAGCGGGTCGGGGTTGTTGCCGTCCCGGGTGGCGAAGCCGCCGGGCTCGATGATGGTCACCTTGACGCCGAACTCGGCGACCTCGCCGGCGAGCGCCTCGTTCAGGCCCTCCAGGGCCCACTTAGAGGCGTGGTACGCGCCGCCGAGCGGCATCGCGATGACCCCGGCGGCCGAGGAAAGCTGGATGATGTGCCCCGAGCGCTGCTCGCGCAGGTACGGCAGCGCCGCCTGGACCACCCACACCGCGCCGAACAGATTGGTCTCGAGCTGGTCGCGCAGTTCCTGTTCTGTAAGTTCTTCGACCGCGCCGACTTGGGCGTAGCCGGCGTTGTTCACGATGACGTCGAGCCGGCCGAAGTGCTCCTTGGCGCGCTTCACGCTCTCGAAGACGGTGGCCCTGTCGGTCACGTCCATCTCCAGTGGAAGCACCGCGTCTCCATAGGTGTCGGCCAGCGCCCGCAGGCTCGCGGTGTTCCGGGCGGTGGCAGCGACCTTGTCGCCGCGCGCCAGGGCGGCCTCCACGAAGTTGCGGCCCAGGCCGCGGGACGAGCCGGTGACGAACCAAACCTTCTGCATGGTGTGCTCCTTGTTGCCGCTTTCAGCCGTTACAACCCCCTGGACGAGATAGCCCGGCAGAGATGTGAGATCGCCCGAGTGTGATCTGCGACACCATGTCACCTTTATCCTGAGTGGTGATATCAATGGTCGGCGTGACTCGCGTCGAGGACTTCCAGGAACTGAGGCCGCTGCTTTTCGCGATCGCCTACCGCATCCTGGGCAGCGTGAGCGAGGCCGAGGACGCCGTCCAGGAGGCCTGGCTGCGCTACGAAGGTTCCCCGGCCCAGCCCGAGTCACCCAAGGCCTTCCTGTCGGCCACGGTGACGCGGATCTCGATCGACGTGCTGCGCTCGGCCCGCGTCCGGCGCGAGGCTTACGTCGGGCCATGGTTCCCCGAACCGCTGCTGACCGACCCCTACCAGGACCCGGAGCGGTCGGCGGAGCTGTCCGACTCGTTGTCGATGGCAGCGCTGATCCTGCTGGAGCGGCTCAGCCCGCTCGAGCGTGCGGTCTTCGTGCTCCGCGAGGTGTTCGCCTTCAGCTACCGGGAGATCGCCGCCGCGGTGGAGCGGTCGGAGGCGGCCTGCCGCCAGCTCGCGGTGCAGGCACGCCGTCACATGGACGCGGGCCGGCCCCGCTTCGAGGCGGATCGCCGGGCCCGCGAGCAGCTCGCCGGGCGGTTCTTCCATGCGATGAGGGAGGGGGACGTCACAGGGCTGCAGGAACTGCTGGCCGCCGACGTCCAGCTGGTCAACGACGGCGCCGGCAAGATCGGGAGTACGATTCCCCTCTTCGGCGTCGCGAAGATCGCCCGGGTGCTGTCCGTCGCCATCCCGCCGTTCGCCCAGATCGGCGCGGTGCTGGAGGCGCACGAGGTGAACGGCCAGCCGGGTGCGATCATCCGCGACCGAGACGGTCACATCTTTAACGTCTGGACGCTCGACATCCTGGACGGACGCATCCAGACCATCCGCTCGATCGTCAATCCCGACAAGCTCGCTCACCTAGGCCCCGTCGCCGACGCCCACGCGGTCATCCGCGAGAAGAAGCAGACCCGCCGCGACCAGCAGACGCCATGATGGGCGGCACGCGGGTCGGCCGGGCGGAGTCCCGCAAGGCGCTCAATGACGACTGGCAGGTCAACTCGGATATCGCAATCTCAGCTGGTCCATTGAGCCCTTTTAATCCTGAGTAGGGGTCGGCTTCGACGGCGTGCAGGACGAGGATGGCCTGCACGATCGCGGTGGCCCGGCGAGGACAGCAGCGGAGCTTGGCCAGGACCTTCCACGTCTTCAGGGTCTCGATGGCGCGTTCGCCGAGGGCTCGGATGCGGGCGTGGGCACGGTTGACGTCCTTCTGCCCGCGTGACAGCCGCGGCCGGTGCCGGTGGCGCTTGAACGGTTCGAAACCGGCTTCGTGGAAGCGTCGGTCACCTGGCTTGCGGCAAGTCATGCGACTTGCTGGGAGCCGTTTTGCCGTCAGCGGGCGCGGCCGGTGCGAGCATCGCGAGGGTAGAAGCGATCACCACAGCCGGGGGACACATGCTCCGAAAACTGATCCTGATAGTGGGCGTGGCCGTGGCGACATCGCCAACCGCCATGGCCGATGCCTGGGCCGACGAGTTGCCGGGAGTTCTGTCGGCACGGGCGGTCATCGCCGCCACGCCGGCCGGGCAAGAGTCCACTGCGTGTAGTCCCGGATCGCCGTGTGCGGCGGTCAACTGTGGCCCGGGGCGCGTCTGCGTGCCCTCGCCCAAGCAGTGCTTCACCACACCGTGCCCGCAGTACGACTGCGTGCCCGCGTCCTCGGTGGTCCGCTCGGATCGCCGGCCTCCCCAGCCCGGCTCACACCCGGACCGGTGGCGGCCCCGGCATCCGGAGCAGCGACCGGCCTACCCGCGCCACTGGCAGACGGCGGACCGCTCAGAGAGCCGCGGTGACCCGGCAGGGAACGCCGGCAGGGTGAGCGCCCTACAGCCGTGAGCCCGTCAGGCCGCCTCGGCGACGAGGCACGGGCCGCCCGTGGCACGGCACTCGGCCTCGCCGGAGGCTGCCGGGGAGCCTGGAGGCTGCCAGGGAGGACGACTGAGACGCCGCGACTGTGCGCCGGAACGCGAGAGACCTCCGAAACGGCCGGCACGTGCTGAACCACAAGCCCCGGCTCAGGCCTCGTCTCGGAGACCGGGCGCGGAAGGCACGGCGATCGGGAACGCGTACGCGGCGAGATCGTCCTGCGGAAAATGCTTCGCGTGGCGCGTCCCGGAGCACCTAGCCTTGGTCTTCTTTACGGGCGCGGAGGACGTGCCCTGCCGACGGCTTTGCATTCGAATTGGAGGTGCGGAGCGGCATGACCTGTCATCTCGTCGCGCTCTGCTTCGACGCGCACGATCCGCTCCGTCTCGCGCGCTTCTGGGCCGGTGTTCTGGGCTGGGAGACGGCCGAGGACGACATCGCGCTCCTGCCGAGCGATGACACCGGGTTCCGGATTCGATTCCTGCCGACCCAGGAGCAGAAGTCCGGCCAGAACCGCGCGCACTTCGATCTGACGAGCACATCCCTTGAGGACCAGCAGCAGACGGTGGCCAGGGCGCTCGAACTCGGCGCCCGGCACATCGACATCGGGCAGAGCCCGGAGGACGATCACGTCGTGCTCGCGGACCCCGAAGGCAACGAGTTCTGCGTCATCGGCCCGGACAACAAGTTCCTCGCCGACTGCGGATTCATCGGGGCGGTCGCCTGCGACGGTTCGCAGGAGGTCGGGTATTTCTGGAGCGCAGCGCTGGGCTGGCCGTTGGTCTGGGACCAGGACCAGGAGACCGCGATCCGCTCGCCGCACGGCGGTCCGAAGATCACCTGGGGTGGTCCGCCGCTGATGCCGAAGACCGGGAAGAACCGGCTGCATTTCGACATCGCTCCACCCGCCGACGGCGATCAGCAAGCGGAGGTCGAGCGTCTCATCTCGCTGGGGGCGGAGCGCATCGACATCGGTCAGGGCGAGGCCGGTTGGGTGGTCATGGCCGACCCCGACGGCAACGAGTTCTACGTTCTGTCCTCGCGATAGTGCCTTCCTCGAACGTGATGGCGCACAAGGCCGTCGCGCGTCCGGCTCTGCGGTCAGGGGTGTCCGGAGCCGGTGTTGAGGCGTGACATGGCGCTGTCGAGCAGCATGTCCAGGGCGGCGGGGTAGGCGCTGTCGTTCATGTCGGCGATCAGCAGAGGCACGACCGCCGCGATGTTGGGGTGGGTGACCGGGGGGAGGCGGGCGTAGGTCGCCTGCCAGATCTCCTCGTCCGCCCTGCGTGCCTGTTCCGGCAGCGCGAGGGAGGCCGCGTCCAGCGCGGCGAAGGCCAGCGTCATGTCGATGAAGGTGTGGTAGACGCGCACCGCCTCACGGTCGGAGAACCCGGCACCCCGCAGCAGCCCGAGGATGGCCTCGTCGGCCGCGATTTCGTGGGACTTGCCGCTGATGCGGCTGGCGGTCAGCACCGCGGCCTGGGGGTGTTCGAGGTAGGCGGCGTGGATGAGCAGGCCCAGTTCGCGTAGGTCGGCGCGCCAGTCGCCGGTGCCACGCCAGCCGGCCATGGCACGCCCGATGAGCATGTCGCCGATGGCCAGGGTCAGGTCGTCGATTCCGGCGAAGTAGCGGTAGAGCGTGCTGGGGTCGGCGCCCAGTGCGATGCCGAGCCGCCGTACGGTCAATCCGGCGGAGCCGTGCTCGCGCAGCATGCGCAGCGCGGTCCGCACGATCAGGTCCTCCGAGAGGACCACTCCGTTCTTCGTCGGGCGGCGCCGTCTGCGCGCCGGTTCCGGGACCACGGGCTTGGGCACGCCGCTCCTCCTCTCCGCCTGGCAGCTTATGCCAACACCATTGACGTTATCAGTGACGGTGCCGTTGGATCGGGCGTACCAAGACGTTTTGTCCTGGAAAGGGAGAGTTTTGTCATGCGTGTTCTGCTCGTCGGCGCCGGTGGAGTGGGTACGGCGATCACCCGGATCGCGGCCCGCCGGTCCTTCTTCGACCACATGGTCGTGACCGACTACGACCTGTCTCGCGCGGAGGCGGCGGTCGCCGCACTCGGGGAGGCGGGCGCGCGCTTCAGCGCCCGGCGGGTGGATGCGAGCGACGAGGCCGCGGTGGCGGCGCTGCTGGCCGAGCACCGCTGCGACGTCCTGCTCAACGCCACCGACCCGCGGTTCGTCATGCCGCTGTTCCGGGCGGCGCTGTCGGCCGGAGCGCACTACCTGGACATGGCGATGTCGCTGTCGCGGCCCGATCCGGAGCGCCCGCACGAGGTGTGCGGGGTCAAGCTGGGGGACGCCCAGTTCGAGATGGCCGCCGAGTGGGAGAAGGCGGGCAGGCTCGCGCTGGTCGGCATCGGGGTGGAGCCGGGGCTGTCGGACGTCTTCGCCCGGTACGCCGCCGACGAGCTCTTCGACCACATCGAGGAGATCGGCATCCGCGACGGCGCCAACCTCACCGTTGACGGGTACGACTTCGCGCCGTCCTTCAACATCTGGACCACGATCGAGGAGTGTCTCAACCCCCCGGTCGTGTACGAGGCGGGCCGGGGCTGGTTCACCACCCCGCCCTTCAGTGAGCCGGAGGTGTTCGACTTCCCCGAGGGCATCGGCCCGGTGGAGTGCGTCAACGTGGAGCACGAGGAGGTCCTGCTCGTGCCCCGCTGGGTCGACGCCGAGCGGGTGACCTTCAAGTACGGGCTGGGCGCGGAGTTCATCGACACGCTGCGGACCCTGCACCTGCTGGGGCTGGACCGCACCGAACCGGTCCAGGTCGTCGCCGAGGGCGGCGCCACCGTCAAGGTCTCCCCGCGTGACGTGGTCGCGGCGTGCCTGCCCGACCCGGCGACCCTCGGGGAACGCATGCGCGGCAAGACGTGCGCGGGCACCTGGGTCAAGGGCACCAGGAACGGCGGCTCGCGCGAGGTCTACCTGTATCACGTGGTCGACAACGAGTGGTCCATGCGTGAGTACGGCTCGCAGGCGGTGGTCTGGCAGACCGCCGTCAACCCGGTCGTGGCCCTCGAACTGATGGCCACCGGCGTCTGGTCCGGGGCCGGCGTCCTGGGCCCTGAGGCCCTGCCGCCCCGGCCCTTCCTCGACCTGCTCACGGAGTACGGCTCTCCCTGGGGCATGCGCGAGCAGTGACCGCGCGGGACGCGGGTGACGCCGTCGCGGCTCGGCCCGTCGACCGGCGTCACCGCACCGGCGAGAGCCCAACGGTCCGGCAGCCCGCGCCCTCGTACGACGAGCACCGAGTGTGCCGATTTTAGGTTCTGCTGGGAATCGTCGCGGGCGGGTCAGGGAACCTCACAGAGATGACATCGCTCCGCCACCTCCGTGACTGCCTTGGCGAACTCGATGAGCTGGAGCGCAGCGTGAAGCACGGTATCGACAGCATGTGCGGCAAGCTGTATCGGGCCATCGACTGGCAGCGACGGTTCGAGGCCGACGTGTCCCACGAGCTGCGCACCCCGATCGCGGGGCTGCGGGCACAGCTGGAGGAGGCCCGGCTGCATCCCGGCGAAATCGATGTGGACGACCTGCTCGAACGGGCGCTCAACGACGTGGAGCGGCTGCATGCGCTGGTCGACGATCTCTACCTGCTGGCCCGGCTTCAGGCGGCCGCGCAGCCGACTGAGCCGGCCCTGCTGGACCTCGGGCAGCTCGTGCAGAGCGAGCTGGCCCAGCGCACCGACAGGCTCGACGTCAAGGTGCGGGCCGACCCCGGGGTCGTGGTCCGCGGCCTGGACGCCCGGCTCCGGCGGATGCTCTCCGAGCTGCTCGACAACGCGCAGCGACACGCCAGGACCCGCGTGATCGTCCAGGTCCAGCGTACGGCCGACACCGCGGAGCTCGTCGTCGCCGACGACGGCGACGGGATCCGGGAGGAGGACCGTGAGCGGGTTTTCGACCGCTTCACCCGTCTCGACGCCGCCCGCTCCCGCGACCGCGGCGGAACCGGCCTCGGCCTGGCCATCGTGCGGAACATCGTGTACGGCCACGAGGGCCAGGTGCACGTCGAGCGGTCGCCGACCGGCGGCGCGGCCTTCGTCGTCCGGCTGCCCCTGGCCTGACCGGCTCCCTTCTCCGCGATCGGGGACCGAACAAGCGGGGAACGCCGGCGTAGCCCCGAGGCCGGGCCGCCGGCCGGGGTGTCGGCCGCGGCGCCGTACGGCCTGCGCGTTCAGGAGAAACGCTCGACGGTCACGGGGACCGGTCCCGCGTGGCGCATGACCGTCGTCAACCGCCGCAGCAGCGGCCCGAGGGCCTCGTCGGACGTGGTCCCCAGATGGGCCGTGAGGTCGACGGAGCAGGCGGCGCCGGGCCCGATCCGGCGTACGTCCCAGGTGAAGACGTCCGAGGCCGTGCGCAGCGCACCCGTGCCGACGACCCTGGTCCGCGGGTCGCCGGCCTCCGCCGCGAGCGTCACCATCTCCGCGAGGCGGGGAAGGCTGGGCTCGCCGGCGAACAGCACGCGGTAGACCCGCGTGTCGTGGAACCCCTCGGGAACCTGCGGCGGGCTGAGGCGTAGGGGAGGCGAGTCCGGCAGGAGCCGGTAGTCGTGGAACATGGCGCGCAACCACGCCTCGCCGGGCAGTTCGCCCCCGCCGAGACCGTGGTAGGCCGCCTCGGCCTCGGGGCGGCTCACCGCGTGCGCGCGGGCACGCAGGCCGGGATCCTCCCGCATCGCGCGCCCGAAGGCCGCCGAACTCCACCACACGCCGTCGGCCGCGGTCCACCCGGCGGTGTTCAGGCCGACGGTCCTGAAGTCGTCGGCCAGGGCGAACTCCTCGACGACGACTCCCTCGGCGCCCGTCTCCGACGTGATCAGGTAGTAGTCGAGAGCCGCCTCAGATGCGGCGGCGGCGAGAGCCGGTTGCCCACGCTCGTCCATGTCGCTGTTCATGGCCGCAGGCTACTGACCTCGCCGTCCGGCGGCACGGGCGTCCCGCCCCCGCGGGCGACCGGGCGGGCCCGCGTCGCGAACGGGCCCGCCCGGCGCCTACGAGGGCGGGACGGGATCAGTGCGGCATGGTGCCCATGTCGGGATTGTGGGTCATGCCGCCCATGTCGTGGCCGGGAACGTTGCCCTTCTCGTCGGCCACCATGAACACCCCGACCATTCCCATGTCGGAGTGGCTCTGGACATGGCAGTGGTACATCCACGCCCCCGGGCCGACGCGCTCCCCGGCGATCACCTGGAAGCCGAACGACTCGGCCGGGCCGGTGGTCTTGGTGTCGATGATCCGGCTCGGGTCCTGAGGGCCTTCCAGCAGGCCGGTGCGGTTGTCGGCCCATCGGTGCCCGTGGATGTGGAAGGTGTGGAAGGCGCTCCCGTGGGTGATGACGATGAACTCCACCCGCTCGCCGATCTTGGCGAGGAAGTGCGGCCCTTCCCCTCTGCGGTTGTTGATCAGCATGTCGTTGAAGACGACGGTGAACGTCTTGTCCGGCAGCACGTCGCCCTTCCGGCGGACCACCAGCGGCCCGTAGAGGCCCTTCTTGATGCCTCCCGTGCCGTGATCGGAGCCCACCACGTGGTCGTGGTAGTGCCAGTAGCCCGCGCTGCCGGGCTCGATGGTCCCGCCGGAGCGGCGGCCCTGCGCATGGGTGCGCCAGACGTAGGTGCGTCGGCCTCCCGGCTCCACCACGCTGTCGTTCATGCGCGTGCCGTCGCTGGTCACCTCGTAGTCCACGCCGTGGACGTGGAGGCTCGCGGTCACGTCCGAGTTGTTGACCAGTTCGATTTCGAGGGTCTCGCCCTCGACCATCTCGATGAGCGGTCCGGGGATCGTCGCCTTGCCCGGCTCCAGGCCGTAACCCATCTCGCCGTTCGGCAGGTTCTCCGCGTAGAGGGTGATGCGGCGCGGGAGCACGCCGGTCGGTGCGGTCGCGGTCTTGTCCACGGGCGCCGCGCTTGCCTGGCCCGACATGACCAGCGGGGCGAACGCGGCGGCGGTCGCGGCCGTGGTGAAGGCGCGCCGGGAGAACTGGCTCCGGCCCATGCCCCTGCCTACCTCGGTCATGGTTCCCCTATCGGTGACGACGTCCCGTTCGCGCCCGGGGCGGCTCCGCCTCCGCGGACCGGTGACGAGCCGGGCCGGGACGACGTCGCGTCTGCCGGGCGGAGACGCGGAGCGCTCGGTCCGGCCTGAAGGCAGCGGGGCGGGACAGGTGATGCTTTCTACGGCATCGCTGATACTTTCGATGGAATTAGGCGGTAGTTGTGGCATCAGTGTCAAGAAGTCACGCGGCAACTGATAACACTTCGTCACATAGATGGATGAAGTGTTATGTGGCTTGCTAAGGTCGCGCATGGTTCCCTGTGCGCCCCGACCCGCTCCGCCCTGCCGAGGCCCCATGAGAGGTCCAGCTGTGCCGCCGCCCCCCGGCCGGCCGGTCCTGTCAGTCGGCCCGGAAGGGGTCGTGCTCGGCGAGGAGTTTGTCTAGCCGGGCCTGGTCCACCCGGCTGACGACGCTCGACTCCTCCTGCCGGTCCCGTACGCATTTGGCCAGCGTGAACGTCGAGGTCACCACGTACATCAGTCCGAGGGCGAGAAAGGAGCGCACCCAGGCCGTGACCGGAAGGTAGACGATGCCGGCCGCCAGGGCCGCGAGGGAGATCGCGAATGAGATGACGGCCTGGACGTAGAAAGCCGTCGTCGTCGAGGGTTTCACCGGTTTCGTCATGAGTGTCATGATCCGTGGCGTACGCCTGCCGGACATGAGCGCCGATACTCAGTTACCGGTGAGTACGAACTCCGCCTTCAGTGGTCCGGGTGCAGGGCGTTGCCGATGTACATGGCCGCCAGCATGGTGAACAGGAATGCCTGCAGGAACTGGATGAAGATCTCCAGGCCCGTCATCAGGACGGCCATGGCCACGCCGGCCAGGCCCACCGGGAACCCGGGCACCGTGGGGTGCTCGACGAGGAACCAGAATCCGACCGCGCTGAAGAATGCCAGCAGCAGATGCCCCGCGAACATGTTCGCGAACAGCCGTACGGCATGCGTGAACGGCGCGGTGACGAACGTGTAGAGCAGTTCGAGCGGCGCGAACAGGACCAGCGCGAGCGGCTTGGGCAGGCCGGGCGGGAACATCAGGCTCTTGAGATATCCGCCCACCCCGTGGTGCCGGAAGCCGAGATAGAGCTTGATCACGTACACGACCAGGGCGAACACCACCGGGAACGCGATGTGAGAGTTCACCGGGAACTGCACTCCCGGGATCACGCCGAACAGGTTCCACAGCAGGATCACCGAGAAGAGGCTGAGCAGGAACGGCATCCACCTCTCGGCGTCCGCGCCGAGGAACGGCCGGGCCACCTGGTCGCGCACGAACAGGTAACCGTACTCGCCGAGATGCTGCAGGCCGCGGGGGACCAGTGACGGCCGCGCGAACGCCCCCCACGCGAGCGCGCACAGCAGGACCACGCCCACCGCGGCCAGCACCACGGGCTTGGTCAGCCAGTGTGGCGCGCCGGGCCACAGCGACGGAAAGTCGAACAGTTCGACACCGGGAGCCGTGAAGTCGTCTCCGGCGAGGCTTGCGGGCATGGGGAATCCCCTCGTCCGGCCGTTCAAAAACTGAGTACGCCGTACTCACTTTACCGATGCGAGCCTACATACCGGGTACCGTGTACGCAATAGCGCGACGACCTGGGACGACCAACGATGACGGGCCACGACAACCTGTGGATGCGACCCGAGCGCCCCGCCCGGGGGCCGCGGCCGAGCTTCAGCCGCGCCGCTCTCGCCGAGGCCGCGATCAGGATCGCCGACGCCGAGGGGCTGGAGGCGATCTCCATGCGGCGGCTCGCCGCCGATCTCGGGGCGGGCACGATGTCCCTGTACCGCTACGTGACGGGCAAGGACGAGGTTTTCGACCTCATGATCGACACTGCGGTGGGGGAGTACCTGCCGGAGGACCGGCGGCCGCCGGACGACTGGGCCGAAGGACTCCGCCTGCTGGCCTGGCAGGCCCGGCGCACCATGCTCCGCCATCCGTGGCTCGCACCGCTCGCGGCCGGCCGGCCGCAGGCCGGCCCGAACAGCGCGCGTCTGACGGAGACCGCCCTCGGCATGCTCGACGGTATAGGCCTGAGCGTCGACGAGATGCTGACCCTCGTCGGCGCGGTCTTCGCGTACGTGCACGGGTACATCCAGAGCGAACTGGCCGAGGCCGAGGCGATGCGGCGGCTGGGCCTCACGCTGGCCCAGCGGCTGGCCCGGCACCTTTCCTACATCCAGTCGCTCATCGCGACGGGGAACTATCCCATGCTGGAGCGGATGACGAAGGAGGCCGGGCGGGAGTACACCGCCGCCGACGACCGCTTCGCGTACGGCCTGGACCGGCTGCTCGACGGAATCGCCGCGGGTCTGCCGCCGCGCGGCGAGACGGAAGGGGTCGCGTCACCGCGCTGACGTGACGCCCCGGCCCACCGGGCGGCGTCTTCACCGACCGGCCGTTCCCGGGCCCGGCGGGGTCAGTTCGGGGAGATCTCGTGGAGACGGCAGACCTGCCGCCAGACGCGCGCGTCGAGCGTGCCCGCCCTGTCCTGGAAGTCGGCGATGGGGACGCGGACCGGCCCGGTGAGGTCGAGGAAGCTGTTGTGGTCGGCGTCGGGATCCCAGGCACGGGTGGGGATCTCCACGTGGTCGTCGCGGTCGCTGCGATCCTGGCTCGTGATCTTCAGGACCTCGGCGCCGCCCCGGTAGGTCCTGAGCACCACGCACGGGCGCACCTTGTGGCCGGGCCCGTCCTCGTAGGGCACGTCGGCCCACCAGATCTCGCCGGGACGCGGTCCGGCCTGCGTGGCCGCACCGCCGCGCCCGGCCCCGTCGCCGCCCGTCGCCCGGCGGCCCCCGCCACCGGTCCCCGAGGCGTGGCCGGCGGAGCCGCGCCTCGTGCCGGGGCCGGTGCCGCTTCCGGGCCTGGTGCCCGGCCGCGTGGTCCCGGCCGTCCCGCGTCCCGCGGGCCGTGCCTGCCCGCCGCCGCGGCCCGATAGACGGCCGCCCCCGGAGGGAGGCGGCGTGGACCGCCGGCGGGGTACTCCCGGCAGGCGGCCGGCCACGCCGAGAGCCCCCAACACGACCAGCACGGCCACCGCCAATACCACCCAGATCATGACCGACAGCCTAAAGCCCCGCGCGGCTGCGCTCCGCCGCGCGGGGAAGGCCGGTCGCGGTCAGGAGCGGGCGTCCCAAGCGGCGAGGATGCGCGCCTCCTTCTCCGGGTCGATGCCGTGGCTCAGCCGGACGCCGCCGAAGCTGCGCCGCTCCTCGGGAATGTCCTTCAGCCACTCCCAGGTGTCGCGCACGGTCTCCCGTACCGGTCTGCAGGTGAGACCCGCGGCGACGGCCTTCGCGGAGGAGTGGGTCCACACGCCCTCGCTCTCCCCGGCGGCCGACCACAGGGGAAGCTCGGTCCACTGCTGCACGCCCTGGTCGAGCAGGAACCGGTCGCCGGCCCAGACGAACTCCGCGTCGGAGCCGGTGACCTCCGCGCAGTCGTCCAGCCAGCTGCCGTACGTGGCGTTGCCCTGCACTCCGCCGGTCATGTAACGGCCGGTCGTACCCCTCGCCACCTGGTCGAGGGTGAAGGCCGCGATGTCGCGGGCGTCGATGAGCTGGATCGGCAGGTCCGGGTCGCCGGGGGCGAGCACCCGTCCACCCCTGGAGATCCGGGTGAGCCACCAGGGCAGCCGGCCCACGTTCTCGTGGGGTCCGAGGATCAGGCCGGGCTGGATGACCAGTGCGCCGCCGTCGAAGTGCTGCTCGACCGCCCGCTCGCAGCCGGCCTTCAGCACGCCGTAGTCGCCGAACTCGGCGTCCGCGTCCGGCGGGCACTCGTACAGCGGGAAGGTCTCGTCGACCCCCTGCTTCTCGGGCCAGTCCCGATAGGCGGAGATGCTGGAGATGAACGTGTAATGCGAAGCGTGCCCCGACAGCGTGCGTACCGACTCCAGGACGACGCGGGGGACGAACCCGCACACGTCGACCACCGCGTCCCACTGCCTGCCGTCCGCGAGCCGCCGCAGGTCGCCGGCGACCTCACGGTCGCCGCGGACCGCCTCCACACCCGGCAGGTCGGTCCCGCTCCTGCCGCGGTTGAAGGTCGTGACCTCGTGACCGCGTCGCAGCGCCTCCTCCACGATGGCGCGTCCGAGGAACACCGAACCGCCGATGACCAGAATTTTCATACGGACATCCTTGGCCCGCCCGCCCCCGGCGTCTGCCCCGTTTCACGGTCGGCGGACGTGATCCGCTCACAGCGGAAGGCGGCCCACAGGACGTCCCGGCGAGCCGCCGTACGGCCGTTCCCCCCGGCCGAGACCGGGCCGGGCTCAGCCGGTGCGCAGTTCGGGAACCGGTGTGAAGCGCTCCTGTTCCAGCACGTGCACCCGCGCCGCGCCGATGTCGAAGTACAGGCCCGTGAGCTCCAGCCTGCCCGCCCGTACGAGGGCGTCCACGAACGGGTGGGTCCGCAGGTTGTCGAGTTGCTGGATCACGTTGACCCGGCAGAGCCGATCGAGCGGCCCGGCGTCGTCCTCGGTGCGTTCCTCGGCGACGAACCGGGCCAGGCTCTGCCGCCCGTGCCTAAGCCAGTCGCGTAGCGCGGGCAGGTCGGGCACCTCGCCGAGCAGGGCGGCCATCGCGCCGCAGCCCGAGTGGCCGCAGACCGTGATCGTGCGCACATCGAGCACCTTCACGGCGTACTCGATCGTGGCCGCGACCGAGTCGTCCGCGGGGAGGGCGCCCGCGCGCGGCACGAGATTGCCGATGTTGCGCAGCGTGAACAGGTCGCCGGGGCCGCTCGCGGTGATGATGTTCGGCACGATGCGGGAGTCCGCACAGGTGATGAACAGATGCGACGGCGACTGCTTGCGGGCCATGCGGTGGAGCAGCGGGCGGACCATCGGCGCGGTCCGGCGCTGGAACTCCCGCGTCCCCTCCAGCAGGTCGGGCGCGCCCTGCGGTCCGGGAATCGCGGTGACGCCGTCATGGTCGCCACCGCCCGCGCCGTTCGCGCCGATCACCTCGTAGGTACCGGCGTCCCCGGCGTAGGAGTCCATCGGGCGGGAGCGGCGCCGGTAGGCCCAGGGCAGCCACCAGCGGTCGTGCCGGGGCGGGATCCTGGCCGGGTACAGGCGGGCGCCGCTGATCGCGGCGGAGTACCACTCGTCGTGCGGCTCGTCCACGTCGATGACGCCGCCGGTGCGTTCGTGCTCCAGCCGCCAGGCGTGCAGGGCCTCGAAGGCGGCGTTGTCCATGAAGTCCAGGTGCAGGTCCAGCTCGACCGCGGACCCCGCGGGGATGCCGCGCAGCGCCTCGCTCAGCCGGGGCACGCCGAGGAACGTCAGCGACCCGGTGACGACGACCCGCCATCGCCGCTCGCCCGCCTGCCGTACGTCGACCGAGACCCAGGCCAGGCGGCGCAGGGCCAGCAGGGCGGCCAGCCCGAGGCCGATCGCCACGCCCTCGGCCAGGCCGACCAGCACGACCCCGGCCATCGTCACGAAGTAGACCGGTATCTCGCGGTGGCTGCGCAGGTTGCGGACATGCCCGAGGTTGACCATCTGCACGCCGATGAACAGCAGCAGCGCCGCGAGCGCCTCCAGCGGGATCAACGCGATCATCCAGGCGAAGGCCGCGGTGAACAGCAGCACCCACACCCCGTGGAGCACGGTGGACCAGCGGCTGCGCGCGCCCGCCCGCGCGTTGGTCGTCGTGCGCACGACGACGCCCGCCACCGGGAGGCCGCCGAGGGCGCCGGACACCACGTTCGCCACCCCCTGCGCGGTCAGCTCGCGGTCGAGGTCGGCGCGCGGACCGTCGTGCAGGCGGTTGGAGGCCACGCAGGTCAGCAGCGACTCCACCCCGGCGAGGAGGGCGACGAGCAGGACGGCTCCGGCGATCGCGTGCCAGTCGCCCTGCGGCATCAGCGGCGCCTCGACCGAGGAGAACCCGCCCTTCAGGTCCACCTTCGTCAGGTCCCAGCCCGTCACCGCGGCCGTCAGCGTGGCGACCATCAGCGCGGCGAGCGGGGCGGGCACGGTACGCAGCCGGGGGACGCGCCCCCACACGAGCAGAACCCCGATCGTCAGCACCCCGATCACGACGCTGTGCGTGTGGTTGTCGAGGATCTGGGCGGGGAGCTCCACGACGTTCTCCAGCGCGGAGCGCTGCGGCGAGCCGCCGAGCACGATGTGCAGCTGGGACAGCGCGATCACCACGCCGACCCCCGCGAGCATGCCGTGGACGACGGCGGGGGAGACCCCCAGTGCGGCCCGCGCCACCTTCAGCCAGCCGAGCCCCAGCTGGAGGACGCCGGCCATGACGGTGATGGCGCAGGTGGCGCGCCAGCCGTAGGTGTGGACGAGCTCGGCGACGACCAGGGAGAGCCCGGCGGCCGGGCCGCTCACCTGGACGACGGACCCGCCGAGGGCGCCGGCCACCACGCCGCCGACCACGGCGGCGACGAGCCCCGCCGCCACCGGTGCGCCCGACGCGACCGCGATGCCGAGCGACAGCGGCACCGCCACCAGGAAGACCACCAGCGAAGCGGGCACGTCATGCTGGAGCACGGACTTCCAGTTACGGCGTGAGATCGCGTCGTCACTGATTGTCATGGGCTGACGATATGTCAGCCACGCAGGCCCTCACCAGGCAGGCAACGGGAAAATCACCGGTAGTAGTCGGGATAGTCGCTCTCCGGGTTGCGGTGGCTGCCCCGCCGCCCGCTCGCCGAGGTGGGGGTGTCGCCGTACAGCTCGTCGTAGGAGGGCCAGCTTCCTCCGGTGTTCTGCTCGGGCCACGACGGCTGCTGGGCGTCGCCGTATCCCTGCTGCGGCTGCTGGGGGTCGTAGCCGTACTGACTCTGCCCCGACGGGGCGTCGTAGCCCGCCGATTCATACGGCGAGGCGGTGCCCGGCGCGGTCCCCGTCACCGTGTCGGAGGCGTCGATCGTCGCCCAGCCCGCGCTCACCTCGTACGACGGGGTGGAGGGCGCGGCCGGCGGCGTCGAGCCGGCCGCGTAGCCGCCCTCGGCGGGGTAGCCGGAGGAGTAGCCCTCGTAGGCCGGGGTCTGGTAGGTGTCCGCGTTGGGCCAGGAGGACGCGCCGCGCGGCGGTTCGGGGTCGTCGAGCACGTCGCGGGCGCCCGTCCAGGAGGGGTCCGTCGTGGAAGCGGAGGCGGCGGGGACCGGCGGGTAGCTGCCCGCGACCGGCCAGCCGGGGTCGGTGGCGCCGCCCCTGTCGGGACCGGCGCCCGTCGCGTTGGGCGAGTACGACGGAGTGTCGGCCGCACGGAACGGGCCCGTCGCGACGCCGGACTGGTCGTAGGTGTCGGAACGCGGCGTCTCGTAGCCCGCCCACGCGTCGAAGGAGCCGCCGGTCGAGCGGGGCGCGGAGTCGGCGAGCGCGTCGCCCGGCGAGGCGGTGGACGCCGCGGCGTCGAACGCGCCGCTCGTGCGGGCCGCGTCGTACGAGGCCGCGGCGAAGGATCCGGTGGCCGGGATGGCGGAGGACGGCGCCGTGTCGTAACGGCCGTCGGGGGAGACGGAGTGGGAGCCCGTGCCGCCCTGCGCCGTGAACGGCCCGGTGCCCGCCGGCGTGTCGTACGCGGGGGCCCCGAACGGCCCGGTGCTCGCCGAGATTCCCAGCGGGTCGGCGGGCTGCGTCCCGTACGAGCCGGTGCTCGCGGACGACGGGAACGGACCCGTGGCGCGCGGGCTGTCGTAGGAGCCGCCGGTCTCGGCGGCGGCAGCGGCGGCGGCGCGACGGGCGGCGCGCGACGACCGGCCGGACCTGCCCGACCTGCCGGACGCGCCCGGCGTGGCCGGCTGGGGCCCGGTGGCGGTCGCGAAGGGGTCGCCCGCCGCGGGGGAGTCGAAGGGGCCGGTCGCGCGGCTCGCGTCGAACGGGCCGGTCGCGGGGGAGCCGGCCGCTGCGGCGGCGTCGAGCAGGTCGGGCGTCGGCGCCGAGAACGTGACGGTCTTCTGGTCGGCGAGGGCCGAGGCGGGCACGGGGGCGGCGGGCATCACGGGCTCGGAGCCGCCGGCGCGGGAGGGGCGGGACGGGCGGGAGGGCAGGGGGGCCTGCACGGTCGCGGCGTCGGGGTCGGCCGCCTGGGCCGGGGCACCGGCCACGCCCTCGGTCTCGTCGACCGGACGGGGTGTGGCCATCTTCGCGGCGATCGTCCCCCCGAAGCCGCCGTCGTCGGCGCGTACGCGCGACCAGTAGTCGTCGTCGTAGTCGTCGGCCTCGCCCCACTCGTCCACGCCGCGCTTGCCGCGGGCGGCGGCGGGCTGTTTGCCGCCGCGCTGCGCGGGCCGCGCGGCCTGCCGTCCGCCGGGGCGGGGGGCCGGGCGCGGCGCGGGCCGCTGCTTATCCGGCTCCTCGAAGGCGTCGAACCCCTTGGGGAAGCTCTCGAAGAACGTCTCCTCGGCGGGCCGCCGGGGCTTGGGGCCCTTGTTCTCGGCCATCGCCTTGATGCGCTCGGCGGAGAGAGCGCTCTCCCTGCGGTTCATCGACCGCATGCCCAGCGCCACGACCAGCAGCACAAGAAGCACGACGGCGACAAGACCCGAAATGACCGCAGTCATAGCACCACCCTCAAGGCCATGGCCTTTCTGCGGCGCCGGTGAGATCGCGCGGCCATCGACGCGACCTGCCCCCTTTGACCACCTGCGCTCAGCAATTGGATCCGATTCTGCTCGACCACAATGACCGTTGTCACACCCTAGGCGAAGATTGGTGTAGCACGACTACCTCCGGTGCTCAGCATGTCACTCGATCGTGTTCGCCGTGAGGCGCCCACGGGCGATGGTGTGACTCGCGATGCCCTCCAGGGTCTGCGCGAGGTCGGCCCCCTGCTGCAGCTCGAGCTTCGCGTTCAACGCGTAGACAGTGAAACGGTAGCTGCCGTCGGCCCGGCATGGGGGCGCATAGCCCACCTTCCCGCTCGTCGTCCTGCCCTGCCTGGCGCCCCGGGGGACGTCGTTCATGCCCAGCTCCGTCGTCGCGGGGTCGATGTCGTACACCACCCAGTGCACCTCCGGGCCGCTGAGAGGACTGCTGTCGTCGACCACGAGGGCCACCGACTTGGCGCCCGACGTGCCCGACCAGCGGAGAGGCGGGTTGCCCTGCCCCCCCTTGCAGGAGTAGTCGTCCGGCAGGGGGGCGCCGTCGCGGAACTGCGGGCTCGACACGCTGATGACGTCGAGGTTCCTCGGCGACCCCCCGCCCAGGATTCCGCAGCCCGACGCGGCCAGCGTGAACGCCGTCACCGTGACGGCGGCTCGCACGACCGCTGATTTTCTCGGCGACCCCATGCCCGATGATGCTACGCGGATTGGACAGGTGCCCCGACCGGATCGCGGTGATCCGTACCGATGATCGAGCCCGTACGGGCCGTTGACCTCGGTGTCTTCAGAATCCCTCGGTGTCCGCGGAATCGATCCGTGCGCGCAGAGGACCGTCGTGCGGGGGTGTGAGGCCTCGCGCGCCCTTTTCCGCCACAATCGAGGCATGCAGGGGGACACGCCGGGAGCGGGCATGAGCTTCGCCGTTCTGGGCCCCCTCGACGTACGGCGCGACGGGCGGCCGGTCGAGGTCGGCGGACAGCGGCTGCGGGCCCTGCTGACGCTCCTGCTGCTCGACGCCGGCCGCATTGTCTCCACCGAGGCGCTCGTGGCTGGGGTGTGGGACGCCCGTCCGCCCGGCGGCGTGGGGAACGCCCTGCAGGCGCTGGTGTCCCGGCTTCGGGCCACGGTCGGCCGCGGCCTCGTCGTCGGCGGGCCGTCCGGGTACCGCCTGGCCGTCTCGCGCGAACAGGTGGACCTCCACCTGTTCGCCCGCCTCGCGAGGGAGGGCGCGGCCGCGCTGGACGCGGGCGACCCGGGCCGCGCCGCCGGTCTGCTGCGTCAGGCGCTCGGCCTGTGGCGCGGCGCCCCGCTGACCGACCTGCCGAACGCCGAGGCCGAGGTGGCGCGGCTGGAGGAGCTCAGGACCGCGGCCACCGAGAACCGTGTCGAGGCGGAGCTGGCCCTGGGACGGCACGCGGATTTGGTCCCGGAGCTGCGGACGCTCGTCACCGCCCATCCGCTGCGGGAACGGCTGTACGGGCAGCTCATGCGCGCCCTCTACGGGGCGGGCCGCCGGGTCGAGGCGCTGGCCGCCTACGAGGAGGCCCGGTCGGTGTTCGCGGAGCGGCTCGGGGCCGACCCCTCGCCCGCGCTGGCCGGGCTCCATCTCGCGATGCTGAGGGGCGAGCCCGCCGCGGAGGGGACGCGGCCGTCACCGGCCGCGCCGCCCGCCGGGCCCGGCCCGGTGCCGCTGCCTGCGGATCCGTCCGCGGTACGCTCCGGAGGCCCGCGGGCGCCGCGCCGGGGCAACCTGAGGGCCCGGCTGACCAGCTTCGTCGGCCGGGACGACGACGTCGGCCGCATCGGTGCGATCCTCGCCGCCGACCGCCTGGTCACGCTGCTCGGCCCGGGCGGGGCGGGCAAGACGAGGCTCGCGGTGGAGTCCGCCGAGGCGATCGCCGCGCTCGTCCCCGACGGAGTCTGGCTGGTCGAGCTCGCACCGGTCGGCGACGCGGCGGAGGTGCCGCAGGCCGCCCTGACCGCGCTCGGCCTGCGCGACACCGGCCTGGTGCCCGTCCACGCGGGGGCCGCCATGCCGTCCGCGCCGGGTGGGGAGCCCGGCCCGGTGGCCCGCATCGTCTCCGCGCTGGCGGGGCGCGACACGCTGATCGTGCTGGACAACTGCGAACACGTGGTCGGGCCTGCCGCGGCGCTCGCCGACCGGCTCCTCGCCGAATGCCCCGGCGTGCGGATCCTCGCCACCAGCCGGGAGCCGCTCGGCATCACCGGCGAGCGGCTGTGGCCGGTGGGGCCGCTCGGTTCCGGCCACGCCGTGCGGCTGTTCGCCGAGCGGGCGGCCGCCGTACGGCCCGGCTACGTGGTGGACGTCGAGCGCGACGCCGTGGAGCGCATCTGCCGCGAGCTCGACGGCATGCCGCTCGCCATCGAACTGGCCGCCGCCCGGCTCCGCACGCTGACGGCCGCCCACATCGCCGAGCGGCTCGGCGACCGGTTCCGGCTGCTCACCGCGGGAAGCCGTACGGCCATGCCGCGGCACCAGACGCTCCGCGCCGTCGTGGAATGGAGCTGGGACCTGCTCGACGCCGACGAGCGGGCGTTCGCCGCGCGGCTGGCGGTCTTCGCGGGCGGCGCCACGCTTGAGGCCGCGGAACAGGTCTGCGAGGGCGACGTCGACGTGCTCGGCAGGCTGGTGGACAAGTCGTTCGTGGTGTTCGACGGCGGGCGCTACCGCATGCTGGAGACGATCAAGGCGTACGCCGCGGAACGGCTGGCGGAGTCGGGCGGGGAGCGGCGGGTGCGGCGCGCCCACGCCTCGTTCTTCGCCGGCCTCGCCGAGACCGCGGAGCCGCACCTGCGCCGCAGCGAGCAGATCGAGTGGCTGGCCCGGCTGTCGGCCGAGCACGACAACCTGTCGGGGGCTCTCAGATGGGCCTGCGACCAGGGCGAGACGGACCTCGCGCTGCGCCTGGTCGGCGCACTCGGCTGGTACTGGTGGCTGTCCGGCCACCGGCTGGAGGGCGCGCGGCGGTCGGCGGAGGCGCTGGTCCTGGCGGGCGACGGCGACCCGATGCGGCTGGCGCTGGCCCACGCGGTGCACGGCATCACCAGTGCCGGCGGGGAGGGGAACCTGCGGCAGGCCAGGGAGAGCCTGTCTGCCACGATCCGGTACGCGCGCGAGAGCCGAGGAGGCATCGCTTCGCACCCGCTCGTGGCGATCGCGGTGCCGATCATGTCGATGTTCTCCGGCCTGCACGAGGAGGCCGAGTCCCGGCTGGTGCCGCTGCTGGGGCACGAGGACCCCTGGGTGGCCGCCTCCGCCCGCGTCTTCCGCGCCCAGCTGCACTTCAACGCGGGCCGTTCCGAGGAGGGCGAGGCCGACCTGGTCATCGCGCTCGACCGGTTCAGAGTGGTCGGAGACCGGTGGGGGGTGGGCAACTGCCTCAGCGTCCTCGCGGAGACGAAGGCCATGCGCGGCGATCTCCAGGCCGCGGTGCTCCTGATGGAGGAGGCGGTCGCGCTCCTGGAGGAGGTCGGGGCCGTCGAGGAGACGCCGTACCTGCGGACCCGCCTGGCCGTCACGCTGGACGCGGCGGGCGACCGGGAGGCCGCCGAGGCGGCTCTGCGGGAGACCGAGCGACTGTGCGACGCCACCGGCGATCCCATCGGGCTGGCCGGAGTGCGGCACGTGCGGGGCGACTTCGCCCGCGCGGACGGCGACCACGGGACGGCGCGGCGCCTCTACGACGAGGCGCTGCGGCTGCTGGGAACGGCGTGGATGATCCCGCAGTTCGAGGCGACGCTGACGACCTCGCTCGGCATGCTGGCCGAGCAGGAGGGCGACGTCGCGGCGGCCCGCGTCCTGCACGACAAGGCGCTGGCCATCGCCGTGCAGTCGCACGACGCCCCGGTCATCGGGCACGTGCTCGTCGGGCACGCGGCACTCGCCGCCCGCGGCGGCGACCACGCGCGGGCCGCCGCCCTGCTCGGCGGGGCGGAGGCCGTCCGCGGGTTCGTCCACGACCTGAGCGTCGACCACCGGAGGGTGGCCGACGCCGTACGGGCCGCGATCGGGGCCGGGGAGTTCGCCCGGTGCCGCGAGCGCGGGCGCGGCCTGAGCCGGGACGAGGTGCTGGCCCTCGCGTCCGGCGGTGCGTGACCCCGTGGCCACGACCACAGCCGCCCGCCCGGGTGGGTGAGGTCAGGACCGGTTGCGGAAGGCGCGGACGGCGAGCGGGGCGAAGACGAGCGCGATGCCGGCGGCCCACAGCAGCGAGATCGTGGCGTCCGACGCGACCGGCCCGCCGCCGAGCAGGCCGCGGACGGCGTCCGCCAGATGACTGACCGGGTTGACGTCCACCCACTTCTGCAACCAGGACGGCATGGTCTCGGTGGCGACGAAGGCGTTGCTGGTGAAAGTGATCGGCATCATCAGCGAGAACATCAGGATCTGCACCTTCTCCATGCTCGCCGCCGTCACTCCCACCAGCACCGCCATCCACGACATCGCGAGCGCGAACGCCAGCAGCAGCGCGAGCGCGCCGAGCACTCCGGCGATCCCCGTGTGCACCCGGAAGCCGAGCACCAGGCCCAGCCCGAGGAACAGGGCGAACGCCCACACCTGCTTCAGCGTGTCGGCGACGATGCGCCCGGCCAGCGGGGCCGAGCGGGAGATCGGCAGGCTCCGCAGCCGGTCGAACACGCCCTTGGCGATGTCGACGTTCAGCCCCACGGCCGTGGTCATGCTCGCGAACAGCATGTTCTGCGCGACCAGGCCGGGCAGGGCGAACTGCAGGTAGTCGCCCGTGGATCCCGCGATCGCGCCGCCGAACACGTAGGTGAACAGCAGCAGGAACATGATGGGCTGCACGCTGAGGTCGATCAGCTCCATCGGGTTGTGCTTGATCTGCACCAGGCTGCGCCAGGCGAGCGTCATCGTGTGGCGCAGGGCGGCCCCCGCGCCCGGCCGGGGGGCCACCGCGACCGCGGGCGTGGTCCGGGTGATCGGGGTCATCGTGTCTCCTCGCGGTTTCGTGCGTCCGGTGACTCCGGTCGCGGCCTCACGCCGCGGCCTCCTCGTCCCGCTGCCGGTCCGCGTCCCGCTGCCGGTCCTCGGCGCGGTGCCCGGTCAGCGCGAGGAACACCTCGTCGAGGCTGGCCCGGCGCAGTGACAGCTCCGCCGCGACCACGTCGAGGTCGTCGAGGCGCCGTACGATCGCGGGGACGGTCGCGGGATCGCGGACCGGGGCCGTGACCTGGCCCTGGGAGACCTCCGGCGTGACGTCGAGCACGTCGGCCACCACGCGTCGGACGAGGTCGAGGTGGGCGGTCTCGATGGGCCGCACCTCCAGGACCTGGCCCCCGATCGCCGCCTTCAGGCCGTCCGGCGTGCCGTGCGCGATCACCTTCCCGTGGTCGAAGACGACGATGTCGTCCGCGAGCTGGTCGGCCTCCTCCAGGTACTGCGTCGTGAGCAGGACGGTCACGCCCTCGTCCTGGAGGCCGCGGACGACGCCCCACAGTTCGGTGCGGCTGCGCGGGTCGAGGCCGGCTGTCGGCTCGTCCAGGAACAGCACCTGGGGGCGGCCCACGAGGCTCGCGGCGAGGTCGAGCCGGCGGCGCATGCCGCCCGAGTAGGTCTTGGCCGCCCGTCCGCCCGCCTCGGTGAGCGCGAAGCGGCCGAGCAGATCGTCGGCCCGGCGCCGCGCGTCGGCCCTGGTCAGGCCGAGCAGGCGGCCGATCATCACGAGGTTCTCGACCCCGGTCAGCGTGTCGTCGACGGCCGCGTACTGCCCGGTCAGCCCGATCAGGGAGCGCACCTGGTGCGCCTGCCGGACCACGTCGAACCCTGCCACGTGCGCCCCGCCCCCGTCCGGCCGCACGAGCGTCGCCAGGACCCGCACCGCCGTGGTCTTCCCGGCCCCGTTGGGGCCCAGTACGCCCAGGAGGCGGCCCTGGGGCACCTCCAGGTCCACCCCGTCGAGCGCCCGTGTCCGGCCGTACCGTTTCGCCAGGCCCTCGGCCTGGATCGCATGTCTCATCGCGCCTCCTCGGATCGTGTGCGCCTCCACTCTGCGGAGCGGCGCTGACAGGGCCCTGAGGGCGGCCGTCAGCCGCTGACATATCGCTGACGGCTTGCCTAGGGTGGGAGGCGTGACAGGTCCGCTCCGCGACCCGGCCCACCCGGTGTCGCGCCGTGCCATCGTGTTGTGGCTGGTGGAGGCACTGATCGGCTTTGTCCTGCTCGTCGGCGGGACGGCCGGGGCGGCCGCCTGGCTGAGCGGGGCGCGGTGGCCTCCGGACGTGCTGTCCGAGCACGCCTGGCTGCTCCCGGTCGCCGTCGGCGTGGTCATGGCGCCCTTCGTCGTCCTGGAACCCTTGCTGCGGTACGCCGTGCACCGCTGGGAGCTGTCCGGCGACGTCGTCTACGCCCGGGCGGGGTGGCTGAGCAGGCAGTGGGTGTTCGTCCCGGTGAGCAGGATCCAGACGGTCGACCGCGCGCAGGGCTGGCTCGAACGCCTGCTGGGGCTGGCGACCGTGGAGATCCGCACGGCCTCCTACGCCGGATCGTCCACGATCTCCGGGCTCGACGACGACGTCGCGGCACGCCTCGCGGAGGATCTCGCCCGGCGGGCCGAGGAGCTCAGGGACGACGCCACGTGACCGGCCCGCCGCCTTCCGCCGCCGTCCCTCCTGGCGGCCCGCCCGCCGCTCCCGGCGCGCCGGAGCCATCCGGGACCGCGCGGCTGAGCCCGCGGGTGCTGCTGATCGACCCGATCCGCATGCTGCCCTCGCTGGTCCTGCCGCTGGCGGGCGTGCTGCTCGCCGGGGGCTTCTCGCCCGCGTCGTTCGGCTGGGCGGCCGCCGGGGTCGCCGGTTCGGTGATCTACGCGGTGCTCCGGTGGGCGACGTTCACCTACCGGGTCGCGGGCGGCAGGCTGGAGCTGACCCGGGCACTGGTCGGCCGTTCGGTGCGCACGATCCCGCTGGAACGGATCAGGGGCGTCGACGTCAGCGCCTCACCACTCCACCGGGTGCTCGGCCTGGCCGTGCTCAGGCTGGACACCGGTGCCGGAGGCGGCGAGCAGGAGGGCGTGCTGGACGCGCTCACGGCCGAGCGCGCCGAGGCGCTGCGCGCCGTGCTGCTCGCCCGCGGGCCCCTCCCGGCGGTGCCCGGACCGGCCGGTGCTGGGACCCCTCAGGACGCCGGCCCGGCCGAGCGCGGTCCCGGCCCGGCGGCGCAGGTCGTCCGGGGCGCCGCCGTCGCGGCTGCGGGAGCTGTTCCCGCCGAGGGGGAGGGCGGCGGGGCCGACGACCCGCCGCGGGTGCTGGCCCGGGTGCCGCGCGCCTGGCTGATGTACGGCCCGCTGTCCGGCGCCTATCTCTTCACGCCGTTCGCACTGGTCGCCGGTGCCTTCGGTCTCGCCTGGCAGTGGCGGCGCGAGCTGGGCCTCGGCGAACGGGCGGCCGTGCGCGCGCTCGAATGGGCGCTCGACCGGCCCGGGCTGCTGATCGCCGTCGCCCTGGTGCTCGTGGCGGCCATGCCCGTCGCGGGCGGAGTGACGTACGCGCTGTTCAACTGGGACTTCACGCTGCGCTCTCGTGAGGGGCATCTGGTCGCCGAGCGCGGCCTGTTCACCCGCAGGTCCGTGTCGCTGGAGCGGCGCAGGATCAGGGGGTACGAACTGGCCGACGGCCTGATCGAGCGGCGTGCCGGGGTCGTACGGCTGTGGGCCCTGGTCACCGGACTGGGGGACGCCCGGAGCAGGGGACAACTGCTGCCCGTGACGCCCCGGGCGTTCGCCACCGGGGTGGCCGCGGAGGCGGTGGGGCCGATCCGGGCGCCGTTGCGTCGTCATCCGCCCGCCGCCCGCCGCCGCAGGCTCGTGCGCGCGGTCGCGCCGTGGCTCCTGGCCGCCGTGGCCGCCCTGCTCGCGGGCTGGAACCTCGCCGCGATCGTCGCGTCCGTGCTCGCCGTCGCGGGGGTGCCTCTGGCCTTCGACCGCTACCGCTCGCTCGGGCACGCCTACGACGGCGCCCGTCTGTCGGTCAGGTCGGGCTCCCTGCGCCGCGGTCAGGTCGTCGTGGAACGCCGCGCGGTGGTCGGGTGGACGGTGCGGCAGACGCTTCCGCAACGTATGGCGGGTCTGCTGACCGTGGTCGCCGGGGTCGGCGCGGGCAGCGGCGGCTATGCGGTGGTCGACGCGGGGGAGGAGCAGGGCGTCGCCTTCGCCGCCGAGGTCACCCCCGAGTGGCTCGCGCCGTTCCTCGCCTCCCGGCCCCCGGCCGGCTAGGACGCGTGGGCCCGGCCGGTGCGGTCGGCGCGCGTCCAGGCCGGGGCGGGCACGGGACGGAAGAGGAACGCCTGGTCGGGCCGCCCGGTGCAGGGCATCTGGGCGATCTCGGCGCCGGGGGCCACATCGGCCTCGCCGTACAGCGCGCCGAGGCACAGCCCGCTGTGCAGGGGCCGCACGGTGAACCCGGGCCCCGAGGGTGTCAGCAGGAACCGCTGGTGCGCCGCCCCGGAGCAGTTCGCGGGAGCGAGCAGCGTCTCCGGGCCGGTCATCGCACCGTCGACCATGAGGCAGCCGACGCCCTCTTTGGGATGGTGCCATTGGATCTCGTAGGCGCCGTCGCCGGCCGCCCGCAGGTAGGTGTCGGGGACGAGGTCCCGGCAGGGCCGCTGCGCGGCCAGCGGCCGGTCGGTCCGCTTGTTGCGCTCGCGTCCCTCCCCGACGCACAGGTCGCGTCCGGCGACGTGCGACGGGATCATGCGGTACCACCCGTCGCGCGGCGTACCGCCGCTGCCGGGGGTCGCGGCGGAGGACGGCGTACGGTCGCTCCCGGCCGTCGCGGCACCGGGGAAGGCCGAGAACGATGTGCGGTCGCTACCGGCCGTCGCGGCGGCGGGTGCGGGCGAGGGCTTCGCACCGCCGCCGGTCAGGGACGCGCGCAGCTCCGGCAGGACCGCGCCTGTGGCGAGGAGCAGGACCACGATGCCCGCGCCCGCCAGGGTGAACCGCCGTAACGCCCGGGTTTCCGGCCGTACGGCGTCCCGGCGTGGTTCTTCCGCATCGTCCTGCGCGGCGGGGGCGTCGGGTACGGCAGGGGCCGCGGGATCGGCCTGCCCCGGCCGCTCGGGCCCACTGCCTGCGGCGCGATCGTCCTGGTGGGGCCGCTCGGGCCCACCGGCCGCGGCGGGTTCAGCGTGACCGGACCGGTCCGCCGGCCCGGGCTGTTCCGGCCGGACGGGTGGGCGGCCGGGGCCGGTGGCCTCGGGGCCGGCGGTCTCAGGGCCGGTGGTCTCGTCCCGCGGGTCGGCCGGAAGCGTCATGCCCGCGGCGAGTCGCTTCCTGTGCGCCACCCAGCGCGCGGTCTCGGCCTCGCCGAGCCCGCAGGCGCGGACGAAGGCGGCCACGAACTCCTCCCTGGGGAGGGTCGTGCGTCCCAGGGCCCCTGCGATCGTGCTGGTGGGCAGCACGTCCCCCGCCGTCTTCGCGGCGGCCGTGAGCTGCCGGTAGGTCAGGCCGGACCACTGGCGGAGACGGCCCAGCGCGGCGACGAACTCGGCCGGGTTGGTCAGGCCCTCGGGTTGGGGAGGCGTGCTTAAGGGCCCTGACACGACGATCCTCCCAAGCCCCGCTTTGGCGTCGATCCGGGCGAAACACTAACAAAGATCGGTGACGCGAGGCAGCCCTCCGGGTCAGCGGATTTCGCCGCCCGGAGGGCTCGGAGGAGTGGCCTGTTCCTATCCCTGGTCGCGCTTGGTCACGTAGACGAAGTCACCCAGGTTGAACCCCGAGTCGAGGCCGCGGTCGGCGTCCCAGCGGTAGTGGACGCCGAGCCAGAGCCGGCTGAGGGCGTCCTCCTCGGCGGCCTGCTCGAAGCTCGTGAAGGTCCTGGTCTTCGGGTTGGCGTTCGGATCGTCGGTGGACGCGGTGAAGGTCAGGTTGTGCCCGAACCACCTCTGCATCACGCCCGCCCAGGCCCCGGCGAACGTGGCATGTCCGGAGATGTACGCGGGGAAGGGCGGCGAGAAGTGCTGCCCGGCGGCGTTCACCGACAGCGGCGCCCAGGAGGGGTCGGGTGTGACGGCGGGGTTCAGGTTCGTGTCGGCCAGCTTGATCGCGCTCTCCGGCCGCCACAGGTCGACCGGTGAGTCGAACTTCGCCCCCCAGGCGACGATCGACGCGTCGGCCAGCGCCATGGAGACGAGGTTGAACAGCTCCGCCGTCTCGTTCTGCTTCAGTTTCCTCTGCTTGGCCACCGTCTGGGTGATGGAGAACAGGTGCCCCACCGGCCGGTAGGTGCCCTTGCCGTCGTTGGCCCAGAAGAACGCCGCGTGCGTCTGGTCGGCGGACCGCGAGGTGGGTGTTCCCGCCCCGCCGTACGCCTTGACCTCGTTGACCTGCTGCGCGTACTGCGAACTGCGGACGAGCTGGTCGTAGGAGGTGAAGCCGCCGGGCGGCGGTGGCCGGAACTGCGTTGAAGACGTCATGGCGAACGGCTTGAGCCTCCCCCAGTTGGGCGTCACTGCCGGTCCGGAGCCCGTCTGCCGCCACGCGCCGGGGACCGTGCCCTCCGTGTAGGAGAGGTCGAACGCCGGCCCGTCCCCCGACCGCTCGGCGATCACCAGATCGCCGATCCTCTCGCCGTCGGCCCGTCCGCCCTGGATGTAGCGGGACGGGACCGACGAGGGGATCTGCGCGAGCGCGTACGCGAGGTTCGCGTCGAAGTCGAGGTACGGATAGAGGTGTTCGAGCACGCGGTGTGCCGCCGCGTCCATGGTGGCCTCTATCGAGTCGTCCGGGTTCTGCTGGGTGATCTTCGGCAGGTACGTGACGGGCGCGGCCGGCCAGTTCGCGTCGTGGAGGGCGATGTGCAGCATGGCGCCGGCCCGCGCGAGCCGGGTCGGGTCCCCGTCGTGGCTGTACTGAGGGTCGACGCCGTCCCGGGGAAGGGTGCGGATGGTGTCGAGGAAGACGCTGTTCCAGTAGAGGACGTGGTCGAAGGCGGACGCCTGCGGCGGTGGCCCCGTGACCGCCGCGTGCGCTGCCAGGGGGAGCGCGACCAGCGTGCCTGCGGTCACCAGAGCGGCCGCCGCGAGCACGCGGATGCGTTTCCACCGTGATCGTCGATGCAAGGAGAACCTCCGTGGGGGGAAGAGGGAACACCACGGAAGATCGTCGATCGACGAGACGCGGGACAAGGCTCATGATCGTCCGGAACTGTTCCGGACAGTCCGACACGGGGCTGTTCGCCTGAGACGCAGAGAGACGGGGCCGACGACGGCCCTCGTGCGCAGCCGGGCATCCGCGCGGACGTGCGAAAGGCCGGCGGGGAGTTCGCGAACTCCCCGCCCGCCTTTCCATGCCAGGTTGATCACGGCCGATGCCGTCACCGGCTCCGCTCAGCGGGCCCCGAAGGCCCGGCGTCCCGCGGGGTCAGTCCTGCTTGCGGGCGCCGAACATGATCTCATCCCAGGTCGGCACCGAGGCCCGGCGTCCGCGCGACTTGCGGGGACGCGGGGGAGCCGGCTTCGGCACGGGCGGGGCGGGCGTCTCGGGCTTGGCGTCCTTCGAGGCGTCCTTCTGCGCCTCCTTCGCGCCGTCCTTGGGCCCGTCGCCCGCGCGCTTCCCGGCGGCGTCACCCGTACGGGCCGCCGGGGCGGGAGCCGGAGCCTGACGCGTGGGTGCGGCCTCGGCGGCCGGCTGCGCCGGAGCTTCAGCGGCCGGCGCGGCCTCCGCCTGAGTGGCGGCCGGCTGGGCCTCCGCCGCCGGAGCGGCAGGGACGGGAGTGGCAGGGGCGGGAGTGGCAGGGGCCGGTGCGGGCTCCGCGGGGACGTTCGCCGCGGTGTCGGCCGCCGGCGGGGCGGCGGGCTCCGTCGTGGGCTCCGTCGTGGGCTCCGTGGGCACGCTCGTCGCGGTGTCCGCCGCCGGTCGGGGGGCGGGCGCCGTTACGGGCTCCGCGGGTGGCGCGGGTGCGGGGACGGCGGCGGAAACCGCGACCGCCGATGTCGCCTCGTCCGGGGCGCCGCCGGCGGGGTCCGCGGTCGTGGCCATGGCGGTGTCCACGCCTGTGCCGATTCCTGTGCCTGTGCCGGTTTCCGTGCCCGCGTCGGACGCGGCCGGGTGCTCGGCCTCGGCAGCCGCGCGGGGGGCGTCAGCCGCGCCGGGGACGTCCGTGCGGGCGGGAGCGTCCGGGACCGCTGGGGCGGCGGCCGCACTGGCACCGCCAGAGGCGTCGCCTCCGGCGGCCGCGACGTCCGCGGCCCCGGAAACGGTCGCCCCGGAGTCCGTCGTCGCGGTGCCCGTCGCCTCCGTACCAGCCGGAACGGGGTCCGGCGCCGCCGCGGTGCCGACGGTCGTGGTCGTCGTGGTGCCCGTGGGCGCCGAGGAGTTCTCGGCGGACAACGCGTCCGCGGGCGTCGCGTGGCGCGCGGCCTCCTGCGGGTCCGCCGGCGTGCCCGCGGCATCGCTTGGCGTCGTGGTGGCGTCGGCGTCCGGCGCCGCGTTCGCGGCGGGCTCCTGCGGGCGGGACGCCGGTCCGGCGACGGTGGTCTCGCCGACAGCCGCAGCCGCCGCAGTGGCCCCAGTAGTGGCCTGCGCAGCGGCGGGTCGTGGCGTACCGGCTTGGACGGGGGCGGCATCGGCCGGACCGGTCGCGCCGGAGGGCAGGGCCGGCATCCCGGCGTCCGCAGCGGGCACGGGCGTGGCATCGGCGACGGGCTGGGACGCGGCCTGCCGTCCCACCGCGTCCTGACCGTCCTCGCGGCCCGCGCCGTCTCCGGTGGCCTCACGGCTCGGAACGGCCCGAGTGTCCGCGGCCTGCGGGACGACCCGGACGGACTCGGCGGCCGGCTCCCCAGTGGTCTCCGCGGCGCGCTCCACCCTGGCGTCGGTCGGGGGCACGGGGTCGGGGGCGGCGATGAGCGACTGCGGCAGCCGGAAGGGCACCGGGGTCAGTTCGGGCCGGTACGCCGCGGGCTCGTCCGCGTACGGTTCCGGCCGTCCGGACTCGGATCGCCCGGGCTCCGCGCGCAGCGGCGGGCTCAGCCGCGGCGGCGGCACGGGCTCGGCCAGCGCGGCCGGCTCGGAGCGCACGGGCTCGGGACGTACGGCAGGCACGCCGAGACCGCGCTCGTCGCGGGCCGGGTAGGCCTCCTGCGGCAGCGGCGGCACCGGGGCGAGCTTGGACGCCAGGCGGGGCACGAAGGGCCGCACGGTGGCGTCGTCCCGCTCCGGCTCGACGTACTCGGCCGCCGACAGGCGCATGGCCTCGTCGTCGTTGGGGGTGATGTGGCGGCGGCGCGGGTCGAAGAGCCACTCGGCGTGCCGGGTGTGGCCGTTCCAGACGAAGCCGAGCCGCACCCGCCACAGGTTGTCGTCGCGCTTGGCGGAGTCCCAGTCGATCTCGTCGGCGGGCACGCCGCGCCGGGTCAGCCGCTCGGCGACCAGTTCGCCGAGCGTGGGCCCGGGGGTCGTCTCGCCGGGCATCCGGACCGAGACCCGCTGGGCCTGCTGGGCCATGTACTCGCGCTCCTGGAGAACCGGCCCCTCGAACCAGCGGACTCTCTCCACCGGAATGCCGGCGGTGGCCGCGATCTCCTCCGCCGTCTCGCCGGCACGGATGCGCGCCTGGATCTCCTTGGGACGCAACGGGCTCTCCACTTCGATCTCGTACTGGCCGAGACGGGAGAAGTTGCCGCGGACGGCAGCGCGGAGCCGGTCGTCGACGGGCAGCGTGAAGCGCGTGCCCCGCCCGGCCGTCGCCAGGACGAGGTACGTTCCGTCCTCACTTACCGCGACGAGACGGAGCTCCTGCATGCGAGTCCCTTCGTCGTCGTGCTCTGTCTTCCCCCGGACCCTTGAGTCTCTCGCGTGAGCCGGTTGCCTTCCAGCACCGTACCCGGCATGTCCGAACATCGCCTCGCCAGGGGGCGAGGCAGATGTTGTGACCCCGGTCACATTTTTCGCGTTCACCTTTCCGCAACCCGTCGGTCGTGCGGGAGCGGCAGTCCACGGACGGCGGCCGCGCCGCCGATCCGGCCCAGAAGGCGAGAGCGAGGGTCGTGTCTCCTCAGGTGGTGCGCGCCCACCGCCCGTCCGTGTGGCACGGGCGCGGCGCACGGCGCCGTGACCGTGCCGTACGCCGTGCGGCCGGACCTGCGGGAGGGTCTCATTCCTGCTTGCTCCCTCGGGTTCGAGTGGCGCGCCGGGCTCTGGTGTGCCCGTGCTCCGCAATGTGCCTGCCCGAGGGCCGGCGCGGGCAACGCGACACGCGGAAGACGCCGGACCGTGGAGAGGGACTTTACGCGGCCATGGGGTCAGGCTTCCCGCGACGCGCCGAGTACCCGGTCGAGGTAATCGTTGGCGAACAGCCCGTCCGGGTCCATCTCGCGGCGCAGCGCGAGGAAGTCGCCGAACCTCGGATACACGGTACGCAGGTAGCCCGCGTCGCGGGTGTGCAGCTTGCCCCAGTGGGGCCGGCCCCCCAGCCTGACCATGATCTCCTCCACGCCCTCGAAGTACGCGGGGTTGGGGGCCTGGCGGTAGACGTGGCAGGCGACGTACGCCGAGGGCCTGCCGTACGCGGTGGACAGCCAGGCGTCCGAGGGCGGCGTGACCCGCACCTCGACGGGGAAGGTGATCGGCCAGCCCGACCGCTCCACGAGGTCCCGCGTCTCGCGCAGGGCCTGGGCGAGGTGGTGGCGCGGAACGGCGTACTCCATCTCCAGGAAGCGGACCTCGCGCACCGAGGTGAAGACCCGGTAGGACGCGTCGACGGACTCCGACGCCCCGAGCATGCGCGCGGAGACTCCGTTGATCGTGGGCACCGCGCCGGGGAAGCGGGCCCCGAGGGCGCAGGCCGCGCCGAACAGCGTGTTCTCCAGGAAGACGTTGTCGAGCCACCGCTTGAACGCCGCGGGCGGCCGGGCCGGCCCGGCGTCGCGGTTGTTGCGCTTGACCAGGCAGGTGTCGGTGTGGGGAAGCCAGAAGAAGTCGAGGTGGTCGTCGGTCTCCGTCAGTTCGCCGAGCGTCTCGAGGATCCGGCTGAACGCCATCGGCTCGCGGCGGGCCCGCAGCAGGAACGCGGGCTCGACCCGGAAGGTGACCGCGGTCAGGACGCCGAGCGCGCCGAGGCCCACCCGGGCGGCGTCGAACAGGTCGCCCTCGCGCACCGTCGTCACGGAGCCGTCGGCGAGGACCATCTCCAGTTCGACGACCTGGTCGGCGAGGCCGCCGACGTGCCTGCCGGTGCCGTGGGTCCCGGTCTGGATCGCCCCGGCGGCGGTCTGGGCCGTGATGTCACCCATGTTGGCCAGCGCCAGGCCGCGCCGGTGGAGCTCCTCGTTGAGCGCGTGGAGCGGGGTGCCCGCGGCGACCTTGACCCATCCGTCGCCCGCGTCGAGGACGCCGGTCAGCGCGCCGGGCCGCAGCAGGATGCCGTCGGTGAGCGCGACGCCGGTGAACGAGTGCCCCGTGCCGGTCATGCGGACTCGCCGGCCGGTCCTGGCGGCGTCCCGTACGGCGTCGGCGACCTCGGCCGCCGACGCGGGGGTGCGGACCTCCGCGGGGGTGACCGACTGGTTGCGCGCCCAGTTGACGAAGGCGTCCATGATCCTCCTCGCCCCGGCACCTGCCCGGGGTGGACATGAACACTACTCATGATCGGGCCGGCTGCCTATGGGCACGCGGCCCGCCGCTCAGCCGGTGTACTGACGCCTGCGGACCAGCGCGGAGCCGCCGAGACCCGCCACCACCGCGAGCAGCGCGCAGGCGTAGGAGAAACCGTACGCGTTGGACGCGCCGAACAGGTCCGTCAGCCGCCCGCCCGCCCACGCGCCGGCGGCCACCCCGAGCCCGAGGGCCGTGGAGATCCACGCCATGCCCTCGGTGAGCTGCCCGGCCGGGACCATCCGCTCCACGAGGGAGAACCCGGTGATCAGCGTGGGAGAGATCGACAGGCCGGCGAGGAAGAGCGCGGGAGCCATCGCCCGGATGTCGTCCATCAGCAGCACGGGCGTGAGCCCGGCCGCGAACAGCGACAGGCCGCGGACGAACCGGCTGCGCAGGCTGATCTTCCACTGGCGGGAGCCGAACCACAGGCCGGAGACCATGCTGCCGGCCGCGATCGAGGCGAGCAGGAATCCCGACGCCGCCTTGCTGCCGTGCTCGTCGGCGAAGGCGACCGTGATGATGTCGATCGAGCCGAACACCGCCCCCATGGCGAGGAAGACGGCCGAAAGCATCGCGACCCCCGGGATCGCGATCGGGGACCGGCCCGTGCTCCGGTGGCGTACGGCCGGCGGTTCGGTGCCGCGGAAGCAGGCGAAGGCGAGGGTGCCCGCCAGGGCGAGGACGATGGTGGCGATCAGCCCGGCGTACGCGTTGACGCCCGTGGTGAGCGCGGTCACGAAGGCCGGCCCACCGACGAAGATCACCTCGTCGGCCACCGACTCGAACGAGAAGGCGGTGTGCAGCCGGCCGGAGTCCTTGAGCACGTGCGACCAGCGGGCCCGGACCATCGAGCCCAGCGACAGGCCGGTCGCCCCGGACGCCACGCCCGTGGCGTACAGCGTCCACTGCGGTGCCCCGGCGTGCGCGCACAGCATCAGGGCGGTGATCGAGACGGCGTGCAGGAGGATGAACGGGACGAGGACCTTCGCCTGGCCGAACCGGTCCACCAGCCGCCCCGACAGGGGCGCGGCGACGGCGAACGCGAGCGACACGGCCGCCGCGACCGCCCCGGCGGTCGCGTACGACCCGGTGACGGCGGAGATCAGCAGGATGACGCCGATGCCGAGCATCGACATGGGCGCGCGCCCGATGAACCCGGAGATGACGAAGCCCTTGACTCCGGGCGTGCCGAACAGCCCCCGATACGGCCCGACCATGGTGTGTTTCCCTTCCGCACGGTGGTGCGTGTGCGTCCGGGCCGGCCGTTCGACAGCGGCGGCGGTCCCAGGGGCGCCCCCCGGGACACGCGGACGGCGTTTGTCTCCGGTTTGGTTATCGCCTACCCGCATATCATGAGGCAAGTGATTTTTCCGCGTCGGGGGTGCAGGGGCTGAGGTGAAAACACCCACTCATGCCGCCTCCGCGCGGCTGCGCCCGATCGTGACCGGCCTCGCCGTCGTGATCCTGAGCGTCATCACCGCCGGCACCGCCTTCCTGGTCACCTGGCCGGACAGGGGCGCGCTGGCGGCGGGCGGCGGCGGTCCGGGGCAGGACGCGGCACGGGCGGAGACCGATGGAGCGCGGGCGGGCGACCCGCCTCCGGCCGCGCGGGCGACGGCGGGAAGCCTCGTGCCCGACCGCACGCTGCCGTCGAGCGCGCCCGTCGTCGGCGGGCCCGGCGTGCAGGTCACGCCGCCGCACCTGCTGGCGATCGCACCGAAGAGGGTGCCGGAGGGCACCCTGCTGAAGATCGCCAAGCTGCGGCACGTGCAGAAGGTGGCGGTCACCGACGGCGGCGCGGTCCACGTGTCGGGCACGGCCCTGCGGCTGCTCGCGGTCGACCCGGCCACGTTCCGGTCGTGGACGCCCAAGCGCGTGGCCGACCACCCGGAGGTGTGGAGCGCGCTCGCCCGGGGCGAGATGGTCGCCGACGCGGCCACGATCAAGCGTCTCGGCATGGTGCTCGGCGCGGACTACCAGATCGACCGCGGCCCCAGGCTGCGCGTCGCGGCCTCGGCCTCGCTCGGGCTGCCCGGGGTGGACGGCCTGGTCAGCCAGGACCTGGGACGCAGGCTCGGCTTCCCCGCCGGCGTCGTGGTGCTGGTCCACGGCGACCCGGGCAAGGTGAGCGACACGGCGGTCAGGCGCCTGCTCGGCAAGGGCGCGCAGGTCGTCCGGGTCGGGCAGGCCGCGGCCCGGCCGCACGCCACGGCCACACCGGGACAGGCCCTGGTGGGGCGGCCCGGGAGCTACCTGGACCTCTACCAGCGGGCCGCCACCGTCTGCCCCGGCCTCTCGTGGACCGTCCTGGCCGCCATCGGGCAGGTGGAGAGCAGCCACGGCCGCAACAACGGCCCCTCGTCGGCGGGGGCGCTCGGGCCGATGCAGTTCATGCCCGCCACCTGGAAGGCGTACGGCGTGGACGGCGACGGCGACGGCGAGGCGGACATCTGGAGCCCCTACGACGCGGTGCCGTCGGCCGCCAAATACCTGTGCGCCAACGGAGCCGGCGCCGGCGGCGACAAACTCAGGAAGGCCGTGTGGTTCTACAACCACTCCTGGGACTACGTGAACAAGGTCCTGTCCCTCGCGGACGCCTACGCCCGCGCGTACGCCTCCTGAGGGGAAAGTCTTACCGGACCGTCACCCTGCCGCCGGGCGGGCGGGCCGCACGGGTGCCGGGCAGCAGGTCGCCGGGCATGGAGCGGGCTCGGGCTCGGCGAGCAGTTCGGCCACCATCGACACGAACCGCGGATGGGTGCCCGCGGTCGAGGCCCTGGTGAGGGCCATGCCGAGCTTCTCGGCCGTGGCCGCCGCCTCGACGTCGAGGTCGTAGACGACCTCCATGTGGTCGGAGACGAACCCGATGGGCACCAGGACGGCCGACCGCACGCCCTCGGCGTGCAGCGCCTTCAGGTGGTCGCAGACGTCGGGCTCCAGCCAGGGCACCTGTGGCGGGCCGCTGCGGCTCTGCCAGACCAGGTCCCAGGCCCGTCCCTCGCCGAGCCGTGCCTCACCGATCTGGGCCGTCACCAGCTCGGCGGCCCGCCTGAGCTGGGCCTCGTACGCACCGCCCGCCGGCCCCGCCGTCCGGGCCATGGAGACGGGAATGCTGTGCGCGGTGAACACGAGCCGGGCCTGATCGCGGTCGCTCTCGGGCAGCCGGCCGAGGGCCTCGCGGGTGTGGTCGGCCATCGCCGCGACGAACCCGGGGTGGTCGTAGTAGTGACGGAGCTTGACGATCTCGGGGGCGCCGGGGACGGCGGCGCGGGCACGGGCGATGTCGTCGAGGTACTGCCGGCAGGACGAGTAGGAGCTGTAGGCCGCGGTGACGAAGGCCGCCGCCTTGCGGACGCCGTCCTCCTTCATCCGGCGGACCGTGTCCTCCAGGAACGGGTGCCAGTTGCGGTTGCCCCAATAGACCGGCAGGTCCACGTCGAGCGCGGCGATCAGGTCACGGCACTGCTGGTTGATCGGGCTGACTCCGCCGAACCCCTGGTAGTGCGCCTCGACTTCCAGCAGCCGCTCGCGCGGCACGCCCCGGCCGCGTACGACGTTCTCCAGGAACGGCATGACGTCCTCGGGCTTCTCCGGCCCGCCGAAGGAGACGACGAGCAGGGCGTCGTACCCGTTGGTGCTCCCCATGCGCCACACCTTACGCGGACGGTACGACAGTCTGGCCCGCGCCTTAAAGGTTGGGCGGCTGCCGCGTCTGCGAGTAGGTTCGAGCGGTGAGCCAATTTCCGGACATCCCCGAATACATGGCCCTGCCGCGCGTGAACTCCCTGCGGCTGTCGCCCGACGGGACCCGGCTCGTGTCCGTGGTCCAGTCGCTCAACCCCGACGGCAAGTCGTACGGCACCGCGCTGTGGGAGATCCCCCAGGACCCCGGAGGCGAGCCCCGCCGGCTGACCAGGTCGGCGAAGGGGGAGGCGGGGGCCGAGTTCACCCCCGACGGGACTCTGTTCTTCGTCTCCCGCAGGCCCGACGAGACGGCCAAGGAGACCGGCGGCGACACCGCCGCCCTGTGGCTGCTGCCCGAGCGCGGCGAGCCGGTGCGCGTCGCCACCCGCCCAGGTGGGGTCTCCGGTGTGCGGGCGGCCGGCGGCACGGTCGTCTACGCCTCCGCGGTGCTCCCCGGCGACGCCGGCACCGAGGAGGAGCGCCGCAAGGCCCGCGAGGAGGCCGGGGTGAGCGCGATCCTGCACGAGGGCTATCCGGTGCGTTACTGGGACCACGACCTCGGCCCGGCGCAGACCCGGATCTTCGCCGGCCGCGCCGCGCGCGAGGGCCTGGAGGACGTGCGTGACCTCACGCCCGAGCCCGGCGGCGCGCTGGACGAGCACATGTCGTTCGACGTCACCCCGGACGGGCGGACCGTGGTCACGACCTGGCGGGTGCCGCTCCGGAACGGCGACGTCCGCTGGGACCTGGTCGCGATCGACGTCGCGGACGGGTCCCGGCGCACGCTTGCGACGTCCGGCGGGCACGACTTCGGCGGTCCGGTCGTGGTGTCGCCCGACGGGCGGCTGGTCGCCTGCGTGCGGGAGCGGCACGGCACCGAGGAGGCGCCGGTCGCGCTCGACCTGTGGGTGGTCGACCTGGACACGGGCGAGGGACGCGCGGTCGCCGGGGAGATCTTCCCCGCGGCGGTCGCGTGGGCGCCCTCGTCACGGGAGCTCTACTTCGCCGCCGACCACCAGGGCCGGCGGCCGGTCTTCCGCGTCCCCCTCGACGGCGCGGTCACCCGGGTGACCTCGGACGACGGTGCGTACGCCGAACTGTGCCCGGCCCCCGACGGCTCGGTCTACGCCCTGCGCGGCGCGATCGACTCGCCGCCGCGGCCGGTGCGGATCGCCGCCGACGGCTCGGTGACGACGCTGCCCTCGCCCACGCCGCCGCTCGACCTGCCCGGCACGCTGACCGAGGTGACCGCGACGGCCGAGGACGGCACCGAGATCCGCGGCTGGCTGGTCGTCCCCGCGGAGGCGACCGCCGAGGACCCGGCGCCGTTCCTGCTGTGGATCCATGGCGGTCCGCTGTCGAGCTGGAACGACTGGAGCTGGCGCTGGAACCCCTGGCTCATGGCCCGGCACGGCTACGCCGTGCTGCTGCCCGACCCCTGCTTGTCCACCGGGTACGGCCAGGGCATGGTCGAGCGGGGCTGGGGCGACTGGGGGCCGGTGACCCACGCCGACCTCATGGCGATCACGGACGAGTGCCTCAAGCGGCCGGAGATCGACGAGCAGCGGACGGCGGCGATGGGCGGGTCGTTCGGCGGCTACATGGCCAACTGGGTCGCCGGGCACACCGACCGGTTCCGGGCCATCGTGACGCACGCCTCGCTGTGGAACCTGGACCAGTTCGCGGGCACCACCGACGGCGCGAACTACTGGCAGCGGGAGTTCGGCGTCCTCGGGTCCGCCCGGTACGCCCGGCTGTCGCCCCACCGGTCGCTCGGGGAGATCAGGACGCCGATGCTGGTGATCCACGGCGACAAGGACTACCGCGTGCCGATCGGCGAGGGCCTGCGGCTGTGGTGGGACCTCCAGCGTTCGGGGGTCGAGTCGAAGTTCCTCTACTTCCCCGACGAGAACCACTGGGTGCTCAAGCCCGGCAACGCGATCGCCTGGTACGAGACCGTCCTGGCCTTCCTTTCTCAGCACGTCCTGGACGAGGAGTGGACCCGGCCGCCGTCCCTGAGCTGACCGTTGAGTGGCGGTACATCCTGATTTGGGAGGATGTCTCCATGCGGCCGACGCCCGAGCCGGGCGCCGGCCGCGCTTCGTTTTCCGAGCACGTACGAGGAGGGGGCAGGCCAGGATGGACGAGCGGGAGTACCGGCATGACCGCGCGCGGGTGGAGGAACTGCTGGAACTGGCGACCGGCATAGCGGAGGAGGCCGGCCAGATGCTCCTCGCCAAGCGGCCCGCGCGGCCCGAGGTGCTCGCCACCAAGTCGAGCCCCACCGACGTCGTCACCGCCCTCGACCGGGCCGCGGAGGAACTGATCCGCGGCAGGATCGCCGAGGCCAGGCCGCACGACGCGATCCTCGGCGAGGAGGGCGGCGACACCCCCGGCGAGGGCACCGTCCGGTGGGTCGTCGACCCCATCGACGGCACGGTCAACTTCCTGTACGGCCTGCCGGACTGGGCCGTGAGCATCGGCGTCGAGGTGGACGGCGAGATCGTCGCGGGAGCGGTGCACAACGTGCCGCGCGGCGAGCTGTTCACCGCGTCGAAGGGCGGGGGCGCCTGGCTGAGGGGCGAGCGACTGCGCTGCAACACCGGCGTCCCGCTGGCCAAGGCCCTCGTCGCCACCGGGTTCGGCTACGAAGCCGGGCGTCGCCGGGTGCAGGCCGAAGTGCTGGCACAGGTCGTGCCCCAGGTCAGGGACATCCGGCGCGGCGGCTCGTGCGCCGTCGATCTCTGCTCCGTCGCGACGGGCCGCGTCGACGCCTACTACGAGCGCGGCACCAACTACTGGGACCACGCGGCGGCGGGCCTGATCGCCGTGGAGGCCGGGGCCCGGCTCGGCGGCCTGAACGGCAGGCCGGTCAGCCCCGACATGACGTTGTGCGCGGCCCCGGGGCTCTTCGAGGAACTGCACGACCTGCTCGTCCCCCTCGACCCCGAACGCGACTGAAGGCCCCCGGCTTCGACAACGTCCGCGCGGCGCCGGCCGGTCGATCCGGTCGGCGCCGCGGTCGCTCATCGGTCGCGCTGCTCGGTGCTCATCAACCGCGATGCTCTGTGCTCGTCGGTCGATTGCCCAGGTCCCGGCGGCATGCCCGGCCGCCTCGCGGGTACGCGGCGCAGGACGACGGCGGAAGGAGCAGAACATGACCGTTCCCGAAGAGAACGCCCCCAAGACCGATCAGAACGACCCGGCCCTGTCGCGGCAGGCCGCGCCCGCACAGCGGGGCGACTCGCGACGCGGCCCACAGGACACCGAGATGGCCGCCAAGCTCAAAGAGGCCATGTCCGAGGCCGACGTGGACCGTGACGACTTCGCGTGACGACTTCGCGTGGCACCGGCGGCGCCACGCTCTGCGCGACTATGGTCCGGGGCGCCGAGCCGGCGGCCGCCGCGCGCCTGACCAGGAGCCGCTGTGAACTCCCGCCGAGTACATGCGGGTTCGCGCAGGGTTCGCCCAGGGTTCGCGGTGATTTCGCGCGGAGTCCGCCGGGCACGACGCGCGTAGAGAGCGCCGGACGCGACGCGCGTGCGTCCGCCCGGCGCGGACGCCCGGAGTTCGCCCGGGCACACAGGCGAGGGGGCCCGCCGATCGGCGGGCCCCCTCGTCAGTGTTCGTAGCGGTCAGCGCGGGATGGAAATGCCGTGATCCTCGGCGAGGCGGTGCAGGTCCTCGATCTCGGCGGTGAGGGTGTCGGCGAGGAAGTCGTCCCCGCTCGTGGTGGCCTCTTCAAGACCCTTGTAGGCCTGGTCGAGCCTGGTTTCGATCGTGGTCGTGAACTCGCCCATCTCACCTTCTTTCTCAGGGGGCGAAACGTGTCACTGGGGGCTCCGGCGCGGCTCCTGCGGTGAGGCGCGCCCTTCCCCGGCACACGACAATGGAGGGTGTCACGGGCCTTACCCATGTCCGGACCGACCGCAAACCTGTGAATTTCTGTGCTCTACGTCACGTAGAGCGCTGGAACCGCTTACCGGCGGCTTACGTCGAATGTGACCACAATGAGGACGTCGTACCAGCTAGGAGGACTTGATGCGCGTGCTTGTGGTGGAGGACGAGCGGGTGCTCGCGGACGCGATCGCCACCGGCCTCCGCCGGGAGGCGATGGCTGTCGACGTCGCCTACGACGGCGCCGCCGCTCTGGAGAAGACCGGCTACATCGACTACGACGTGATCGTGCTCGACCGCGACCTGCCCAAGGTGCACGGTGACGAGGTGGCCCGCCGCCTGGTCGCCCAGCGGTCGGCCTCGCGGATCATCATGCTGACGGCCGCGGGTGACGTGGACGACAAGGTCGAGGGGCTGGAGATCGGCGCCGACGACTACCTGGCCAAGCCCTTCGTGTTCATGGAGCTCGTGGCCCGGGTGCGCGCGCTCGGCCGCAGGTCCGCGCCGCCGCTGCCGCCCGTTCTCGAACGCGCGGGCATCCGGCTCGACCCCGGCAGGCGTCAGGTGACGAGGGACGGCGCGGAGATCCACCTCACCAAGAAGGAGTTCGCGGTGCTGGAGGAGCTGATGCGGGCCGAGGGCGCCGTCGTCAGCCAGGAGGACCTGCTCGACAAGGCGTGGGACGAGAACATCGACCCGTTCACCAACGTGGTCAGGGTGACCATGATGACGCTGCGCAAGAAGCTGGGAGATCCGCCGGTGATCGAGACCGTGCCGGGCGTCGGGTACCGGCTGTGACGACCCGCGCCGCCGCCGTCTCCGCGAGTTCCCCGGGGGAGGGGGTCCTGTGACCGAACCGCGTGACGCCTCCGACAGAGGGACGCCGCAGATCCTTCCGCCGCCCGGCGAAGCGGGCTCCGCCGCGACCGCGCCGGGCTCCGCCACCGCGCCGGGCTCGCCGGCTCCGGCCGGAGCGCAGGCGGCGGGTCCGACCCGCAGGATGTCGAACCCGATGGGCACCGGCCCCTACCGCAGCCAGGTGCCGCCGCCGCCCAGCGGCCCGCCCGCCTGGGACGGGCCGCCGCCGCTGGTCGCCCACCCGGTGCAGCGGGGCAACCTGCTCGACGAGATCAGGTCGCTGCAGAACCGCGTCAGCATCCGGTGGCGCCTGACGCTCACGTACGCCGCGCTGGTCTTCGTCGCCGGCGCGTTGCTGGTGATGGTCATGTACGTGCTGGTCGGCCAGGCGATCGACGTCGGCTGGCAGAACGTGCCGAAGATCTACATCCCGAGCGGGATCGTGCCGCAGGAGTGGGTCGACCAGGTCAACAGGCAGTTCGCCCAGTCGCAGGCGGCGGTGACCGCGGCGGCGCGCAGCGAACTGCTGAAGCGGGCGCTGCTGGCGCTGCTGGGCGTGGGGATCTTCGCCCTGATGCTCGGCTACGTAGTGGCCGACCGGGCCCTGCGGCCGGTCATGAAGATGACGGCGACCGCGCGGAAGCTGTCGGAGACCTCGCTCGCCCACGAGCGCATCGACCTCCAGGGCCCCGACGACGAGCTGAAGGAGCTGGCCGACACCTTCGACGCCATGCTCACCAGGCTCAACACCGCCTTCGACGCGCAGCGGCGGTTCGTGGACAACGCCTCGCACGAACTGCGCACGCCGCTGGCGATCAACCGGACGGTGCTGGAGGTGGCCCTGTCCGACCCCGAGGCCTCCGACGATCTGAAGGTGCTCGGGCGTACGCTCCTGGGCACCACGGCCCGCAACGAGCGGCTCATCGAGGGCCTGCTCCTGCTCGCCCGCAGCGAGCGCGAGCTGTCGGTGCGCAAGCCCGTGGACGTCCAGGAGGTCGCCAGGACGGCGGTGGAGCAACTGGCCCCCTTCGCCGGGGAAGAGGGCGTCACGGTCGAACACGACCTCCACCCGGCGGCCACGACCGGCGACCCCGTTCTCATAGAACGCTGCGTCTCCAACCTGGTTGAGAACGGCATCAAGCACAATCTTGGCGAGTTCGGAAAAGTATGGGTCCGGACGGGAATTGTCGACGGGGGTGCGGTTGTTCAGGTCGCGAACACGGGACCGCACGTTCCCGCGTACGAGGTGGAGAGCCTGTTCGAGCCGTTCCGGCGCCTGAATGCCGACCGGGTCCAGTCCGCCAAGGGCGCGGGTCTCGGCCTGTCCATCGTGCGCGCGATCGTCCGTGCGCACGGCGGTACGGTCGCCGCCGTTCCCCGAGACGGGGGCGGCCTCGTGGTGACGGTACGACTCTCCGGAACCGGGGGATCTCCGGGGACGCCGCAGTCGGCGCGCTGATGGAGCGAGCGCGCCGTACATGTGGTTGGATGTGCCGTCGAACGCGGTAGGGATACCGCCGATACTGTGGTTTTCGCCATATTTGGCTAACCGCAGCCTCCGGCGGGACGCCCCTCGCGTGTCGGAAGGTTCAGTGTTCGTTCAAGCGGGTACCGATTGCACAATTTACCGGCCCCCGCGGGCACAACACCGGCCTTCCGAGCGTTATCCACGCGCGACACAGGCGCAGGCAGATAGATGAGGGGGATGGAGTAGCAGATGGCTACCGACTACGACAGCCCGCGTAAGACCGACGACGACCTCAACGAGGACAGCCTTCAGGAACTCCAGGCGCGTAGGAGCGACAAGTCGTCGGGCAGCATCGACATCGACGAGACCGATCTGGCCGAGTCGTTGGAGCTGCCGGGGGCGGATCTGTCGAACGAGGAGCTCTCGCTGCGGGTGATTCCTCGGCAGGCCGATGAATTCACCTGTTCGCGGTGCTTCCTGGTGCACCACCGCAGCCAGCTGGCCTCGGAGAAGAACGGCCAGCAGGTCTGCCGCGAGTGCGCCGCCTAGGAGACCCTTGGGAGGGTCCGTGACTTCAGCAGCGGATGATTCAAACAACGAGGTCGCCGACCTGGTCGGCAAGCTCGTCGCCTCTGAGGAGACGGACGGGGCCGAGCGGCGCCGGCTGCTCGGCCGCCTCAGCGGGGCCCTGGCACGGTCCGCGGGGAAGGCGCGTCAACGGGGAGTCGGCCGTGGCCGATGGCTTGCCGACGTATTCATGAACATCGCTCCGCGGTTACCGGTCAGGGACCTTGAGACCCTGCGGGAACACCACTACGGGCTCACCGGCGAGCAGCTCGCCGACGACCTCGTCCGCACCGCCGCCAAGGCGACGACGGCGGTCGGCGCGGTCGGCGGGGCGCTCGCCGCGGCCGAGTTCGCCGCTCCGCCGCTCCTGCTGTCCGCACCCGCCCAGATCGTGGCCGAGACGCTGGTCGTCGCGGCCATCGAGGTGAAGCTCCTCGCCGAACTACACGAGGTGTACGACGTGCGGGTCCCCGGCAACGGCACCCAGAGGGCGGCCGCGTTCGCGCTCGCCTGGTCGAAGCAGCGGGGCGTCAACCCCCTCGCCCCCGGCTCGGCCACGATCGCGCTCGGGACCGCCGCCAAGACCGCGCTGCGCAACCGCCTGATGCGCACGCTCGGCCGGCACCTCACCACACTCGGCCCCTTCCTCACCGGCGCCGTGGCCGGCGGCGCGCTGAACCGGGCCGCCACCAAGAAGCTCGCCGCCGCCGTGCGCGCGGACCTGCGCCGCCAGCGCGCTCTGCCGCAGGCCGCCACCCCTATCTCCGAGCTGACACCCCCGTCTCCAGACGGACCCTCCGCATCCGGCTGATCCCCCTGCCGATCCGGTTCCGTCCCCCGGGGAGAACGGGCATCGGCCCAGGTGCCGTCCCTATCGGCCCTCTCGGACCGTCCTGATCTTTCAGGTAGGGAAGTGTCACCCAGTGGTCTAAACCACTTGCCGACCCCGTATGAGCTGCGTGAGATCATTCTCACAACAACCGGTGGGAATTGTGCACGTTCTTACGGGTATGGGGGTCACTGGTGACTTTCCGTATGGTGGTCACAGGCGACCACCTGGAGGAGATGCATGCGTGGCACCAGCTCATTTCTGATCGTCGCGAACCGGCTACCGGTCGATCGCGTGGGCGAGAACGAGTGGCGGCGCAGCCCGGGAGGGCTTGTCACCGCCATCGCGCCCGTCATGCAACGCCGTGACGGGGCCTGGCTCGGCTGGACCGGAGCGGCCGGAGAGGAGCTGAAGCCCTTCGACCACGACGGCATGCATCTCATCCCCATCCCGATGTCCCAGCTCGAGGTCGAGCTGTACTACGAGGGCTTCTCCAACGCCACCCTGTGGCCGCTCTACCACGACGTGGTCGCGACGCCCGTCTACTCGCGCGTGCTCTGGGACGCCTACCGAGCGGTCAACGACCGGTTCGCCCGCGCGGCCGCGGACGCCGCCGCGCCCGGCGCGGTCGTGTGGGTGCAGGACTACCAGCTCCAGCTCGTGCCCGCGATGCTGCGAAAGCTGCGGCCCGATCTGAAGATCGGGTTCTTCCTGCACATCCCGTTCCCGCCGGGTGAGCTGTTCTACCAGCTGCCGTGGCGCAACGAGATCCTCGAAGGCCTGCTCGGGGCCGATCTCGTGGGCTTCCAGCGGCCGGGCGGCGCGGCCAACTTCCTGCGCCTGTGCCGCCGCCTGCTCGGGGTGCAGTACCTCCGCAACGAGATCCAGCTCGAAGACCGGACCGTCCGCGCGGAGTCGTTCCCGATCTCGGTCGACTACGGCGAGCTCGACCAGCTCGTCCGAGAGCCGCGCGTCCAGCAGCGGGCCAGGGAGATCCGCGCCGAGCTGGGCGATCCGGAGCACGTGCTGCTCGGCGTCGACCGGCTCGACTACACCAAGGGGATCGGCCAGCGGCTCAAGGCGTTCGGCGAGCTGCTCGACGACGGCGTGATCAAGCCGGACGAGGCGGTCTTCGTCCAGGTCGCGACGCCCACGCGGGAGCGCGTCGCCGAGTACATCCGGCTGCGCAACGACATCGAGCTGAGAGTGGGCCGCATCAACGGCGAGCACGGCGTGCTCGGCCGCATGCCGATCTCCTACCTGCACCAGTCGTACGACAAGGAGGAGCTGGCGGCTCTCTACCTGGCGGCCGACGTCATGGTCGTCACGCCGCTGCGCGACGGCATGAACCTCGTCGCCAAGGAGTACGTCGCCTGCCGCCACGATCTGCGCGGGGCGCTCGTGCTGAGCGAGTTCGCCGGCGCGGCCGACGAGATGCGCCAGGCCTACATGGTCAACCCGTACGACATCGACGGCATGAAGCGGACGATGCTGGCGGCGATGCGGGCGACCCCGCACGAGCTGGCGCGCCGGATGCGCTCGCTCAGGCGCAGGGTCGCCACCTACAACGTGGACAGGTGGGCGAGCGACTTCCTCACCGCCCTGGAGTCCGGGGAGCGGGCCGCTCCTACGGAGTGAGGTCCCGGGCGGCGTCCTTCCAGTTGCGCCACTTCCTCGCCGCCGACCGGGTGACGACGATCCTGGTGATCTCCATGCCCAGGCCCATCACCACGGCGTACGCGATCGCCTCGCCGAGCCCGATGTCGGGGGAGTCGGCGCTCGCCGGCGGCTTCTTGCCGGTGGCCTTCTCCCACGCGAACGACAGCACCTTGCGCGAGCAGAAGCCCACCGCCAGGCCGAGCAGGCCGCCGACGATACGCCACTGCATGTCGGGCTTGTCCATCGCGCCGAGTTCGCGCTTGGCCTCCCGAGCCATGTCCGCCATGATTCCTCCTCGATAACGACCTTAGTGTCTCCGCACGGGGTGGCGGTCCACGCCATACCATGTGGTGGCATGACCGAACAGCGACTCCCCGCAGCCATGCCCGAGAAACCCACACTCGACGGCTTGGAAGCGGTATGGGTAGGGCGCTGGGAGGCCGAGGGCACCTACCGGTTCGACCGGTCCCGGGGCAGGGACGAGGTCTACTCCATCGACACCCCGCCGCCCACCGTGTCCGGGTCCCTCCATGTGGGGCACGTCTTCTCCTACACGCACACGGACACGATCGCCCGCTACCAGCGGATGCGGGGGCGCGAGGTCTTCTACCCGATGGGGTGGGACGATAACGGCCTGCCCACCGAGCGTCGCGTGCAGAACCACTTCGGCGTGCGCTGCGATCCCTCCATGCCGTACGACCCGGATTTCACGCCGCCGGAGAAGCCGGACGCCAAGCGGCAGGTGCCGATCTCGCGCCGGAACTTCATCGAGCTGTGCGAGCGGCTGACCGCCGAGGACGAGAAGGCGTTCGAGGAGCTGTGGCGCCGTCTCGGCCTGTCGGTGGACTGGTCGATGACGTACGCGACCATCGACGCGGGCGCCCGGGCGGCGTCCCAGCGCGCGTTCCTGCGCAACCTCGCCCGCGGCGAGGCGTACGTCGCCGAGGCCCCGACCCTGTGGGACGTGACGTTCCGCACGGCCGTGGCCCAGGCCGAGCTGGAGGACCGGGAATGGCCCGGCGCCTTCCACCGGATCGGCTTCGAGCGGCCCGGCGAGGGCATGGTGTGGATCGAGACGACCCGCCCCGAGCTGATCCCGGCCTGCGTGGCACTGGTCGCCCACCCCGACGACGAGCGCTACCGGCCGTTGTTCGGCACCACCGTCCGCACCCCGGTCTTCGGGGTCGAGGTGCCGGTCGTGGCCCATCACCTCGCCGAGCCGGACAAGGGCTCGGGCATCGCGATGATCTGCACGTTCGGCGACGTCACCGACGTCACCTGGTGGCGCGAGCTGGACCTGCCGACCCGGCCGGTGATCGGCTGGGACGGCCGCCTGCTCCCCGAGCCGCCGCAGGGCGTGCCCGCCGAGCCGTACGCCGAGCTGGCCGGCAAGACGGTGCACAGCGCGCGCGAGCGGATCGTGGAGATGCTGCGCGAGTCCGGCCACCTGGACGGCGAGCCGCGCAAGATCCAGCGGCCGGTGAAGTTCTACGAGAAGGGCGACCGGCCACTCGAGATCGTCACCACCCGGCAGTGGTACATCCGCAACGGCGGCAGGGACGCGCGGCTGCGCGCCGAGCTGCTGGAGCGCGGCCGGGAGCTGGAGTGGCATCCGCCGCACATGCGGGTCAGGTACGACAACTGGGTCGAGGGCCTGGCGGGCGACTGGCTGATCTCCCGGCAGCGGTTCTTCGGCGTGCCGATCCCGGTCTGGTACCCGCTCGACGCCGAGGGCGAGCCGATCCACGAGGCGCCGATCGTCCCGCCCGAGTCGGCGCTGCCGGTCGACCCGTCCAGCGACGTGCCGCCCGGGTACACCGAGGACCAGCGGGGCAAGCCGTTCGGCTTCGTCGCCGATCCCGACGTCATGGACACGTGGGCGACCTCCTCGCTGAGCCCGCAGATCGCCGCCGGGTGGGAGCGCGACGACGACCTGTTTCGCCGCGTCTTCCCGATGGACCTGCGGCCCCAGGCCCACGAGATCATCCGTACCTGGCTGTTCTCCACGGTCGTGCGTGCGCACCTGGAGCACGGCGGGCTGCCCTGGCGGCACGCGGCGATCTCGGGATGGATCCTCGACCCCGACCGCAAGAAGATGTCGAAGTCCAAGGGCAACGTCGTCACGCCCCTGGGCCTGCTGGAGGAGTACGGCTCCGACGCGGTCCGTTACTGGGCGGCGAACGGGCGTCCCGGCACCGACACGGCGTTCGACACCGGGCAGATCAAGATCGGCCGCCGGCTGGCCATCAAGATCCTGAACGCGTCGAAGTTCGTGCTCGGCTTCCGGTCCGAGGGCGGCGGCGAGGTCACCGAGCCGGTCGACCTGTCCATGCTGGCCGCGCTGCGGGCGGTCGTCGCCGAGGCCACCGAGGCGTTCGAGGCGTACGACTACACCCGGGCGCTGGAGCGGACCGAGCGGTTCTTCTGGTCGTTCTGCGACGACTACCTGGAGCTGGTCAAGGCCCGCGCGTACGCCGGGGACGCCTCGGCCGTCGCCGCCCTGCGGCGCGCGCTCGGCGTGCTGCTGCGGCTGTTCGCGCCGTTCCTGCCGTTCGTGACCGAGGAGGTCTGGTCGTGGTGGCGGGAGGGCTCGGTGCACCGCGCCGCCTGGCCGTCCGCCGGCGAGCTGCCCGAGGCGGGGCTCGGCGACACCGCGGTGCTCGACGCCGTGGCGGAGGTGCTCCGCCGTGTGCGCCGGGCGAAGTCCGAGGCCCGGCTGTCGATGCGGGCCGAGGTCTCCCGGCTGACCGTGTCGGGGGACCAGGCGGAGCTGGTCCGGCTGGCCCAGGACGACCTGTGCGCGGCCGGCAACGTCGAGGAGTTCGTCCTCGAACCCGGTGACGCCCCGCTCGACGCGGTCGCCGAGCTGACCGCCTGACGACGACGCCGCCGGCCACCGTCGCGCCGCGGGGCGATCCCGCGGCGCGGCGGCCGGCGGCGGATCGCGCCGAATCGATCCCCAATCACGGGTAAAACGGCCGCGCGCCGTGCCCGCCGACATGCCAGGCTGGATCCGTGATCCCGTCTAACCGCAGTACCCATGAGAGGGTTCCGCCGACCCTGGCCACGATGGCCGCGTGGAGTTGGCGGCTGCTGCTGCTCGGCGCGATGGTCTACTTCCTGTGGCAGATCATCGGCAGGATCAGCTTCGTCGTCATGCCGGTGGTCGTGGCGCTGCTGCTCGCGGCCCTGCTGTATCCGCTGACGCGACGGCTGCGCTCCGCCGGGCTCCGGCCGATCTACGCGACGTGGATCACGATGCTGCTGGGCCTCGCGTTGATAGTCGGCATCGGATTCCTGATCGGCGTGCGGGCGAACGAGGAGTTCCCCCGGCTGGTCCTGCAGATCCAGGTCACCGTGCGCAACGTCCAGGACTGGCTGCTGCACGGTCCCCTCCACCTGAAGGAGGCGCAGATCGCCGACTTCGTGGACCAGCTCAGCAGCCAGATCACCCAGTACCGCAGTCAGATCACCAGCACGGTGCTGAGCGGCGCCACCGCGGTCGTCGAGGTGCTCACCTCGATCGTGCTGATCCTCTTCGTGACCTTCTTCCTGCTGAAGGACGGCGAACGGATCTGGGGCTGGTTCCTGCGCGCCTTCGGCGGCACCGCGCCGCGGGTGGACCGGGCGGGCCGGGCGGCCTGGGCGACGATCTCGCACTATGTGCACGGCACGGTCGCGGTCGCGGCCATCCACGGGGTCGTGATCGGAGTGGTGCTCGCCGGGATGCGGGTGCCGCTGTGGGCGCCCCTCGCGGTGCTCGTCTTCCTGGCGAGCTTCGTCCCGGTCGTCGGCATCCTGCTGGCGGGCGGCATCGCGACGCTGGTGACCTTCGGCTCCCAGGGCTGGGTCTACGCGTTGATCTTCGTCGGCGTCCTCGTGGTCGAGCAGCAGCTGGAAAACCACGTGCTCCAGCCGCTCATCGTCGGCCGGGCCCTGGAGTTCCACCCCTTGGCGATCATCCTCGTCCTCGCGGTGGGCGGTGTGCTCGGCGGCATCGCGGGCGCCGTGGTGGCCGTGCCGCTCACGGCGGTCATCTACCGCGCGCTGCCCGAGCTGCGCCGTGCCCAGCCCGAGATCGAACCGCCGGCCGAAGGCGGCCCGCCCGGCGCCGAGGAGGCCGGCCCCCCGAAGTCCGCCCCCTCCCAGGAGCCGGAGCCCGCCGCCCCCGGGCAGAGCGGGCAGGAACCGGAGACGGCACGCCCGTCCTCCGGAGCGGGAGAGGCGGTGTCCCCCCAGCGCAACGGGTAGGGTCTTGCCTCATGAGCGATGTCGAGATCCTGATCCACCGGCTCGACCCCGGCCTTCCGCTCCCGTCGTACGCCCATCCCGGTGACGCCGGGGCCGACCTGTACGCGGCGGAGGACGTCGAGCTGCTGCCCGGTGAGCGGGCGGTCGTGCGGACCGGTGTCGCCATCGCGCTGCCGGACGGCTACGCCGCCTTCGTCCACCCGCGTTCGGGCCTGGCGGCCCGGCACGGTGTCACGCTGGTCAACGCGCCGGGCACGATCGACGCCGGCTACCGGGGCGAGATCAGGGTGACGATGATCAATACCGACGCCAAGGACGCGGTACGGTTCCGGCGCGGCGACCGCATCGCCCAGCTCGTCGTCCAGCGGGTGGAACGGGCGGCGTTCTACGAGGTCGACCGGTTGCCCGGCTCCGTACGGGGCACGAACGGGTTCGGCTCGACGGGGAGCTGACACCGCGGGGCCCGGGAACGGGCCACGATGCGAGGAGAGTGAGACAAGTGTTGCGACGCCGGCGACGCGTGGAGGAGGAGACCGCAGCAGCCGTCGGGCGGGAGGAAAGCCCCGCCCCGGCGCGGACGACGGGCCCCTGGGACTCCGGCGACGACTATCCGGAGGCCGAGCGAGTGGACCTGGGGGGCCTGCGCCTGCCCGTCGGCCCCGGGTTCGAGATCCAGCTCAGCATGGCGGGCGACCAGGTCGACGGTGTGATCGTCCTGGTCGAGGAGAGCGCCCTGCAGGTGAACGCCTTCGCCGCGCCCAAGCGCAGCGGGATCTGGAACGAGGTGCGGGCCGAGCTGGCCCGCGAGGTGGTGGCCGCGGGCGGAGCGGCCGAGGAGCGGGACGGCCCGTTCGGCCCCGAGATCGCGGCCGAGGTGCCCGCACAGGGCCAGGCGCAGGGGCGGCAGCCGGTGCGCTACGTCGGCGTCGACGGGCCGCGCTGGTTCCTGCGGGCCGTGATCAGCGGCAGGGCGGCGGTCGACCCGGAGGCGGCGCGGATCCTGGAGGACGTCGTGCGCGACATCGTCGTCGTGCGCGGCGACGAGCCGATGCCGCCCAGGGAGGCGATCCAGCTCCGCCTGCCGGCCGAGGCACGACAGGCCATGGAGGAGCAGGGGGGCCGCCGGGAGGAGTTCCGGCCCTTCGAACGCGGTCCCGAGATCCAAGAGATCCGCTGACCTCCGCCAGGGGGCGGCGCGCCGGTTGACCGAATCGAGGAGCAAGCCCTGCCCTGACCGTCCTTCTGGCCCGTATGCGGCTCACGTATGCTGCGGTGGGAAACGACGGGCCTAGGCTGGAAGCCGGGACGACGAATCCCCCGCAGGGGGAGGAAGCTGGGTGAGTGACCGATGGGCACGCCGGAGCCTGCCAGACGAGGCGGACTGCGGGGCTTCTTCCGACGGCTGACCACCAGCCAGGCCGAGCTGGAGGCCGCCGAGCTTCAGGAGGACCTGGAGCAGCAGGGGGCCACACCCATCGCCCGGTGCGGTGAGCGTCAGCGCACCTGCGTCGCGGGCACGCTGCGCACCGTCACCCTCCGCCCGCGCGGCGGCGCGCCGGCCCTCGAGGCGGAGCTGTACGACGGGTCGGACGTGATCGACCTGGTCTGGCTCGGCCGCCGGAAGATCGCCGGCATCGAGCCGGGCCGGGTGGTGCGGGCCGAAGGACTGGTCAGCGTCCAGGACGGCCGCAAGGTCATGTTCAATCCCCGTTACGAGCTACGCCCGGCCGGTGGCCCTTGATCTCTCAGGAGACCGTATGAGCACAGCGGACATGACGGCCCCCGCGGCGCACGCCACCGTTGAGGCGGCCGTTCGTGCCCAGATGAGCAAGGCGCTGGGAGGCAAGCGCGGGATCGTCGAGGCGGCCGTGCCCACGATCGCCTTCACCGGCACGTGGGTGAGCACCAGCCAGCTGAAGACCTCGCTGATCGTCGGCATCGCCTCGGCGGTGGTGCTCCTGCTGGTGCGGCTCGCGCAGCGCACGACGCCGCAGTTCGTGCTCAACAGCCTTGTCGGCATCGGCATCGGCGCGTTCTTCGCGACCCGCACGGGCGACGCCAAGGACGTGTTCCTGCCGGGGATCCTCTACAACGGGGCCTACGCCGCCGGCATGCTGCTGTCGATCGTGGTCCGCTGGCCGGTCGTGGGGTTCCTGATCGGTTCGGTGACCGGCGACCCGACGGCCTGGCACAACGACTCCGCGCTGGTCCGGCTGTGCTCGCGGCTGACGTGGCTGCTCATGCTGCCCTGCCTGCTGCGGGTGGTGGTCCAACTGCCGCTCTACTGGGCGGACCAGGTGACCGCTCTCGGCGTGGCCAAGATCGCCTTGGGCTGGCCGCTGCAGGTCGCGGCGCTGGCCGCGATGGTGTGGGTGCTCGCCCGGGGCCGCACCCCGATCGAGCCCGGTCTCCAGCCGCCCGCCCAGCCACCCGTTCAGCCGTCCGTCTGACGGAACGCGAAGAAGGCCCCGGGCGCGTGTCCCGGGGCCTGAGTTCGTGCGGGTCAGGAACGTCCGTGGGCCGACAGCAGGACGGTGAGCTCGTGCTCGACCTCCTGGTTGGCCACGAACAGCAGCTCGTCGCCGACCTCCAGCGGGTCGTCGGCCGAGGGGACCAGCACCCGGCCCTCGCGCAGGATCGCCACGAGGGCGGCGTCCACCGGCCACGGCACCGAGCCCGCCCGCTGGCCCACCACCGGCGCGTCCTCGGCCAGCGTGAGCTCCACCAGGTTGGCCTGACCCTGCCGGAAGGTCATGAGACGCACCAGGTCGCCGACGCTGACCGCCTCCTCGACCAGGGCCGACAGCAGACGCGGGGTGGAGACCGCGACGTCCACGCCCCACGACTCGTTGAACAGCCACTCGTTCTTGGGGTGGTTGACCCGGGCGACCACCCGCGGCACGCCGTACTCGGTCTTGGCGAGCAGCGAGACCACGAGGTTGACCTTGTCGTCGCCGGAGGCGGCGATCACGACCTGGCAGCTGTTCAGCCCGGCCTCGTCCAGTGAGGAGATCTCGCAGGCGTCGGCCAGCAGCCACTCGGCCCGCGGCACACTGTCGATCTTGATGGCGTGGGGGTCGATGTCGATGAGCAGGACCTCGTGGCCGTTCTCCAGGAGCTCCGCCGCGATGGAGCGGCCGACGGCTCCGGCGCCGGCGATGGTGACGCGCATCAGTGCTCCTCGTCGGACGGCGGGGCGGACAGCATCTTGTTGATGCGGTCCATGTCGTTCTCGGCGGCGACCAGGTGGAGGATGTCCCCTTCCTGGACGACGGTCGCGTCCTTCGGCACGAGCGCCTCGCCCATGCGGTTGAGGAAGGCCACGCGCGCGCCGGTGACGTTCTCGATCTCCCTGGCCCGGGTGCCGATCCAGCCCTGGTGGAAGGCCACCTCGGCGAGGACGACCGTACCGGTCGGGTCCCGCCAGAGGGGTTCCGCGCCCTCGGGCAGCACCCGGCGCAGGATCTGGTCGGCGGTCCAGCGGACCGTCGCCACGGTGGGGATGCCGAGCCGCTGGTAGACCTCGGCACGGCGGGGGTCGTAGATGCGGGCGACCACGTTGTCCACGCCGAACATCTCCCGGGCGACCCGGGCGGAGATGATGTTGGAGTTGTCCCCGCTGCTGACGGCCACGAAGGAGGCGGCCGAGGCGATGCCGGCCTCTTCGAGGACGTCGCGGTCGAAGCCGATGCCGGTTACCCTGCGGCCCCGGAAGCCTGCCCGCAGCCGCCGGAAGGCCTGCGGGTCACGGTCGATCACGGCGACCGAGTGCCCGTTGTCCTCAAGGATGTGCGCCAGGGTCGAGCCGACCCGTCCGCATCCCATGATCACAATATGCATGCTCCCCCGCCGTGGGTTGTGGCGGTCTCCTATTGCAGACAGTATGTCGCCCTCATGGCGCACCGCATGACCCGGGCACGACACGGGGGGACTAGGCTCAACAGACGTGTCCAAGGTGCCAGATCTTGTCAAGCGGCTCCTCGTGGGGCGGGCTCTGCGAAGCACCGCGCTCCACCATCAGCTGCTGCCCAAGCGTGTGGCGCTGCCCGTCTTCGCCAGTGACGCACTGTCTTCTGTGGCGTACGCGCCGCAGGAGATCCTGATCATCCTGTCGATCGCCGGGGTCGGTCTCTACAGCATCAGTCCGTGGGTCGCGGCGGGGGTCGTCCTCGTCATGCTCGTCGTGGTGGCGTCCTACCGGCAGAACGTGCACGCCTATCCCAGCGGCGGCGGCGACTACGAGGTGGCCACGACGAACCTGGGACCGACGGCGGGGCTGACCGTCGCGAGCGCCCTGCTCGTCGACTACGTGCTGACCGTGGCGGTGTCGGTCGCCAACGGCGCCGACTACGTGGGCGCGACGATTCCCTTCGTCGCCGAGCATCGCCCCTTGGTAGCGATAGCCATCGTCGTACTGCTGACCATCATGAACCTGCGCGGCATCCGGGAATCGGGTGTCGCTTTCGCTGTTCCGACCTACGCCTTCATGGCCGCGGTCATCGGCATGATCCTGTGGGGGCTGTTCCGCCTGGTCGTACTGGGCGAGGAGCTGCGTGCCCCGACGGCGGACTACAAACTCGTCGCCGAGCAGGCGGACCTGGCCGGGTTCGCGCTGGCGTTCCTGGTGCTGCGCGCCTTCTCCTCCGGCTGCGCGGCGCTGACCGGTGTCGAGGCGATCAGCAACGGCGTGCCGGCCTTCCGCAAGCCCAAGAGCAGGAACGCCGCGACGACGCTGCTGATGATGGGCCTCATCGCGGTCACGATGTTCAGCGGGATCATCTTCCTCGGCCTGAAGTCCGGGGTGACGGTGGCCGACCCCGCCACCGCGGCCAGGGACATCATCATCAACGGTCACCCGGCCGGCCCCGGCTACTACCAGCAGCCGATCATCGCGCAGGTCGCGTCGGCCGTCTTCGGCAACGGCTCGGTCCTGTTCGTCGTGATCGCCGCGGTGACCGCCCTCATCCTGTTCCTGGCGGCCAACACCGCGTTCAACGGCTTCCCGGTGCTCGGGTCGATCCTCGCCCAGGACCGCTACCTGCCGCGTCAGCTCCACACCCGGGGCGACCGCCTCGCCTTCAGCAACGGCATCGTCATCCTCGCGGCCGGGGCCTGCCTGCTTATCTGGGCGTTCGACGCGGACGTGAGCAAGCTGCTCAACCTCTACATCGTCGGGGTGTTCGTCTCGTTCACCCTCAGCCAGATCGGCATGGTCCGGCACTGGACCCGTCACCTGAGGACCGAGAGCGACGCGAGGGCGCGCTTCCACATGATGCGCTCGCGGCTGATCAACGGCTTCGGTGCGATCATGACCGCACTCGTGCTCGTCGTCGTGCTCGCCACCAAGTTCACCCACGGGGCCTACATCGTCTGCATCGCGATGCCGGTGCTGTTCCTGATGATGAAGGGCATCAGGCGGCACTACGACCGGGTCGCCGAGGAGCTCGCCGCGCCGGAGGAGAGCGAGATCGACGAGTCGATGCTGCCGGCTCGCAACCACGCGATCGTGCTCGTCTCGAAGATCCACAAGCCGACGCTGCGCGCGCTCGCGTACGCCAGGGCGACCCGCCCGTCGAGCCTGGAGGCCGTGACCGTCATGGTGGACGCCGACGAGGCGAACAGGCTCAGGGAGGAGTGGGACCGGCGCGGCATCGACGTACCGCTGAAGATCCTCGACTCGCCGTACCGGGAGATCACCGGTCCCGTGCTCGACTACGTGAAGTCGCTGCGGCGGCGCTCGCCGCGCGACGTCGTGACGGTCTACATCCCCGAGTACGTGGTCGGCCGCTGGTGGGAACACCTCCTGCACAACCAGAGCGCGTTGCGGCTCAAGGGCCGGCTGTTGTTCAAGCCCGGGGTCATGGTCACGAGCGTGCCGTTCCAGCTCGCCTCCTCCGACCGTCTCAAGGGCCGCAGGGAGCCGGTCGCGCCCGGCGCCTCCCGCCGCTCCTACCAGCCGCCACCGAAGGACACGCAGGTCAAGACGTGACAGCCCGTCCGCCTGCGACCGGTGCGGCGTGCCGCACATTTCAAGACCGATGACGAGACGAGAGAGGCCGACCGGATGAACAAGGGACGGCTCGAGCTGACGGTGAACGCCGTCGCCAACGGCGGCTGGTGCGTGGCCAGGCACGAGGGCCGGGTGGTGTTCGTCCGGCACGCCCTGCCCGGCGAGCGGGTCGTGGCCGAGGTGACCGAGGAGACCGCGCGGTTCCTGCGGGCCGACGCCGTCGAGATCCTGGAGCCCTCACCCGACCGGGTCACGCCGCCCTGTCCGTTCGCTGGCCCCGGCCGGTGCGGCGGCTGCGACTGGCAGCACGCGTCGCTGGAGGCGCAGCGCCGGCTCAAGGCCGACGTGGTCGCCGAGCAGTTCCGGCGGCTGGCGGGCCTGGACCTCAAGGTCGTGGTCGAGGAGGTGCCGGGGTCGGAGGACGGCCTCGGGTGGCGCACCCGCGTCCGGTTCGCCGTGGACCGGGACGGCACGGCCGGGCTGCGCAAGCACCGGTCGCACGAGATCGAGCACGTCACCGAGTGCCTCATCGCGCACCCCGCCGTCGAAGGCGTCGGCGCGGAACGCCTCGCCTGGCCGGGAGCCGCCTCGGTCGAGGTGGTGGCGGCCTCGGGCGGCGAGCGCGCCGTGATCGTCGAACCCGAGCCGCGCCGCAGGGCGGTCATCCCGGACGTCGACGCCGCGGTACTGCTCGACGAGGGCAGGCGGGGCACGCGCGCGCTGCGCGGCCGGGCCTCGCTCACCGAGCGGGTGGGTGAACGGGACTTCCGGGTCACCGCCAGCGGGTTCTGGCAGGTCCACCCGGGTGCGGCGGCCACGCTGCTCGACGCGGTGCTCGACTTCGGCCGGCCCGAGCCGGGGGAGTGGGCGCTCGACCTGTACTGCGGCGCCGGCCTGTTCGCCGCCGCGCTGGCCGGGGCGGTCGGCCCGGAGGGGGCCGTGCTCGGCATCGAGTCCGAGCCGCAGGCGGCGCAGGACGCCCGGTTCAACCTGCGCGACCTGCCGCAGGCGCGGGTCGAGCGGGGCAGGGTCGAGGAGGCGCTCGACCGGCTGCGGATCGACCGGGCCGACCTGGTCGTGGCCGACCCGCCCCGCGCGGGGCTCGGCCGCCCGGTGGTCGAGCGCGTCGCCGTCCTCGAGGCCTCGCGGGTGGTGTACGTCTCGTGCGACCCGGCGACGCTGGCCAGGGACGTCGCGTGGTTCGGTCAGCACGGCTACCGGCTGGAGGACCTGCGGGCCTTCGACCAGTATCCGATGACCCACCACGTGGAGTGCGTGGCCCTGCTCGTCAGGGACTGATCGCGGCGCCGCCTCAGCGGGACATGCCGGCGACCAGGATGTCCGCCAGCCTCCGGACCGCCAGGATCCCGCCCTCGGGTGAACCGGCGCGGAAGGAGGCGATGGCCCTCAGGCCGATCCGCACGTCCTCGACCGACAGCTCGGGACGGACGCCGCCCGCGCTCCGGGCCCGCTCGACGAGCTGCTCGAGACCTCGGGCCTGTGCGCGGCGCTGCCCTGCGAACGCCGCGCCCGCCGGATGGGAACCGAGCAGCGCCTCGTTCAGCCCGCGGTGCCGTACCTGGTTTTCGGCGAACCGGTGGACGGTTGCGCGCAGCGCGCGCCAGGGGTCGGGATCGTCCAGGGCGGCACGCATCTGGGCGCCGCACACGGCCACCTGCTCGGTGAGCACGGCGCCGACGAGGTCCTGCCGCGACGGGAAGTGCCGGTAGACGGTCGCGACGCCCAGACCGGCACGCCGGGCGATCTCGTGCACGGGCAGGTCGAGCCCGTCCGCGGCGAACGCGGCACGGGCGACCGCCACGATGCGCCGCCGGTTGTGCTCCGCGTCCGTCCGGAATTTCCGAGTCAATGTGGTCCGCGCCCCTCTCACTTCCGGCGATCCGAGGCATCCGCTCCGGTTTGTCTGCCTACCGTGGTCGACGCCGCCGGGCTGGTCGACGAGGTCGGCGACGGCGTCACCGGTTTCGCCCTCGGGGACGAGGTCTTCGGCGCCGTCGACGTCTCGCGGCTGGGCGGCGCGGCCGCCGAGTTCGCCGTGCTGGCGTTCTGGGCCGCGAAGCCGCCCTCGATGTCGTGGGAGGAGGCCGGCGCCGCCGGCACGAGCGTCGAGACCGCCACCCGGGCGCTCGACCGGCTCGGCGTACGTGAGGGAACGACGCTCCTGATCGACGGCGCCTCCGGCGGCGTCGGCGGCGTCGCCGTCCAACTGGCGGTAGCCCGCGGCGCCCGGGTGATCGGCACGGGCCGCCCGGAGAACCACGCCTTCATCTCCCGGCTCGGCGCGGTCCCGGTCGCCCACGGGCCGGGGCTCGCCGAGCGCGTACGCGAGGTCGCCGGCGGACGGGCCGATCTCGCGCTCGACGTCGCCGGCGCCGGCTCGCTCCGCGAGCTCGTCGCGGTCACCGGTACGCCGGCGTCGGTCCTCACCATCGCGGACTTCACCGGCCCGGAGCTCGGTGTCGCCGTCTCTCAGGGTGCGCTCGGCGGCGAGCCGCACGGGCGGCACGGTCTCGCCCTCGCGGCCGCACTGTCGGAAGAGGGGCGGTTCTGGGTCCCGGTGCGGGCGGTGTTCCCGATGGACCGGGCGGCCGAGGCGCACGCGGCCGCCGCGCGAGGGCCACGGCAGGGCAAGGTCGTCCTCACGGCTCCCTTCGCTCACGGCGAGCACGACTGAGGCGCGCGGCGCACTCGCCGGGTGTGTCCGCCGATGCCGGACACCAGACCCCTCGTCGCGTCACTCACGGGCCGGGACTTCCGGAGCCGATCGCGGCCTCCGCCGCGAACCGATACGCCCGGCCGGCCGCTCACGCGTGGACCGCGGCGCCGGCGACAACGATCACCAGGGGCGGACGCCGCGGTCGCCGGGCGCGGCTTCGGGCCGGGCGACACCGGCCCCGGGGTGGGACGACGGCCTGGCCAGGATCCGTACGACGTCGTCGGCCGGTCTGGCGCCGCGCAGGGACAGCCAGGCCAGGCCGTTGCGGGCCCGGAACGCCGCGAGCCGCGCCGCGTCGCCCGGCCCCAGGTCGCCCGGATCGGCGAGGACGGGCACCAGCCCCATGCGCCGCCACGCCGCGTCGGGCGGGACGCCCAACGCCGCCGCGATCTGCGGGCGCGCCGCGCGGGCCGCCACGGCCAGGCCGTGGAGCGCGGTGGGACCGGTGTTCATCGGCACGAGCAGGCCGACCGACTCGATCTCCACTCCCGCCTCCCTGGTGATCCGCAACGCCTCCCGGTCGGCCGGCCTCAGACCGTCCGGGGAGGCGGGAAGCGTGAAGGTCACCCGCAGCGAGCCGGCCTCGCCGGTCGGTCTCTCCCCGGTCCGCGCCTCGTGCTGCAGGCGGGCGAGTGCGGCGGCGCGGCGGTGGGCGACCGCCTCCCCTTCCGGGTCCGCCGTGCCGGTCCATTCCGGCCCCCCGGGCGGAATCGCCGGATCCGCGGGCTCGAAGTCGACGCCGGGAGGGGCCAGCGCGGCGACGACCCGCCGGTAGGCCGCGAGCAGCCGCTCCGGGTCCTCGCACGCGACCGACAGCTCCTGCCCGTACGGCCCGCCGAACGCCGGCCACACCTCGCCGCCCCCGGCCCGCAGCCGCCCGATCCGCGCGGCGACGGCCTCCCCGCCCCGCGGCCGCACCCCCGCCCAGTGAGGAGCGCAACCGCCGGGGCCGGCGACGACGTGGCCGATGCTGTAGGACCGCACGCCCGCCTCCAGCAGTTCGGGGTGCGGACTACCGGCGGCGTCGAGGAAGCCCCGGTAGCGGGCCGTGGGTCCGCCGGCGGGGGAAGCGGCGGACGGTGCGGGCGACGCCGTGACCGTCTGGCGCGCGGCGACCAGCGTCTCCGGCGTGGCGGAGGCCGGGGTCCGCGCACCGGCGGGCGGCCTGGTCCCGGCCGCGACGCCGGATGCGACGTTCCACCCGCCGGGCGGGGCCGGGGGCAGGGCCCACAGCGCCGCGCCGGTGCCCGCGACGAGCGCGGCCGACGCCAGGAGGACGAGGGATCGCGGGGGGCGGCCCGCTTCGCGGGAATGACGTGCGGAGTCCACGCTCACCACCCTGAGTTGCGATACGAACACGGAGCGCACAGGCGGCTCGCACTCTAGCAAGCCGGGGACTCAGGGGAGGGGATAATGGACGGATGAAATTGAGGATCTTCACCGAACCCCAGCAGGGGGCGAGTTACGACGATCAGCTCAGGGTGGCGCAGGCCGCCGAGCGGCTCGGATTCGACGCGTTTTTCCGGTCTGACCACTATTTGCGGATGGGCGACGGCGATCCCGCCCCCGGCCCCACCGACGCGTGGATCACCCTGGCCGGTCTCGCCCGGGAGACCTCGACCATCCGGCTCGGCACGCTGGTGAGCGCCGCGACGTTCCGGTTGCCCGGTCCGCTGGCGATCGGCGTCGCCCAGGTGGACCAGATGAGCGGCGGTCGTGTGGAGCTGGGTCTCGGCACCGGCTGGTTCGAGGAGGAGCACACGGCGTATGGGATTCCGTTCCCCTCCCTGGGGGAGCGGTTCGAGCGCCTGGAGGAGCAGCTCGAGATCGTGACCGGGCTGTGGGCGGCGGCCAAGCCGTTCTCGTTCGAGGGCGCGCACTACCGGCTGGCCGACTCCCCGGCGCTGCCCAAGCCGGCGCAGCGGCCCCGGCCGCCCGTCATCATCGGAGGCGGGGGCGCCAAGCGGACGCCGCGGCTCGTCGCGCGGTTCGCCGACGAGTACAACGTGCCGTTCCACCTCCCCGAGGACACCGCCGCGGCCTTCGACCGGGTCAGGCAGGCGTGCGACGACGCGGGGCGGGAGACCGTCCTGCTGTCGGCGGCGCAGGTCGTCTGCGCCGGGCGGGACGAGGCGGAGGTCGCCCGGCGGGCCGCCAACATCGGCCGCGGGGTCGACGAGTTGCGCGTCAACGGGCTGGCGGGCACGCCGCAGGAGATCGTGGACAAGATCGGCCGGTTCGCCGAGATGGGCGCCGAGCGGCTCTACCTCCAGATCCTCGACATGCACGACCTGGAGCACCTGGAGCTGATCGCGGCCGAGGTGCTGCCGCACGTGTCGGCGGCGTGACCCGCCGCCCGGCCCGCGACACCACCCGAGGCGGCGCCGGGATCGCGCGGAATTCCGCTCGCTAACGAAAGGGGGCATCCGGCACACTTTGCCGGGTGCTCCTCACGATCTCGACGACTCTGCGGCCCGCCACGGACCTCGGCTTCCTCCTGCACAAGCACCCCGACCGGGTGCAGGAGTTCGAGCGGTCGTTCGGCGTCGCCAGGGTGTTCTACCCGGAGGCGGGCGAGGACCGGTGCACCGCGGCGCTGCTGCTGGAGGTCGACCCCGTGCGGCTGGCCCGATCCCGGGGCTCGTCCTCACCCGACTTCTCCCTCGGCCAGTACGTCAACGACCGGCCGTACGCCGCGTCCTCGCTGCTGGCGTCGGCGCTCGCGGACGTGTTCCGCACGGCGCGGGCCGGGCGGTGCGCCTCGCGGCAGGACCTCGCGGACGGGCCGATCCCCCTGGAGATCACCCTGCCCGCGCTGCCGTGCCGGGGAGGGGCCGATCTCGCGCACCGGCTGTTCGGGCCGCTGGGCTGGGAGGTCGACGCCGCGCCCGTGCCGCTCGACCCCGGCTTCCCCGAATGGGGCGAGTCCCGGTACGTACGGCTCGCGCTGCGCGGGAGCGTGCGTCTGGCCGACGCGCTCAACCACCTGTACGTCCTGCTCCCCGTGCTGGACGACGCCAAGCACTACTGGCTGGCGGGCGACGAGGTCGACAAGCTCGTCCGCGCGGGGGAGGGATGGCTGGCCGCCCATCCGGACAAGGGGCTGATCACCCGCCGATACCTCGGCCGGAGATGGGCGCTCACCCGCACCGCGTTCGCCCGTCTCGCCGAGCTCGGCGACGACGTGGAGGAGAGCCTGGACCCGCCGGTCGAAGAGGAGCACGCCGCCGAGGGAGACACGGCGGAGGAGCACGTCCCGGTGGGCGACACCGCGGAAGAGCGCGCCGTGGTTGACGACATCGTGCGGGAGCCGGATGCCGAGGCTTCCGGCGACGCCGTTCCGCGCCCGGACGGCGGTCCCATCCCAGACGACGGCCCCGTGTACGGCGACGGCCCCACCTCAGGCGACGGCTCCGCTCCGGACGGCGGTCCCACCTCAGGCGACGGCTCCGCTCCGGACGGCGGTCCCACCTCAGGCGACGGGTCCGCCCCGGGCGACGGGGCCGGTGAGGCGCGGGTGCCGCTCAACACGCTGCGCCGCGAGGCCGTCGTGGCGGCGCTGGAGGAGCTCGGCGCCCGCACCGTGCTCGACCTCGGGTGCGGCTCGGGCCAGCTGTTGTCGGCGCTGCTGGACAGGCCGGCCTTCGCCAAGGTGGCCGGCATGGACGTGTCGGCCCGCGCGCTCGCGCTGGCCAAGCGGCGCCTGCGCGCCGAGCGGATGCCGGACGCCAAGCGGTCCAGGCTGGAGCTGTTCCAGGGCTCGCTGACGTACACCGACGCGCGCCTGGCCGGGTACGACGCCGCGGTGCTGATGGAGGTCGTCGAGCACGTGGACCCGCCGCGGCTGCCCGCGCTCGAGCGCGTGGTCTTCGGCACGGCGCGGCCGGCACACGTGATCGTGACCACGCCCAACGTGGAGCACAACGTCAGGTACGAGCTCCTCGCGGGGGCGCGGCGCCACCCCGACCACCGGTTCGAGTGGAGCAGGGCGGAGTTCGCCCGATGGGTGGCGGGCGTCTGCGAGACGTACGGCTACGCGGCCGATCTGCGGCCGGTCGGCGTGGACGACCCCGAGGTGGGCCCGCCCACCCAGATGGCGGTTCTCAGCAGAGTGGAGGGACGGCCGTGACCGAGATCAGCGTGCCGGAGCTGTCGCTGGTGGTGCTCGTCGGCATCTCCGGGAGCGGCAAGTCGACGTTCGCGGCCCGGCACTTCGCGCCCACCCAGGTCGTCTCGTCCGACTTCTGCCGTGGCCTGGTCGCCGACGACGAGAACGACCAGACGGCCACGCCCGAGGCGTTCGACCTGCTCCACCACATCGTGGGCATCCGTCTGCGCCGGGGCCTGCTGACCGTGGTGGACGCGACCAACGTGCAGTGGGAGGCCCGCAAGAAGCTCATCGAGCTGGCCAGGTCGCACGACGTGCTCGCCGACGCGATCGTGCTCGACGTGGCGGAGGAGGTGGCGCGCGCCCGCAACGCGACCCGCCCCGACCGCGCCTTCGGCCCCCACGTGATCACCCGGCAGCGCAAGGAGCTGCGCCGGTCGCTCGGCAAGATAGCCAAGGACGGCTTCCGCCGGGTCCACGTCCTGCGCGGCGACGAGATCGACGACGTGGCCGTCACGTACGAGAAGGCGTGGACCGACAGGACCCACCTCACCGGGCCGTTCGACATCATCGGCGACGTGCACGGCTGCCGGGCCGAGCTGGAGTCGCTGCTGGTGAAGCTCGGCTGGGAGGCCGGGCCGGACGGCGCCGTCCACCCCGAGGGGCGTACGGCGGTCTTCGTCGGCGACCTGGTCGACCGCGGCCCGGACACGCCGGGGGTGCTGTGGCTGGTCATGGGCATGGTCGAGGCGGGGACCGCGCTGTGCGTGTCCGGCAACCACGAGCAGAAGCTGGTCCGGGCGCTCGACGGCCGGAAGGTGCGGGTGGCCCACGGCCTGGAGCGGTCGCTGGAGCAGCTCGCCGCCGAGCCGGCGGAGTTCCGCGCGGCCGCCAGGACGTTCATGGACGGGCTCATCAGCCACTACCGCCTCGACGGCGGCCGGCTGGTGGTCGCGCACGCCGGGCTGAAGGAGGCCTACCACGGGCGGGCCTCCGGGCGGGTGCGGGCGTTCGCCCTGTACGGCGACACGACCGGGGAGACCGACGAGTACGGCCTGCCGGTGCGCTACCCCTGGGCGAACGACTACCGGGGACGTGCCATGGTCGTCTACGGCCACACCCCGGTGCCTGAGCCGGAGTGGGTCAACAACACGATCTGCCTCGACACCGGCGCGGTCTTCGGCGGGCGGCTGACCGCCCTTCGCTACCCCGAGCGGGAGCTCGTCTCGGTCCCGGCGGAGAAGGTCTGGTACGAGCCCACGCGGCCCCTCACAGCGCCGGCCCCCGCCCGCGATCCCGGCATGCTGGACATCGGCGACGTGGACGGCACCCGCTTCGTGGAGTCGCGGTTCGGCGGCCGGATCAGGATCGCGGAGGAGAACTCCCGCGCCGCGCTGGAGATCATGAGCCGGTTCGCCGTGGACCCCCGCTGGCTGGTCTACCTTCCGCCGACCATGGCGCCGCCGGAGACCTCCGCGCTGGACGGCTACCTGGAGCACCCGGCCGAGGCGTTCGAGGAGTTCGTCCGCGCGGGCGTGTCCCGGGTCGTGTGCGAGGAGAAGCACATGGGCTCGCGGGCGATCGCCGTGCTGGCGCGGACGCCGGAGGCCGCGGCGCGCCGCTTCGCCGTCGCCGACGGCACGGCGGGCAGCGTCTACACCCGCACCGGGCGGCCCTTCTTCGACGCCCGCATGCCGGAACTGGTCGACCGGCTGCGCGAGGCCGCGGCGCCGCTGTGGGAGGCGCTGGAGACCGACTGGGTGGTGCTCGACTGCGAGCTGCTGCCGTGGTCGGCCAAGGCGCCGTACGGCTCGCGCCGTTCCAGATCCTCGCGTGCGAGGGCAGGGCGACGGCGGTGGAGGAGCCGCACGAGTGGCACCTGAAGACGCTCGGGCTGATGGACTCGCCGCTCGTCGCGCCGACCCGCCACGTCTTCGTCTCCCTCGACTCGCCGCGGGAGCGGGAGGCGGCGGTCGCGTGGTGGACGGCGCTGACCGAGGCCGGGGGCGAGGGCATGGTGGTGAAACCGGCCGCCCACCCGGAGGGGCGGGTGCAGCCGGGTGTCAAGGTGCGTGGCAGGGAGTATCTGCGCATCATCTACGGCCCCGACTACACCGAGTCGCTCGACGTGCTTCGGCGTAGGTTCACCGGCAGGAAGCGGTCGCTCGCGCTGCGGGAGCACGGGCTCGGCCTCGAGGCGCTGGCGCGCCTGGCGGAGGGTGAGCCGCTCTGGCGGATCCACGAGGCGGTCTTCGCCGTCCTCGCGCTGGAGTCCGAGCCGGTCGACCCGCGTCTGTGACCCGACGGCCCGCGTCTGTGACCCGACGGCCCGTGTCTCTGACCTGACGGGCCGTGTCTCTGGCCTGACGGCCCCCGGGCACGGCTCCCGCCTCACCGGCGGGGGGCCGTGCCCCGGGGCCCGGGGTCGTACCCGGAGACGCGGCTCAGCGGGGCTCGGCCGCGGCGGGCGCGTCCGCTCCGGCGGCGGCCGGCTCGGGCAGGTCCACGCTGTCGCGCAGCCGCACCTGCGGGAGGAACAGTACGGCGAGGATGCCGACGACCGCGATGCAGGCCGAGATGAGGAAGATGTGGCCGGTGGCGTCGCCGTAGGCGGCGCGCACGATGCCGCGGATCGGCTCGGGGAGCGCCCCCATGTTGAGGCTGCCGCCGCCGCTGCTCTGGGACGCCGGGACTCGGATGCCGGCCTTGGCCAGGCCCGTGGTGATGTTCGCGGTGACCTGGTTGGCCAGGACGGCGCCCAGGACCGAGACGCCGATCGTGCCGCCCAGCGAGCGGAAGAAGGTGATCGCGCCGCTGGCGGCGCCCAGCTCGCGCAGCGGGACGGTGTTCTGCACGGCCAGCACGAGGTTCTGCATGGACATGCCGACGCCGGCGCCGACCACGAGCATGCCGCCGCCGACGAGGACCAGCGAGGTGTCGTGGTCCATCGTGGACAGGACGAGGAACCCGAGCGTGAGCACGATCGATCCGACGAGGATGTACGGCTTGACCCGGCCGCTGCGGGACACCATCCGCCCCGAGATCGTGGACGACACCAGGACGCCGAGCATCATCGGGATCGTGAGCAGGCCCGCCTCGGTGGGGGTGTAGCCGCGGCCGATCTGGAAGTACTGGCCCAGGAAGACCGCGCCGCCGAACATGGCCATGCCCACGGCCAGGCTGGCGAGGATCGCGAGGGCCGGCGTGCGCCGCCGGATGACGTGCAGCGGGACGACCGGCTCGCGGACCGCGGACTCCACCCAGACGGCGATGCCGAGCAGCACCACCGAGGAGCCGACCATGGCGAAGGTCTGCCAGGAGATCCAGTCGAAGGAGTTGCGGACGAAGGTGACCCAGATGAGCAGGATGCTCACGCCGGCGGCGATGAGGATCGCGCCGGGGTAGTCCACCGAGGTGCCCGGACGGCGGACCGTGGCGATGTCGAGCGTGCGGTGCAGGATGATCAGCGCGATCGCCGTGAACGGGATCGGGAGGAAGAAGCACCACCGCCAGCCCAGCCAGGACGTGTCGGTGATCAGGCCGCCCAGCAGCGGCCCGCCGACCGTGGCCACGGCCATGACCGCGCCGAGGTAGCCGTTGTACTTGCCCCGGTCCTTCGGGCTGATCATGGCGGCGATGACCACCTGGACCAGGATCTGCAGCGCGCCCATGCCCAGGCCCTGCACCGCGCGGAAGGCGATCAGCATCGGCGTGTTCTGCGCGAAGCCGCAGGCGAGCGAGGCGACGAGGAAGATGCCGATGGCGACCTCGAGCAGCAGCTTCTTGCTGAACAGGTCGGCCAGCTTGCCCCAGATGGGGGTCGAGGCGGTCGTGGTGAGCAGGGCCGCGGTGACCACCCAGGTGTACTGAGACTGGGTGCCGTTCAGCGCGCCGATGATCTGTGGCAGCGCGACGGACACGATCGTGCTGCTGATCATCGCGAGGAACAGGACGAGGAGCAGGCCGCTCAGCGCTTCGAGTACCTGCCGGTGGCTCTTGGCCCCCGTCTCCGGCAGCGTGGGTGCGCTCACGCGCAGCCTCCAATGCGAGTTCGAAGGGGATTACCGGTCCACGATACATGCCCAGCAGGCAACTTTGCCCGATGGGCAATGTTTAAGCGGCTAAGCTGAACCCACCATGGAACCGACGGCGGGATTGCGCGAGCGTAAGAAGGCCGAGACGCGGCAGGCCATCCACAAGGCCACGCTGCGGCTCGCCGTGGAGCGTGGGCTCGACCACGTCACCGTCGACGACATCGTGGAGGCCGCCAACATCTCGCGCCGGACCTTCTCCAACTACTTCGGCAGCAAGGAGGACGCCCTCCTGTACGGCGAGGAGGAGCGCGTCCGGTTCCTGGTCCGTGCGGTCCGAGAACGGCCGGCGGGGGAGTCGGGCTGGCAGGCGCTGCGCGGGGCCGTGCGCGACATGCTGGAGGACATGGGCGAGCTCGACCGCGAGTGGGCGGTGCGCACCGCGCTCACCAAGCGCCACCCCTCCCTGCTCGCCCGGCAGCTCGCCAACCACGCCGCGCTGGAACGGGATCTGGTCCAGGCGATCGGCGAACGCGACCGGCCGGGGGATCCCGCAGCCGACCTGAAGTCGCGGATCATGGCCGCCGCCTTCCTGGTCGCGTTGCGCATCGCCACCCACGTGTGGATCGAGGAGCAGGAGGCCCGCCCGCTCTCGCAGATCGTCGAGCAGGCCCTCGACCAGTTGGCGCAGCCCTTCCGCTGAGCCCCGGTGCCCGCCGGGCTCAGCCCGTGAAGCGGGCCAGGAGCAGCCCGAGCCTGAGCTCGTGGTGCTCGCGCGGGAGCCGGCCGCCGCGCATGAGGGTCACCAGGCCGTGCAGGGCGGCCCAGAAGGTCTCGGTCAGCGCGCCCAGGCTGTCGTCGCCCGCGTGCGGGCGGACGGCCTCGGCCAGCTCGCCGAAGGCCGCCTGCAGGGCGGGCGGGGCCTCGGGGGTGGCGAACGGCAGCGGGACGGCCTGACTGAACATCACGTCGTAGAGGGCCGGGTGCCGGTCGGCGAAGGCCACGTAGGCCGCGCCGACGCCGGCGAGGGCGCGGTGGGCGTCCGGCGCGGCGGTCCGGGCCGCGCGCAGTTCCCGGGCCAGGTCGGCGCAGCCCTCCACGGCGACGGCCGCCATGATCGCGTCCTTGCCCTTGAAGTGGCTGTAGAGCACCGGCTGGCTGTACTCGACCCGCTCGGCCAGCCGCCGGGTCGTGACCGCCTCCCAGCCCTCGGCCTCGGCCAGTTCCCGGGCCGCTGTGACGATCAGCTTCTCGCGCTCGGCGCGCTCGCGCTCCCTGCGTGACTGGATGGACATGCTTGGAACTCTAGCAGCGCTAGCGTTAGTGGCAATGCTCTGCTAGCTTCGTTCTCGTTCCTAGCGCTGCTAGTTCTCGGAGAGAGACATGCTCACCCCCATCGCGTACGGCCTCGCCGTCGTCCTCAACCTGCTCGTCCTGTTCATCGGCGCCCGCTTCCTGCTCGTGCCGCACGCCGCGGCCGCCGGCTACGGCGTCCCGGCCAAGAAGGACGGCGACGTGGCCTACCTGACGATCAAGGGGCTGCGGGACGGGGGCTACGGCCTGCTGGGACTGGCTCTGCTGGTCTTCGCCGGCGCCCGCGCCGAGGCCTGGTACATGCTGATCGTCGCCCTGCTGCCCCTGGGCGACACCCTGATCGTGCTGCGCAACGGCGGCACCCGGGCGGTCGCGTTCGGCATCCACTTCGCGACCGCCGTGATCGTCCTCATCAGCGCCGCCCTGCTCTTCGCCGTCTGATTCCCGCCCGCCGTTGCCACTCCCGACGCAAGGACTCCCACGGGAGCTCTACGACAACCACCTGCGCACCAGTGCCGTGTGGAACGTGACCAGGAGCCGGCGGGAGGGGCACTAGCATCACGGCATGGCCCCCACCAAGGCCGACCTCGAGGCGGCCAGGAACGCGACGGTCGAGGACGTGCTCGGTCCCGGGCTCGACGTGCTGTTCTGCGGGATCAACCCCAGCCTCTACTCGGCCGCCACCGGTCATCACTTCGCGCGGCCGGGCAACCGGTTCTGGCCCGCGCTGCACCTGTCCGGGCTCGTGCCACGCAGGCTCGCGCCGTCCGAGCAGCACCTGCTCCCGTCGTACGGCCTCGGCATCACCAACGTCGTGGCCCGGGCGACCGCCCGGGCCGACGAACTGGCCCCGGAGGAGTTCCGCGAAGGCGGAGCGCGGCTCGCGCGGCTGGTGGCGGAGGTCCACCCCCGCGTCCTGGCGGTCGCGGGGGTGTCGGCCTACCGCGTCGCCTTCGCCCGCCCCGCCGCCCGCGTCGGCCCGCAGGAGGAGACGATCGGCGAGACGGCGCTGTGGGTGCTGCCCAACCCCAGCGGGCTCAACGCCCACTGGACGCTGGAGGCGATCGCGGCCGAGATGGGCCGTCTCCGTACGGCGCACCTGTGATCGCGGCCGCCGTGCGGAGCGGGGGCCGTCACGGGTGGCCGGGGCGGGACAGGATGCGTCCGGCGACCGGCGGCGGCAGCTGCGCCACCTCACGGTCGTGGAAGGCCACCATGTCCTCGGCGCGGGCGTACAGCTCGGCGACGGCCCGGGCGCAGCCCTCGACGACCCGGGTGTCGGTGATCCGCCGTCCGCCCACGTGGGCGCCGATCTCGTCGTAGAGGATCTCGTACATCAGGCCGTGGTTCACGATCAGCAACTCGGGCAGCGGGGCGCGGCTCTCCAGCGGCCGTACGGACCGGGCGTGCAGCGCCCGCGCCCGCTCGCCCGCCCGGGTGCGCGCCGCGAGCAACACGATCTCCCACTGCAGGTACGGCGTCGGCGGCATCTCGACGATCCGCAGCCGGCGCAACTCCGCCCGGGGCGGCAGGTCGTCGGCGAAGCGCATCTCGTCCATCAGCGCGAGCGACCGGTCCCAGTCTCCGCTCGTCATCGCGACCCAGCTCGGGGTGTCGGGCTCGTGGAAGTGCTGGGCGCGTTCCAGCTTCCACACCACGCCCTCGGTCCCGCGCAGGTGATCGTAGAGCTCGGTCCGGTACTCCGCGGCGGGAAGCACCTCTCCCGCTGCCTGTCTGACGTGCTCGAACGCTTCTCCGGGCATGGAGCCTCCCTCGGCCGAAGCCGAATCGCTGGTCGGAGCGCGCCCGGCTCCGGCCCGGATCTGGATTCGTGGCGCGCGTGGGTCTTCCGCGAACGTCTGGTAGGGGTCAGTTCCCCGTCGAGTTGCTGCACACGGCCGTCTCCACCGCGTCCAGCAGCCTGATCCTGATCTGCCTCGTCCCCGCAGTCTCGGTCTCCCGCACCACCTCGGGTTCTGGCTCGGCCGGCTTCAATTCACCCTCCGTTCGTCGGCGTGGCCGCAAACACTCCCCCGAGGGCGACATGACGATCGTTGGCCGCTCCCGATCCCGGGTCAAGGCCCAATTCCGGTCAACGGGGGGGCGTGCGCCGGGCGGCGCCACGCCCCGCCGCTCACCGGTATCCCATGCCCTGCCTGTGGTGACGGCGCCGGATCAGACCCACCACGGTCGTGACCAGCCAGGCGACCAGCAACAGCCTGCCGATCACGAACAGCGGCCAGGCCCCGGTGAGCAGCCCGACGACCAGGATCGCCACGGCGGCGAGCGCGATCGGCGCGGGGCCGCCCCTCGTGCGCATCATGGCGCCCCGCCGCCCGGCCGGTTCCCAGGCCGGACCGTGGCGGTGACGCGTGGCCCAGGGCGGCCCCGCGTGCGGGCCCCACGCACCGGCCCACGTGGCGGCCCCCGTCCACGGCCCGCCGTACGGCCCGGACCCCGTGCCCGGCAGCCCGGGGGAGCCGGGGGAGCCCGGGCGCCACGGGCCCCCGGCCCAGCGGCCGCCGTCGTGGGCGCCCGCCGGCCGCGGGTCGTCCGGCCAGGCGCCGGGGAGGTCGGCGGTCACCCGTCGCAGGTCCCCGGCCGTGCGGGCCGAGAGCGTCGCGTCGAGGCGCTCGTCGAGTTCCTCGGGGGTGATGCGGCCCTGTGCGAACGCGTCGTGCAGGAGCCGCGTCACCTCGTCGCGCTCCCTGTCCCCGATGCGAAGGCCGCCGGTCCGCGGCTCGCCGTACGCCGGACCGCCCGGCGGGGCGTGGCCCGCGGACGCGCCGCCCGGCGCGTCGCCGCCACGGGATGCGTGTGCGCCGCCTCCGGCGGCGGGCCGGCCGGGGAAGCCCTCGGGGGAGACCATCGTCACTCCTCCGCCGGGTCGCCGTCGGCGAGGATCTGGTAGAGCCGCCGCCTGGTCTCGGTCAGGACCTGCCTCGCCTGCCCGACCTGCCCCGCGGAGCCCGAGTGGGCGATCTGGAACAGCGCGGAGGCCGCCTGCCTGGACAGGTCGAACAGCTCGTGGACGTCGTCTCCGATGTCCGGCGTCATCTCCTCCCACGGCGCCCGGACCTCGTCCCCGTGCTCCTCCACGTAGGTGCGCCCGGCCTCGGTGAGCTGGAACGTCTTGCGCCCCTCGGTCTCCTCCGCGCGCACCAGGCCCTCGTCGGTGAGCTGCTGCAGCGCGGGGTAGACGGCGCCGGGACTCGGCTTCCACCCGCCCTGGCTGCGCTCGGCGATCTCCTGGATGATCTGGTAGCCGTTGCGCGGCTGCTCGGCGAGCAGGGCGAGGATCGCGGCCCGTACGTCACCGCGCTTGGCCTTCCTCGGCCGGCCGAAGCCCCGGGGGCCGAACGGGAAGTTGCCGCCCGCCCACGGCCCGAAGGGGCCGCCGGGCCCGAAACCGCCCCATGGGCCGCGCCCCCGCATGCCGCCCCTGTGCCGGTGCTCGTGAGGGCCGCCGCCCTGTTCCTGATGCCACATGGCCGCCCCCTTGATGAGCCTGTCGCGCATGGCGCGCCGCATCTCCTGTCTGAACTGCTGTCTCCAGTCCGGGCGGGCCCAGGGCGCGCCCATCGCGTGTGCCGAACTCATCGCAGTGCCCCCTTCTGGTTTGCGACCTGTTCTCGATGGTTCAACGATATATCGCGATCGTTCTGGCGACAATGCCTAGGTAAGAGTGACGTAGCTCACGCGGAAGTTTTTTGAGTAGGCGGAACAGGCTCCGAGACCGTAGCGTTATCTCACACGAAGACGGGATCGTTCTGCTCTGAGAGGGCTGGGGGGTGCTCTTGGAGCGGGACGATCCCGTCTTTGTCGTTCCGGCCGCCGTCGCGTGCGACACGTGCCCGGGCGGTGGGCGCTTCGCGGACTTTGTCGGTGCTTTGCCGTACAGTCTGCAAGCGTGATCTTGTCATGATGGGGCACTCGCACGCCCTCAGTGGGGCGGCGGTGTGGCTGGCGGTCGCGCCGGCCCTGATGGCGCTGCCCGACGCGGTGGGGCACCCGGAGCTGGCGACGCTGACGGGGCCGATCCTGACCCCGCCCGAGCTCGTCGCGGGCGCCGTCGTGTGCGCCGGCGCGGCCATGCTGCCCGATCTCGATCACCCCAGCGCCACGATCGCCCAGACGTTCGGACCGGTGACCTGGCTGCTCAGCAAGGGCGTGAACTTCGTCAGCGGCGGGCACCGGCACGCCACACACTCGCTGCTGTTCAGCGTCCTGGCCGGCGTGGGCGCGCACCTGCTCGGCGAGCACTACGCCATCGGCCGCGACGTCCTGGTCGTGCTGATGATCGGCCTCGCGATCCGCGCCGTGGGCATCGGCGTGCCCGGCAGGACGCTCACCTCCGCCATCGTGAACGTGGGGCTCACGGCGGCGCTGTTCTTCACGTTCCTGACGCTCGGGGTCACCTACGCCTGGCTGGGCCTGGCCATCGGGGTCGGCTGCCTGGTGCACGTGATCGGCGACTGCCTGACCGAGCGCGGCTGTCCCGTCTTATGGCCGATCAAGGGGCGCTGGCTCCTGCCGTGGGACATCGGCATCAAGACCGGCAAGGCGTTCGAGAAGCAGTTCCTCGGCCCGGCCCTGTCGATCGTGGTGATCGCGCTGTTCTGCCTGCGGATGATGCCGACCTGAGCGATCGTCTTGGCGAACCGTGAAAAATCTGGCTATTTGCGGATATCGGCCGCACGGCGATCTTCCTACCTGTGAGTAACTTGATGTCGAGATATCTTGAGGGATATCTTGATGTCGAGACATCCGCCGAGCCGCACAGGTTAGGGCAACCTAATTGTCAGGAGTGTCCCGTGCGTGCGGGAGGATGCACACGAAACCTGTGACAAGCCCGTAACCCTGGGGAGGCGAACTTCGTGTCCGCGAACAGCTTCGGCAGCCGTGACACGCTGCGCGTCGGTGACGCGTCATACGAGATCTACCGGCTGGACGCCGTCGAGGGGTCGGCGCGCCTCCCGTACAGCCTGAAGATCCTGCTGGAGAACCTGCTCCGCACCGAGGACGGCGCGAACATCACCGCCGACCACATCCGCGCCATCGCGGGCTGGGACCCGAACTCCCAGCCGAGCGTGGAGATCCAGTTCACGCCCGCCCGCGTGATCATGCAGGACTTCACCGGCGTACCCTGCGTGGTCGACCTCGCCACGATGCGCGAGGCCGTACGCGACCTGGGCGGCGACCCGGCGAGGATCAACCCGCTCGCGCCGGCCGAGATGGTCATCGACCACTCGGTCATCGTGGACTTCTTCGGGCACCCCGACTCCTTCCAGCGCAACGTCGAGCGGGAGTACGAGCGCAACCGCGAGCGCTACCAGTTCCTGCGCTGGGGCCAGACGGCGTTCGACGAGTTCAAGGTCGTCCCGCCCGGCACCGGCATCGTCCACCAGGTCAACATCGAGCACCTGGCCCGCGTGGTCATGACCCGCGACGGCAAGGCGTACCCGGACACCTGCGTGGGCACCGACTCCCACACCACGATGGAGAACGGCATCGGCGTCCTCGGCTGGGGCGTCGGCGGCATCGAGGCCGAGGCCGCCATGCTCGGCCAGCCGATCTCGATGCTGATCCCTCGGGTGGTCGGCTTCAAGCTGACCGGCAAGCTGCCGGCCGGCGCGACCGCGACCGACCTCGTGCTCACGATCACCGAGATGCTGCGCAAGCACGGCGTGGTCGGCAAGTTCGTGGAGTTCTACGGCGAGGGCGTCTCCAGCGTGCCGCTGGCCAACCGCGCCACGATCGGCAACATGAGCCCCGAGTTCGGCTCCACCTGCGCCATCTTCCCGATCGACGGCCAGACCATGGACTACCTCAAGCTCACCGGCCGCTCGCCGGAGCAGGTCGCGCTGGTCGAGGCGTACGCCAAGGAGCAGGGCCTGTGGCTCGACCCCTCGGCCCCCGAGCCCGTCTTCAGTGAGTACATCGAGCTCGACCTGTCGACCGTCGTCCCGTCGATCGCCGGGCCGAAGCGCCCGCAGGACCGCATCCCGCTGGCCGACGCCAAGTCGGCCTGGCGCGCGGCGGTGCGCACCTACGTCACCGACGACGGCATCGAGGGTCCGGCCGACGAGGCGTCGGCCGAGTCCTTCCCGGCCTCGGACTCTCCGGCGATCGCCCACAGCGGGGCGGGCGACGTGCCGCACGCGGTGCGGCGCAACGGCGAGCGCCCGCACCGGCCCACGCCGGTGACGCTGTCGGACGGCACGTCCTTCGAGATCGACCACGGCGTCGTCACGATCGCCGCGATCACCTCCTGCACGAACACCTCGAACCCGTACGTCATGCTCGGCGCGGCCCTGCTGGCGAAGAACGCGGTGGACAAGGGCCTGTCGCGCAAGCCGTGGGTGAAGACCTCGCTCGCTCCGGGCAGCCAGGTGGTCACCGGCTACTTCGAGCGGTCCGGCCTCCAGCCGTACCTCGACAAGCTCGGCTTCAACCTCGTCGGCTACGGCTGCACCACCTGCATCGGCAACTCGGGCCCACTGGAGCCGGAGATCTCCGCGGCGATCCAGGAGAACGACCTCGCGGTCACGGCCGTGCTGTCGGGCAACCGCAACTTCGAGGGCCGGATCAACCCCGACGTCAAGATGAACTACCTGGCCTCGCCGCCGCTCGTGGTGGCCTACGCGCTGGCCGGGACGATGGACGTCGACCTGAACAACGAGCCGCTCGGCGTCGGCACCGACGGGCAGCCGGTCTTCCTCAAGGACATCTGGCCGTCGCCCGAGGAGGTCGCGGCGGTGGTGTCGGAGTCGATCAGCCAGGACATGTTCAAGCGTGACTACGCGGACGTGTTCAAGGGCGACGAGCACTGGCGGTCGCTGCCGATCCCGACCGGCGACACCTTCGAGTGGGACCCGGAGTCGACGTACGTCCGCAAGGCGCCGTACTTCGACGGCATGCCCGCCAAGCCCGAGCCGGTGACGGACATCAGCGGCGCCCGCGTCCTGGCCAAGCTGGGCGACTCGGTCACGACCGACCACATCTCGCCCGCGGGCTCGATCAAGGCCGACACCCCGGCCGGTCGCTACCTGCGCGAGCACGGGGTCGAGGTCAGGGACTTCAACTCCTACGGCTCCCGCCGCGGCAACCACGAGGTGATGATCCGCGGCACGTTCGCCAACATCCGGCTGCGCAACCTGCTGCTCGACGGCGTGGAGGGCGGCTACACCCGCGACTTCACCGAGGGCGGGGAGCAGGCGTTCATCTACGACGCGTCGCAGAACTACCAGGCCGCCGGCATCCCGCTGGTCGTCCTGGCCGGCAAGGAGTACGGCTCCGGGTCGTCGCGTGACTGGGCGGCCAAGGGCACCGCGCTGCTCGGCGTGCGCGCCGTCATCGCCGAGTCGTACGAGCGCATCCACCGGTCGAACCTGATCGGCATGGGCGTGCTGCCGCTGCAGTTCCCCGAGGGCGAGAGCGCCGACTCGCTGGGCCTGACCGGCGAGGAGACCTTCGACATCGCCGGCATCGAGGAGCTCAACAGCGGCTCGACTCCCGCCACGGTCACCGTCCGTGCCGGGGACGTCGAGTTCCAGGCCGTCGTGCGCCTCGACACGCCTGGTGAGGCGGACTACTACCGCCACGGCGGCATCATGCAGTACGTCCTGCGCTCCCTGCTCGCCAAGAGCTGAACCGCATCCGCATCGGACGCGACGCTGTCCTGGACGGGATTCCGGTCCCGTCCAGGGCCGTCGGCCGTCCTACAACATATCGGCGACCCAGTCGCCGATCTCCGACAGCACGTCGGGCGGAACGACCCCGATTCTTGCGCCGAATCGTTCGGGTGAGAGCGCGCGCACCTGTTCGACCATCGCCCAGCTCGTCTTCGGCAGCCCCGTTTCCTCGGGCGCTATCTCGATGTGCGTGTCCCAGCCGCGGAACCGCGTCGTCAGCGGAACGGCGAGCACGGGGTCCCGTACGAGCCTGTTGAAAATGTCGTTGCTGACGACGACGGCCGGCCGGCCGTACCCTTGCTCGCGGCCGATCGGCTCTCCGAGGTTGGCCCACCAGATGTCGCCTTGCCTAACCCTCATTCCTCTCCTCGGGCTCGCCGGGGAGATCCTGGGGCGGATCGATCAGGCCCTCCCACTCGGGGGCGACGCGGTTCGACGGAGGGCCGAGCCACAGGTCGCGCTCCGCGACGTACTCCGCCCAGCTTTCCGGGTCCTCCCTGCGCGTCCGCTCCATCTGTGCCGCGACACGCTGCCAGCGGAGCTTCCTCCTGTGCTCCCTCACGGCGTCCTCGACCAATGCGGTCATGCTCTTGCCTTCCTGCTCCGACAGTTGCGCTATCAGGTCTCTGGTCTCGACGCTGACCCGGATCGTCGTGTGGCGTTGCTCGCTGCCCATACCGCGAGGCTACGATCCTGTCTACAAAAAGCGCTACGGCGATGTCGCCGCCGCCGAGCTTACGAACTGTCTGATTACCATCGCAACATATTCCAGTTACTGACGGTGATTGTCCGAGTTCCTGGCCCCGGATAACCGGTTGCCGGGGCGCCGGGGGACGCCGCTAGGGTCCGCGCATGGATCACGACGTGGTGCTGCTGCTCATCGGGGGAGTGGCCGTCTTCATCGGGGCCGTCGTGCAGGGCGGCGTGGGGTTCGGGCTGGGCCTGGTGGCCGCACCGCTGATCGCGCTGCTCGATCCCTCGGTGATGCCGGGGGCGGTCCAGGTCGTCAACCTCGCGATGCCGGTGTTCACACTGGCCCGGGAGTGGCGCAGGACCGAGTGGCGGGGGGCCGGGTTCGCCCTGCTGGGCCGGCTGCCGGGCAGCGCGATCGGCGCCCTCGTGGTCGTCTACGTGAGTACGGCGGCGCTCGGCGTGCTGGTCGGCGTGATGGTGCTGGTCGCGGTGGCGCTGACGGCCCGGGCGGTCCGCGTGCCGCGCAACGGCGCGACGCTGACCGTCGCGGGCTTCCTGTCGGGGATCACCGGCACGGCCACCGGGATCGGCGGCCCGCCGATCGCCCTGGTCTACCAGAGCGCCCGCGGCCCGCAGATCCGCGCGACGCTGGCGACGTACTTCTGCCTGAGCGCCGCCCAGTCGCTCGTCATCCTCGCCGCCCTCGACAGGCTCCCGGGGCGCGCACTGGCCGCGGGGGCGGCGCTGGTGCCCTTCGTCCTGCTCGGGTTCGCGGTGTCGGGACCGCTGCGCCGCTATCTCGACGGCGGACGGGTCCGCACCGCGGTCCTGGCGGTGGCCGCCGTCTCCGCCTGCGCCCTGCTGGGGCAGAGCCTCGCCCACTAGGTCGTGAGACGCCGCCCGATGTTGATCGTGCGTTTCTTCATTGTTACCGCGGACAACAAACGTTACCGTCCTGTGTCTTTCACCACCTGGGCTTTGGGCTTACGTTGTCTCAAACAACATTCCCTGGAGCGGTGAACGCCGTGACCCGGCTCCTGCCGTACCGGGTGGCCAGAGTGCCTTGACCGGCAGCATTCGCCCAGACGGCGGGACGAGGCACTGGCTCGGCCGCACCCCCTCATAGACCCCCAGCCAAAGAAAGGACCCACGCATCATGCGCAAGGGGATCCTCAGCATCGGCGCCGCCGCCGCGGCGCTCACCCTCGGTCTCACCGCCTGCGGGGGCGAGAGCGGTGACACCTCGGCGGAGACCAGCGGCGCCCCCTCGGCCGCCGCAGGCGACGCCAAGCCCGGCAAGATCGGCGTCATCCTGCCGGACAGCAAGTCCTCCGCCCGGTGGGAGACCGCCGACCGCAAGTACCTCGAAGAGGCCTTCAAGACGGCGGGCGTCCAGTACGACATCCAGAACGCCCAGGGCGACAAGACGGCGTTCCAGACGATCGCCGACCAGATGATCACCAACGGCGCGACCGTCCTGATGATCGTCAACCTGGACAGCGGCACCGGCAAGGCCGTGCTGGACAAGGCCAAGTCGCAGGGCGTGGCGACGATCGACTACGACCGCCTCACGCTCGGCGGCAGCGCCTCCTACTACGTGTCCTTCGACAACACGGCGGTCGGCAAGCTGCAGGGCGAGGGCCTGGTCAAGTGCCTGACGGACAAGAAGGCCGACAAGCCGATCGTCGCCGAGCTGAACGGCTCGCCGACCGACAACAACGCCACGCTGTTCAAGCAGGGCTACGACGGCGTGCTGCAGCCGAAGTACGACGCCGGTGAGTACAAGAAGGGCCCGGACCAGTCGGTTCCCGACTGGGACAACACCCAGGCCGGCACGATCTTCGAGCAGATGCTGACCCAGGAGCCGAAGATCGCCGGTGTCCTCGCCGCCAACGACGGCCTCGGCAACGCCGCCATCTCCGTGCTGAAGAAGCAGAAGCTGAACGGCAAGGTCCCGGTCACCGGCCAGGACGCCACCGTGCAGGGCCTGCAGAACATCCTCGCCGGCGACCAGTGCATGACGGTCTACAAGGCCATCAAGAAGGAGGCCGACGCCGCCGCGCAGCTCGCGGTCTCGCTGGCCAAGGGCGAGCAGCCGCAGGCGAGCGGCACCGTCAAGGACACCGAGGGCAACCGTGACGTCCCCTCCGTGCTGCTGGAGCCCCAGGCCATCTTCTTCGACAACGTCAAGGACGTCGTGGCCGACGGCTTCGTGAGCAAGGACGAGCTGTGCACCGGCGAGTTCGCCGACAAGTGCACCGAGGCCGGCATCAGCTAAGCCCATCCATCCACCGGGTGCGTACGGCGACGCGGACCCCCTGAGCGGGTGACGTGCTGAGCCGCGACGAGCACCGTGCGGGGCGCCCTGTCCCGAAAGGGCACAGGGCGCCCCGCACCGCCCGGAGCGACGATTGGCGGCCCGGACAACGGCGCCGTACCGGCCCCATCGATCTACGGAGTAGCCCAACGTGTCCCAGGGACCGATCCTGGAACTGCGCGGCATCAACAAGAGCTTCGGCCCCGTGCAGGTCCTTCACGACGTCGCCTTCTCGGCCTATCCGGGCGAGGTGACAGCACTGGTCGGCGACAACGGCGCCGGCAAGTCGACGCTGGTCAAATGCATCGGCGGCATCCACCCGATCGACTCGGGCGAGTACTTCTTCGAGGGCGAGCGGGTCCAGGTGCACGGGCCCAGGGACGCGGCGGCGCTGGGCGTCGAGATCGTCTACCAGGACCTCGCGCTCTGCGACAACCTCGACATCGTGCAGAACATGTTCCTCGGCCGCGAGCGCCGCAGCGGGCTGGTCCTGGACGAGGACACGATGGAGGAGATGGCGGCCAAGACCCTGGCCGGCCTGTCGGTCCGCACCGTCAAGTCGCTGCGCCAGCACGTCTCCAGCCTGTCCGGCGGCCAGCGGCAGACCGTGGCGATCGCCAAGGCCGTGCTATGGAACAGCAAGGTCGTCATCCTCGACGAGCCGACCGCCGCCCTCGGCGTGGCGCAGACCGCCCAGGTGCTCGAGCTGGTCCGCCGCCTGGCCGACAAGGGCCTCGCGGTGGTGCTCATCTCGCACAACATGAACGACGTCTTCGCCGTTTCCGACCGGATCGCGGCGCTGTACCTGGGACGGATGGCGGCCCAGGTGAAGGCCTCCGAGGTGACCCACTCGCAGGTCGTGGAACTCATCACCTCCGGGCGGAGCGGGGAGCTCGGGCTCAGGAACGGCAACGGAGCGGCATCATGACAACCGAAACGCTCCCCAAGCAGGAGAACGCCGACTCCTCGATCGGCGTGCACGTCAAGGGCTACATCGACCGGGTCAAGGGCGGTGAGCTGGGGGCGCTGCCCGCGGTCTTCGGCCTCGTCATCCTCTGCGTGGTCTTCTCGGTACTGCGCCCGGCGTTCCTGTCGGCGGTCAACTTCGCGAACCTGTTCACCCAGGGCGCGGCGGTCGCCGTCATCGCCATGGGCCTGATCTTCGTGCTCCTCCTCGGCGAGATCGACCTGTCCGCCGGCTTCGCGAGCGGCGTCTGCGCGGCGGTGCTCGCCGTGCTGCTGACCCTGCAGGGCTGGCCCTGGTATCTCGCGGTCCTGGCCGCGATGGTCACCGGCGCCGTCATCGGCATGGTCCTCGGGTCCCTGGTGGCCAAGCTCGGCATCCCGTCCTTCGTGGTCACGCTGGCGGCGTTCCTGGCCTTCCAGGGCGTCGTGCTGCTGCTGGTGAAGGACGGCACCAACATCTCGATCCGCGACGAGACGATCCTCGCGCTCGCGAACAAGAACGTCCCCCCGGTCGCCGGCTGGGCGGCGCTGGTCGTGGGCGTCGCCGCGTACGCCGCCCTGCAGTTCCTGCAGGCGCGCCGCCGCGTGTCCCGCGGCCTGGTCGCCACCCCGGTGGCGGTGATCGCCGCCCGGATCGTGACGCTCGCCGTGGTCGCCGGGTTCGCGGTGTACGTGCTCAACCTGGAGCGCAGCCGCAACGCGGCGATCGTGTCGCTCAAGGGCGTGCCGATCGTCGTCCCGCTGATCGTGATCCTGCTGATCGTCTGGACCTTCGTGCTGCGGCGCACGGGGTACGGCCGGCACATCTACGCGGTCGGCGGCAACGCCGAGGCCGCCCGCCGGGCCGGCATCAACGTGGACCGCATCCGCATCTCCGCGTTCGTGATCTGCTCCTTCATGGCCTCGATCGGCGGCATCATCGCGGCGTCGCGGGCCAACTCGGTCGACCCCAACACCGGCGGCAGCAACGTGCTGTTGTTCGCGGTGGGCGCGGCCGTCATCGGCGGCACCAGCCTCTTCGGCGGCAAGGGCCGGGCGCTCGACGCGGTGCTCGGCGGCGCGGTGGTCGCGGTCATCGAGAACGGCATGGGCCTCATGGGCTACAGCGCCGGCGTCAAGTTCGTCGTGACCGGATCGGTGCTCCTGCTCGCCGCGGGCGTGGACGCGCTGTCGAGGAAGCGTGCGGCGGCGACCGGCAGAAGATGACGTGATCGGGGCCGCTAAGGTGATCTGCGCCCCCTGAGCTCTCTCACGTCCCCCCCTGACCGCCCCCCACGGAATCCGCGAGGCTGCCCCGATGATGCGCGCCGGTCCCTCACAGGAGGAGATCCGCAAGCACAATCTCGGGACGCTCCTGCGGCACGTCCACCTGGGCGGGCCGACCTCGCGGGCCGAGCTGACCGCGCTGATGGGGCTGAACCGCAGCACCATCATGGCGCTCACGGCGGACCTCACGGCGGCCGGTCTCGTCAGGGAGGAACTGCCCAAGGACACCGGCCGGGCGGGACGGCCGTCGCTGGTCGTCCGCCCGGAGACGGCCCGCGTCTACGTGCTCGCCTTCGAGGTGGGGGTCGACCGGCTGGCCGCCGCGCGTATCGGCCTCGGCGGCGTGATCCTCGACCGCCGCGAGACCGCACGGGCGCGCCAGCCGTTCGACATGGCGCAGGTCGTGGGGACGCTGGCGGGCTTCGCCCGGCAGATGCGGCGCAAGACGCGTGAGGACACGATCTGCGTCGGCGCGGCCGCGGCGGTCTCCGGCGTGGTCCGGGCCTCCGACGGCGTGGTCAGGATCGGGCCCAACATCGGCGCGTTCGAGGTGCCGCTGGGGGAGGAGCTGACCAGGCGGCTCGCGCTCGGGCTGCCGGTGGCGGTGGGCAACGAGGCCAACCTCGGCGCGCTCGCCGAGCACACCCGCGGGATCGGCGCGGGCTGCCGCGACCTGATCTACCTGCACGCCGACGTGGGGATCGGCGGCGGGATCATCGTGAACGGCCAGCTCCTCGGGGGGTACGGCGGGTACGGCGGCGAGGTGGGCCACATGGTGGTCAACCCGGACGGCCGCCCCTGCGCCTGCGGCTCGCGCGGCTGCCTGGAGGCCGAGGTGGGGGAGCCCGCCCTCATGCAGCACGCCGGCCGGTACGGCGAGATCATCGGGCGGGACGCGGTCCGCGCCGTCGTCGACGCCGCCGACCGCGGCGACGTGATGGCCCAGGAGGCCCTCGCCCGCGTGGGGAACTGGCTCGGGCTCGGCGTGGCCAGCCTGGTGAACATCTTCAATCCCGAGATGGTCGTCTTCGGCGGCATCCTGCGGGAGATCTACCTGGGCTCGGCCGCCCAGGTGCGCAGCCGGATCGCGACCGGCACCCTGCGCGCGACGCGGGAGCAGGTGCGGCTGCGCACCTCGGCCCTGGGCGACGACGCGACCCTGATGGGGGCCGCCGAGCTGGCCTTCGCCCAGGTGCTCGCCGACCCCCTCGAAGCGCTGTCCCGGGTCGCTCCCTAGGCCGTCTTCGCCGCGGGGGCGGAGAAGGTGTTGCACACCTTCGGGCCGTTGCCGTACCAGCCGCGCTTGAGCCAGTAGCGGATGCTGGCCGCCTTGCCGTGCCACTTGTCGCCGATGATCCACTTGAGCTGGTCGTCCCAGTCGACCTGGTCACGGCCGAGCGAGCGCCAGACGCTGCCGATGAAGGCGCCGGAGAAGCACTCGGCCTGCAGCTCGATGCGGCGGTTGAGGTCGCCGATGCGCTTCTTGCTCAGCCTGGGGTACTGCCGGGCGAACTCGAGCAGGATGCCGGCGCGGTCCTGCGCGTAGTGGCCGTACTCGTGGGCGATGACCGTGAAGAGGCTGAACTCGTTGGGGTCGGACAGCTGTCCCTTGGACAGCAGGATCCACATCGTGCCGTTCCTGGGGCAGTACAGGCCCGCCGCGTAGCCGGCCGGGTACTTGCCGCAGCCCGTCGCCACGCTCTTGGTGATGTAACGCACCTTGGGCGGGGAGAACTTCAGCCCGGCCTGCCGGAACTCCTCGGTCCAGGTCCGGTTGAGGCAGTCGAGCAGGTTGTCCAGGTAGACCCGGTAGGTGTCGATGTCGCCGGGCCTGCGGCTCAGCTCGGTGCACTCGAAGAACTCGAACTCGCCGGTGGTGTAGAGCGGGTTCCTCGTCAGCGCCCCGGGACCCGTGGGCATGGGCCGCGCCGAGGACGTGGCCGGCGCCGCCGTCGCGCCGGACGCCCCCGCGGTGCCGGTGAGGGACAGGACTCCGGCCACCGCCGTGGCCGCGACGGCCGCCGGGCGGAGGCTTATGCGAATCATGAGTGGGCATCCCAAGCGGACAGAGAGAGAGTCAGGAATGTGGCGAGGAGCCCGAAGGCGCAGTAATACGGACTTTCCCCACGTGGATCATGAGGGTAGGGCAGGAGGCGGCAACGGGTAAAGCGGAATCGATGTCGTCACGGGAAAGGTCTTGTGGAGGTTCGGTGCCACCCCTGATACCTCCAGGCCTGCCTGGAACTAGACTCGATCCGTTCGATGGCGAGCGGAAGGATGCGCGGTGGGGATTCTGGAGACGATCAAGGACCCGCTCGACGTGAAGCGCCTTGAGGCGGGGGAGTTGCCCGCGCTGGCGGCGGAGATCCGCGATCTGCTGGTTTCCTCCGTCGCGAAGACCGGCGGCCACCTCGGGCCCAACCTGGGCGTCGTCGAGCTGAGCATCGCCCTCCACAGGGTCTTCGACTCGCCGCGCGACCCGATCCTGTTCGACACCGGCCACCAGGCGTACGTGCACAAGATGCTGACCGGGCGGGCCGGGCAGTTCGGCACGCTGCGCCAGGAGGGCGGCCTGTCGGGATATCCCAGCCAGGCCGAGTCCGAGCACGACGTGATCGAGAACTCCCACGCCTCCACCGCCCTGTCGTACGCCGACGGGCTGGCCAAGGCGATCACGCTGCGCGGGGAGACCGGCCGCACGGTGGTGGCCGTGATCGGCGACGGCGCACTGACCGGCGGCATGGCCTGGGAGGCGCTGAACAACATCGCCGGGCGCAAGGACCTGCCGCTGATCATCGTGGTCAACGACAACGGCCGCTCCTACTCGCCGACGATCGGCGGTCTGGCCTCCCACCTGTCGTCCCTGCGGATGACCCAGGGCTACGAGCACGTGCTCGAACTGGTGAAGAACAACCTCGCCCGGGTTCCGGTGGTCGGCGCGCCGCTCTACGACACGTTGCACGGCATCAAGAAGGGCCTGAAGGACATCGTGACCCCCCAGGTCATGTTCGAGGACCTCGGGCTGAAGTACGTCGGCCCGATCGACGGGCACGACGAGGGGGCCGTGGAGGCCGCCCTGCGCCGCGCCCGGGGCTTCCGCGGGCCCGTCATCGTCCACGTGCTGACCCGCAAGGGCAACGGCTACACCCACGCGGAGAACCACGACGAGGACTGCTTCCACGGCCCCGGCCCGTTCGACCCGCTGACGGGTGAGGAGCGGCCCAAGCCGCACAGCTGGACCAACGTGTTCAGCGAGGAGATCGTGAAGATCGGGGGCGAGCGGGACGACGTCGTCGCGATCACGGCGGCGATGCTCCACCCGGTCGGCCTGGCCGCGTTCGCCGAGGCGTACCCGGACCGCATCTACGACGTGGGCATCGCCGAGCAGCACGCCCTGACCAGCGCCGCGGGGCTCGCCCTCGGCGGCGTCCACCCGGTCGTGGCCCTCTACGCGACGTTCCTCAACCGGGCCTTCGACCAGCTCCTGATGGACGTGGCGCTGCACCGCCTGCCGGTCACCGTCGTGCTCGACCGCTCGGGCGTGACGGGAGACGACGGCCCCAGCCACAACGGCATGTGGGACCTGTCGATTCTGCAGGTGATCCCCGGGTTGTCGATCGCCGTCCCGCGCGACGGCACGCGGCTGCGCGAGCTGCTGGCCGAGGCGGTCCGCATCGACGACGGTCCGTCGGTGGTCCGCTACCCCAAGGGCGCCCTGCCGCAGGACGTGGAGGCCGTCGGCAAGCTCGGCGAGATGGACGTCCTGCGGGCCGGCGACGCCGACGTGCTGCTGGTCGCGGTCGGCCCGATGGCCGAGATCTGCCTGGAGGCCGCGGGCCTCCTCGACGCGCAGGGCATCTCGGCCACCGTGGTGGACCCCCGCTGGGTGAAGCCGCTGGACCGGGCCCTGGTGCTGGCCGCCGCGGCGCACAAGCTGGTCGTCGTGGTGGAGGACAACGGCCGGGTCGGCGGCGTGGGCGACGCCGTCGCGCGCCTGCTGCGCGACGCCGACGTGGACGTGCCGATGCGCACCTACGGCATCCCGCAGCGTTTCCTCGACCACGCCAAGCGGGCCAAGATCCTCTCCGAGATCGGGTTGACCGGGCAGGACCTCGCCCGTCAGATCACCGAGGCCGTGGCACGCCGGTCGCCGGTGATGGAGAGCCATCCGGCGCGGCTGGTGCAGCCCACCGATTGACAACCAGGAGTAATACCGGTGTGACCGGGAAGCTTGCAGGTCATCGACATGACGAGGAGCCTGCGGATGAGCGTGTTCCGGACGAAGCCGGTAGAACAGTCGATTGAGGATGCCGAAGGCGGCGAGCATCGGCTCAGGCGCAGTCTGAGCGCTCTCGACCTGACCGTCTTCGGCGTCGGCGTCATCGTGGGCACCGGGATCTTCGTGCTGACCGGCGTGGCGGCGCGCAACACGGCCGGACCGGCCGTCGCGATCTCCTTCGTGGTCGCCGGGGTCGTGTGCGCGCTCGCGGCCCTGTGTTACGCCGAGTTCGCCGCCACGGTGCCGGTCGCCGGCTCGGCCTACACCTACGCGTACGCCACGATCGGCGAGTTTCCCGCCTGGATCATCGGCTGGGACCTGATGCTGGAGCTCGCCCTGGGCGCGGCGGTGGTCGCCTCGGGCTGGTCGGGCTACTTCGCGTCGCTGCTGAAGAACTTCGGCGTCTATCTGCCGCCGTCCATCGCCGGCGACGAGGCCGTCTTCAATATCCCGGCGGCGCTGATCGTGATCCTGCTGACCGGGGTGCTGGTGGCCGGGATCAAGATGTCGGCCCGGTTCAACGGCGCCATGGTGGCGGTCAAGATGGCCGTGGTGCTGCTCGTGATCGTCGCCGGGCTGTTCTTCGTCAAGGGAGGCAACTACCGGCCGTTCATCCCGCCGGCCCAGGCGATGCCCGCGACCGAGGGCATGAAGGCGCCGCTCATCCAGGTGCTGTTCGGCGTGCAGCCGGTCGCGTACGGCGTCTTCGGCGTCTTCACGGCCGCCGCCCTGGTGTTCTTCGCCTACATCGGGTTCGACGTCGTGGCGACCGCGGCCGAGGAGACCCGCCGCCCCCAGCGCGACCTGCCGATCGGGATCATCGCCTCGCTCGTCGTGTGCACGATCCTCTACGTGGCGGTCTCGCTCGTGGTCGTCGGCATGCAGCACTACTCCGAGCTCAGCGCGTCGGCCCCGCTCGCCGACGCGTTCCGGGCGGTGGGCCAGCCCTGGATGGCGATGCTGATCAGCATCGGCGCCATCGCCGGGCTCACCACCGTCGTGATGATCCTCATGCTCGGCCAGAGCCGCGTGCTGTTCGCGATGTGCCGCGACAACCTGCTGCCCCGCTCCCTCGCCCGGGTCCACCCCGTGTTCCGCACGCCGTACCGGATCACGATCGTCATCGGCGCGGTCACCGCGCTGCTCGCGGCGCTGATCCCGCTGAGCGCCATCGCGGAGCTGGTGAACATCGGCACGCTGTTCGCGTTCGTGATCGTCGCGGTGGCGGTGGTGATCCTGCGCAGGACCCGCCCCGACCTGCCCCGCTCCTTCCGTACGCCGCTGGTGCCGCTGGTGCCGATCCTGTCGGTGCTGGCATCCGCCTACCTGATGCTCAACCTGCCCGTGGAGACCTGGATCCGGTTCCTCGTCTGGATGGCCGTCGGCGCGGTCGTCTACTTCCTGTACGGCCACCGCCGCAGCAGGGTGGCGACTACAACGCCCGGGGAAGCAGTCCTCGGACGGTGAGCACGACGCCGACGGCGGCCAGCAGCAGGCCGCTCGCGCCCAGCAGCAGGCGGTAGCCGCGGGCGGTCAGCCGGTGCCGGCCGGCCCCCACGGCCCCCGCGAGCACCACCTTGGACCCCACCAGGACCAGGTAGAAGCCACCCACGAAGGCCAGCGCGTACGCCGGGGCGTGGTCCCACGCGGAGACGAAGATCGGGGAGCCCACGGCGATCCAGAACAGCCAGGGGTGCGGGTTGAGCAGGTTCACCACGACGCCGCGCAGGACCTCCCCGGCCGAGGAGGGCGCCGCCTCGCCCGGCCAAGGCGGCAGGGCCGTACGGGCCTCGCGCAGCGTCTCCACGCCGAGGTACACGACGTAGAGCCCGCCTCCGACCGCCAGGACGCGCAGGAGCACCTGCGGCAGCGCCCCGACGGCCGTCACGGCGAGCAGCACCACGGGAAGATCGGACAGCAGCGGCACGCAGGCCAGGCGCACCCCCGCGCGGAACCCGCCGCGCAGGCTGGCGGTGATGACGAGGGTCAGCAGCGCCCCGGGTGTGACACCCGCCCCCAGGCCGAGGCTGAGCCCCATCAGCAGTTCCGTCACGCCCGTAACCTCCCGTTTCGTCCGCACGAGAGGGTATCGCCGGTCGGACAGCGGGGGGACGCGGCCGGCGCCCTGAGGGGGATACCGCGACGTATGCCGAGGTGCTGCCGGGTGTGGACCTGAAGGTGACCGCGTCGGTGCTCGGTTTCTCCGAGGTACTCGTGGTCAAGTCCGGGCAGGCCGCCGCCAACCCCGCGCTGAACCGGCTCGCCTTCGGCCTGCGCGCGGACGGGCTGAGCGTGCGCAAGGCGGCGACCGGTGGCTTGAGCGCGCTCACCGAGTCGGGGGCCGAGGTGTTCCACGCGCCCGCGCCGCGCATGTGGGACTCCTCCAAGTCGGGCTGGTCGGACACGACGTTCGGGCTCAAGGACCACAACGACACCGGCGGCAGCGTGTGGGTCCGAAGACGATCGGCCGGCGTCAACTGGTCGGCGCGGTGCGCGGCGAACGCGACCGGCGCACGGTCACCGTCGAGATGGCCGAGGGCGGCATGGGCGACTACGACGCCGCCTGCGCGTCGTCGAGGCGGCACCTGGACGAGGTCGGCGCGCACTACGGCCCGGAACAGGCGCCGGTGCTCGTGTGGGCCTCAACGCGGGGTCTGCTGGTGGAAGGCGAGCTTCCAGCCGTCCTGCCTGCGCACGTAAAGGCTGCTCATCAGCGCCGAGTACGCGGAATCGCCGTCCCGTTCGGCGACGACGCCGTACGTGACCAGCCCGGTGTCGTCGGTGAGGTGCACCACTCGCGCGTCCTGGAGTTCGTGGGAGGACCATGGCTGCCCCGCCATCGACTTCACGATCGCCGCTCGGTCGTCGAGCACCATGCCGCCGGGCAGGAGCATGACGACGGTACGGTCGAGGACCTGCTCGTAGAACTCGGTGGCGGCCTCGGGGGTGGAGGAAAGCGCTGCCCAGCCCGCTGTTTCCAGGGCGATCAGCTCGTCTTGTGTCCTTTCCATGTCCGGCCTCTTCTCGTCGTCGCGAACTTTGACACGAAGGGCCGCTTACCCGATCGCGGAAGAGTATGCGACTTGCGCGCTATTGGGGGACGGTTAACCCGGCGGTGCGAACAGCGCGAGCCGCCGCGAAGAGAACGAATTCGCGTTCAGGTGACCGCACGCCGCCGGGACGAGGGCCATGCGACGAGGGGCCTCCGGACCGCCGTCTCCGGGAAACGGCGTCTTCTGAATGAGCTGCCGATCCGGCGGCGTCAGAGACGCCGGTCAAGCATCGGCAACCGTTCGCCGCGGTCGGCACCGGTCGCGTCTCCGGCGGGGACAGCGCTCCGCTGCCGTCCGTTTCACTCCCCGGACAGCGGCCGCCCGGCGCCGGCCGCTGTCCGGGCGGCGGACATGTGGGAGGTCACCCTTGCGTCCATGAATCGGTGCCGTGTCCGCCGGGCTCCCGTGGATGCGGCATGCTCCGAGGCGGCGCCGGCGCAACGGCCGTGTCCTGGCCGGTCGGCGCGAAGCAGGCTTGTGTATCCCGCCCTTATCAATTAACTTGACTCGTTGGAATCGCGACCGATATTGCTCGCGACTAATAGAGAGCGAATGCGCCTGTGCCGACGGATGTGCGGTCACAGAATCGATGGCGCATTCTACCGACGAGTAAGGTCGGTGGGTCAGACCGACCGCTGCGGCCATCATGGGAGTTTCGGTATGACGTTATTCCAGCACGGCGGCCTGCGCCCCAAGGGCGTGCGCCGGCTCTCGGCGGTGATCACCGCCGGAGTCATGGCGGTCGCGGCGATTCTGGTCGCGCCGCGACCAGCGGTGGCGGACACACCGTGGCTGAGTGTTTCGGACGACGGCTACGTGGCGATCAGCATCCCGGCGGCCTACATCGAGGCCAACGCGGGCCCGGTGTCGCAGCTGGCGGTCGAGGGGAACTTCGGCCCCTCCTCCGCCTGGGCGGAGTACGGTCTGACCCGCCGGGGCGACGTCTGGTGGGGGGCCCTCGGCCCGCTCAAGCCGGGGCTGTACTCCTACCAGGTCACGGGGGACGACACCAGGAGCCTCAAGGATCCGACGAACGCCACCAGTGTGGCGTCCAAGCCGCTGTGGAGCACCTTCCTCGTTCCGGGTGACTCGGCGCGTCTGCTGGCGGACGCGCCGCAGGGACAGGGCGGCAAGGTCGAGACGCTGACCTACCAGGTCAAGAAGAAGGAGCGCTCGGCGCTGGTGTGGACGCCGCCCGGCTACCAGGCCAAGGGGCCGAAGGGTTACCCGGTGCTGTTCCTGCGGTCCGGCCACGGGCAGAGCGCCACCGACTGGCTCGACCTCGGCCGGGCCAGGCAGATCCTCGACAACCTGTCGGCCCAGGGCTCCATGGAGCCGATGGTGGTCGTAATCGGCGACGGGGCGGCCGACGACAAGGAGCTGAAGGACCTCCGCAAGGCGGTCGGGGACGCCTACCGCGTCCTCCGCGACCCGGCGCACCAGGCGATCGCCGGTGTGTCCGAGGGCGGGACGCAGGCGCTGCGTGCCGCGCTGACCAAGCCGAACGACTTCGCCTACGCCGGCTCGTTCTCGGGTCTGCTGACGGACGGCGCCGACCGGCCGGACGCCAAGGCGATCAACCGCGACCTCAAGCTGCTGCGCCTGTACACCGGGAACGTGACCGATCCCGCGTACAACGCCACCGTCCACCTCACGAGGGCGTTGAGCCGCGCGGGCATCAGGTACGAGTTCGACGGGGTCAACCCCGACGCCGGGGCGAACTGGAAGGCCTGGCAGGAGAACCTGATCGACTTCGTGCCCCGGCTGTTCCGCACGGTGCGGGATCACGGTCCGAGCGCCGGTCACGGGCCGCTGAAGGGCGAGTTCACCCCGCCGGCGCCCGGCACCACCCCGACGCCTTTCGTGCAGGACGGCTTCGTCACCTTCGAGACCTCGACGGACTTCAAGGACGCCAAGCACGTCACGGTGTGGGCGAACGACGCTCCCGGCGGGAGCTGGCTGCGCGTTCCGATGTCCCGCGCCGGCGACCGGTGGCGGGTGACCATCGGTCCGCTGGACCCGTGGTTCTACTACTACCAGTGGATCGTGGACCGGGTCGCGGTCAAGGACGCGTCGAACCCGACGAAGGTGACCTCCGAGCCGAACTGGAGCTCCTTCTTCATCCCGGGCGAGAGGTCACGCCTGCTCTCGGATGTTCCGGCCGGCCGGGGCGGGAAGATCGAGAGCCTGACGTACGCGAGCACGGTGGCGAACCAGGACCGGACCGCGCTGGTGTGGACCCCGCCCGGCTACGACGCCAAGCGCGCGGAGCCGTATCCCGTCCTCTACCTCCAGCACGGCAGCGGTCAGAGCTACACGGACTGGGTCGAGATGGGCCGTGCCAAGCAGATCCTCGACCACCAGTTCCTCGACGGGAAGCTGGTGCCGATGGTGGTCGTGATGGGCAACGGCAACGTGCCCGACTTCAACAAGGAGCTGCTGGAGAACATCGTCCCGGCGGCCCGCGCCCGCTACAACATCTCCGGCGACCCGTCGCGCCAGGCCCTGGCCGGTCTCTCGATGGGCGGGGTGCAGACGCTCGGGGTGCTCAAGGCGTACCCGGGCCGGTTCGCCTACGTCGCGGCGTTCTCGGCCTGGTTCGGCGACGGCGCCGGCGTCGACGTGGCGGCGATCAACAACGGGACGAAGATGCTGCGCCTGTACGTCGGTGACCAGACCGACTTCGTGCAGCCGTTCTTCATGGGGTCACTGACCACGCTCAACGATCTCGGCATCCGCTACGAGTTCGACGGGGTCACCCCGGGGCCGCACGGCTGGGACGTGTGGCAGAAGAACCTCATCGACCTGGCGCCGCGCCTGTTCACGCGCTGACCCCGTCCTCGCGGCGACCCTCCCGTACGTGCACGGGAGGGTCGTGGCGGTCTGTCGCGGAGGTCACGATCGGCGGCGCGCCGCCGTCGTCATGTCCGTGGTCAGCGAGGCATCAGGTGCGCGCGGTGCGCGCGGTTGGCGTCGATGAGCAGGTCGAGGGCGTCGCGGGCCTGGGCGAGCTCGTCGATGTGCCGGCTGATCCGGTCGCGCTCCTGGACCAGCCGCTCGAACGCCTCGTCGGAGTTCCGCTCGCTCGGCGAGTCGACACACGGCAGCACCTCGGCGATCGTCCGGCTCGACAGCCCCGCGCCGTACAGGCGCTGGATGAACCGCACCCGCTCGACCTCGTCCTCGGTGTAGTGGCGCTGGCCGCTGGGGCTGCGCGTGCTGGTGAGCAGGCCCTGCTCCTCGTAGTAGCGCAGGGAACGGACGCTCACTCCCGCCTGCGACGCCAACTCGCCGATCCGCATCGCGCCTCCTGTCGGAAAACCTCGGCTCGAACGCTTGCATCTGACGTCAATGTCAGGTCTTAGCGTAGTCGTGTGTCCAGCCGGCGGACACGACCATCCGCAGGTTCCCGAAAGGCGTTCAGGAATGACGACCCTCTTCGACCGCTACCGGCTCGGCGCGCTGACCCTGCCCAACCGTGTGGTGATGGCCCCGATGACCCGCGTCCGCGCGGCCGCGGGCGGCCTGGCCACACCGTCGATGGCGGCCTACTACGCCCAGCGCGCCACCGCCGGGCTCATCGTGACGGAAGGAGTGCAGCCGAGCCTCGTGGGGCAGTCCAACCCGGGCACTCCGGGGCTGTACACCGACGAGCAGGTCGCGTCGTGGCGGCCGGTCACCGACGCGGTCCACGCCAACGGCGGCCGCGTCTTCGCCCAGATCATGCACGGGGGCCGCGTCTCCCACCCCGACACCACGGGGATGCGGCCAGTGGGCCCTTCTGCCGTCCCCGCTCCCGGCGAGGTGTTCACCCCGTCAGGGCCCAAGCCGGCGCCCGTGCCGAGGGCGCTGGAGACCGCCGAGGTGCCCGAGCAGGCCCTGTCCTACGCGCAGGCCGCGCTCAGGGCCGTCGACGCCGGCTTCGACGGCGTGGAACTGCACGGCGCGAACGGGTATCTCATCGCCCAGTTCCTGTCGGGCACCGCCAACCTGCGCACCGACGCGTACGGCGGGCCGATCGCCAACCGGATCCGTTTCGCCGTGGAGGCGGTGTCGGCTACCGCCGAGGCGGTGGGCGGAGACCGGACGGGCATCCGGCTCTCGCCCGGCGCGGGCTTCTGGGGCGCGGAGGACAGCGACGTCCCCGAGCTGTACGGCGCGCTGCTGGCCGAGCTGGCACCCCTGGACCTGGCGTACGTCCACATCGAGGCCACCACCGACGAGGACGTGCTCGTCGAACTGCGCAAGGCCTGGCCCGGCACGCTCGTCGTCAACCCGGTCTTCCCGATGGGCCCCCGGCGGGCGGACAAGGCCGCGGCCGATCACTGGCTGGGGCTCGGCGCCGACCTGATCAGCTTCGGCCGCGCCTTCATCGCCAACCCCGACCTCGTGGAGCGGCTGCGCCAGGGACTCCCCATCGCGCCGGACGACGAGTCCACCTGGTACCAGGGCGGCGACGCGGGCTACCTCACCTACCCCGCCTACCGGCACGCGGCCTGACCGCGTGGGGCAGCATGGGCCGTTGGGTTTCGGTGGCCAGAAGCGTGAACAACTCCGCGAGCGGCGAGAATCTCGCGCCAGGGTTTTCCCTCGGTCCGGGGGCCGCCGGCGAGGACCTGTTCGGCCCGGTTGTGCATCTGCCGACGGCCTTCGGGATCGCGTACCGAGTCACAGGCGGAAATCCACCACCGGTGCACGAACGTATTCAGTGCACTCAGGTCCAGGCTGACCCTGACCTCGTCGAGCACCGCCTTCAGTCCAGCGTCGAACACCTCGCGGTCCTGGGGGATGACCAACGCGGCGCGTATGGCACGCAGGTTCTTCTCCGGCAACGGCGTTTCACCCGGTACGAAGTCGTGCGGCTGCGCTGTCATGGCCTGCTCCCTTCCTGCTCATAGAGCGTGCAGAGAAGGGACGACATCTTCCGGCCCGGCAGAGCGGGAATGCCGCCACCACCTCGGTGACGCCGAGCCGCCGAGCCGCCGCGCCGATACGGCGCGGCGGCTCGGGTCGGGGCCCCTGTGGTGCGGGGCCCCGGTGTTCCGCGCGGCCCTGTGGTGAAGGGCCTGGTGGGTCCGCGATTTCGTGGTTCGCGGGTCCGTGGCGGAAGGCTCAGGCGGGCCACCCGTGTGCCGGCCGGGCGGCCCCGTGCGTCAGGCCGGCACGGAGGCCACACCGGGCTCCAGGAAGCGGGAGCCGGTGACCTCCTCCGAGATGCCCGTGCGGTCGAGGTACGGCGTGATGCCGCCGGTGTGGAACGGCCAGCCCGCGCCGAGGATCATGCACAGGTCGATGTCCTGCGGCGCGGAGACCACGCCCTCGTCGAGCATGAGCCTGATCTCCTGGGCGAGGGCCCGCAGCGCGCGCAGCCGCACCTCGTCGGCGGTCGAGGGGGACGAGCCGCCCTCGAACAGCGCCCGCACCTCCGGGTCGATCTGGAAGTCCGCGCCGTACAGGCCGGGCTTGCCCGCGGCGACCAGCTTGGCGAGGTTCTCCGAGACGCCGAAGCGGTCCGGGAACGCCGCGTGCATGGTCTCGGCCACGTGCAGCGCGACGGCCGGGCCGACGAGCTGCAGCAGCGCGAACGGCGTCATCGGCAGGCCGAGCGAGTCGAGCGCGTGGTCGGCGACCTCCAGCGGGGTGCCCTCGTCGGCGGCGGCCGTGACCTCGCCCATGAAGCGCGTCAGCAGCCGGTTGACGACGAACGCGGGCGCGTCCTTGACCAGCACGGACGACTTCTTCAGCGTCTTGCCGACCGCGAACGCCGTGGCCAGCGTGGCGTCGTCGGTGGCCGCGCCCCGGACGATCTCCAGGAGCGGCAGCACCGCGACCGGGTTGAAGAAGTGGAAGCCCACGACCCGCTCCGGATGCCGCAGGCCGGAGGCCATGTCCGTGATGGACAGCGAGGAGGTGTTGGTGGCGAGCACGCAGGTGCCGGAGACGACCTCCTCGACCTCGGCGAACACCTTCTGCTTCACGGCGAGGTCCTCGAAGACGGCCTCGATCACGAAGTCGGCGTCGGCGAAGGCGTCCTTGGTCAGCGACCCGCTCACCAGGCCCTTCAGCCGGTTGGCCTGGTCGGCGGAGATCCGGCCCTTGCCGAGCAGCTTGTCGACCTCGACGTGGACGTAGCCGACGCCCTTGTCCAGCCGGGCCTGGTCGAGGTCGGTCAGCACGACCGGGACCTCCAGGCGGCGGGCGAACAGCAGCGCGAGCTGCGAGGCCATGAGCCCGGCGCCCACCACGCCGACCTTGGTGACCGGGCGGGCGAGCGATCTGTCCGGCGCGCCGGCCGGCCGCTTGGCCCTGCGCTGCACCAGGTCGAAGGCGTACAGTCCGGCCCGCAGCTCGTCGCTCATGAGCAGGTCGGCCAGCGCCTCGTCCTCGGCGGCGAAGCCCTCGTCGCGGGACGCCGTACGGGCCAGGGCCACGAGGTCGAGCGCCCGGTACGGAGCGGGGGAGGCCCCCCGCAGCCTGAGGTCGACGAGGGTACGGGCCTGGTCGACCACCGGCGCCCAGTCCTCGGCGGTGTGGTCGGCCCGCTCGACGGTCACCTCGCCGCGCAGCACCTGGGCGGCCCACCGCAGCGACTCTTCGACGAAGTCGGCGGGCTCGAACATCGCGTCGGCGATCCCGAGGGCGAACGCGTCGCGGCCCTTGATCATGCGGTTCTGCGACAGCGGGTTCTCGATGATGACCTTGAGCGCCTTCTCCGGGCCGATCAGGCGGGGGAGGAGCTGGGTGCCGCCCCATCCCGGCACCAGGCCGAGGAAGCACTCCGGCGTCGCGATGGCCGGGACGCCCGACGACACGGTGCGGTAGGTGCAGTGGAGGGCGATCTCCAGACCGCCGCCCATCGCCGCGCCGTTGACGAACGCGAACGACGGCACGTCCAGCTCGCCCAGGCGGCGGAAGACGTGGTGCCCGAGCTGCCCGATGGCGAGCGCCTCCTCGCGGGAGGAGACCGCCGCCGCGCCCTTGAGGTCGGCCCCGACGGCGAAGATGAACGGCTTGCCGACGAGGCCGACGGCCGCCAGATCGGACCGCGCGGCGATGGCGTCGAGCGCCTCGTTGAGCGCGAGCAGGCCGTGCGGGCCGAAGGTGTTGGGCTTGGTGTGGTCGAGGCCGTTGTCGAGCGTGATCAGCGCCATCGTGCCCGCGCCGTACGGCAGCTCGACGTCGCGCACGAGGGCCTTGGTGACGACCTCGTCGGCGTTCTTGCCCTCCAGGAGGGCCTTGCAGGTGTCGAGGGTGCTCATGACAGGTTCTCCCAGATGACGGTGCCGCCCATGCCCATGCCGACGCACATCGTGGTGATCCCGTACCGGACGTCGGGACGCTCGGCGAACTCGCGCGAAAGCTGCGTCATCAGCCGCACGCCCGACGAGGCGAGCGGGTGGCCGAACGCGATCGCGCCGCCGTACGGGTTGACGCGCGGGTCGTCGTCGGCGATGCCGAAGTGCTCGAGGAACGCCAGCACCTGCACGGCGAACGCCTCGTTGATCTCGAACAGGCCGATGTCGCCGATGGACAGCCCGGCCAGGCGCAGCGCGCGCTCGGTGGAGGGGATCGGCCCGACGCCCATCACCTCGGGGTCCACACCGGCGAAGGCGTAGGACACCAGCCGCATGCGCGGGGTCAGGCCCAGCTCCCGCGCCACGTCCTCGGCGGCCACGATGCAGCCGGTCGCGCCGTCGTTGATGCCGGAGGCGTTGCCCGCGGTCACCCGCCCGTGCGCCCGGAACGGCGTCTTGAGGGAGCGCAGCCCCTCCAGCGTCGTGCCGGGGCGCGGCGCCTCGTCCGCCGTGGCCAGCCCCCAGCCCTCGGCGGCCTTGCGGGCGGCCACCGGCACCAGGTCGCGCTGGATCCTGCCGTCGGCGTACGCCTTGGCGACCTTCTCCTGGGAGGCGACGGCGAACGCGTCGGCCCGCTCCTTGGTGATGGACGGGTAGCGGTCGTGCAGGTTCTCCGCGGTCATGCCCATGATCAGTGCCGAGCCGTCGACGAGCTGCTCGGACAGGAACCGGGGGTTGGGGTCGACGCCCTCGCCCATGGGGTGACGGCCCATGTGCTCCACGCCGCCGGCGATGGCCACGTCGTACGCGCCGAAGGAGATGCCGCCCGCCACCGTGGTCACGGCGGTCATCGCGCCGGCGCACATGCGGTCGATGGCGTAGCCGGGGACCGACTTCGGCAGGCCGGCGAGCACCGCCGCGGACCGGCCGATCGTCAGGCCCTGGTCGCCGATCTGGGTGGTGGCCGCGATGGCCACCTCGTCCACCCGCTCCGGGGGGAGGCCGGGGTTGCGCCGCATCAGCTCGCGGATGACGCGGACTACCAGGTCGTCGGCACGCGTCTCGGCGTACAGGCCCTTCGGGCCCGACTTGCCGAAAGGCGTCCGAACGCCGTCGACGAAGACGACTTCACGGGACGCAGGCACGGGTTCGCTCCTACTGGTCGGTAGCTTCCGGAGGCCTATGCTACTGGTCGGTAACCGGTCTCGGGGATCGGTGGGGCCATCGGGGCCGGTGAAAGATCGTTAACCGGCAGGAAACCGGTCGGAATCAGTACATGCCGCCGGTGACGATCTCATTCGGGATGCAACTTCACAAACCTCAAGAACCACTCACGAGAGTGTCTTTCTTGGGGCATTGCACTCGAAAAAGGAACCGATGCGCTCTCCTGTGCGCGCCTTGACCAAGGCGCTCGCCGCGGCCGTCACGGCCGCGACCCTGTCCACCCCCCTCCTCACGGGACCCGCGCACGCCGCGCCGCCGGCACCGGCCGGCCCGAGTGGCGGGGACGGCACCTGGACCGTCGAACCCGTCAGCGGCGGCCACCGGGTCACGCTCCACCTGAACAACCCGCTGCCGGTCCGCGACGCGGTCCCCGAACTCGCGGCGGACGGCCGTTCGCTCGGCCCGGCCGAGGAGTCGCCCGACGGCATGACGCTGACGGTCGTCACCCCCGACCCCGCCGTCGCAACGGCGTCGTCGGTCGACGTCGCCTGGAACGGCGAGGTGCCCGAGACCACCGTGGCGGGCATCGGCAAGGCCGCCCCGCAGCCCCCCAAGTCGCACGGCAAGAAGGCCCCGACGCCCGTCGATCCGGCCGCGCCCGGTCCTTACGCCGTGCGGCACGACGAGTACGACCTCGGCGACACCGCCATCGCCCTGGCGGGACTCGGCGGCCGTCAGGCCGAGATCCGGGCGAAGGTCTACCTGCCGGAAGGTGCCCGCGGCAGGCGCCCGCTGGTCGTCTTCCTGCACGGCCGCCACTCGGCCTGCTACAACCCCACGGCCTGGACGACGTCCAACACCCAGTGGCCGTGCCCGGCCGGGCAGCGGCCCATCGCCAGTTACCAGGGCTACGACGGCCCCGCCGACGTGCTGGCCAGTCACGGGTACGTCGTCGTGTCGGTCAGCGCCAACGGGGTCAACGCCGCGGACAACCCCTACAGCGAGGACCGGGGCGCGCTGGCCCGGGGCGAGGTCGTCATGCGGCACCTCGACCTGCTCGCCGACGCCGGCAAGGGCGTGGGCGACGCGAAGCTGGTGAGCCTTTTCAGGGGCCGCCTCGACATGGCCGACGTCGGCCTGATGGGCCACTCGCGCGGGGGCGAGGGTGTCGTCAAGGCCGCGCTGATGAACGCCGGCCGGGCCACGCCGTACGGGATCAGGGCGGTGCTCCCGCTCGCGCCGACGGACTTCGCGCGGGCGACCCTGCCCGGCACGCCGATGGCCGTCATCCTGCCGTACTGCGACGGGGACGTCTCCAACCAGCAGGGCCAGCACTTCTACGACGACTCCCGGTACGCCGACGCCGGCGACCCGGCCTTCCGCTCCTCGCTGATGGTCATGGGCGCCGACCACAACTTCTTCAACACCGAATGGACCCCGGGCGTGGCGCACGCGCCCGCGTCCGACGACTGGTCGAAGCGCGACGACCCGGTCTGCGGCGGCGCCGCGCCGTCACGGCTGACCGCCGCCTAGCAGTACGCGGTCGGCACGGCGTACATCGCCGGGTTCTTCCGCCTGGTCCAGGGCGGCGAGCAGGGCCTGCTGCCGCTGTTCGACGGCAGCGGCGGGACCGCCGCCTCCGCGGGGCGGGCCGTCGTGCACGCCGTCGCCCAGGCGCCCGCGGGCAAGCGCCTCGACGTGGCCCCCTTCACGTCGCCGTCGACGTCCGCCCGGATCTCCGGCTCGGCCGCCGCGGTCGTCTGCGCCGGGATGCTCGACCGCTCGCCGCAGAGCGGCCTGCCGTCCTGCGCCTCCACGCTGACCACCTCGCAGGCGCCATCCTGGACGCCCGCGACGTACGCGAACAACGTCGCCTCGACACCGGTGCTGCGGTTCTCCTGGAGCGACCCCACGGGCACGGTGACGGTGCCGCTGGACACGCCGGACCAGAACGTCTCCCGCTACGACGCGCTCACCTTCCGCGCGGCGAGGGACGAGACGTCGACCGGCGACGTGGACCTCGCGGTCGAGATCGTCGACAAGCGGGGCGCGTCCCACACGGTCAAGGTGTCCGAGGCCGGCGACGCGCTCACGGCGTTCCCCGGCACCGCCTCGCCGCTGCCCAAGATCTGGCTGCGCACGGTCCGCGTCCCGTTGAGCTCGCTCACCGGCGTCAAGCCGCAGCAGATCAGCGAGATCCGGATCTCGGGCGCGAGCCGGAAGGGCACGGTCTACCTCTCCGATCTGGCCACATCGTGGGTGTGGCCCGCACCGACAGGCTGCCGCAGGTGTCGGTGGAAGGCGCCACCGTGGACGAGGGCGACGGGCCGGGCACGGCAGTCGATCGCGACCGGGGCCGCCCCGGTGATCACCTCGGCGGCGCAGGAGGTCGTCATCGCGGCCGGGGCCCTGGAGGCGTCCTTCCGGGTGCCGGTCGACGGCGACACCGCGGTGGCGTCCGCGCCGCAGTCCTACCAGGTGGTCGCCTCGGCGCCGGTCAACGCGACGATCGGCGACGGCTTCGCCCGGCTCGTCGTCACCGACGACGACGCGACCTGATCACGCGGGGCTCCTCGGGCCGCGCGGCCGGGACGCCCCTGCGGGGAGAGGAGGCTCCCGGACGTACGCCGGCCACTGCCGGTCGCGTACCTCCGGGAGCTTCCGGCCGTACCGGGACGACGCGGGCAGGTTCAGCCGGCGTCCGGGACGGGCGTGCAGGGCTTCACGGGCGAGCCGGTCCTGGCCAGCCAGGCGCCGAGCCGCCAGGGCCGCCGCGCGTCCTGGTTGTCGCGGAACTCCAGGACGAGCGTCTCGCCCGGCCGGATGAACTCCGGACGGATCCTGATCTCACGGACGTCGACCACCTGGGCCGCCTCGAACGAGCGCCACCGTTCCACGCCGTTCCGCAGTTGCGCCTCCGTGTGGCCCCGCGACCCGTACGAAGGGTCCACGCCCTCGAACCGTGAGTCGGCGCACCGCGTGTGCGGCGCCAGGAACGACACGTCGGCCGTGACGCCGGCCGTCAGCAGATCGGCCCGCAGTCCCTCGGGGTCGCGCATCTCGTTGAGAGCCACCGTGATCGTGCCGTCGGGGTTCTCGGTCACGGCGTACGCCGGGGTCCCGCCGCCGGCGACCAGCGGTGCGGTGACGGCCGCCGCCGCGACGCCGGCCGCGATCAGCAGCCGAGGGGCCGTGACGACCCGCCGCCGGGAGGCGGCGAGGGCGGGCCGCCGGGCGTGCATCCCGTCCAGCAGCCGCCGCCTGGCCCCGGCGAGGTCGTCCTGCGAGGCCGCGGGTACGGCCTGCCACATGCTGGTGAGCGCGTTCACTGCCATTCTCCTTCTGGTAGATCCCGGCGAATCTGGTTGCGGGCCCGGTTGAGCCGCGAGGCGACCGTGCCCGGGGGGATCGCGAGCGCCTCGGCGACCTCCTGGTAGCTCAGCCCGGCCCAGGCGACGAGCAGCAGCACGTCGCGGTCGGCCCGTTTGAGCCGCATCAGGGCCCGCGCCAGCGGCCGGTTGACGGCCAGGGTGTTGACTCCGTCCTCCACCTGCGCGCCCGGTATCTCCCCCGGATGGACGCCGCTGCGGAGGTACGCGCGGTAGAGGCCGGCCTCGGCGCGCCGTCGTTTCCCGATCATGTTGGAGGCGATGCCGTACAGCCACGGGCGGGCGTCGGGGCGGCCCAGGTCGTAGTCGTCCCGGCTCTGGAAGGCGGCCAGGAAGGTGTCGGCCACGACGTCCTCCGCCTCGCCGGGCCCCAGCCGCCTGGTCACATAGCGGTGGAGGAGTGGTGCGTGCCGGTCGAACAGGACGGCGAAGACCTCCGGCTCGTGCAGCGATCTCCCGATGAGGGTCGCATCATCCGCCGCGACGACTTCGCGGGTAGTTGTCATGCATCTCGGCCTTTCCTGGCGTCTGCGGTCACCTGTACTTACCGAGCCAGGCCGAAATGCTTCATTTCCAATCGCCGGTCGTACGCGCCGGTCAGGTCTCCGGGGAGAGGAACTCGAGCCGGTTGCCGACGTTGTCGTGGGCGTAGAAGCGACGATGGCCGGGGAAGTGCGGATCCCAGGCGACCTCGACTCCGGCGGTCCCCAGACGCGCGGCGAGGTCGTCCAGGCCGGTCACCAGGATGCCCGGGTGCGCCTTGCGCGCGGGGCGGAAGTCCTCCTCCACACCGAGGTGGATCTCCAGGGCGCCGGCCCGCACCCACAGGCCCCCGCGCGCGGCGAGCGCGGGGGGCTTGCCGATCTCGGTCATGCCGAGCAGGCCCACGTAGAAGCGGCGGCAGTCGTCCTCCACGCCGGGCGGGATGGCGAGCTGCACGTGGTGAAGGACGTAGCCGAAGGGGGACTCCACGTCCGGGCCGTATCCCCGCATGTCACACCTCGCCCTTGATCTCCAGCCGTTCGAGCGCCTTGGTCAGCGGATGGACGGTCAGGCCGATCTGCCAGTCCCGCGCGCCCAGCTCGCGCAGCCGGTCGCCCACGGTCTCCTCGCTGATCGGCACGGGCGGTTCCCACGTCAGCCTGCGTACGGCGTCGGGCTGGAGCAGGTTCTCCGTCGGCATGCGGTGCTCGTCGGCGAGCGCCGCCACGACGGTCCGTGCCGCCGCGAGGCGCCTGGCGGCTGCGGGGTCCCGGTCGGCCCACCGGTTGGCCGGGGGAGGGCCGTCACCCGGCCCCACGGGCTGCGGCAGGGCCTGCTCCGGCATCGTGCGGGCCCGGTTCACCGCCGCCAGCCAGTCGTTGAGGTGGCGGCGGGCGCTGCGGCCGACGAACGGGGTGATGTCGGTGAGGGCCTTGGTCGTGCGCGGCTGGTCGAGGGAGGCCTGGACGATCGCCGAGTCGGGCAGCACCCGTCCCGGTGCGAGGTCGGCCTCCCGCGCGATCTGGTCGCGCAGCGTCCACAGCTCCCGCACCACCGCGAGCCCGCGCAGCGTGCGCACGCGGTGGATGCCCGAGGTGCGCCGCCACGGGTCGGTACGCGGGGGAAGGGCGGGGGCGGCCAGGATCGACGCGAACTCCTCCAGCGCCCATCCCAGCTTGCCGGTGGCGGTCAGCTCCTCGTGAAGGACGTCGCGCAGCTCGACCAGCACCTCCACGTCGAGCGCCGCGTAACGCAGCCAGTCCTCCGGTAGCGGGCGGGACGACCAGTCGGCCGCGGAGTGCCCCTTCTCCAGCCGCAGGCCGAGGACGAGCTCGACCATGGTTCCCAGACCCACCCGCTCGTAGCCGAGCAGCCGCCCGGCCAGCTCGGTGTCGAACAGCCGCCGCGGGCGGAAGCCCAGCTCGGCCAGGCACGGCAGGTCCTGGTTGGCCGCGTGCAGGACGATCTCGGCGTCGCTCACGGCCTCGTCCAGCGCGGACAGGTCGGGGCAGCCGATCGGGTCGATCAGCGCGGTGCCCGCGCCGGCCCGGCGCAGCTGCACCAGGTAGGCGCGGCCGCTGTAGCGGTATCCGGAGGCGCGCTCGGCGTCGACGGCCACCGGTCCCGTCCCGCGGGCGAAGGCGTCCACGGCGGCCGCGAGCGCGGCGGAGTCCTCGATGACGGGCGGGATTCCCTCGCGCGGCTCCAACAGGGGCTGGACTACGGGTTCTGTCACGGGCTATGGAACTTTCGGATCATCTCGGCGGGCGGGACGCGGATGCAGCGTCGCGACGTCGGGCGGCAGTGGGGGGATTCCCGCGGCCAGGCACATGAGGTCGCACCACGCGGCCGCGTGCGGCGACAGGTCCTCGTCGAGCGGGGACCACGAGGCGCGCAGTTCGATCTCCGTGGTGACGGGGTCGTCCGCCTTGCCGCCGAACCCCTCCGAGACGGCGCGGGTGACCGTGCCGCCCACCGCGGCGTACCGCGCGCCGTGGGCGTCGAGCGCCTCGGTCAGCCAGCTCCAGGCCACCGGCCCCAGCAGCGGGTCGGTGGTCATCTCCGGCTCCATGTCGGCGCGTACGTAGGCGACGAGGCGGAACGGCCCCTCCCAGCCGCGCTGGCCCTCGGGGTCGAACAGCATGATCAGACGACCGACGGCGAGTTCGTCGTCGTCACGGTACACGGACGCCCCGACGGCTCCGGAGTACGGCGCGAGCCGCTGGGGGGCGGGGATGTCCTCCAGCTCGATCTCCGGCCGTACCTCGGCAGGGCGCAACGTCTCCAGCGCGCGCCTGAAGGCGGCGGGAGGCGCCGGCGGCTCACCGAGGGTCATGACGGAAGAGTAGGTCGGATTCGGGATGGCGCGAAGCAGGGGGGTGGCTGTGGGGGGCATCGCAGGTCGTCAAACCGTCGCCGCCAGTCGAGCCGTCACCCGGGCGGGCGTCCGCGCCGGGCCGCGTCCGAGGGTGCGGTCCCGGCGGTCGCCGCAGCCGTCCGCGCGGCTCGGGCGGGCGGGGCGCGCGGCGTCGCTGCCGGCACAGCGCTCAGTGCGGCGTTCGGGGGAACTCCACATCGAAGTCATCGCTCCGGGGCCTCTCGTCGGATCCACGGTCGTGGCGGTCGCTCGGGACTGATCCGACGTTGGCACGTCCCGGCGACATTTCCCCGCATCGCGCTCGGCGTGTCTCGAAAGTGGTATTGGAATCGATGCCGGATGGCCGATTGGCGAACACATTGCCGAGGTGTGAGACGACTCACAGGAGGGGATGGGGTTCACCTTACGCGATGAGCGACCTTTCTCGCGTCGTTCTGGAACCCCAGGTCATGGGTCCGGGCGCCGGGCGCCCCCCGGGCATGGCAGGCTGGTGTCGTGAAACCCCAGCTCGCCGATTCCGTTTTCGTCCGCGCCTGCCGGCGCGAGCCCGTCCCGCACACCCCGGTGTGGTACATGCGCCAGGCCGGGCGGTCGCTGCCCGAGTACCGCAGGGTGCGCGCGGGCGTCGAGATGCTCACCGCCTGCGCCACACCCGACCTCGTGGTCGAGATCACGATGCAGCCGGTCCGCAGGTACGGCACGGACGCGGCGATCTTCTTCAGCGACATCGTGGTGCCGCTCAGGGCCATCGGCGTCGACCTCGACATCAAGCCGGGCGTCGGTCCCGTCGTCGGGACCCCCATCCGCGACAAGGCGGGCATGGAGGTCCTGCGCCCGCTGGAGCCGGACGACGTCCCGTACGTGACCGAGGCGGTCGGCGCGCTCACCGGGGAACTGGGCGGGACCCCGCTGATCGGCTTCGCCGGAGGGCCTTTCACACTCGCGTCGTATCTGATCGAGGGCGGCCCCTCCAAGAGCCACGACCGCACGAAGGCCATGATGTACGGCGAGCCCGAGTTGTGGCACGAGCTGATGGACCGGCTCGGCGCGATCACGCTCGCCTTCCTGCGCGTCCAGGTGGCGGCGGGCGCCTCGGCCGTCCAGCTCTTCGACTCGTGGGTCGGCGCGGTCGCGCCGCAGGACTACCGCTCCTACGTGCTGCCGCACACCAGCCGGATCTTCGCCGGCCTGGCGGACCTCGGCGTGCCGCGCATCCACTTCGGCGTCGGCACCGGCGAGTTGCTCGGCCTCATGGGCGAGGCCGGCGCCGACGTGGTGGGCGTCGACTGGCGGGTGCCGCTCGACGAGGCCGCGCTCCGCGTGGGCGCGGGCAAGGCCCTGCAGGGCAACCTCGACCCGGCGATCCTGCTCGCGCCCTGGGAGGTCGTCGAGGGGCGGGCCAGGGACGTGCTCGAACGGGGCAGGGTGGCCGAGGGGCACGTGTTCAACCTCGGCCACGGCGTGCTTCCCTCGACCGACCCCGACCAGCTCGCCCGGCTCACCGACTTCGTCCACGAGTCGTCGGCCCGCTGAGGTCCTACTCGCGCGGAGTGTGCCCGGACGCCCGGCTCTCGTCCCGGGCGTCCGGGGCCTCGTCAGCGGCGGAGGCGGGCCCGTGTCCGGGAGGCACGGGGGGACCCGAGCGGACGGCACTGTAGGGCGTGGCACCGGGGGGCACGGCACCGGCGGGCGGAGCGGTACGGCGGCGCATCCGGCGCATGACGGTCCGGACGACCAGCCACACCAGCCCGGCCACGACGAGCCAGGGCAGCAGCGCGCCCAGCACGGTCAGCGCCACCAGGGTCGAGGTGGTGAGGGTGTCCCATCCGGTCCGCAGCCCGCCGAGAAAACCGGACGGGTCCTCCTTCCTCGTGGGCCGGGCCGAGGACTCCGGCGGGAGCACGAGGGTGAGCGTCACGGTGGCCATGCCGGTCTGCGCCTCCAGCGCCTTCTGCCTGGCCTGCAGCGACTCCAGCTCGGCCTCGCGGTTGGTGATCTCCCGCTCGATCTCCAGGATCTCGCCGATCTTGTTCGCCTTCGACAGCAGCGTGCGGAACTGCCCGAGCGCGGCCTCGGCCGACTTCACCCGGCTGGCGACGTCGGCGACCTCCTCGGTGACGTCCTGCGCGTTCTGCCGCATCGACTTGCGTTTGCCGAGGTCTCGTCCGAGCTGGGCCAGCACGTCGGCGTAGCGGGCCGGAGGAACCTTGAACGTGACCACCGCGTGCTGGCCGCCCGAATAGGAGTCGCTGCGCTCCTCGGCGACGTACCCGCCCGCGCCCGTCACGATCGTCTTCGCGCGGTCGGCCGCCGCGGTGACGTCCTTGGCCTCGACGGTGAGCTCGGCCTGGTAGATGATCGCGCGGTCGGCCGGATCGATCCTGGCCTTCTCCTGCCCGCCGCCTTCGCCGTCCGCGGCGGACCGCTCCGCGCTCTGCGCGGTGGGCCCTTTCATGGGAGCGTCCGCGGCCGGCGCCGCGGGTGCGCCGCCGCTGTCGGCCGCCCCGCTGCTGCTCGACATGTCCTCCGCGCCGCCGCACCCCGTCAGCAGAAAGGCGACGGCCGCCAGGGCCGCCACGCCGTATCGGATTCGCCTCATGCCCTTACATCGGATCACCGCCGGGCACAGTTCAGCGCCGGCGATCACGATGGCATCACGATGCCTTCGTGGTCGCCGGCGCCTCGGCTTGGTGTTGGGGGCCCCGTGGGTCCCGGCCGGGCCGGGCCGGGACCCACGGGACGTCTTGCTAGCCGCGCAGCTGCTCGATCAGGGCCTGCGCGTCGCGGATGAGCGCGTCGCTCACGGCCTTGTCGGTCACCCGCTTGGCGTCGCCGGCGAAGCCGACGAACCGCTCCAGAGCCTTGATCGCGTTGTCTTTCTTGCCCATGCCGGCCTGCTTGACCGCCAGGTCGAGCTGCGCGATCAGGACGTCGCCGTCCTCGGTCACCGTGCCGGCGGTCTTGAAGGCCTTCAGCAGGGCGTCCAGGTCGTCGAAGGAGGTCGTGACCGTGAAGGCCGACTTCTTCTCCGTGACGTGGCCGGCCTTGTCCTTGGCGGTCACGACCAGCTCGTTCTCGCCGAGCGGCAGCTTCCACAGCGGGAGCGGCTCGCCCGAGGTGACCTGCAGGTCGCCGATCGCGGCGGTCACGCTCGCCACCCCGGACGTGGCGTCCGTGGCGGAGAAGACGGGCGTGATCGAGGTCGAGTCGCCGTGGTCGCCGGACTCGACACCGCTCACGGTCAGCGCGGGCGCGGTCTTGTCGATCTTCACCGTGACGGTGCCGATCTCCGAGACGTTACCGGCGTTGTCGGTGGCGCGGTAGCGGACCTCGGTGGTGCCCTCGGTGCTCAGCGTCACCGCGTTGTTGGCGTTCAGCCAGGTGGTGCCGCCGTTGACCGAGTACTGCCGGCTCGCCACCGTGCCGTTGTCGGTCGCGGTGACCGTCATCGACACGTTGCCCTTGTACCAGCCGTTCTCACCGGTCGGCTGGGCCGGGTTGAGGGTGGCCGTCACGGTCGGCGGGGTCTTGTCGGCGACGCCGTCGCCCACGAAGGTGAACGCGTCCACCTCCACGCCGCCGGTCGAGGTGACGTACAGCTTGCCGCTGCCCGTGGGGGCGTTGTTCAGCGCGGTGGTCACCGTCTGCCAGCCGGAGCCGGCCGGGATCGCGACGGTCGCGAACGGGGTCGCGGTCGGCGAGTTCCAGCGCAGCGACAGCGTGCCCGCACCGCTGGCCTGGGTCTTCACCGCGGTGATGCCGGCCAGGTTCACCGGGTCGTAGCCGATGTAGTCGCCGGCGTCGAACGAGGTGACCTTGTTGAGGCCGGAGGCGGTCTCGTCCTGGGTCTTGGTGACGCCCTTGTTGTCGTCCCCGTGCTCGGCCTGCATGAGCTTGGGGTTGAGGATCAGGCTCGCGTCGCTGGAGGCGCCGGGAATGCCGTTGGCGCCGTTGTCGCGGTAGCTGACCACGACGACGCCGAAGATGTTCTCGGTCACGCCGTGCTCGGGGGCGTCCGCGGGGGTCGCCCAGGTGACGGTGCAGCCCGTGCCGGTGGTGATCGGGTGGGCGTGCGTGTCGTGGCCGAGGCCGAAGGTCCACGCGACCCGGCTGCAGGTCGGGTTGTCGCCGTCCTCCGCGTCGGTCACCTTGACCTTCAACGGGACCACGTTGCCCCAGTCGATGAAGCCGCCGTCGCCGGGGGTCTCGATGCTGACCTCGGGCGCGGTGTTGCCGACGGTGATCTCGATGGTGGCGAGACCGAACCTGCCGCCCGCGTCGGTGACGCGGAGCCGGGCGGTGTACTGCCCGAGCTTGTCGTAGGTGTGGGTCGCCGTCACGCCCGTGGCGTCGAAGGTGCCGTTGCCGTCGAAGTCCCACTGGTAGGTCAGGTCGCCGGCCTCGGCGTCGGTGGACTTGGCGCCACTGAACTCGACGGTGAGCGGCGCGTTGGTGCCCGACGTCTTGTCGACGCTGATCTTCGCCTGCGGGGCCTTGTTGCCGGGCGAGTAGTCGATGCGGTACAGGCCCGAGTCGGGGTTGGCGCGGAAGAAGCCGTCGCCGTAGTCGAGCACGTACAGCGCGCCGTCGGGGCCGAACTCGATGTCGATCGGGTTGTCCGTGATGGGCATGGCCATCTTGGTCAGCTCGGCGTTCGGCAGGAAGTGCTCGAGCTTGGTCACCGGCCCGTCAGAGCCCGTCACCGTGAACGCCGCCAGGTAGTCCTGGGAGAACTCCGCGAAGAAGAACTTCTTGTCCCAGTACGCGGGGAACTTGGTGGCCGAGGGGTTGTCGGCGTCGTAGTGGTAGACCGGGCCGCCCATGGGGCCCTGGCCGTTCTGCCTCGGGTCGAACTCGGTCAGCCCGGCCCACTCCTCCGGCTGGTCGCTCGCGCGGTCGCCGTAGTACATGTCGGCGGGAACCGCGGGCGGGAGCTTGTCCAGGCCGGTGTTCCAGCGGGAGGTGTTCGTCGGGCCGGCGTCGCAGTCGAACCACTCGCGCGGCTTCGAGGTCGCGTAGTCCCAGTTGTTGTAGTTGAAGTTGTCGCCGTGGCAGTACGGCCAGCCGGCGTTGAGCGGCTTGCTGATCGGGGTGACGTTCCACTCGACGTAGCCCATGGGGCCGCGGTCGGGGTTGGCGGCGCCGGCGTCCGGTCCGTAGTCGCCCCACGACACGGTCCCGGTCCCCGGGTCGACGTCGATGCGGAACGGGTTCCGAACGCCCATGGCGAAGATCTCCGGCCGGGTCTTGGCCGTGCCCTTCGGGAACAGGTTGCCGTCGGGAACGGTGTAGGAGCCGTCCTCGCCCACCTTGATACGCAAGATCTTGCCGCGCAGGTCGTTGGAGTTGCCGGCGCCGCGGCGGGCGTCGAAGCCCGGGTTCATGCCCGGGGCGTCGTTGTTCGGCGCCATGCCGTTGGCGCCGGGCGTGCTGGCCGGGGTGTTGTCCCCGGTGGACAGGTAGAGGTTGCCGTCGTCGTCCCAGTCGAAGTCGCCGGCGACGTGGCAGCACTGCCCGCGGTTGGTCTCGACCTTGATGATGACCTGCTCGGTGGACAGGTCGAGCTTCTCGCCGTCCCACTTGAACCGGGAGAGCTGGTTGTAGCCCTTCCACTGGTTCCAGTACGACTCGTCCGCGCCTGCGGGCAGGGAGTTGGGCGCCGACCCGGTCGGGGTCTCCTCCGGGTACGGCGCGGTCATCTTCCTGGGCGCGTAGTAGACGTAGACCCACTTGTTGGTCGCGAAGTCGGGGTCGACGCCGATCGTCTGCAGACCGTCTTCGGAGTTGTTGTAGACGTCGATCTTGTTAATGATCTTCGTCACGCCGGTGGCGGGGTCGGTCATCCGGATGTCGCCGTTGCGGGCGGTGTGCAGCACCCGGCTGTCCGGCAGGATCGCCATGTCGATCGGCTCGCCGACGTCCTTGGTGAGCGTGACCTTCTCGTAGTTCTCCCAGTGCAGCGCGTCTTCGTGCGCCTGGACCGGTGCGGCGGTGAGCGCCGCCGCCATCGGGAGCGTCAACGCGGCGGCGAGAGCGCCGCCCAGAATGCGAGTACGCTTCAAGTCTGCTGCGCCTCTTCTTTTCAGGGGGGTGGCAGGGAAAGGCGGGCCGCCGCGTGCCGGTGGAACGGGTCGAACGCGTGGCGGTCCGCCATATTCGTCATTCGCCGAAGTCGTCAGCCGCGCAGGGCGGACATGTTCTGGTAGCTCAGGTCCGCGTACTGCAGGGACTGCGCCGGGTTCGCGGTGCCGCCGGGGGCGGTGTCCTGCTCGTACATCGGGTGGTGGTAGCCCTTGGCGCCCACGCCGCGGAAGAACGCCGCGTAGTCGATGTCGCCGGTGCCGAACGGAACCATGTCGTAGCCGTTGGACGTGCCGGTGTTGATCTTGCCGTCCTTGGCGTGGAACAGCGGGAACCGCTTGGTCTGGGCCTGCACGACGCCGAGCGGGTTGAAGACCTGGGTCTGGGTGGACCCGTCGGGGGCGGTGAAGGTCTTGTGCTTGTACTGCGCGACGTGGGCCCAGAAGATGTCCATCTCGAGCCAGACGTGCTTGGGGTCGGTGATCTGGAGGAAGTACTCCAGGCGGCGGATGCCGGAGGAGCGGGTGGGGCGGCCCCGGTCGTCCAGCGGGCCGCTGTCGAGCAGGAAGCTGTAGGCCACGTCGTGGTTGTGGGTGTACAGCTTGAGGCCCGCCTCGGAGGCGATCTGGCCGAGCGTGTTCCACTTGTCGGCGGCCACGTCCCAGTCGGCCTTGTAGGCGCTGCCGGTCGGGTCGCTGCCGGTGCCCATGTGGCCCAGGCCGAGGATGTTGGCGATCTCCAGGTGGAGCTTGAAACGGTCCAGGTCGGCCTGGGTCAGCGGCCAGGAGCCGGGGATGAAGCCGTGGTTGCCCTGGGCGACGAGGCCGTTGTCGTCCAGCCAGCCGCGCAGCAGCTTGGCGCCCTCGATGCTCTCCAGGCTGGCGCCGCCCTCGGCGTTGCGGTGCTGGCTGTAGCCGGCGAACTCCACCTGCGCGTAGCCGATTCGGGCGAGCTCCTCGAACACGGCGCGGAACCCGGAGGGGAGGTTGCTGGACAGCGGGTCACGGGAGATGGCGTCGCGGACCGTGTACAGGATGATGCCGCGCCGGGGCGGCGGGACCAGGATGCCGTTGGGGCCGTTGCCCGGGGTCGTCGCACGCGCGACCGACTTCATCGGACCGGCGGCCGCCACGGCGGCGGCCGCGGCCATGCCGGTCGTGGCCGCGAGCAGCTGGCGGCGGCTGAGCCCCAGCCGGCGTCCGAGGTTGCCCGCCGACTCCATCTCTTCTTCGTACGCACTCATCGTCTTGCCAACTCCATCTGCGTGAAGAACCTTGATCCCCCGATGACGCGGCCAGGCCGCGGGTGCACTTGGCGAGCAAGCTACGCCACTTTTGTCTAACAGGGAAGAAGTTTCTTCATGATCTTTTGAACTTTGTGTTATTCGAGGACAAAGTCGGAGGAGCACAGGGAGAAGGGCGGCGACGGCGACCGTCCGAGGGGCGGGACTCGGAGGGGGTGGTCGGCGGCCGGGGGCCCGGGATCCTCGTTCCGAGGCGCGAGCTTTGAACTTTCCGTAGCCTGCTGGAAACTTTTTCTTGTCAGCGACGAAAGATGCCTCTTAGTATCCGAATGTTCCGGGGTCATCCTTCATACCCGAGTTGACGGGAGAGTTACAGTGCCCATCGGTGTCTGGCTGGTCGGCGCCCGGGGGTCCGTCGCGACCACGGCGGTAGTCGGGGCGGCGGCGGTCCGTGCGGGAGCGGCTGCGCCCACCGGGTGCGTCATCGAGGCCGCCGGCTTCCCCGGGGGCTTCGCTCCTCTGGGCGACCTGGTGTTCGGCGGTCACGACGTGGTCGGGACCCCACTGCGCAAGAGGGCCGAGATGCTCGCCCAGGCGGGAGTGTTCCCTCCCGTCCTGACGACCCTGCTCGCCGCGGACCTCGACGCCGCGGAGGCCGAGAGCAGGCATGGCTACGTGCCCGGCGAGGAGAGCCAGGCCGATGCCGCGCGGCGGCTGGCCGCCGACATCACGGACTTCCGGGAGCGGCACGGCCTGTCCCACGTCGTCGTGGTGGACGTGTCGTCGACCGAGCCTCCCGCCGAGGTCTCGCACGCGCGGCTCTCCGACCTGGAGGAGGCGCTCGCGTCGGGGCAGGACCCGCTGCCCGCCAGCTCCCTGTACGCCTACGCGGCCTTCACCGCCGGGTGCGGCTACGTCGCGTTCACCCCGTCCGCCGGCCCGACGCCTCCCGCCCTGGACGAGCTGGCGCGGCGCAACGGCGTGCCGTACGCGGGACGCGACGGCAAGACCGGGGAGACGCTGGTCAAGAGCGCGCTCGCGCCGATGTTCGCCGGCCGCGCGCTGCGCGTGCGCTCGTGGTCGGGGCTCAACCTGCTCGGTGGCGGCGACGGCGCCACGCTGGCCGACCCCGCGGCCCGGGAGAGCAAGTCGGCGAGCAAGGCGCGGGCCGTCCCCGCGATCGTGGGCGAGGAGGTCGAGGGCCTGACGCACATCGACTACGTCGCCGACCTCGGCGAGTGGAAGACCGCCTGGGACCACATCACGTTCGAGGGGTTCCTCGGCGTCCGCATGACCATGCAGTTCACCTGGCAGGGCTGCGACTCGACGCTGGCCGCCCCGCTCGTCCTCGACCTCGCCCGCCTCGTCGCGCGGGCCCACGAGGCCGGGCACAGCGGCGTGCTCCCCGAGCTCGGCTACTTCTTCAAGGACCCGCTGGGCGGCGCGGGACACGACCTGCCCACCCAGTACGCCCGGCTGGTCGACTTCGCACAATCGATCACGGGTGAACGGCTGTGAAGGCCTGGCTGGAGCTGGTCCGCGCGCCCGCCGCGCTGTCCGTCCCCGGTGACACGCTCGCGGGCGCGGCGGTGGCCGGACGGCCGGCACGGCCCGGCCTCGCCGCCGCGTCGGTGCTGCTCTACTGGGCCGGCATGGCGCTCAACGACTGGTCGGACCGGAAGCTCGACGCGAAGGAGCGCCCGGAACGGCCCATCCCCTCCGGCAGGATCAGCCCGGAAGGGGCGCTCGGCCTCGCCGTCGCCCTGACCGGCGCCGGGGTGGCCACCGCCGCGGTCGCCGGCGGACGGCGCGGGCTCGCGCTCGCGGGCCTGCTCGCCGGCGCCGCGTGGGCCTACGACCTGCGTCTCAAGCACACCGTGGCGGGCCCGGCCGCGATGGCGGCCTGCCGCGCGCTCGACGTGCTGCTCGGGGCGGGGCCGCGGACCCGGGCGGCGGCCCCGATGGCGCTGGCCGTCGGCGCCCACACCTACGGCATCACCCTGCTGGGCCGGGCCGAGGTGGACGGCGCGACCCCCGCGACCGTCGTCCAGGCGCTGACCGCGACCGGCGCGTCCGCGGCGCTGGCGGCGGTCGCCTGCCGCCAGGGTGAGACGGCGGGACGGCTGGGCGCCGCCGTGATGATCGCCGGCTACCTCGCCACAGCCGGCCGGGCCCAGCTGGCGCTGCGCGCCGATCCCGACCCCGAGCAGGTGCGGCAGGCGGTGCGGATGAGCATCCTCGGCCTGATCCCGCTGCAGGCGGCCGCGGTGGCCGGGCGGGGGAGGCTCGCCCAGGCGGCGGCGCTGCTGGCCGCGCTGCCGGCCGGCCGCTGGCTGTCGGCGAAGGTGGCCACGTCGTGAGCGTGCCTATGAACTGGGCTTACTGCACCAACGGCTTCCGCGACCATCCGCTCGACCAGACGCTGGAGGTGCTCGCCGACCTCGGCTACACCGGCGCGGCGGTCACGCTCGACCACGGGCACCTCATGCCCGGCGCCTCCGCAGCGGAGGTCGGGCGGATCGCGGCGCTGGCGCGGCGGCTCGGCCTGTCCCTCGCCGTCGAGACGGGCGGCAGGTACGCGCTCGACCCCCGGCGCAAGCACTACCCGACGCTGCTGCACGACGACGCGGAGGCGCGCGTGCGCTTCCTGTGCGAGGCGATGCGGATCGCGGCCGACCTCGGCGCCCCCGTGGTGCACCTGTGGAGCGGCATCCGGCCGCCGGAGGTGCCCGAGGCCGAGGCGTGGGACCGGCTCGTCCGGCAGTGCGAGCGCCTGCTCGGCGAGGCCGACGAGGTGGGCGTCACGCTCGGATTCGAGCCCGAGCCGGGGATGCTCGTGGCGGACCTGGCCGGATACGAACGGCTGCGCGGCCTGCTCGGCGGCCATGCGAGATTCGGCCTCACCCTCGACATCGGGCACTGCCGCTGTCTGGAGCCGTACGACGTGCCCGAATGCGTCGAGCGGGCGCTGCCGCACCTCGTGCACGTGCAGATCGAGGACATGCGGCGGGGCGTCCACGAGCATCTCGAGTTCGGCGAGGGCGAGATCGACTTCCCGCCCGCGCTCGCCGCGCTCGACGGCTTCGGCGGGCTGGTCGCCGTCGAGCTGGCCAGGCACAGCCACGCGGCGCCCGACGTGGCGCGAAGGTCGATCGAATTCCTGAGGAGGGCACATGACCTGGCTGGCGCAGGCCGTAGCCGACGTTGAGCGCGACCCGGAGACCGTCTACGCGCTGTTCCCGCGGGCCGCGCGGGAGGGCGGCCCAGACGCCCGTGCCGAGCTGTTGAGAGCGCTCACAAAGACCCTGCCGGACCCGGTGGCGGCCATCACGAAGCTCTACTGGCAGGGCGACGCGGGGGAGCGGCTGGAGATCCTGGAGGCGCTCGCGCGGCTCGACCTCGGTCCGGCCGCTCTCCCGCTCATCCACGACGCCCTGCGCACCAACGACACCCGGCTGGTCGCCGCCGCGCTCGGCCCGTACGGCTCGGCCTGGCTGGACGACCACGCCTTCCGTCAGGGCGTGCTCAAGTGCGTCTTCATGTCCGTTCCGCTCGCGTCGGTCGAGGGCCTCGACCGGCGCTTCGACGACGAACTGCGGCGCATGCTCGCCGACTTCGCCGCCGAGCGCCGTGCGGCCGGACGGCCCGTTCCCCCCGACGTTTTCGAGAGGCTCTGATTCCCGATGAGGATCTTCGACCCCCACATCCACATGACGTCCCGCACGACGGACGACTACGAGCGCATGTACGCCGCCGGGGTCCGTGCCGTCGTGGAGCCCGCCTTCTGGCTCGGCCAGCCGCGCACGAACGTCGGCAGCTTCCTCGACTACTTCGACGCGCTGCTGGGGTGGGAGCCCTACCGGGCGGCGCAGTACGGCATCCGCCACTACTGCACGCTCGCCCTCAACCCCAAGGAGGCCAACGACCCGCGCTGCGCGGGCGTGCTGGACGAGCTGCCCCGCTACCTGCTGAAGGACTCCGTGGTGGCGGTCGGCGAGGTGGGCTACGACTCGGTGACGCCGGAGGAGGACCGCGTCTTCGAGGCCCAGCTCGCGCTGGCCGAGGAGCACGGCCTGCCGGTGCTCGTGCACACGCCGCACCGCGACAAGGCGGCCGGGACCCGGCGCACGCTCGACGTGGTCAAGGGCATGGACCCGGGCAAGGTCCTCGTCGACCACCTCAACGAGCTGACCGTCGGCATGGTCCGCGACGCCGGGTGCTGGGCGGGCTTCTCGATCTACCCCGACACCAAGATGGATCCGGACCGGATGGTGGCGATCCTCAAGGAGTACGGCACCGAGCGGATGATCGTGAACTCCGCCGCCGACTGGGGGCGCAGTGACGTGCTGAAGACGCGCGAGGTCGGCGAGGCCATGCTGGCCGCCGGGTTCACCGACGAGGACGTCGACCGGGTGCTGTGGCAGAACCCGGTCGCCTTCTACGGCCAGAGCGGGCGCCTGCACCTGGACGACGTCGAGTCCGGCGGCGACTACGAGGGCAACACGATCCTGCGCGGGACGCGCTGACCATGCGCCTGCTGCATCCCTCCGGCTCCGTCGTCCACCTGGCCTACTGCACCAACGTCCACCCCGCCGAGGACCTCGACGGCATTCACGGGCAGCTCTCGGGGGTCGCCGCCCGGGTGCGGGCGCTGACCGGCGCCCCGGTGCTCGGCCTCGGGCTGTGGCTGTCGTCCCGCGCGGCGCGGGCGCTGCGGGCCGACCCCGACGAGCTGGCGCGGCTGCGCGCCCGGCTGGACGAGCTGGGGCTGGAGGTCGTCACCCTCAACGGCTTCCCCTATCAGGGCTTCCACGACCAGGTCGTGAAGCTCCGGGTGTACCGCCCTGACTGGGCCGAGCCGGAGCGGCTCGCCTACACCCTCGACCTGGCCGAGATCCTCGCCGTGCTGTTGCCGGACGACGTGACCGAGGGCTCGATCTCGACGCTGCCCCTCGCCTGGCGCACGGAGTGGACGCCGGACAAGGCCGCGGCGGTCGACGCCAACCTGGGCGCGCTCACCCGGGGCCTGCGGGCGCTGGCGGAGCGCACCGGCAAGACGATCCGCGTGGGCTTCGAGCCGGAACCGGGCTGCATCGTGGAGACCACCCCGCAGGCCGTCGCGCTGCTGGGCGGCGCCGACCCCGAGTACCTCGGTGTCTGCCTGGACGCCTGCCACCTCGCCGTCGGTCTCGAGGAGCCCGCCGACGCCGCCGCCCTGGGGCTGCCGATCGTGAAGCTCCAGGTGTCGGCCGCGGTCGAGGCGCCCCCGGGCGGCCAGTCCGCCCTGGCGGCGTACGAGGAGGAGCGGTACCTCCACCAGACCCGCTGCACGGCCGGGTACGCCGACGACCTGCCCGAGGCGCTGGCCGGGGGGCTCCCGGTGGACCTGCCGTGGCGCACGCACTTCCACATGCCCCTGCACGCCGCGGCTCCGCCGCCGCTCACCACGACGGCTCCGTACCTGGAGGACCTGCTGGGCCGGCTCATGACCCCGGACGGGGGCCTCACCGCCCCCCTCACCCGGCACCTCGAGGTCGAGACCTACACCTGGAGCGTGCTGCCCGGCCCGGTCGACGTCGCCGAGGGCGTCGCGGCCGAGCTGGACTGGACCCGGCGGCGGCTCGCCGCCCTCGGACTTAAGGAGATCTGATGGCGCCCGTCGTCGTCGTGAACGTCGTCGGCCTGACCCCGCGCCTGCTGGCGCACATGCCGAACGTGGCGAAAGTGGGGGCCGCCGCGTCCCTGAAGCCCGTGCTGCCCGCCGTGACCTGCTCCGTGCAGGCCACCCTGCTGACCGGCTCGATGCCGCGCGACCACGGCATCGTCGGCAACGGCTGGTACTTCAGGGACCTCGGCGAGGTCTTCCTGTGGCGGCAGCACAACCGGCTGATCCAGGGCGAGCAGCTGTGGGACGCGGTGCCCGGGATCCGCACGGCCAACGTCTGCTGGTGGTACGCCATGGGCGGCTCCAGCGACTTCATCGTCACCCCGCGCCCGATCTACTACGCCGACGGGCGCAAGGAGCCCGACTGCTACACCAGGCCGCCGTCGCTGCACGACGACCTGGTGGCCGAACTGGGCGAGTTCCCGCTGTTCACCTACTGGGGGCCGACGGCGAGCATCACCTCGTCCAAGTGGATCATCGCGGCCGCCCGCCGGATCCTCGCGAAGGAGCGGCCCGACCTGCTCATGGTCTACATCCCGCACCTCGACTACGACCTGCAGCGCTTCGGGCCCGACGCGCCGCAGGCGATCGCGGCGGCCCGGGAGGTCGACGCCGCGCTCGCGCCGCTGCTGCGGGAGGACGCCACCGTCGTCGTGCTGTCGGAGTACGGCATCACCAACGCCTCCCGCCCGGTCGACGTCAACCGCGCGCTGCGCCGGGCCGGGCTGCTGGAGGTCTACACCCAGGACGGCATGGAGTATCTCGACCCCTGGGCCTCGCGGGCCTTCGCGGTCGCCGACCACCAGGTCGCCCACGTCTACGTGAACGACACCGCCGACCTGCCCCGCGTACGGGACATCGTGGCGGAGCTGCAGGGCGTGGACGAGGTCCTGGACCAGGAGGGCAAGGCGAGGTACGGCCTCGACCACGAGCGGGCCGGTGATCTGGTCGCCGTGGCGGACCCGGACGCCTGGTTCACGTACTACTACTGGCTGTCCGACGACCGGGCGCCCGACTTCGCGAAGCTCGTGGAGATCCACCGCAAGCCCGGTTACGACCCGGCGGAGCTGTTCATGGATCCGAACGACCCGCTGGTGAAGCTGCGCGCGGGCACGGCGCTGGCCCGCAAGAAGATGGGCATGCGCTACAAGATGTCGGTGGTGCCGCTCGACCCGGCCCCGGTGCGCGGCAGCCACGGCCGCCTGCCCGACGCGGCGGCGGACGGACCGGTGCTGCTGGGCCCCTTCGACAAGGACGCGTACGCCGCGACCGAGGTGAAGGGCCTGCTCACGCAGCTGCTCAAGGGCTGACAGGATTACGCGGACCGGCCGCCGTCCCGGCAGGGGACGGCGGCCGTTCGGCGTCCGGAGGGAGCGCGGCACGCGGTGCCGCGCGGCTCACTCGGCGGAGAAGACGTGGTCGCTGATCAGGCGGGTGGCGCCGACGATCCCGGCCGTGTCGCCCAGCTCGGACAAGACGATGGGCAGGTTGCCGGTGGCCAGCGGCAGCGAGCGCTGGTAGACGACGCTGCGGATCTCCGCGAGCAGCGCGTGGCCCAGACCGGCGACCCCGCCTCCGATGATCACCAGGCCGGGGTTGAAGAAACTCACGAGGGACGCGAGCACGAGGCCCACGTGCCGGCCGCCCTCGCGGATCATCCGTACGGCGGCGGCGTCGCCCGAGGCCGCGGCTGCGGCGACGTCCTCGGCCGTCAGCGTGCCCTCGTGCGTGAGCCGCTCCGCGAGGAAGGGGGACTCGCCCGACTCCGCCGCGGCCAGGGCGTCGCGGGCCAGCGCCGCGCCGCCGAAGTAGGCCTCGAGACAGCCGGTGTTGCCGCACGTGCACAGGGGGCCGCCTTCCGACACCCGGATGTGGCCGATGTCGCCGGCGCTGCCCGTCACCCCGCGGTAGATCTCGCCGTCGACCACGATGCCGCAGCCGATGCCGGTGCCGATCTTCACGAGCAGGAAGTCGCCGACGGCCCTGGCGAGCCCGGCGTGCAGCTCGCCGAGCGCCATGATGTTCACGTCGTTGTCCACGAGCACCGGGCAGCCGAACTCCCGGCTCAGCGTCTCCCGCACCGGGAAGCGGTCCCAGCCCGGCATGATCGGCGGCGAGACCGGCGTCCTGTCGAGGAAGCTCACCGGACCGGGCACCCCGATGCCGACACCGTGGATCTCGCTCGTCTCGCCGGTCCGCAGCTTGCCGACGAGATCGAGGGCCTGCTCCAGCACCGCCTCGGGGCCGTCCCGCACGTCCGCCGGCTTCGACAGGTGGCCGAGCACCTCCAGTTCGCCGTTCGTCACCCCCACGTCGATGGACGTGGCGCCGATGTCGATGCCGACGAAACGCAGGTGCGAGGCGATCCGCACGATGCCCGACCGCCGGCCGCCACGCGAGGCCGCGAGGCCGCCGGTTTCGAGGAGGTTCAGCTTGTTGAGCCGGTCGAGCTCGAGTGCGAGCTTCGACGGTGACAGACGGGCCACCTCGCCGAGTTCGGCACGCGAGCGCGCGCCGTCCTGACGCAGGAGGCGCAGGAGCCGCGCCTGGTGCGGGTTCTCGGGGCGAGCCGTCATTCGCTTCACGCCGCTCTTCGGGTCGGGGAATCGGGGTGCGTGCCAGAAGTGACTCTACTTCTGCTCCGACGACATCAACTTTATTACAGCAAACCCTTACTTTTTGCCCTACAGGTGAAAAGTTTCTGAGAATCTTGCCTTCCCGACCGCTTTGTCGGGGACTGTTCCAGTGGGTGACTATCTGTGCTCTTTCTGTGGCGGCGAAGTTCCCGCCTCGCGGCGGACACGCCCCGCGCCGGTGCGGGAGCCGCGCGCACGGGCCGATAGTTTTTCCCCATGGACGGGATTGCGGGTCGTCATGTGGTCGTCGTCGGCGGGGGCATCGCGGGTCTGGCCGCGGCGCTGCACCTGAACCGGGCCGACGCCGGCCTGCGGATCACAGTGCTGGAGGCGGCGCCGAGGGTCGGCGGCAAGCTGTACGCCTCGCAGGTGGCGGGGGTGGAGGTCGACGCGGGCGCCGAGTCGATGCTGGCGCGGCGGCCCGAGGGCAAGGAACTGGCCCGGCTGGCCGGCCTCGGCGACGACCTGGTGGACCCGGGCACGACGCGGGCCGCCGTCCTGTCGCGCGGATCGCTGCGCCCGCTGCCCCGGCAGCAGGTGATGGGCGTCCCCTCGGACGTGGTCGCCCTCGCGCGCTCGGGCGTCCTGTCGCCGGCCGGGCTCGCCCGGGTGCCCCTTGACCAGTTCCTGCCGCCCACGCTCGTGACCGGCGACGTCTCCGTGGCGGCCTACATCCGGGCCCGGATGGGCGGCGAGGTCGTCGACCGGCTGGTCGAGCCGCTGCTCGGCGGCGTGTACGCGGGCCGGGCCGACATGCTGTCGCTGGACGCGACCATGCCGCGGATCGCCGCCGCCGCCCGCACCGAGCGGTCGCTGCTGCAGGCGGCCAGGAGCATCGCCGCCGAGGCGCCCGCGGACGCCGGGCCGGTGTTCACCACGCTCAGGAGCGGCCTGGGGTCGCTGCCCGCCGCCGTGGCGAAGGAGTCGGGCGCGCAGATCCGCACCGGCGTCACCGTACGCGACCTGATCCGGACGCCGGACGGCTGGCGGCTGGTCACCGGTCCCACCCGGGACGAGGAGGTGATCGACGCCGACGCGGTCGTCCTGGCGGTCCCCGCGCGGCCCGCCTCCCGCCTGCTCCGGCGCGAGGTGCCGAAGGCGGCGGCCGAACTGGCCGGGATCGAGTACGCCAGCATGGCGATCATCACCCTCGCCTATCCCCGTACGGCCTTCCCCGAGCCGCCGGAGGGCAGCGGCTACCTCGTGCCGCCGGTCGAGGGCAGGCCGGTCAAGGCCGCGACGTTCAGCAGCGTCAAATGGCCGCACCTGGCCGAGGCCGACCGCAACGTCGTGATCGTGCGGTGCTCGGTCGGCCGCCTGGGCGAGGAGCTCGTGCTCCAGCGCGAGGACGCCGAGCTGACCGCCCTGGCGATGAACGAGATGGCCGAGATCATGGGCGTGCGGGGCCTGCCGCTGGACACCCGGGTCACCCGCTGGGGCGGCGGGCTCCCGCAGTACGACGTGGGCCACCTCGACCGGATCGCCCGTGTGCGCGCCGCGATCGCCGGGCAGCCCGGCCTCGCCGTCTGCGGCGCGGCGTACGAGGGCCTCGGGATCCCGGCCTGCGTCGCGACCGCCCGCACCGCCGCCAAGCTCGTCGTGGAGCACCTGCGGGGCGGCCGGGCGGCGGCGGCCTCCGACGCCTGACCGGACGCGCGGCCGCCGCGGTCGCCGGTGCCTCCCCCGGGAAGGCACCCGGCGGCCGGACCACCGCGTCGTACCGGCAGAATGGAGGCATGACGGAGCCTGCCCCGCGGCCCAAGGCACGCGATCTCAACCTGGTCATCCGATACACCATGTGGTCGGTCTTCCGGCTGCGCGACCAGCTTCCCGCCGCCCGCGACGGCGTGGCCGACGAGGTCGAGGAACTGCTCGCGCAGGCGGCGGGCAAGGACGTGACGACCCGCGGCTGCTACGACGTGGCCGGGTTCCGCGCCGACGCCGACTTCATGTTCTGGTGGCACGCCCCCTCGCCCGAGGACCTGCAGGAGACCTACACCCGCTTCCGCCGCACCACGCTCGGCCGCGCGAGCGAGCCGGTCTGGTCGGCCATGGCCCTGCACCGCCCGGCCGAGTTCAACAAGTCCCACGTCCCGGCCTTCCTCGCCGAGGAGGAGCCCAGGGGCTTCGTCTGCGTTTACCCCTTCGTGCGGTCGCTGGAGTGGTACCTGCTGGAGGACTCCGAGCGCCGCACGATGCTCGCCGAGCACGGGAAGATGGCCCGCGACTACCCCGACGTGCGGGCCAACACGGTCGCCTGCTTCGCGCTCAACGACTACGAGTGGATGCTCGCCTTCGAAGCCGACGAGCTGCACCGCATCGTCGACCTGATGCGCCACCTGCGCGGGGCCGAGGCGAGGCGGCACACCAGGGTCGAGATCCCCTTCTACACGGGCACCCGCAAGCCGGTCAGCGAACTCGTCGCCGCGCTTCCCTGACGATCGCGAACGCCAGGACGGCCCAGGTCAGGGCCTCGACCAGGGGCCCCGCCGCGCCCAGGGCCATTGCCAGCGGCAGCGTCGCCGGGAGGACGACGGCGACGGCGCGGGGAACCAGCGCGCAGCGGAAGACCGCGACCGCGAGCGGGAGCAGGCCGGCCAGCCACAGCACGATCCCCGGCGCGTACAGCGCGCCGAGCGGGTCCGGCGGGTTCGTGGCGAGGACGAAGGTGGTGGTCACCGGGACCGCCACGACCGCGTGGCCGAGGCCGTACAGCAGCGCCCCGGCGTCGCCCGTCCGCCCCCAGCCCCGCGCCGGGCGGTGGACGCGGCGCAGGGCCAGGACGGCCCCGATCGCCGCGACCAGGTAGAGGGCGTACGCGCCCTCGGCGACGTAGTCGCCCGCCGAGGCGAACGGCACCGTCTGCGTGTGCAGGAGCTGCGTCACACCGAGCGTCAGCGACGCCGCTGCGGCGACGAGCGGCGCGGCGACGACCGAGGCGGCGGCGGGCCTCCCGCCCGCCGGGTCGTCCGTACGCGCGGCCCGAGGGTGCGCGGTGGCGGGAGTGTGGGGCGACGCGGTGGCGTCCATGACGTTCTCCTCCGGAGGGTGATGTCGTTGCCCGTCCAGATTCGGGCCGCGACGTTCCCGGCCGGAGGAGCCGATGGTCCCGCGGGCCCGGGAACGCCTCCCGACCCCGCGGGAACGGGCTCAGCCCGGCGCGAGTCCCGCCGCCCGCGCGGCGGCGACCGCCTCGGCGCGGTCGCGTACGCCGAGCTTGACCAGGACGCCGGACACGGCGTTGGCCACGGTCTTCGGGCTGACGCCCAGGCGCGCCGCGACCGCCTGGTTGCCCAGGCCCTGCGCGACGAGTTCGAGGATCTCGTACTCCCGCTCGGTGAGCGCGGGGAACGGCCGGGGGGACACCCGGGGCGGCGCGTGCAGCAGCTTGATCACGGCCTCGGCCGCGCCGGTCCCGAAGACGGCCTGCCCACGGGCCGCCGCGCGCACGGCGGCGACCACGTCGTCCTGGGCGGCGTTCTTGAGCAGATAGCCCCTCGCCCCCGCGCGGACGGCCGCCAGCAGCGACAGGTCGTCGTCCGACATCGTGAGCATGATCACGCTGGGCGGACGGGGCCCGGCGGACAGGCGCCGGGTCGCCTCGATGCCGTCCATGTCCGGCATCGCGATGTCCATCAGCACGACGTCGGGGGAGTGCTCGCGGACGGCCGCGAGCGCCCGGCGGCCGTCCTCGGCCACCGCGACGACCTCGATGCCCTCCACGGTCGACATCAGCGCCCCGAGGCCGTCGCGGACCACGGGGTGGTCGTCGACGACGAGCAGCCTGATCACAGGGGAATCCACGCGGTCACCACCGTTCCGCCGCCCGGGGCGGCGTCGATCGTCAGCTTTCCGTCCAGCTCCTCCACCCGCTCCCGCATCGAGGTCAGGCCGACTCCCGGGACGGCCTGCGGCCCGAGTCCCCGCCCGTCGTCGCGCACGCTGAGCTCGAACCCGCCCGCGACCCGGCCCAGCCGTACGGCGCAGCGGCGGGGCGCGCCGTGGCGCACCGCGTTCGTGAGCGCCTCGCGGGCCACCAGGTAGGCCGTGACCTCCGCGGCGGCCGGCAGGCCGCCCACGTCCTCCGCGGTGATCTCGATCTCGACCCCGCCGTCGCCCAGCGTCGCCGCGGTGTGCTCCACGGCGCCGGTCAGGCCCAGCTGGGCCAGCTCGGGCGGCCTCAGCCCCCGCACCAGGCGGCGTACGCCCGCGCCCGCCTCGGCGACCTGGGTCCTGATCTGGGTCAGCAGGCCCCGCGCCCGATCCGGGTCGGCCTTGAGTGCGTTGCCCGCGGCGTCGACGGTGAAGCCGATGCCCGCGAGGAAGGCGCCCAGCCCGTCGTGCAGGTCCCTGCTGATCCGTCGCCGCTCCTCCTCCCTGGCCGTGACCAGCAGCGTCCGCGAACGCTGCAGCGCCGCGGCGCGGTGGGCGGCGGCGAGCGCGGCCCCGGCGTGCGACGCGAGCGGGGCGAGCACCCGTGCGTCGCCTCCCGACGCGCCCAGGGCGCCGAGGACCTCGTCCTGGAAGCGCAGCGGCACCGACACGCCGAGCGGGGCGGGTGTTCCCCGCTCGGCGACCTTCAACGGCTCGCCCGGCGCGCCCAGCTCGGCCCGTACGTACGGGGCCCGGGTCACCTCGGCCACGGCGTCGGCGACGGCGGCGAGGATCTCCCCGGGCTCCGAGGTCGCGGCCAGCCGGGCGCCCAGCCGGGCGTGGACGGCCTCGGGGTCGGGCCCGCCGCCGTACAGGATGCGGCCGGAGGCCCGGCGCAGCCAGCGGTGCAGCGGCTCGACCGCGACCGCCACGGCCGCCGCGGCGGCGACGTGCGCCCCGGTGAGCCCGTCGACCGTGAAGTACAGCAGGGCCAGCGCCCCCGCCAGCAGCCCCAGGGTCAGCGCGCGGCGCAGCCACGGGCCGGTCCCGTACAGGTCGTGGCGGAGCATCGCAACGCCGACGCAGGCCGGCAGGGCCAGGATGAACGGCACGCCGGCGGCGGGCAGCCGGACGACGGCCGGCAGGAAGACCCCCGCCACGAACGCGGCGGCGCCGAGGCAGATCCACAGCAGCTGGGTGCGCTGCTCGCCCTGCGCCCGCGCCGTACGGACGACGAGCCCGGCCGCGGAGGCGAGCGAGGTCGCGGCCAGGATCACGATGACCGCCGGCAGCGCGTCGCGCACCGGCGCCAGGGCCTCGACGGAGAACGGCCGGTCCACGCCCTCCGGCACCAGTGCGGCCGCGACCGTGAACGCCGCGGTGGCGGCCACTCCCGTCGCCGCCACCGGCACCCAGGCCCGGCCGGGCAGGCGGCCGTCCGGCACGAGCAGCAGCAGGACGCCGCTCACGGTCAGCAGGGCGGGGGCCCAGACCCAGGCGCCCACCCAGGCGGCCCACGGGGCGCCGGGAAGATCCGGCCGCGAGGCGTAGGAGTCCGCGAAGTAGGCCGCCGCGCCGAGCACGGTCACCAGGCAGCACGGCCCCACCGCCCCGCCCTCGCGGCGGGACAGGAGGTAGGCGCCGAGCGGGGTGAAACCGAGCGCGAGCGCCGCGTCCATCGGGTCGGCGCCGCCCAGCGCCCCGCCCGCCGCGACCAGGACGCAGGCCAGCCCGAACACGAGCCAGGACATGACGGCCGGCACGCACCCTCCCTCCGAACGGCGGGCACCACTGACCCGTTCAGAAAGGACATTCTGGCGGACCGTGCGCGAAACGTCGGAAACGGTCTTGGCCGCCGGAAGTCTTTGCCATACTGTGACGAAGGATCGACGTCTATGTGAGGCAGAGTGACAAGCGGGCTGGCACGTTCCAGGGGGCGCCGCCGCAAGAGGCGGGCCCGTTCGCACGTCGTCGAGGTGTCGCTGGGGGTGGCCGCCTTCGCGGTCGGAGCCGCCGCGATCGCCTGGCCGTTGTCCCGCTCCGACGCGGCTCCCCCCGAGCGCGCGGTCGCCGCGCCCGTGCCGCAGGCCTCCCCGGCGGGGGAGCTGACCGTCGCCAGCGTCGACACCGGCGAGAAGGCCGACGCCAAGCGGGAGAAAAAGGACAAAAAGGCCGCCGAGCACAAGGCGTCGGGACCGTCGAAGTACACCGACACGAAGGCGGAGGCCTACTTCCGCAGCAGGTGGAACGACAAGACGGCCAAGCGGGTCAAGGACATCCGCACCACCGGCCGCTACCTGCGCATCTACACGAACCTGCCGGAGAACGCCGACAACTCCAAGACCGCGATCACGCTGTGCAAGCGCGGCCTGGAGTACCTGGCCGAGCGGGGGGAGGCCAACCCCGTCGTGTTCGTCCAGTCCCGGTTCGGCGAGAACGGCAATCCCGTCCTCGCCAACGTCCTCGGGCCGGACGACGACGACTGCCGGGTCACCTACCCCAAGCCCAAGTGACCCTCAGTCGGCCGGCCGCAGATTCAGGCACACGGAGTTGATGCAGTACCGGTCGTCCGTCGGCGTGGCATAGCCCTCGCCGTGGAACACGTGCCCGAGGTGCGAGTCGCAGCGGGCGCAGCGGACCTCCACCCGGCGCATGCCGAGCGAGTCGTCCTCGTGCAGCGTGACGGCATCCGACTCGGACGGCTCGTAGAACGACGGCCAGCCGCAGTGCGACTCGAACTTGGTCTCCGACCGGAACAACTCCGCCCCGCACGCGCGGCAGGAGTAGACGCCGACGGTCTTGGTGTCGACGTACTCGCCGCTGAACGGACGCTCCGTCCCCGCCTGCCGGAGGACCCGGTACTCCTCGGGGGAAAGCCGCGCGCGCCACTCGGCGTCGCTCTTGACGATCTTCTCCATAGCTCACCACCCTGCCTTCTGTGGCCCCTCGCGGGGATTACGAACTGAGGAACCCCGCGGCGGCCGGGGATCTTCCCGGCAGATGTTCACGGTGCGAGGCATCCTTTCCCCGGTCTTCCGGCGTCTTCACTGACGAGGGGCTGATCGCCGCACCCGCGCGGAGGCGGTCGCCCGCACCGCCGTCAGGGCGGCGAAGCACCCGACCCGTGCTGGACGCCGCCGGACGGTGAGAGGAGGCCGCCCACGGGCGGCCGTCGTGGTCCGTCCCGTCGCGTACGGCGCAGCCGAACGCGAGCGCGCCGTACGCGACCACGCGCCTGCGCCGGTAGGGCGCGGCCGTGGGAGCGCCCGGTCCGGCCGCCGTCGGCAGCCCGGGACGGACCCCCTCCTCCCTATAGGGTCGATCCATGGCTTCGCCGTACATCGAGATAGAGGTGGGTGGCCGCACGGTCAAGGTCACCAACCCGGACAAGGTCTACTTCCCGGAGATCGGCGCCACCAAGCGTGACCTGGTGGAGTACTACGTGAGCGTGGGGGACGGCGTGCTGCGCGCCCTGCGGGAGCGGCCGACCTACCTCAAGCGGCACCCCGACGGCGTCGGCACCGACGCGATCTACCAGAAGCGGATGCCCCGGCATCCCGACTGGATCGAGACCGTCACGGTGCGCTTCCCGAGCGGGCGCACGGCCGACGCGTTCTGCCCGACGGAGGTGGCGGCCATCGCATGGTGCGCCAACCTCGGCACGATCGACTTCCACCCCTGGCACGCGCGCCGCGCCGACCTCGACCACCCCGACGAGCTGCGCATCGACATCGATCCGCAGCCCGGCACCTCGTTCGAACAGGCCCGTGCGGTGGCCTTCACGGCCAAGGAGATACTCGACGAGCTGGGCATGACGGGCTTCCCGAAGACCTCGGGCAGCCGGGGCATCCACGTGAACGTGCGCATCGAGCCCCGCTGGACCTTCACCGAGGTGCGGTACGCCGCGATCGCCTTCGCCCGGGAGGTCGAGCGGCGCTCGCCTCTCGCGACGAGCGCCTGGTGGAAGGAGGAGCGGGGGGAGAAGGTCTTCATCGACTACAACCAGAACGCCCGCGACCGGACGGTGGTGGCCGCCTACTCGGTCCGCGCGCGGCCCGACGCGCGGGTCTCCGCCCCCGTGACGTGGGAGGAGCTGGCCGACTGTGACCCGCGCGACTTCGACATCAGGACGATGCCGGAGCGGTTCGCCAAGCTCGGCGACGTGCAGCGGGCGATCGACGACCGGGCCTGCGACATCGGCACGCTGCTGGAGTGGTACGACGCCGACGAACGAGGCGACATGCCGTATCCGCCGAACTACCCGAAGATGCCCGGCGAGCCCAGGCGCGTGCAGCCGTCCAAGGCGAGACCGGCCGAAGGCGAGGACGCGGCCGGGTGACCCTCCGTGCCGTGTGCCGGCACGATCTGGCTTTTGTCCGCCTGTCTCCGCTCTTGATCGGCTCTTGCATTCCCGCCCGGTGTCCCTGGAGGCGGGCGCGGGGATTGTCCTGGTGAGCGCTCGCCGACGGGGGAGCGGGCGCTCGTCCCCGGGCAAGACCGCACACGGACGAACCTGGAACACCCAAGCGCCTCGCCCTCGCACCGCTGCCGGGGGCGGGGCCGCCTTGTACGAGACCGAGCGGGGGGAGACACCCGGATGTGCCTGAGCTGCGGCTGCGGCGAGCCTGACGACGACCACGGCAATCCCGACCACATCACCTGGACGGATCTGCGAAAGGCCTCCAGGGCCGCGGACATCAGTCCGGCGCAGGCCGCGGACAACATCAGGTCCGGGACGCAGTCCCTCGGCACGCCGCCTTCCTGACCGCCGGGCCCCGGCCGCGCGCCCGGCGAGGAGAGCGGGCCGTTCTCCCCTGGTTGAAACAGGTGGAAGCCGCCGCCAGACCGATATTTATGGAGAGTGACCAAGTGACAACACCGGTCAAGAGGATCACCATGTCCAAGCCGTTCTGCGCCCTCGCCGGCGTCGGCCCCTACGCCCTGGCCAAGGCCGGCGAGGTGTACGAGGACATGGCCGTCCGCGGCCGCAGGCTCGTCAGCAGGATGAGCCGGGAGGCCGCGCAGGAGTTCGAGGAGACCGCGCACGAGCTGGAGGACCTGTCCAGGTCCGCTCGCCAGGCACAGGAGAGGGAGAAGGAGCCCGTCGGCCAGACGACCGGCCGGGCCCGCGCCACCACGACCACCAGGGGCTGACGCCCGTCCGACGGGGCCGTGAGGCACGCGCGTCCGGCCACGCCGCCGGTCACCGCGGGCACACCGCGGGCAGACCGCGGGCACCGGCCTGGCCGGAACGCGCGGCGGCCCCGCTCTCCCGGTTCCGGGCTTTCCGATCGCGGCGGCGACGACATCGTCGCCGCCGCGATGTTCCCGGTCCGGGGCTGTCCCCGTTCCGGAGCCGGTCCGGGGAGCGGCGCCGCCGCACCGGCCTACGTCAGTGCGTGTCAGCGTCAGTGTGTGCCCGTGGTGTGTGCCCGTGGTGTGTGCCCGTGGTGTGTGCCCGTGGTGTGTGTCAGTGGTGGAAGCTCGTCGCGGCGTCCGGGCCGAACACGGGGGCGGGCTGCTTGTGCAGCCAGGGCAACAGGCTGCGAAGGTCGTCCGCCAGGCGGTCGGCCAGATCGAGCGAGAAGCCGTTGCGGCACACCACCCTCAGCACGTGCAGGTCGTCCCGGTTGGGCGGGAAGGGGTAGGCCGGCACCAGCCAGCCCCACTCCCGCAGTCGCCGTGACACGTCGTAGACGTTGAACCGGGTGACGTCCTCGCCGGTGGTGAAGGCGAACACCGGCAGTTGGTCGCCCCGCGTGAGGAGCCGGAAGCAGCCGAGGCCCTCGATCCGCTCGGCGAGATGGGTCGCCACCCGCCGGAGGGCGCCCTGCACCTCGCGGAACCCCTCGTAACCGAGCCGGAGGAAGTTGTAGTACTGCGCGACGACCTGCGATCCGGACCGGGAGAAGTTGAGCGTGAACGTCGCCACGTCTCCGCCGAGGTAGTCCACGTGCTCCACCAGGTCACCGGGGAGCGCGTCCCGGTCCCGCCACAGGATCCACCCGAGCCCCGGGTAGACCATCCCGTACTTGTGCCCCGAGACGTTGATGGAGGCGACCCGCGGAAGGCGGAAGTCCCACACCAGGTCCGGTTCGAGGAAGGGGGCGATCATCCCGCCCGACGCGGCGTCCACGTGCACGGGCACGGACCACCCGGTGCGTTCCTCGAGCGCGTCGAGCGCCGCGCAGATGCCGGCGATCGGCTCGTAGCTACCGTCCATCGTGGAGCCCAGGACGGTGACGACGCCGATGGTGTTCTCGTCGCAGTGCCCGGCGGCCTCCTCGGCGCCCAGGTGGAACCGGTCGCCCTCCATGGGGACCATGCGGGGCTCCACCTCCCAGTAGTTGCAGAACTTGTGCCAGCACACCTGGGTGTTGACGCCCATGACCAGGTTGGGCCGCGCCCCGGCGGAGTAGCGGCCGGTGTTGCGCCGCATCCAGCGGCGTTTGAGCGCCATCCCGCCGAGCATGCACGCCTCGCTGGACCCGACGGTGGAGGTCCCCACCGAGGCGTCGGGGTCGGGGGCGTTCCACAGGTGGCCGATCATCGGGATGCAGCGCTGCTCCAGCTCGGCGGTCGCGGGATACTCGTCCCTGTCGATGAGGTTCCTGTCGGCCGTGTCGCCCATGAGCGCGTGCGCCTCCGGCTCCATCCAGGTGCTGACGAACGTGGCGAGGTTCAGCCGCGGGTTCCCGTCGAGCATCAGCTCGTCGCGGATGAGCCGGGACACGGTGGCGGGTGCCGTGGGCCCCTCCGGCAGCCGGCGCCGGGGAGGGACCGCCGTGATCCCGGAGGCGGGGTCGGTCGCCCCGAACAACGGGTTGACCCATACCGGCCGCTGCCTGACCTGCCTGCCTTCCCGTGGAGTCACCGTCCGCTCCTCTCCGTCTCGAGTCATTCAGGGCGTAACTGGTCTGAATGGGTGCATATCGAAAAAACTCGGTTTGACGACCGTGTACGTCGACTCCGGAACCTCCAGCCACATGCCGGGCAGGTCACGCAGGGGCTCGGACACGACGAGCCGCGCGTCGTCGGAGAGATCCACCGACCCGAACACCTCCGGATGCAGGTGCCGGAGAGTCTGGGTGTTCGCGCTGTGGAAGAGCGACCGCGAACGACCGTCGCTGGAGTAGCGGAAAGACCACACGCACTCCCCGTTCGACGCGGCCAGCGACATCTGGAGCGGGTTGTCCACGTCGTGCCGGCGCGCCGTCCGCTCCACGAGACCGGCCATCCGCTCCACCGCCCCCGGCGGGTCCTCGCGCAGCCCCAGCGTGAGCGCCAGGAAGAACATGACCTCCGAGTCCGTGGACCCCTCGATCGCCGGGAACAGGTCCGGGGCGACGGCCAGGACGAGATCCCGTTTGAGACGGCCGAACTCGCAGATCGCGCCGTTGTGCATCCACAACCAGGGGCCGTACCTGAACGGATGGCAGTTCGTCTGCTGTATCGCCGTTCCGGAGGACGCGCGCACATGCGCCATGAACAGCGGCGACTGGACGTGGCGGGCGAGTTCGCGGAGGTTGCGGTCGCCCCACGCGGGCTTGGTGTCCTTGAACACCGCGGGCGGCACGCCGCCGTCGCTGTAGTAGCCGACGCCGAACCCGTCGCCGTTCACCGTCTCCTCGCCGTACCTCGCGTGGAGACTCTGGTCGATCAGTGAGTTCTCCGGCTCGTAGAGCAGTTTCTCCAGGGCGATCGGCGAGCCGGTGTAGGTCAGCCAGCGGCACATGTGTCCTGTCCCCCCGTCACAGCGGTCCCGCCGCCTCAGCCCCGTCACATCGGCCGGCGTCCCGTGCGGGCGGGGCCGCGGCGGTACGACCCGCTTCCGCTCGATCGGCTCCGGGCTCGTCGGACGCCCGACGATCGAGCCTCATCGCCACGGCCCCCTCTGCCTGCCGTTCCCATCCGCGCCGGTTGTACGCGCGGTGAGGCTCTCCGCTCGGGCGGAGGGGGAGGGGGCTCGGCGTCAGCGGGTGCGCGGCCACGCCCCGTCGTAGTGGTAGCCCAGCTTCTCGATGTCCAGGACGCCCGCTACCGTGTCGCCGTACCGCGGCAGCCGGCTCTCCTCGGTGACGTTCCCGTACGCCGACCGGATCGGGGCACCGGGATGCCGGGAGCGCCACATGTGCCACAGCAGGTCGCCGAAGCAGGCGACGACCCAGTAGAGGGGGTCGTTCGGGGCGGCGGGCTGGGCCAAATCGCCGCCGATGCCCATCTGCACCGCTCCGATGTGGATTTCCAGCTGCATGTTGAACACCTGGAAACTCGGATTCTTCAGCATGTTCGCGATGACCTCGGGGGTGCCCCACGCGGGAATCGTCTCGCCGTCGGCATAGGAACGCCGGAGCGGATGAGTACGCGGGATCTTGGCGGTCCACCCCGCGAACGCGCCGTCGATCACGGCGTGATCGCGCGCGGCGCTTCCGTTCCCCCCGAAATACTCCTTCGACAGCACCGCCGAGCGCGCCGGCGCCCGGCCGTCGAGGGGCCAGTCCCAGTACGGCACGGACACGGCCGGATCGACGCGCCGGAGTTCCCGCTCGAAGTGCAGGAGGTATCTGCGCTGCCAGGGCAGGAAGTAGCCGTTGGCATGGGTGGCCGCGAAGCCGTCCGCGTAGGTCCCGACCAGCGCGTCGTAGGTTCCCCGCGCCTTGAGCGCGCGCACCGCCCGGACGAACGCCGCCCACTGCGCGGTGGTCATGTCGCCGACCCGCCGGCGGGTGGTCATGTCACCGGCCCGTCGGCCTGTGGTCATGTCGCCGACCCGTCGGCGGGTGGTCATGTCACCGGCTCGTAGGCGGGCCGGCGGCCGGGCCGGGTCCGCGTGCGCCGCCGTCCCGCCCGTCCCCAGCGCCATCGCCGCCGTGCCCCACAACGCCGATGCCAGCATCTCCCGCCTGCTCGGCCCCCGCATTTCCGCCCCCCGGATTTCGCCGCGTCCCGTGGCCTGGTCCGACCGGCGCAAAGACTAGAACGAGAAAGCCGCCGGGCCGTGAATTTCGGGCCGTGTCGGCCGCGGGACAAAGCGCCCGTGGCGGTGGCGGTGGTCGTGGCGGTGAGTCGGAGCGGGGCGTGGGTGGCCGCTGCGGCGACGAGCGTGGGCCGGGGCGTCGTGGGCGGTCTTGTCGGTGCGGTGTGCCACTGTAGGAAGCGTGCGCCGCATCCACCCCTACTCCGAGGACGAGCCGGACATCCCCGCCGCCTACGCCTACCCGCGCGACCACTGGCTGCGCCTCAACATGGTGGCCAGCGCCGACGGCGCGGCCTGGGTCGAGGGCCATTCGGAGGGCCTGTCCGGCCGGGCCGACAAGCGGATCTTCGGACTGCTGCGCGGCCTGGCCGACGTGGTGCTGGCCGGGGCCGCGACGGTCCGCACGGAGGGATACCGCCCGGCCCGCCCCCGAGAGTCGTGGCGGGCCCTGCGGGAGGGCAGGCCCCCGGCGCCGCCCATCGCCGTCGTCACCCGCCGCCTCGACCTCGACCTCGAGGCCCCGCTGTTCACCGAGACCGAGCCGTACGCCCGGACGATCGTGATCACGACGGAGTCGGCGCCGAAGGACCGGCGCGAGGAGGCGGCGGGGCGGGCCGACCTGATCGTCGCGGGCGACGAGGCGGTCGATCTCGCGACCGCCGTGAGCGAGCTGCGCGACCGGGGGCTCGGCCGCGTCCTGTGCGAGGGCGGCCCCCGGGTGAACGCGCAGCTCGCCGCCGCCGGCCTGGTCGACGAACTGGCGCTGACCGTGAGTCCGCTGCTGACCGGCGGCGACGCGGCGCGCATACTGGACGGCGTCGCATCGCACACGCCGCTGACCCTCGCCCAGGTGCTCGAGGAGGACGGCTTCCTCTTCTGCCGATACATCAGGGAGACGCAGGATGAAGCTTCCGGTTGAGCCGCAGATTCCCGACCTGGAGCTGCCGGTCGTGCCGCCGGTCGCGCCGATGCTCGCCAAGGCCGTCAAGGCGCTGCCGAAGCAGGACGGCACGCTCTACTACGAGCCGAAGTGGGACGGCTTCCGCTGCATCGTCTTCCGGGACGGCGACGAGGTCTTCCTGGGCAGCAGGAACGAGCGGCCCTTCACGCGCTACTTCCCCGAGCTGGTCGAGGCCGTCAGGCGGGAGCTGCCGCCCAAGTGCGTGGTGGACGGCGAGATCGTGCTGATCAGGGGACAGTCGCTCGACTTCGACGCGCTGCAGCAGCGCATCCATCCCGCCCAGTCGCGGGTGCGGCTGCTGGCCGAGAACACGCCCGCGTCGTTCGTCGCCTTCGACCTGCTCGCCACCGCGACGGAGGACCTCATGGAGGCGCCGTTCTCCGAGCGGAGGGCGCGGCTGGAGGAGACGCTGGCGGGCGCGGGCCGGTCCGTACGGCTCACGCCGGTCACCCAGGACGAGGGCCGGGCCGCCGAGTGGTTCGACGCGTTCGAGGGCGCCGGACTCGACGGCATCGTCGTGAAGCCGGGCGACCAGCCGTACACGCCGGACAAGCGCGTGATGTTCAAGGTCAAGCACGAGCGGACGGCCGACTGCGTGGTGGCGGGTTACCGCGAGCACAAGTCCGGGCCGGTCGTCGGGTCGCTGCTGCTCGGGCTCTACTCACCGGACGGCCGCCTGCACCATGTGGGCGTCGCGGCGTCGTTCCCGATGAAGCGCCGTGAGGAGCTCGTCGAGGAGCTCGCGCCGTACCGGGTGCGGGACCTGAGCGAGCATCCGTGGGGACACTGGGCCGAGGTCGCCGCGGGCGGCGCCGAGGGCCAGCGCCTGCCCGGCGCCGTGTCGCGGTGGAACGCCAAGAAGGATCTGTCGTTCATCCCGCTGCGGCCCGAACGGGTGGTCGAGGTGGCCTACGACCACATGGAGGGCGACCGGTTCCGCCACACCGCCCAGTTCCGCCGCTGGCGGCCGGACCGCACTCCCGCGTCCTGCACCTACGAGCAGCTCGACCGCCCGGTGAGCTACGACCTCGACAAGATCCTCGCCCGCTGACCGTCCCGCCGCGGCACCGGGCGCGCCACGCGCGCGGCGTACGGCCCGGTCCTGGCCGGTTCTGGCCGGGGCGGCGGGTCAGCCGGTTAGGGCGCGGACGGCGGCGGTGACGACGACGGCGACCGCGACGATCACCAGGAACGGCGCGCGCAGCAGCAGGGCCACGGCCGCCGCCGCGAGCCCGGCGGCCCGGGCGTCGACGACGAGCGTGCCGCCGTCGGCGAAGGTCTGCAGGGCGATCAGCGCGGCCAGCGCCGCGATCGGCACCAGCGCGGCCAGCCTGCGTACGAGCGGCCGTTTGAGCACCGCCGCCGGCACTGAGAGCCCGAGGAGCTTCACCGCGTAGCACCCGGCGGCGGTGACCACGATCGCGGCCCAGATCATCGGCGTCCTCCTTGAGGCGAGCGGCGGGCACGGCGGCGGGCAAGGAGCCGGGACACGGCGAGCACGGCCGGTGCGGCGAGCACGGCCACCAGCACCGGCACGCCCGCGGGCACGAACGGCACGCAGGCGAGGGCCAGCACGACGGCCAGCGCCGCCACCGACGCCTCCTGCCGCGGGAAGGCCGTGCTCCCGGACGTGCTCCCGGACGTGCTCCCGGACGTGCTCCCGGACGTGCTCCCGGACGTGCCCCGGGACGTGCCTCCGGGCGTACCTGTGCCCGCCGGGCCCGTCTTCGCGACCGGCCGCTCGCCGGCAACGCCGCCGGGGACGAAAGCATCGGGCCCGGAGGCATCGGGCCCGGAAACGTCGGGCGCGGAAACATCGGGCGCGGCGGAGCGGCCCCGGAGCATGGGGAGGAGCAGGGCGAGGAAGACGGCCGGGCCGGCGACGTCGAGCCCCCAGGCCGCCGGGTCGCCCAGCGCGGAGGCGCCCAGCGCGCCCAGGAACGTGGTGATGTTCCAGCCGGCGTACAGGCTGGCCCCGGTGACCGTGAACCCGAGCCGGGCCAGGCGCCGGTCGGACTGGGCCAGGGCCACGGCGGAGGTCTCGTCGATCACCCACTGCGCGGCGAACGGACGGACCGCCGCGGGGAGCCCCAGCAACTGCGACAGCCGCAGCCCGTAGAAGGCGTTGCGGACGCCGAGCAGCAGCGCCCCGGCCGCGGCGGCGAGCGGGTTCCCGCCGGTGCCGAGCGCGCCCACCAGCGCGAACTGGGACGCCCCGGTGAACACGAACAGCGACAGCACGCAGGTCTGCACGACGCTCATCCCCGCGCCCGCCGAGGTGACGCCGAACGCGAAGCCGGACAGGCCGACGGCCGTGCCCACCCCGAGGGCGTCCCGCACCACCGCCGCCCGGGGCTTCGGCGGCAGGCCGGCCTGCACTGATGTCCTGGTCACCCGCCTGAGGGTAACGAACTGGGCGGGATAGTCCCTTATGGGGGTCAGTGCCGCGTTCGTCCCAACGGTCACGCGGGGCGGGCACAACGGGTCCACCACAGACCCGCCGAGGCGGCCCGCGCACGGCCGTACGGTGCCCACCCGGGACCGGCCGCCCATGCGCGGCGCGCGTAGATCAGCCGGCGCAGACCAGGATCTGCATGGACCGGTCGGCGACGCAGACCTTGGCCCCGGCGGGCAGGCTCTCCTCGGCGTACGGGTCGTCGTGGACGCTCTCGTCGGCGGTGTCGAGGACGGGACGCCAGGCGGCCCCCAGCTCCGCGCCGGGAAGGGCGAACGTCAGGCTCTCGTGGTGCGCGTTGATCAGCAGCAGGAACGTCTCGTCCCTGATCCGCTCGCCGCGCGGGCCGGGCTCGCCGATCGCCTCGCCGTTGACGTACACCCCCAGCGATTTCGCGTATCCCGTGTGCCAGTCGCTGTCGGCCATCTCCGTGCCCGAGGGCGTGAGCCAGACGATGTCCCTGCTGCCGCCCCCGACCGTGCGGCCGTGGAAGAACCGGCGCCGCCGGAACACGGGATGCGCCCGTCGTAAGGCGGCCAGGCGGCGGACGAAGTCCAGCAGGTCGTCCTCCTGCCGCAGCAGCGACCAGTCGATCCAGGAGACGTCGTTGTCCTGGCAGTAGGCGTTGTTGTTGCCGTGCTGGGTGCGGCCGAACTCGTCGCCCGCCAGCAGCATCGGCACGCCCTGGGACACGAACAGCGTGGCGAGGAGGTTGCGCCGCTGCCGCCGGCGCAGCCGCACGATCGCCGGGTCCTCCACCGGGCCCTCGGCGCCGCAGTTCCAGGAGCGGTTGTCGTCGGTGCCGTCGCGGTTGCCCTCGCCGTTGGCCTCGTTGTGCTTGTGGTCGTAGGAGACGAGATCGGTGAGGGTGAACCCGTCGTGGGCGGTGACGAAGTTGATCGAGGCCACCGGGCGGCGGCCGCTGCTGGCGTACAGGTCGCTCGACCCGGCCAGGCGCGAGGCGAACTCGGGCAGCGTCTGGGAGGCGCCACGCCAGAAGTCCCGCACGGAGTCGCGGTACTTGCCGTTCCACTCGGTCCACAACGGCGGGAAGTTGCCGACCTGGTAACCGCCGGGGCCGACGTCCCACGGCTCGGCGATCAGCTTGACCTGCGAGATCACCGGGTCCTGCTGGATGAGGTCGAAGAACGCGCTCAGCCGGTCCACGTCGTGCAGCTCCCGCGCCAGGGCGGCGGCGAGGTCGAAGCGGAAACCGTCCACGTGCATGTCGAGCACCCAGTAGCGCAGCGAGTCCATGATCAGCTGGAGCGCGTGGGGCGAGCGGACGTTCAGCGAGTTGCCGCACCCGGTGTAGTCGAGGTAGTAGCGGCGGTCCTCCTCGCGCAGGCGGTAGTAGGCGACGTTGTCGATGCCGCGGAAGCCCAGCGTCGGGCCCATGTGGTCGCCCTCGGCGGTGTGGTTGTAGACCACGTCGAGGATCACCTCGATGCCCGCCTCGTGCAGGGCGCGCACCATCGCCTTGAACTCCTGGACCTGCTCCCCGCGCTGCCCGGAACTGGCGTACGTGTTGTGCGGCGCCATGTAGGCGATCGTGTTGTAGCCCCAGTAGTTGGTCAGCCCCCTGGCCACCAGGAAGTGCTCGGGAACGAACTGGTGGACGGGCATGAGCTCGACCGCCGTGACGCCGATCGACAGGAGGTGGTCGATCACGGCCGGGTGCGCGAGCCCGGCGTAGGTGCCCCGCTGCCCCTCCGGGACGGAGGGATGGCGCATGGTCAGGCCGCGCACGTGCGCCTCGTAGATCACCGTCTCGTGGTACGGCGTGCGGGGCGGCCGGTCGTTGCCCCATTCGAAGAACGGGTTCACGACCACGTTCTTCGGCATGTACGGCGCGGAGTCCTCGGTGTTGAGCCGGCCGGGGTCGGCGAACTGGTAGGAGAACAGCGACTGGTTCCACCGCACCGAGCCCTCGATCGCCTTGGCGTACGGGTCGAGCAGCAGCTTGGACGGATTGCACCGGTGCCCGTGCTCGGGCCGGTAGGGCCCGTGCACGCGGAAGCCGTACCGCTGTCCGGGCATGATCCCCGGCACGTACCCGTGCCAGACGAACCCGTCGACCTCGGGCAGATCGACGCGGGTCTCCCCGCCTCTGTCGTCGTACAGGCACAGCTCGACCCGCTCGGCCGCCTCCGAGAACACCGAGAAGTTGGTGCCCACACCATCCCAGGTGGCGCCGAGCGGGTAGGGCTCTCCAGGCCAAACCTCGCGCATGTAACCTCATTCTCCACTGCCGGGGCGAATCGTGCACCCGCGACGACCCCTGCTCTCGCCCGGGAACGCGGGAGCCCCCGCCGGACCGGGTCCGGCGGGGGCTCCCCGCTGACGCTCAGCCGACGAGTTCGGCCTTGAGGCTGATCGTCGTGCCGGCGAGCGCCTTGCTCACCGGGCAGTTCGCCTTGGCCGTCTCGGCGGCCTGCTGGAAGTCCTCGGCCGAGATGCCGGGCACCTGGGCCCGCACGGAGATCACGATGCCGGTGATGCCCTCACCGGGCTGGAAGGTCACGTCCGCCCGGGTCTCGACCGACTGCGGCGGGGTGCCCGCCTGGGCCAGGCCGTGGGACAGGGCCATCGAGAAGCACGAGGAGTGGGCGGCCGCGATCAGCTCCTCCGGGCTCGTCTTGCCGTTGGCCTGCTCGGCCCGGGAGGGCCAGGAGACGTCGAAGGTGCCGACGCCGGAGGAGTCGAGCGAGACGGTGCCCGAACCGTCGAGCAGCGCGCCCTTCCACTGCGTCGTCGCGGTACGAGTGGTCGCCATGGCGATATCCCTTCAGTAAGCGGAGCCTATCCACAGTGACCTTAACGCCGCCGCCGGTGCGCCGGGCTCACCGGCATGGCCGGTCGGCTCACGCCGGCGCCGCGCGGTCGAGGATCGCATCGAGGTCGAGGCCGGTCGGCAGCGTGCCGAAGGCGCGCCCCCAGTCGCCGGACAGGCGCGAGGCGCAGAACGCGTCGGCCACCGCGGCGGGGGCGTGCCGTACGAGCAGGGACGCCTGCAGGACCAGCGCCATCTCCTCGGCCACCCGGCGCGCGTCCGCCTCTCCCGCCGAGGCGAGCGTCTTGAGCGCCCGCTCGGCCGCGTCGGCGACCCGTCTGTCCTCGGCCGCCGCCACCTCGGCGAAGAACGCCTCGACCGCCTCCGGCTCCCTGGCCAGCACCCGCATGAGGTCGAGGGCGGCCACGTTGCCCGAGCCCTCCCAGATGCCGTTCAGCGGCGACTCGCGGAACAGCCGGGGCATCTGCGACTCCTCGACGTAGCCGTTGCCCCCGAGGCACTCCAGCGCCTCGGCCGCGTGGACCGGCGCCCGCTTGCACACCCAGTATTTGGCGGCGGCGAGCGCGGCCCGCCGGAACAGGCCCTCGGCCGCGTCGCCCCGGATCGCCCGGTCGGTCGCCCCCGCCAGGCGCGTCATGAGCGTGGTCGCCGCCTCGGACTCCAGCGCCAGGTCGGCGAGCACGGAGCGCATCAGCGGCTGCTCGGCCAGCGTCCGGCCGAACGCCTCGCGGTGACGGGCGTGGTGGAGCGCCTGCGTCAGCCCGTACCGCATGCCGGCGGCCGAACCGATCACGCAGTCGAGCCTGGTCATGTTCACCATCTCGATGATCGTGCGGACGCCCCGGCCCTCCTCGCCGACGAGGAAGGCGACGGCGCCGTCGTACTCGACCTCGGCGGAGGCGTTCGACCGATTGCCGAGCTTGTCCTTCAGCCGCATCAGCCGCATCGCGTTGCGGGTGCCGTCGGGCAGCACGCGGGGGAGCAGGAAGCACGACAGCCCGCCCGGGGCCTGCGCCAGCACCAGGAACACGTCGCACATCGGGGCGGAGTTGAACCACTTGTGGCCGGTCAGGGCGAAGCTGCCGTCGCCCAGCGGCTCGGCACGGGTGGTGTTGGCCCGCACGTCGGAGCCGCCCTGTTTCTCGGTCATCGCCATCCCGGCCAGCACGCCCCGCTTCTCCTGCGGCGGGCGCAGCCCGAAGTCGTACGTCCGGGAGGCCAGCAGCGGCTCCCACTCCGCCCGCAGCGACGGCGAGTGCCGCAGCGCGGCCACGGCGGCGTACGTCATGGAGATCGGGCAGCCGTGCCCGGCCTCGACCTGGGACCAGGTGAAGAACTTGGCGGCCCTGGCGACGTGCGCCCCCGGCCGTGCCGACGTCCAGGGGGCGGCGTGCGCGCCGCTCTCGACCGCGACCGCCATGAGCTCGTGCCAGGCCGGGTGGAACTCGACCTCGTCGATCCTGTTGCCGTACCGGTCGTGGGTGCGCAGGACGGGCGGGTGCTCGTTGGCCAGCCGCCCCCACTCCTGCGCCTTCGCCGAGCCGGCCAGCAGGCCGAGCTGACGCAGCTCTCCGGTCGCCCAGTCCGCCCCTTCCCTGGCGAGCCCCTCCAGCAGCGCGTGATCGGCCGAGACGTCGTGGCCGGTCAGCTGGGGCACCTGGTTGGTCACGTCGTGGGTCACTGGGTCCTCCTGCGGTCGATGCCGTGACTCGTCCATGCGGGACGTCCACGATGCGGGGAGTCCGTTATTGCTGGGACTCCATCTCAACACTCCGCGCGGCCGGGACAAACACCGGGCGGAGTCCGGGTCCGGTCAGGCGCCCGAGATCTCCAGACCGAGCTCCTGGGCCGCCTCCAAGGCGAGATCGCGCGCGTAGTCCTGGTCGGCCCCCGCCTCGCACAGCACCCGGTGGATGCCGTCGAGCGCGCGCCGGTCCCCGCGCCCGGCCAGGCCCCGCGCGGCCTCGGCCACCGTCGTCAGATCGCGGTCCGCCAGCCGCGTGATCAGGGCGTCCCTGATGCGGGCGGTGTCGGCGGACAGGCCCGCGATACCCATCGTCGCCCAGTCGCGCACCTCGTCGTCGGGGCACTCGCTCAGCCGGATCAGCGTGGCCAGCCCGTCCTCGTCGTCCGGAGGCAGGACCGCGGCGAGCGCGATGGGATCGTGGGCGGTCGGCTTCCGGCCCGGGCTGTTGACGATGCTCAGCACCTCGGGGAGCGCCCGCTCGTCGGCGTGGTGGCCGAACGCGTGCAGCAGCGCCTCGACGACCGCCGGCTCGATCTCTTGCCGGGCCATGTCGCGGAGGATCGTCAGAGTGCGGTCCCGGTCGGGAGCGCGCCCCGCGTCCCGGCCGGGCCCCGATTCCTGGCCGATCCACGTCTCCCGCACCGCCTCCCGGCCGGGCCGCGTCTCCTGGCCGAACTCCGCGAGCACGTCGACACCGAACTCCCGCTCCACCGGGTCGTCGCTCTCGCACAGCCGGGCCAGCGCGAGGAAGGTCTCCTCATCGTGGCGGGACTGCAGCGCGTGGACGGCGGCCCACCACGTCTCGTCGTCCTCGTCCAGGTCGCGGTACGGCAGCACGCGCCTGAGGAGCGCATCCGCGGGCGGCCGCAGGCCGAGCGCCGACTCCAGGACCGTCGCGACGGCGGCATGCCCGCGCTGGCGGGTGATCGAGTAGCCGCCGTCGGCGCCTCGCGCCTCGACCGTGACCCGCCGGGTGCCGTCCGGCGCGGAGCCGTGCGCCACCAGCACGGTGTGCTCGCCCTCCACCCTCGCGGAGACCTCCTCGCGCAACATGGCTTCGAGATCCACCGCCGCGAGGCGTGTGGCGATCTCCAGCGGGGTCGCGCCGTCCCAGCCGGGCGCGGACGGGTCGGCGCCGTGCTCGAGCAGCGACCAGACGATCCCGTACGCCCCGAAGATCGCGGCCAGCGTCAGCGGGGTGTCGCCGTCGTCGTCGGCCCGGCCGGGGTCGGCCCCCGCGTCGAGCAGGATGTCGGCCGACTCGAGGTTGCCGTTGGCCGAGGCCCACAGCAGGGCCGTCCAGCCGCCCTCCTCCGCCGCGTCGGGGTCGGCGCCGCCGTCGAGCAGCGCCTGCACGGTCTCGGCGTGGTCCCAGCACGCCGCGGCGCAGAGCGGAAGGCCCTCCTCGTGCCCCCCGCTCGGCCGGTCGGGGTCGGCGCCGTACTCCAGCAGCAGCCTGACGATGTCGTGGTGACCGGCGACGGCCGCCCGGTAGAGCGGCGTCGTTCCCTGAGCGGGGTTCACGGCGGTGTCCGGGTGCAGCATCGCCGCCACCCGCGCGACGTCCCCTCCCGCTATCGCCTCGAGCAACCTGCTGCGGGTCACGTTTCCATGCTCACACAGCCCCGGGCGGCGTCGTCGTCAGGGATCGTCCTCCCGCCGCACCCCGGGGACGGTTGCGGGATCGTTCCCGAGGAGGATGGGGGAGCGGCGCCGGCCGGGATACGGTGAAGGGCGTGACTGATCCGGGTGGAATGCGGGCATCCGACGCCGAACGCGAGTCCGTGGTGGAGCGACTGCGGGTGGCGTCCACGGAGGGACGGCTGACCCTCGCCGAACTGACCGAGCGTACCGAGGCCGCCTACCTGGCGCAGACCCACGGCGAACTCGCCCAGATCACCGCCGACCTGCCGGGTGCCACCCCCGTCTCCACCCCCGTCTCCGCCCCCGCTCCTGTGGCGCCGGCCGCCCCGCTCAGCAGGGCGCGCAAGTGGATCGTGGCGGTGATGGGCGACGCCAAGAGGACCGGCACGTGGCGGATCGACGACGGCCTCGGCGCGGTCTGCGTGATGGGCGACGTGGTCCTCGACCTGCGCGAGGCCGAGGTGCGCGGGCGTGAGGTGGACATCGTCGCCACCTGCGTGATGGGTGACGTGAAGATCATCGTGCCGGACGGCGTCGACGTCCAGCTCTCCGGCGTCACGATCATGGGGGACAAGAAGGTCCAGGTGGTCGAGGCCCCGCGTGGCCAGTCCGCTCCCGTCGTCAAGGTCACGGCGTACGTGCTCATGGGCGACGTGAAGATCATCGGCGACTCCCGGGCCAAGCCGATCAAGCGCGGCTGGCACGCGTGGAGCGAGTGGTGGCAGGAGCGCCGCCGGAGCCCGGGCTACGGCGGATACGACCTCCCCGACCGCCGCCACCACGGCCTGCACTGATCCGGGCCTCCCTGGTCCGGCCGGCCCGCCGTGCCCGGCGGCGAGTTCCTTCGCGGCATGAATGAAAATTTCACCACGGGTAACGCCGATCCGTTGAGCCGCCTCGCGACAACGCCCAGTCAGCCCACGCTCGGAATCATGGGGTCGACGCGAACGGGTGCGCCGGGCGCTTGACAGTGGCGCTCTGTCTCGTATTTGCTCCGCCCGACACCACCGCCACCCACCCCAACGGAGAGGGGCTCGACCGGCAGACAGAATGTGAGCGTTAACAACGGGACGCCCCGCGCGGAAGCGACCGGATTGCCTGCGACCCCCGCGGCACCACGTCACGGCTGCCCCTTACGGGCCACGCATCGAGGTCCGGCACGCCCGACCGGCGATGTCGGCGCCGCCAAGCATCACCTCCGAGCCGGGCCGGCCCTCGGCGAACCCCCTGCACAGTCTCTTGGCGAGCCGCCTGCGACCTGGCAGGCGCACTACCGGGCTGGAGCTCCTCGGCGCCTCCACCCCGGAAACCGCGGGGCTTCACTCCACCACGGTGGCCGGCGCCCGGGGTGAGGCGTTCTATGTCAGAGCTCGACAAGGAGGAACACAACGGTGCGAAGACATGTGAGTGAGTCTCCGGAACACGGTGCCGCCGGCGGACTCGGGCCGCGGCCAGGCCGGGGACGCCGCTTGATGCACCGCATGATGGCCGCGACGGTGGTCGTCCTCGGGCTGCTCTCGGTGACCATCGCGACTCACACGGCATCGGCCGCCGACAATCCCTATCAGCGGGGTCCCGACCCCACCCTGGCCAGTGTGTCGGCCACCCGGGGGACGTTCGCCACCGCGCAGGTCAGCGTGCCGGCCGGGAACGGCTTCGCCAGCGGTGTGATCTACTACCCGACGGACACCAGCCAGGGGACCTTCGGCGGCGTCGCGATCGTGCCGGGCTACTCCGCCCTGTTCGCCAACGAGGAAGCGTGGATGGGCCCCTGGCTCGCGTCCTTCGGCTTCGTCGTGATCGGGATCGAGACCAACAGCCGCACCGACAGCGCGGACGCCCGGGGAACCCAGCTGCTCGCCGCGCTGGACTACCTCACCCAGCGCAGCGCGGTGCGCGACCGGGTCGACCCCAACCGGTTGTCGGTGATCGGCCACTCCGCGGGCGGAGCCGGCGTCCTGTCCGCGCTGCTCCGGCGGCCCACGCTGAAGGCCGCGGTGGGGCTCGCGCCCGGCTCGCCCGTCGGGGACTACAGCCTGTACAACGACCGCGTGCCGACGATGTTCATCTCCGGTGAGAGGGACACGACCGTCACGCGGTCCTACCTCAACGGGCTGTACACCACGATCCCGGCCTCGACGCCGAGCGCGTGGGTGGAGATCACCGGCGTGGACCACCTGTTCGCGACCCGCGCGAACACCACCGAGATGCGGGTGCTGATCCCCTGGTTGAAGATCTTCCTGGACAACGACACCCGGTACACCCAGTTCCTGTGCCCGCAACTGGCGGACCCCGGCAACGTCTCGATGTACCGGAACAAGTGCCCGTACGTGCCGCCGGGCGGATCGTCTCCGTCAGCGAGCCCGTCCACGTCTCCGTCCGCCAGCCCGTCGACATCGCCATCCGCGAGCCCGTCGGTCTCGCCGTCGCCGTCGCCGTCGCCGTCGCCGTCCGCCAGCCCGTCGACGTCGCGCGCCTGCACGGCGAGCTACCGTACGGTGAACTCGTGGTCCGGGGGCTTCCAGGGCGAGGTCACGGTGACGGCGGGCACTTCGGCGATCAACGGGTGGACCGTCGGCTGGACGCTGAGCGGCGGCCAGACGATCAACCAGTTGTGGAACGGCACGCTGAGCGCCAACGGCTCCGCGGTCAGAGTGACGAACGTTTCGTACAACGGCTCGATCCCCGCGTCCGGCTCGAGCACGTTCGGCTTCCTCGGCACCGGTACGCCGTCGAACCCCACCCTCACCTGCACCAGCCCGTGATCCCTGCCGGCACGCCGTAGCGTGTTCAGAGTGAGCGCGGCGGACCCCGGAGCCGATGACGGCCCGCCGCGCTTCGCCGCCTTCGGCCTCGCACGGCTTCGCAGGGCTACCACCGTCGACGGCCCGGGCGCGGGCACGCACGCGACAGGCGTGATCCCACTGTGGCGTCAGGCGGCCTCGGAGGCGGCGCGCACGGCCTGGGCGTGCCGTTCGAGCAGGAGCGCGGCCAGTTCGGGGGCGGGACCGAGGACGCCGGCCACGGCGTGCGCCCCGGCCTCCAGGGCGTCGCGCTCCACCTTGTCGGCGAAATAGCCGGGGGCCAGCAGGTACGGCGCCACCACGACCCTCGGGGCGCCCGCACGCGTCAGCCGTACGACCTCGTCCGAGGGCGTGGGGGCCGTGGCCGAGGCGTAGGCGGCGGTGACCGACCACCAGGGGCGGGTGCGCGCCCACTCACGGGCGACGGCGGCGATCGTCGCGTTCGCCCGGCGGTCGCTGGAGCCGGCCGAGACGAGCACCACGGCCGTCTCCGGGTCGCCGATCTCCACGCCGGCCTCGGCGAGGCGGCGTTCGAGGGCCCGGACGAGCAGCGGATGCGGGCCGAGTGTGGGGCCGCAGACGGCCCGCAGGCGCGGGGCGCGGCCTGCCGCCTCCCGCAGCGCCGCCGGGATGTCCACGCGGCTGTGGTAGGCGGCGGTGAGCAACAGGGGGAGCACGACGGCCTCGTCCAGCCCGGACAGCGCCTGCGGCAGCGAGGGCGTGGCGTGGTCGAGATAGGCGGCGCGGACGTCCAGGCCGGGCCGCGCCCGCCGTACGCCGTCGAGCAGCGCCTCCACGGTCGCGGCGGCGCGCGGGTCGCGGGACCCGTGCGCCACCGCGACCAGCGGCGCGCCTTCGTGCGGGACGGTCACAGGTGGATGCCGCATTCGATCTTGCCGAGGCCGGCCCAGCGGCCGCTGCGCGGGTCCTCGCCCGGCGCCACGCGGCGGGTGCAGGGGGCGCAGCCGATCGAGGGGTAGTCGTCGTAGTGCAGCGGGTTGATCAGGACCCCGTTGTCGGCGATGTAGTTGTCGACGTCCTCCTGGGTCCACCGGGCGATGGGGTTGACCTTCACCATCTGCCGCTTGGCGTCCCACTCCACGACCTTGGTGTTCGCGCGGGTGGGCGACTCGTCGCGGCGGATGCCCGACACCCAGGCGAGGTACGGCTCCAGCGCCCGGTTGAGCGGCTCGACCTTGCGCAGGTAGCAGCACAGGTCGGGGTTGCGCCCGTACAGGCGCGGCCCGAGGTCGCGGTCCTGCTCCTCGACGGTCCTGGACGGCTTCACGTTGATCACGTTGACCTGGTAGACCGCCTCGACCGCGTCCCGGGTGCCGATGGTCTCGGCGAAGTGGTAGCCGGTGTCGATGAACAGCACGTCGACGCCGGGCTTGACCCTGCTGACCAGGTCGATCAGCAGGGCGTCGCTCATCGACGAGGTGAGACAGAGGCGGTCGCCGAAGGTGGCCGCGGCCCAGCGGATGATCTCCCGGGCGGGCGCGTCCTCAAGGAAGCGCGCCGCGGACTCCACGATGCCCTGGAGGTCCAGCGTGACCCGCTGCCGCTCCAGTCCTGCCTCTATCTCCGCCACCGACATCGTTACTCCTCACACGTCGTTCACTGATTCATCGGATGATTGGACGAAAGCCTTCGGGGATCACGAACGCACGCCGAGGCCGAGGAATTTCACCCGGAAGGCGCGGGCGCAGGACCTGCAGTACCATCCGTGGCTCTCCTCCTCGGTCACGTAGGGCTCCAGGTCCTCCTCGCCGCAGTACGGGCAGTAGAACGGCGCCGCCCTCTCGGTCGTCACTTGAGGTCGGCCTCGTCGGCGCGCTTGACCCATTCGGCGAAGGACTCGCCCTCGTTCTTCTGCTTCTCGTAGTTGCGTACGACCCGCTCGACGTAGTCGGGCAGGTCCTCGGCCGTGGTCTTGAGGCCGCGGACCTTCCTGCCGAAGCTCGGGCTCAGGCCGAACGAGCCGCCCAGGTGCACCTGGTAGCCCTCGACCTGCTCACCCTTGTCGTTGACCACGAGCTGGCCCTTGAGGCCGATGTCGGCCGTCTGGATGCGGGCGCAGGAGTTCGGGCAGCCGTTGATGTTGATGGTCAGCGGCTCGGCGAAGTCCGGCAGGCGCCGCTCCAGCTCGTCGATCAGCTCCGACGCGGCGTTCTTGGTCTCCACGATCGCGAGCTTGCAGTACTCGATGCCGGTGCAGGCCATCGTCTGGCGACGGAACGTGGAGGGGTTGACCCGCAGGTCGGCGGCCTCCAGCTCGGCCACGATGGACTCCACCCGGTCGGGCGCGACGTCGAGGATGACCATCTTCTGCTCGACCGTCGTCGCCACCCGGCCGGACCCGTGGCGCTCGGCGATGTCGGCGATGCGGTGCAGCAGGTCGCCGCTGAGCCGGCCCACCCGGGGCGCGAAGCCGACGTAGTAGTTGCCGTCACGCTGGAGGTGGACGCCGACGTGGTCGCGCCGGTCTCCCCGCGGCGCCGCGGGGGCCGGGCCGTCGGGCAGCTCGTACTTGAGGTACTCGGTCTGCAGCACCTCGCGGAACTTCTCCGGGCCCCAGTCGTTCATCAGGAACTTCAGCCGCGCCCTGCCGCGCAGCCGGCGGTAGCCGTAGTCGCGGAAGATGCCGGTGACCCCGGCCCACACCTCGTGCGCCTGCTCGGGCCGGACGAACACGCCGAGCCGCTTGGCGAACATCGGGTTGGTCGACAGGCCGCCGCCCACCCACAGGTCGAAGCCGGCCTCGCCCTGCTCGTTCTGCACGCCGACGAACGCGATGTCGTTGATCTCGTGGACCGTGCAGTGCGCGGCGCAGCCGCTGATCGCGGTCTTGAACTTGCGCGGCAGGTTGGAGAACGCCGGATCGCCGATGTACCGCTCGCGGATCTCCTGGAGCTGGGGCCGTCCGTCGATCACCTCGTCGGCGTCGATCCCCGCGAGGGGGCAGCCGAGCATGCCGCGCGGGGTGTCGCCGCACGCCTCGGTGGTGGACAGGCCCACGGCCTCCAGTCGCGTCCACATGTCCGGCACCGACTCGATCTCCACCCAGTGGAGCTGGATGTTCTGCCGGTCGGTGACGTCGGCGGTGCCCCTGGCGTAATCGTTGGAGACGTCGGCGATCACCCGGAGCTGCTCCAGGCTGAGCTGGCCGCCGTCGGTCCGGATGCGGATCATGAAGTAGCGGTCGTCGAGCTCCTCGGGCTCCAGGACGGCCGTCTTGCCGCCGTCGATGCCCGGCTTGCGCTGGGTGTACAGGCCGTACCAGCGGAAGCGGCCGCGCAGGTCGGCGGGGTCGATGGAGTCGAAGCCGCCCTTCGAGTAGATGTCGATGATGCGCTGGCGGACGTTCAGCCCGTCGTCGGCCTTCTTGTTCTCCTCGTTCTTGTTCAGCGGCTCACGGTAACCGAGAGCCCACTGACCTTCGCCACGCGGGCGCTTGTGATGGCGGTTCGCCGGGCGGGCCGGGGTGCTCATGGGCACACGTCCTTCTCCGAGGCTCGGTCTGAGATCGGTGTTCGGCGGGACCCGGCGCAGGCGGCCTCTCACCTCGCCGTCGAGTGTGAGGGCATACGAAAACGACGCCTGGCCGAGCGCCCGAATGGATCAGCGGAGGGCGACGGTCAGCCGGCGTCGATACAGATCGCGCTACGGACACGCAGGAGATCGACGTGGCGTCGCACGACGAGCAACGGGTCCGCTGGCATGTCCCAAACGATACCTCTGAGATCCTGGATGTCCAAGTTCGTGTCCAGGATGCGGGATTGTGACGGCAATGTGACGCGGGGTCGTCACCCCTTGCGCATCCAGTTCTCCGGCGGCTCGGCCTCGCGGTCCCTCTCGGACGGCTCCTGGTGCTGGCAGTCGCACCAGGACCCGCCGCGGCACTCCTCGTGCCGGTGCTCCCTGCACGCTGGGCAGATCATGTCTCCATTGTTCACCCCCTGTCACGGGTGAATGACAAGGGGGCACGGTGAACGGTTCGTGAGCGATCCTCGCGAGAGGAGGGCAGGGGCCCCTATTCTGGGCGGCGACAATCCGCTCGCAGGTCACGTACTAAGCGCCCCGGCAGCGGGTACAGCCCAGTTCTCATGACCGATTGGGTGCCATGACCTCCACGGACGCGCCGTCGCGCAGGCCTCGGCGCAACACGCGCAAGGGCATGACGATCGCCCGGGCGCGCCTGACGTGGCTGCGCGACACGAACATCTGGTCCCTGGTCAAGGCGACCACGATGGCCGGCGTCAACTACCGGGTGACCGGCCTGGCGGGCGAGGCGGCGTTCTTCGCGCTGCTGTCGCTGCCGCCGTTCGTGCTCGGGCTGCTCGGCGTCATGGGCCATCTCAGCGGGTGGATCGGCGAGTCCACCGTCGGTGAGATCAGAGGCTGGGTCGTGGCCCAGTCGGAGCTGCTGTTCACCCACAACACCGTCGAGCGGGTCGTGAAGCCGCTGCTCGCCGACGTGCTGAGCGGCGGGCAGGTCTCGCTGATCTCCGTCGGCTTCCTGCTGTCGCTGTGGTCCGGCTCCCGTGCCCTGTTCGTCTACGTGGACCTGATATCCATCGCGTACGGGCTGGGGGAGACCCGGGGGATCATCCGCACCCGGGTGCTGTCGTTCTTCCTCTACCTCGCCGCGCTGCTGATCGGGCTGGTCGTCATGCCGGTCCTGGTCATCGGGCCCACCCTGATGTCCAACGCCCTGCCCAGATACGCCGTGCTCGTGAACGTCCTCTACTGGCCCGTGGTCGTCATCGGCTCGGTGCTGGTGCTCACCGTGCTGTACCACGTGAGCGTGCCGCACCGGACGCGCTGGTGGCGCGAGACCCCGGGGTCGGTGCTGGCGCTGGTGATCTGGATCGTGTGCGCCGCGTTCCTGCGCGAGGTGCTGGCGGCCTGGTTCACCCCGCTGTCGATCTACGGCTCGCTCGCGGCGCCGATCGCCGTGCTGCTGTGGCTCTACATCACCGCGCTCGCCGTGCTCATCGGGGCGACCCTGAACGCGGAGGTGGACCGGCTGTGGCCGCTCGGCGGTGCCAGCAGGGACGAGCACCATCACCGCAAATCCGGTAAAGGCTGATCCATACCGACAGCGGTGGAAGGATGGCGTCGATGGACGCGCAGCCTTCCGCCGGCGACCCCACAGCGACCCACCGGCGCACGATCGGCCCCTATGTCCCCGTACGCCGCCTGGGGGAGGGCGGCATGGGCATCGTCTATCTCGCCAGGGACCCGCGGGGCCGCCAGGTGGCCCTCAAGGTCATGCGATCGGAGCTGGCCACCCAGGAGGAGTTCCGGGCCCGGTTCCGCAAGGAGGCGGAGGCCGCCCAGCGGGTCGCCAGGTTCTGCACCGCGCCGCTCCTCGACGCCGGGCGGGACGGCGACCGGCACTACCTCGTCACCGAGTACGTCGACGGCCCGGACCTGTCGTCGGTCATCGACGCGCAGGGCCCGCTGTCCGGTTCCAACCTCGACGCGCTCGCCGTCGGCGTCGCGACCGCCCTCGCCGCCATCCACGGGGCGGGGATCGTGCACCGCGACCTCAAGCCGTCCAACATCCTGCTCTCGCCCCTCGGCCCCCGGGTGATCGACTTCGGCGTGGCCCAGCTCGCCGACACGCTGGCCGAGCGGACCGGGACCGTGATCGGGACGCCCAGTTACATGTCCCCGGAACAGGCGCGCGGGGAGCCGGTGACCTCCGCGGCCGACGTCTTCGCCTGGGGCTGCGTGATCGCGTACGCCGCGACCGGCAGGCCGCCGTTCGGCGGCGGCGCCGCGCCCGAGGTCCTCTACCGGGTCGCGCACCACGTGCCGTACCTGACCGGGCTCGACGAGCGCCTGCGGCCCCTGGTCGAGCAGGCGCTGGACAAGGACCCCGGCCGGCGGCCGAGCGCCCAGCGGCTCCTCGACCGGCTGCTCGGCCGGGAGGAGGTGGCGGTCGAGGCCGCCACGAGGATCGTCAGCGACATCTGGGCGACCCCCGCCGAGACGACCCGCCGTGCGGGCGCCGCGGGGGACGGCGCGAAGGCGGGCGGCACGGAAGCCGGCACGGAAGCCGGCACGGACAGGCGGGGCGGCCGCCGCTGGGCGCCGGTGGCGGCGGTCTGCGGGGCGCTCGCGGTGGCCGCCGCGGTCCTGATCTTCGCACTGCGTCCTTTCGGCGGCGGGACGACGCCGCCGAAAGGCCCGCTGGCGTCCAGGGACATCAAGGTCAACGGGCATCCGCTCCACGTCACGGTCGACGCCGTGAAGCGCCGCGGGACCTCGGTGACCGTCCAGTGGACGGTCACGATGACCGGCAGCGAAGGATCGTGGTGGCCGAGGGACCTGTTCGGCGACGAACTGTCCGGCGCGGGCCTCGTGGACCCGCCCAGCGGGTCGAAGTTCCTGCCCGCGCGCAAGGACGACCGCTGCGTGTGCGTCGCCCTTCCGGCCCAGTGGCTGCATCCGGGTGACGTGCTCCCTCTCTGGGCCACGTACACCGGCGTACCGCAGGACCTGGAGACGATCGGGGTCGACGTCCCCGGGTTCGGGCTCTTCGCCGACGTTCCGATCTATGACGGCTGACCGGACCGCCGCCGTAGTCCGTACAGTCCGGGAATTCGACGCGAAAGACTGATCTATCCGCCACCATTAGGCAGGTGACGACGCCGATTCCTCCCACTGACGACGCGTCGACGTCCCCGGCGTCGCCGCGGCCCTCGATCGGGGGTTACACACTGCTACGGCGGCTCGGTGAGGGCGGGATGGGAATCGTCCATCTCGCGCGTGATCCGTCGGGCCGGCCGGTGGCCGTCAAGATCATGCGCCCGGAACTGGCGGCCGGGCCGGAGTTCCGGCGGAGGTTCGCCCAGGAGGCGCAGGCCGCCCAACGGGTCGCTCCGTTCTGCACCGCGGCCGTGCTCGACTCCGGACTGGACGGTGACCAGGCGTATCTGGTCACCGAATACGTGGAAGGGCCCGACCTCGGCTCGCTGATCAGGGATCAGGGGCCGCTCACCGGCGGAAGCCTGCAGGCCCTGGCCGTCGCGACGGCCGCCGCCCTGGTCGCCATCCACGCGGCCGGCGTCGTGCACCGGGATCTGAAGCCGTCGAACATCCTGCTCGGCGTGCTCGGGCCCAAAGTGATCGATTTCGGCATCGCCCGGCTGGCCGACGCCGACGCCACCCGGACGGGTTCCGTCGTGGGCACCCCCGCATACATGGCCCCGGAGCAGGCGAACGGCGAACCGATCACCGCGGCGGCCGACGTCTTCGCCTGGGGATGCGTGATCGCCTGCGCCGGCACCGGCAGCCCGCCCTTCGGCAGCGGCACCCCGACCGAGGTGCTCTTCCGCGTGGTGTCCCGGCCGCCGCGGCTCGACGGCCTCGACGAGCGCCTGCGCCCGCTGGTGGAGCGGGCGCTGGACAAGGACCCCGCCCGCCGCCCCACCGCCCAGGGGCTCCTCGACGCGCTGCTCGGCCGGGAGAGCGCCGGGATCGAGACGGCCACCCGGGTGGTCGGGGACACCTGGACCCCGGTGGTCGCTCCGTCCGCCACGCTCGCGGCCCCCGTTCCGCAGAGCCGGCGCGGGCGGCACCGGTGGCCGTACCTCGCGGCGGCGGTGCTCGCCCTGGCCGCCGCGGCGACGGCGCTGGTCATCGTCCGGCCGTGGGAGTCGAAGGGCAACCTTCCGGGCACGCCCGCGACCACCCGTGACATGGAGATCGATAAGAATCCGATGCGGGTCCAGATCACCGAAGCGGTCCGGCTGCGCGACGGCGACGTCCGGCTGAGGTGGGCGCTCACGAACAGGGGTCCGAACGCCTGGATATTCATGGACGACTTCGGCAGGAGTGCGCTCGACTACTCGGTGTCCCGGGTCGGCCTGACGACGCCGGGGGGCAAGGAGCCCCTCTATCCGACCTGGAAGGACGGCGCGTGCGTGTGCAGCTCCGGGGTCACGGCGGTGCGCTCCGGTGAGGAGATGCGGTTCTACGCGGTCTACACGTCCGTGCCCGAGGAGGCGGAGTCGGTGGACGTCGACATCCCCCGCCTGGGTGTCTTCCGGAATGTGTCGATATCTGACGCCTGAGGCGCACTCGGCTTACCGGCGAGGCGCGCTCGGATAGGGTTGGAGGCATCGCGACTGGCGCTGACGTGCTCCTGTGGCGCGTCGCTAGGTGGGGCACCACCGGGGAGCGAATTCGCGGAGGCCGTGCGCCTGGGTCGCCGCCGAAGAGTCGACGTGGAGAAGGAAGGCGCCATGGCTGAGAACTCGCTGAACGTCGTCGATCCCGAGATCGCCGAGCTGATCAGGGCGGAGGAGCGGCGGCAGGCCGACACCGTCAAGCTGATCGCGTCCGAGAACTACGTGTCCAGGGCCGTCCTGGAGGCGACCGGGACCGTCCTCACCAACAAGTACTCCGAGGGCTACCCGGGCAAGCGCTACTACGAGGGCCAGCAGGTCATCGACAAGATCGAGACGCTGGCCATCGAGCGGGCCAAGTCGGTCTTCGGCGTGGCCCACGCCAACGTCCAGCCCTACTCGGGCTCGCCCGCCAACCTCGCCGTCTACCTGGCGTTCCTGAACCCGGGCGACACGGTGCTCGGCATGGGCCTGCCGTTCGGCGGCCACCTCACCCATGGCTGGTCGGTGTCCGCCACCGGCAAGTGGTTCAACTCGGTCAAGTACGGCGTGCGCCGCGACACCGGCCGCATCGACATGGACGAGGTGCGCGCGCTGGCGCTCGAGCACCGGCCCAAGCTGATCTTCTGCGGCGGCACCGCGATCCCGCGCACGATCGACTTCCCGGCCTTCGCCGAGATCGCCAAGGAGGTCGGCGCGGTGCTCGCGGCCGACATCGCCCACATCGCGGGCCTCGTCGCCGGCGGCGCCCACCCCTCGCCGGTCGGGCACGCGGACGTGATCTCCACGACCACCCACAAGACCCTGCGCGGCCCGCGCGGCGCGATGCTCATGGCGAACACCGACGAGGTCGCCAAGGCGCTCGACAAGGCCGTGTTCCCCGGCCTGCAGGGCGGCCCGCACAACCACACCACCGCCGCCATCGCCGTCGCCCTGCACGAGGCCGCCCAGCCGGACTTCAAGGCGTACGCCGCGCAGATCGTGAAGAACGCGAAGGCGCTCGCCGACGAGCTGCTCGCCCGCGGGTTCGACCTGGTCTCCGGCGGCACCGACAACCACCTGATCCTGATGGACCTCACGTCCAAGGGCGTCGGGGGCAAGCCGGCCGCGCAGGCGCTCGACCGGGCGGGCCTGGAGACCAACTACAACACCGTGCCCTTCGACCCGCGCAAGCCGTTCGACCCGTCCGGTATCCGCATCGGCACGCCGTCGGTCACCTCGCGTGGGATGGGCGAGGCTGAGATGCGCCAGATCGGCGCGTGGATGGACGAGGTCGTCACCGCAGTGGCGAAGGGCGACGCGGAGGACGTGATCGCGCGGGTGCACGGCGAGGTCACCGAGCTGACGAGCCGGTTCCCCGCGCCCGGCCTGTCCTGATCACCCGGATCGACCGCGACGGCTCCCCGCGCAGGTGGCGGGGAGCCGTTCCCGTACCGGGCGGTCGGCCGAATCGCCTGCGGTGTGATGAAGCGGATTAATTCGGTTGCGGGGAGCGGCTGACGGGCTGCTAGTGTTCCCCCCATCGCCGCGATCTGTGCGGCCTAGGACCAGGGAGGTGAGGACTATGCGGGTCTTTCTGACGACCATGCCGTCCGTCAACTCCCGGGTGTCCGCCTAGTCTCCTCTCGCTGGGACGCCCGGTTTCCGAAGGGTGTTCACCAGCAGTGTTCAACGAACTTTCTCTTCTCGGCTGGCACGAGGGGCTCGCGGAGCAGCTCCCCGACCTGCCCGGCGGCGCCGTTCCCGCGCGTGTGGCCCGGGTCGACCGGGGCGCCGCCGAGGTCATCGCCGCCGACGGAACCCATCAGGCGCGGTTCGGCGCCCGCGTACGCAGGGCCGCGGCGGCCGACCCGCTCGCGCTTCCGTGCGTGGGGGACTGGGTCGCGCTCAACCGGCTCGACCTGTCCTCATCCCACGGAGGCCGCTACGAACTGGCCGAGGTGCTGCCCCGCCGTACGGCCTTCGTCCGGGGCGGGGTGAGCCGCGACTCGCGCGGAGGGCTGTCGGGCGACGGCCAGGGCCAGGTCCTGGCCGCCAACGTCGACGTGGTCTTCGTGGCCGAGCCGTCCATGCACGCCACGGATTTCGCCGATCTCGGCAGGATCGAGCGCCTCGTGGCGCTCGCCTGGGAGAGCGGCGCCCGTCCGGTCGTGCTCGTCACCAAGGCCGATCTCTTCGAACAGGGACTCGGCGATCTCCTCGCCGACGTCGAGGCGGCGGCGCCGGGCGTCGACGTCCATCCGGTCTGCTCACTCACCGGCGACGGGGTGGAGCTGGTGCGTGCCCACCTCGGCGCCGCCGGGACCGCCGTGGTCCTCGGACCGTCGGGCGCGGGCAAGTCGACGCTCGTCAACGCACTCGCCGGCGCGGAGGTCATGGAGACCCAGCAGGTCAGGGCCGCCGACGGGCGGGGCAGGCACACGACCGTCCACCGGCAGCTCATCCCGCTGCCCGGCGGCGGGCTCGTCATCGACACCCCCGGCATCCGCCGGGTCGGACTGTACGAGATGAGCGAGGGCGTCGGCCTGGTCTTCGGCGACATCGAGGAACTGGCCGAGGGCTGCCGGTTCTCCGACTGCCGGCACCATGAGGAGCCGGGCTGCGCCGTGCTGGCCGCGGTGGAGTCGGGCGAGCTGCCCGAGCGGCGGCTGGAGAGCTGGAACAGGCTGCAGCGCGAGGCCGCCTGGATGGCCCGCCGGACCGACGCCCGGCTGCGCGCCGAGGAGACCCGCAAGTGGAAGGTCATCCACAAACAGATGCGGGGCAGAAGTCGCCCGTAGGACGGCGCCGTCCCACCGCGGCGTGCCGTGCCCACCGGCCGCGGTGGGACGCGGTGGGACGCGGTGGGACGAGGTGGTCGCGGTGGGACGGAAGGCACACGAAGGGCGCCCCGGGTGCGCCGTCCTCTTCGGGGGACGGGACGCGGGGCGCCCAGCGGTGACGCGTGTCGGGGAAGGGGAAAACGCTCAGGCGACGGCGCTGATGCCGGCGCTGGCAGCGCGGCGCATACGGCGGCGACGCTCGGACGCGCGCTCGTCCTCGTTGAGGCCGCCCCACGTGCCGTACTTCTCCGGCCGGGAGAGCGCGTAGTCGAGGCACTCCGCTCGCACAGGACACTGGGCGCAGATGGCCTTGGCCTTGCGCTCCCGGATGTCGCGCTCGGGCTGACGCTCACCGTCAGGACCGAAGAACAGCACCAGGTCCTCTCCCCGGCACGCGGCATCATCCTGCCAACCCCAGCTGGGGCGCGGGCGGGCGAGCTGCCGACGTACCTGAGACATGAGAAACCACCTTTGGTGAGAGGTATTTCAGTGTTCGTGCCGCTTTGGACGCTTGTGGCGTCCCTTGTGCCAACGCCGGGATAGGCCGTGGTGTTCCCGGCTCCGGGCAGGAGCCCTCAGGTCAATACCGGCGTGAGCTCGCTCAGTTCGGCCAACCTGTAGGTCGGGATTCCGTCGGCGCAAGTCGTTCCGCACGGTGCCGTGAACACCGCGGGTTCGACCACGACCCGGAATCGCGACGTCCCACGCTCCGTCGTGCGCCGCACGACGCAGATCGTGGTGTCGTCAACCGACCGGGAGGATTCCACGGCCACCCCGCCGACCGAGATCTCGCCGGTATGCGCCCGGACGAAGTGCTCGGCGGCCTGCAGTGGCTCAGGGATACCCGCGCGTCCCCGGAAACGGTCGAGGACGACCTCGCCGTGCCGGTACGCGTTTGCCGCCGCGATCGCAGCAGCCTGAGACATGCTGCCGTAGTAAAGCCCGTGTGGCAAGCATACGAGGTTGGCGGCGTATCGATCGCCGCCGACATGTGTGGTTTCCCACACTTCGCCGGGCAGGTTCTCGTCCAGGAACCGGGCCAGCGGGAGTCCGAGGCGCGCACAGCACGCGTTGTGCCTGCCGTGCGTGCAGACCAGGTACATCGGCTCGTTCACCAGTATGCAGGACTCCGGAACCACTCCGTGCACGAGTGCGCCCAGGTCAAGATCGTCGGGGCGCTCCAGGAAGCCCTCCGCGAGCCACGGGTGGTCCACCGCGGCGGCGGCGACGTAGACGTGCAGGGGGCCGGTGAGGGCCTCGCGGCGGCCGGGCCGGCGGATCAGCTGCGGCCGGATGTCCAGTGCCCTGGCGCGGGAGACCAGCCGGTGGACATCCTCGGGCAGCCGGCACTCCTCCAGCTCCGCGGCCCAGGGCCCCGCGTGCTCGATGAGCAGCCAGAAACGGCCCTTCTTGGTCGCGCTCGCCAGGATCGGCGCCTCCCCCGAGTGGCAGGCGGCGGGGTGCTCGCACCCGTTGGCCATCCGGTCCCGTCCTTCTCTCGCGTTTCTTAGGTAAGACTTACCTTAGCGACTTGTGGAAGTGGGTGCGGAGGCAGGGCTGTAAATCCCCATTAAATCCATAATTGTCCGGATACAGCCGTGGCCGTCCGAATCCGCGGCACGAGGGCGTCGTACTCAGGCCGAGGGCGAGCGGCGGTGCGGACGCGGCCGCGCGTCAGGAGTAGGCGAGGGCGGCTTCGGCGGCGGGGAGGGCCGCCGCCCGGTCCTCGGGAACCAGGCCGATCCTCGTCCGCCGGTCCAGCAGGTCGGCGGTGTCCAAAGCGCCCTCGTGACGCACGGCCCACACCAGTTCGGCCCGGGTGATCCCCAGCGCCACCGGCTCGGCCAGCGCCGGGTCCGCGCGCATCAGCTCGCGCAGCGCCCAGGCCTCCGAGCCGTACCTGCGGGCCAGCCGCCCGGGCGTGCCCGGCCGCACCGGTCCGGCCCCCACGAGGGGCAGCCGCGCCGTACGGCTCGCACGCGCTAGGGGGCACGCGGCGTCGACGGCGTCCTCGGCCATCCGCCGGTAGGTGGTGAGCTTCCCGCCCACGACCGTCACGACGCCGTCCGGCGAGCGCAGTACGGCGTGGCGGCGGGACAGGTCGGCCGTCGGCCCGCCGGCGGAGGCCCGCGCGCCGGCCGCGTCGGTCGTGTCGGTCGTGTCGACCAGGGGCCGCAGCCCGGCGAAGGCACCGGCGACGTCCGCGCGGGACAGCGGCCGGTCCAGTGCCGTCCCGAGGACCTCGAGCAGGAACGCGACGTCGCTCTCGGGCGCCTCGGGGACGTCGGGGATCGGGCCGTCCAGCGGTTCGTCGGTCAGCCCGGCGTAGACGCGCCCGTCGGCCTGGGGGAGCACCAGCGCGAAGCGGGCGCGCTCGCCGGGGATCGGCACGTGCAGCCCCGCGCGCAGCGCGCCGAGCGCCCCGGGGCGCAGCACGAGGTGCGTGCCCCGTGAGGGGCGCAGCGCCACCGACGGCGTCAGCCCACCGGCCCACACTCCGGTCGCGTTGATCACCGCGCGGGCCCGGATGTCGAACTCCTCGCCGGTCAGCTCGTCACGCACCCGGGCGCCGTCCCCCGCCAGGGTCAGCGCCCGGCAGCGGGTGAGGATCCGCGCGCCGTGGGCGGCGGCCGTCCGTGCCAGCGCGACGACCAGGCGGGCGTCGTCCACCACCCGGCCGTCCCACGACAGCAGCGCCCCGCGCAGGTCGTCCACGCGCAGGGCCGGGGCGAGCGTGAGGGCCCGCTCCGCCCCCAGCCGGGAGGGACCCGGCAGCAGCCGCCGCGGCGTGCCCGCGGCGGCCCGCAGCGCGTCGCCCAGGCGGTAGCCCGCCATGACGGTCGCGGCCCGGGCCCGGGGGACGGCCGGCGTCAGCGGCAGCAGGTACGGGTGGGCGGAGACCAGATGGGGCGCGGTGAAGCGCAGCAGGGCGTCGCGCTCCACCGCGCTCTCCCGGGCCACGCCGACCTGCCCGCTCGCGAGGTAGCGCAGCCCGCCGTGGATCAGCTTCGAGCTCCACCGGGAGGTGCCGAACGCCAGGTCGTGAGCGTCCACGGCGGCCACCGACAGCCCGCGTGAGGCGGCGTCGAGCGCCGCTCCGGCCCCCGTCGCCCCCAGGCCGACCACGAGCACGTCGACGACGTCCGTGCGCGCCTCACCGAGCTCCCAGAGGCGCCTGGCGGCATTGAGTGAGGAGTTCATGCCCTCTCCACTACTTGGGGATTACTCTTGAGTAACCTACCTGGAGGCGTCACGGACATGGAAACCCCTCTCACCTCGGCGGAACCCATGCTCTGGTCGGGCTGGGGCGATCCCGCCAAGGCCGCCGAGCTCCCCGCGCCGGTGCGTGACCTGCTCGCCGAGCTCCTCGGCGTCCGGGCGCCCGCCGTGCCGGCGGCGACGTTCGGCGAGGTGCGGCTGCCGCCCGTGGCGCTGCCGCCGCCCGTCCTGGCCGCGCTGGCCACCGTGGTGGGGGACGAGCACGTGCGAGCCGACGACGACGCCCGCATCCGCCACACCCGGGGCAAGTCCACCCCCGACCTGCTGCTCATGCGCGCGGGGGACGCCTCGGACGCGCCCGACGCCGTCGTGCTCCCCGGCTCTCACGACGAGGTGGCCGCCGTGCTGCGCCTGTGCGCGGAGCACCGGGTGGCCGTGGTGCCGTTCGGCGGCGGCACCTCGGTGGTCGGCGGGCTCGTCGCGGCCCGGCCCGGCTTCGCGGGCGTGGTCGCGCTGGATCTGGCCAGGCTCAACCGGCTCGTCTCCGTCGACCCCGTGTCCATGGTCGCGGAGCTGGAGCCGGGCCTGCGCGCGCCGCAGGCCGAGCAGCTGCTCGCGGGGCACGGGCTGACGCTCGGGCACTTCCCCCAGTCGTACGAGTACGCGACGCTCGGCGGGTTCGCGGCGGCCAGGTCCAGTGGGCAGGCCTCGGCCGGGTACGGCAGGTTCGACGACATGGTCGCCGGTCTGACCGTCGCGACGCCCCGGGGCACGCTGGAGATCGGCCGCGCGCCCAGGTCGGCCGCCGGCCCCGACCTGCGCCAGGTGTTCCTGGGCTCCGAGGGCGCCCTCGGGGTGATCACCTCGCTGCGGCTGCGGGTGCACCGCACCCCGGCCGTCAGGGCGTACGAGGGCTGGCGGTTCGGGAGCTTCGCGGCGGGGACGGCGGCCGTGCGGCGGCTCGCGCAGGAGGGCCCGCCTCCCACGGTGCTGCGGCTGTCGGACGAGACCGAGACCATGGTCGGGCTGGCGAAGCCCGCCGATCTCGGCGCGGCCGGCCGCGACTCCGGCTGCCTGCTGGTGGCGGGCTTCGAGGGCGCCCCGGGTGACGTGGCCCACCGGCGGGACCGGGCCGCCGCCGTGCTGGCCGAGGCGGGCGGCGTCCACCTGGGGCCGGAGCCGGGGGAGAAGTGGGCGCAGGGCCGGTTCTCCGCGCCCTACCTGCGTGACTCCCTGCTGGCCGCCGGGGCGACCGTGGAGACGCTGGAGACCGCCGGCTTCTGGTCGAACCTGCCGCGCCTGTACGACGCCGTACGGCTCGCCCTGCTCGGCGCGCTGGGCTCGCCCCTGGTCATGTGCCACATCTCCCACGTCTACGCCACGGGGGCCTCGCTGTACTTCACCGTGGTGACCGCGCAGACCGCCGACCCGCTCGCGCAGTGGGCGGCGGCCAAGCGCGCCGCGAACGAGGCGATCGTGCAGGCGGGCGGCACGATCTCACACCACCACGGCGTCGGCCGCGACCACCGCGAGGCGTACGCCGCGGAGATCGGCGACCTGGGCGGCGAGATCCTGCGGGGGATCAAGGAACGGCTCGACCCTGCCGGGATCCTCAACCCGGGTGTGCTTATCCCCTAGAGACGCCAAGATTGTTCCCATGGTCGATGTGGGCGCGGCCGCCGCGCGGGGGAAGCAGGTCTCGTCACGGGTGTCGCAGGCCGGAGCGGGCTGGGACTGCCAGGAGATCGGCTCCTTCGACGCGCTGCGGCCCGACCGGAACTCCTTCAGCTGGCTGAACCCCGCGACGCTGTGGCGCTCGCGCAACGAGGTCCTCGCCCAGCTGTTCGGCGACCCCTCGCCGCAGGTGCGCCGCCGCTGGGTGGCCTCGCAGCGCGAGCGCGGCGTCGACGAGGACTTCCGGGTGCGCCTCGACCTGGGCGAGGAGTTCTCGTTCCTGGTGCTCGGCGACACCGGAGAGGGCGACGCCTCGCAGTACGCGGTGGTGCCCGGGATGCTCAAACTCGGCGAGGGCACCTCGTTCGCCGTCATCGCGAGCGACGTGATCTACCCGACCGGCTCGGGCAACGAGTACCGCGACAAGTTCTTCCGGGCGTACAAGGACTACCCGGCCCCGATCTTCGCCGTGCCCGGCAACCACGACTGGTACGACGGGCTCGGCGGCTTCATGCGGGTCTTCTGCGACGCCCGCCCCCTGTCCGCCGAGCGCAGGGGATTCCGGTTGTCGCCCGGCGGGCTGCGCGGGCTGCTGTGGAAGAAGCCCGAGACGATCGACGAGGACGCCCTCGCCGAGGCCAGGAAGATGCGGCCCGACCCCGGCCCGGCGCTGCCGGGGCCGTACTGGGTGCTCGACACCGGACGCCTGCTGCTCGTGGGCATCGACACCGGCATCAAGGGCACGCTCGACCGCGAGCAGGGCGAGTGGCTGCGCCGGGTCTCCGCCGGCCCCCGCCCGAAGATCCTGATCACCGGCAAGCCGATCTACGTCAACAACGCCTACCATCCCTGTCCCATCGAGGGCGGCGGCACGGTGGACGAGGTGGTCCGCGACCCCGCGCACAACTACGTCGCGGCCATCGGCGGCGACGTGCACAACTACCAGCGCTACCCGGTCCGGGCGGAGGGCAGGCTCATCCAGTACGTCGTGTCCGGGGGTGGCGGGGCGTTCATGCACGCGACCCACACCATCCCCCGGGTGGACGCCGGCGGCGTCCACGAGGACGACTTCAAGTGCTATCCGCTGCGCGGCGACTCGCTGTCGTTCTACAGCCTGCTCTACAGCAGGAGGCTGCGGCTGCGCGGGCTGTACATCACGCCGGAGGAGGGGCTGGCCCTGATGTCCCGGCGGATCGGCAACGCCCCGCCCCGGCCCACGCCGGGAGCGCCGATTGGCGCGCGGGTGAGGTGGGCGGCCCGGCTGCTCGGCGGCTGGCCGATGCCGTTCCGCCTGCCGGTGGGCCGGGTCTTCCACCGGTACATCTCCGAACTGTCCGACTGGGACACCCCGCCCTTCTTCAAGAGCTTCCTCCACCTGTCGGTCACCGGGGACACACTCCGGCTGCGCTGCTTCGCCGCCACCGGCTGCCTCCCGCAGGAGGAGGAGCCCCCGCTGGAGGACGAGGTCGAGATCCCGCTCTGACCTCGTACGGCGTCCTCGCGGACGGCGGGCGGCGGGACCGGCCACGGGGCGTGACGGCGGGACCGGCCACGGGGCGGGCGGCGGGACCGACCGGCGGGTGAACTGTCGGTGACGCCTGGCACGCTGGTGGAGTGCACGTTGTGGTCGCGGCCGACGCCGAAGGAGGCGGGACGATCCGGCCCCTCGGAGAGCACGGGCAGCTCGGCGATCTCGGGCAGCTCGGTGAATTCGGGAGGCTCGGTGATCTCGGGGGGCCTGCTTCCGGGGGACGCGGTGACCTCGGGGAGTCCGGTGACTCCGGGGGCGCCGGTGAATTCGGGGTGCCCGGGGCGCCGTGGAGGCCGCAGGCGCACGGGGGGCACGCGATCAGGGTGCCCGATCTCGCCGTGGCCGTGCGGTCGCTGGAGGCCGCCGCACGGCCCCGCTGGGTGTGGGCCGACGCGCGCCGCGTCTACCCGGCGCTCCTGTCCGCGGGCGTACGGCTGTCGCGCTGTCACGACGTCGCGCTGACCGAGGGACTGCTGCTGGCTGCCGACGGCCGTTACGGAGAGCCCAGGCAGGTCCGTGCGGCCTACGCGCGCCTGCACGGCCTCCCCGTGCCCGACGACCCCCACGAGGCCGCAGAGGGGCATCAGGCGGGCGGCACGCAGGCGAGCCTGTTCGAGCCCGCGGCCCCCGGGCACGACGTCCCCGAGGCCGACATGGTCGCCGAGGTGTTCGAGGACCAGCGCCGCCGGATCGCGCGTACGCCCGATCCGGGGCGGTTCCGCCTGCTCGTCGCCGCCGAGTCGGCCGGTGCGCTGGTCGCCGCCGAGATGGCCCACGAGGGCATGCCGTGGCGGGAGGACGTCCACGACGCGCTGCTGACCGACGTGCTCGGGCCCCGGCCCGCCCACGGCATGCGGCCCGCGAAGCTCCAGGCGCTGGCCGACGAGGTTTCGGCCGCCTTCGGCCACCTCGTCAACCCCGACTCCCCGCAGCAGATCGTCCGGGCGTTCAAGACCACGGGGATCGAGATCCCGTCCACCCGCTCCCATGTGCTGAAGACGGTCGACCACCCGGCCGTCGCGCCGTTGCTCGCGTACAAGGAGCTGGCCCGCCTGCACAGCTTCCACGGCTGGACCTGGGCCGCGCAGTGGGTCAGCGGCCACCGCTTCCGCCCCGAGTACGTCGTGGGCGGAGTGGTGAGCGGCAGGTGGGCCACCAGCGGCGGCGGGGCGCTGCAGATCCCCAAGGTGATGCGCAGGGTCGTGGTGGCCGACGACGGCTGCACGCTCGTGGTGGCCGACGCCGCACAACTCGAACCCCGGGTGCTGGCCGCGCTGTCCGGCGACCGGGGGCTCGCGCGGGCCGCCGGGGAGATCGACCTGTACGCCGCGCTGGCCCAGGCGTTCGGCGGGGTCCGCGAGTCGGCCAAGATCGCGATGCTGTCCGCGATGTACGGGGGGACCAGCGGCGACGCCTCCAAGCTGCTTGCCGTCATGCGGCAGCGGTTCCCCAAGGCGTACGCGTTCGTGGAGGACGCGGCCCGCGCGGGGGAGGAGGGGCGGCTGGTGCGCTCGTGGCTGGGCCGCACCTGCCCGCCCCCGTCCGAGCGGTGGCGGCGCCTGGTGGCGGGTCCCGAGGGCGCCCGGGCGGCCAGGGACCGGGGGAGGTTCACCCGCAACTTCGTCGTGCAGGCCACGGCGGCCGAGTGGGCGCTGACGCTCCTGGCGGTGCTGCGGGGGCTCCTGCCCGACGCGGCGAGGCTGGTGTTCTTCCAGCACGACGAGGTGATGGTGCACTGCCCGCTCGGCCTGGCCGGTGAGGTCCGCGAGGCCGTGGGGCAGGCGGCGGAGGAGGCGACCCGGCTGCTGTTCGGCGATACCACGGTCCGCTTCCCGATGGAGGCGGTTGCCGTCAGCTGCTACGCCGACGCGAAGTGACCCCTGCCGGGGTCACGCGGGGCGGAAGGTGCTCCAGAGGGCCTGCCGCACCGGTGCGGCGGACTCGTTCCAGTCGAAGTCGGGCGAGGCGAACATGATCGCGTAGGCGCGCCCGCCGGTCGCCTCCACATACCGGATCACCGCGTGGACGGTGACCTCGCTGGTGTTGGTGTAGGTGTACTCCCAGTCGGCCGCGGGGTAGCGGTAGTCCACCTGGCGCAGCTGGATCTGCGTGTAGTCGGTGAAGTCCTTGATGTCGAGGTTCTGCTCGGCGGCCCGCAGCGCCGTGAGGCCGCCGTCCGGGATCCTCTTGATCGTGATGCTCTGCCCGCTGTCCTTCGGGCCCGTGAGCCTGACGGCCCCGTCCTCGACCGTGGCGGACCACTCCTTCGGCACCGCCAGCGACACGCCGCCCTCGGTCACCTGGCGGTAGCCCTCGGGCACGCGTACGGCCGACAGCGGGCGCTCGGACGGCGCGTCGCTCGTCCCGGCCGAGGAGGTCGCCGCCGCCGTCGTGGTGTCCGGCCGGGCGGCCACGGTCTCGTCGTCGTCCGGACCGCTCGGCAGCAGCACGAGCACGATCGCGACGATGACCGCGACCACGGCCACGCCGACCACGACCAGGAGGAGCTTCGACCGGCCGTCGGAGCCGGGGACCTCGTCGGCCCGCTCCTTGCGCCTGCGCCCGACCCCGGGCCGGTGCGGGCCCGTGGCCTCCGCGGCCGGTTCGGAGCCGGCGGCCTGCACCGCACCGGCCTGCACCGCACCGGTTTGCGCCGCGCCGCCCTGTGCTGGGAAGGCCTGTGCTGGGAAGGCCTGCGCGGCAGGGGACGCGTACTGCCCCGGCCGGTGCGGCGGCTGCGCGGTCGCGCCCAGATCGCCGGGCATGTCACCCGAGGTGGGCGTCGGCCACATGGCCTCCTTCGGCCGTTCCGGCGCGTGCGTCGACCCCGAGGGGGACGACAGCGGGTCGAAGGCCATGTCGGGGGAGGGCATCTGCCCGAAGGCGGCCACGGGCCCGAACGCCCCCGGAGGCTCGTACGCGGGCTCGTCGGGCCGGGCGTCCACGGAGTGGGACCCGGCGGGGCGCGCCGCGGCGCCGCCGGGCACGCTCTCCGCCGTGAGCGGCACGCGGACCGGCCCCGAGGGCGTCTCGATGATGCGCGAGGGCAGCGGCCCCGAGGGGATGTCGAGCGGCGGAAGCAGGCCCGCGGGCGTGGAGTCCTGCGGCGTCGGCACCGAGGACGGCGTCCCCGCGCGGCCCGGCAGCCCGGCGCCGTGGCTGTGCAGCACGCGCTCCAGCATCTCCGCGACCTGCGCGGCCGGAAGGCGGTCGGCCGGGTTCTTGCGGAGCAGGCCCTCGATGACCGGCAGCAGCGCCCCCGCCCGGCGAGGCCGGTTGGGCTCCTGCGTCAGCACCGCGCCGAGCACGGCGACCGCGTCCGGTCCCTCGTACGGCGGGCGGCCCTCCACGGCGGCGTACAGCGTCGCGCCGAAGGACCACAGGTCGGCGGCATGGGTGATCGGGCGGCCCTGCAGGCGCTCCGGCGGGATGTACGCCGGCGAGCCCATCAGCAGCCCGGTCTGCGTGATCGTGACGTCGCCCTCTATGGCGGCGATGCCGAAGTCGGTGAGCACCACGCGGTCGGCGGTGAGCAGCACATTGCCGGGCTTCACGTCCCGGTGGAGGATGCCGGCGGCGTGGGCGTGGCGCAGCGCGTCGAGCACCCGGATGCCGATCTCGGCGGCCTGCACGACCGGCAGCGGCCCGCTCTGCCGCACGGCCTGCTCCAGGGACCAGGCGCGGACGAGCTCCATGACGATCCACGGCCGCCCGTCCTCCTCCACGACGTCGTGGACGGTGACGATGCCGGGATGGCTGAGCCGGGCGGCCGAGCGCGCCTCGCGCAGCACCCGCCGATGCGCCGTCTGCGCGCCGGCGGGGTCGAGCCCGAACGGCAGGAGCAGCTCCTTGACCGCGACGTCCCGGTCCAGCAGCACGTCGTGGGCGTGCCAGACCATCCCCATGCCGCCGCGGCCCACCGGGGACAGCAGCCGGTAGCGCCGGCCGACGAGACGTCCCTGCCCTTCGGGCACGCCCCCGGAGGGGACTCGGCCCACAGGTCCCTGACCCTCTGGCATAGGGGGGACCATACCGAGCAGGCGATCCGTCGTCATAGATAAGGTCCCCAATTCACGCTCGATCCGCAAGATCCCCCGAACGGACCGTGCGAATTGCATCGGATATCTGAGGTTGACGACGATATTACGGTCTGATGACGGTCAAAGGGAATTCACGCGTCCGCCAGCGCGTCGAGAGCGGCCGTGAAGGCCTCGGCCGGCGGGCTCACCAGACCCGCTCCCACCTGCCCGGTTCCCGCGATCCTGCCGGCGATTCCGGTGTTGACGACGGGCAGCGAACCGGTTCTGGCCACGAGCGCCACGTCGATGCCGGCGGGCGTGCCGCGGAAGCCCAGCCCGGGAATCTGGTACGCCGGGTGCTCGGCCATGGTGATCTCGTACATCGAGGTCGTGGCCGCGACGGCGTCGGACACCTCGCCGCCGACGAACCGGACGATCGCGGGGGCCGCCGCCATCGCGAAGCCGCCCAGGCCCGCCGTCTCGGTGATCGTGGAGTCGCCGATGTCGGGATTGGCGTCGTCCGGGCCGTACCCCCCGAGGTACAGGCCGTCGGGCACCCCGGCAGGGCCGGTGAACCACCGGTCGCCGAGGCCCGACACCTGTATTCCGAAATCCGTTCCATTGCGCGCCATGGCCACGACCAGGCTCGATCCGGGTACGCCGCGGGCCGCGTCGGCACTGACTTTCGCCGCCGCCATTCCCGCGTTCAGGAAGAAATGATCATTTCCATTGATGAAACGCAGCACCTCGGCCGCGCGGTCCGGAGCGGCCTCCACGATCGCGGGCGCGATCTCGCGCACCAGCAGGGACGTCGCCGCGCGGTTGCGATTGTGCAGCTCGTCGCCCATCTGCAGCGCCTGGGCGATGAGCGTGCGCAGGTCGAGCGGGCCGCAGCGCTCCAGCGCCGCCGCCAGCACCGGCCCGAGCACCTCGCCCATCCAGCGCAGCCGCCCGATGACCTCGGGTCCGTACGCGCCGTAGCGCAGGACCTTGCCCAGCCCCTCGTTCAGCGAGCAGTACGCCGTGCCGCCGTGCTCGGCGTCGGTCACCTCCAGCATCCACATCGACGGGCTGACGACGCCCGCCATGGGGCCGACCGTGCGGTGGTGGTGACAGGGGTCGAGGCTGATCCCCGCGCCGGAGGCCAGGCGGTCCTCCGCCTCCTCGGGAGTGGCGGCCAGGCCCTCGAACAGCATCGCCCCGGTGAGCGCCCCGCGCATCGGGCCGGAGGCGCGCTCCCAGGTGATTGGCGGGCCGGCGTGGAAGAACTCCCCGGCCAGCAGGCCCAGGACCGCACGTGCCGGACGCACGCCGGTCAGCATCGGCCGCGCCGACAGCATCCTGCCGACGGCGGTGGCGTTGGCGCCCTCGCGGCGGGGGTCGGCGAGCACCCGGGCGAGGGCCGCGGAGGTGCCCGGCAGCGGCGGCCGCCAGTCGACCTCACACCGCGGCACGGCCTGCCGCTCCAGCGCCTCGCCCAGAACCTGCGCCCCCACGGTGACCACCCGCGGCTCGCCGTACAGCATGGAGAGGGTCATCGGGCTCCGATCATGGTCGGCGCGGCCACGCCCGTCACCCGCCCGCCAGGAGGCGGGCGTGCCGGGCGGCCGCGGCGTTGGAGGTGAAGACCACCGCCCCGGCCTCGTTGAGCCGGGCGGCCTGGGCACGCAGCCCCTGCGGGTCGCCGTCGGTGCCGACGAGGGCCACGACCACGTCCACGCCCCTGGCCACGGCCTCGCGCACGGCGGGCGCGAGCCAGGAGGACGGGTCGGGATCGGCGCCGTGCCCGAGCACGACGTCCATCAGCACGACGCCGGAGGCGACGCCGCGCAGCGCCTCCAGACGCAGCGCCGGGTCGATCATCGGATGGGCCCGGCCCCGGGTGTAGGAGTCGTCGCCGAAGTCGGTGAACTCGCCGTCGCCCGCGACCAGGGCGGCTTCCGCGCACAGTGTGCCGCCGGCGTAGAGCCCCCGCAGAGGCCCGCGCCGCGCCGCCACGCCGTCGCCCGCCGCGTCCGCGCCGTGCGGCGCGGGGGGCCGGGCCGCCGGGGTGACGGGGGCGGGCCAGGAGGGCCACTCGGGCACGTCGCGGCCGAGGGCGCGCAGCACCTTCTCCGCGGCGGTGGTCAGGTCGTCCTGCCCCGGCCCGAGCAGCGCGGCGACGACCGGCGTCGCCAGGTCGAGGTCCCGTACGGCGCGGGCCACCTCGGGGGCGGGAGGCTTGGAGACCAGCACGATCAGCTCGGTCGCCGGGTCCTCGTCGAGCGCGCGCAGAGCCTGCACCGCCGAGCGCCCGCCCACCTCGGCGGACAGGTCCCTGCCGCCCACGCCGAGCACGTGGGACACGCCGACGCCGGCGAGGTCGAGCAGGCTCGTCACCTGCTGCGCGCCCGTTCCCGAGGCGGCCACGACGCCCACCGGCCCGGGGCGCAGGACGTTGGCGAAGCCCAGGCCGGCCCCGCCGACGACCGCGGTGCCGCAGTCGGGCCCCATCACGAGCACACCCTTGGCCCGCGCCCGGTCCTTGAGCAGGATTTCCTGCTCCACCGGCACGTTGTCACTGAAGATCATTACGGAGAGCCCGGCCTCCACGGCGTCGAGCGCCTCGGCGAAGGCGTGCTCGCCCGGCACGCTCACCAGCGCCAGCGTCGCCTCGAAGGCCCGCGCCGCCGACCGGGTGGTGCGCGGCGGCGCCTCGTCCCGCGTCCCGCTCGCCGGTGCCCGTGCGGCGAGCTGTCGTTCCAGTTCGGCGGCGGCGTCCTCCAGCTCCGCGGGGGAGGAGGCCCGCACCGCCACCAGCAGGTCGCCGGGCGTCGCGGGCGGCACCGCGAAGCCGAGATCGTGGGCGAGAGCCGTGTTGAGCTCCGTGGCCATCGCGACGACGGCGACGGTCACTCCGGGCTGTCCGGTGAGGGCCCGGCTCACCCGCATCAGCGTCACGGAGTCGCGGTAGACCCCGGGGCGTACCTCGACCAGGTCGTTCACCGGCCCTCCCGAAGGGCGAGTACGGCGGACAGGCCGATCTGCACGCCCCACGCCAGGTCGGCGCCCGAGGTGTGGCCGAGGCGGAGCAGGCGGTGCACGGCCGGATCGAGCGGCTGGTGCCCGGCCACGCCGCGCAGCACCCCGGTGACCTCCGGGCTCGCCTCGCCCCTCGCGGCGCAGTGCAGCAGGGTGGCCGAGACAGGGGTGGTCCGGGTGCGGGCGTCGTAGGTGACGGCGGCGGCCAGCCAGTCCGCGAGCCAGACGGCGCGCGGCACGTCCGCCGCCGCGCCGAGATGCCGCAGCGCGACCAGCAGGCCGGCGATCATGTCGTCGCCGCTCGGGGTCAGCCCCGGGCCGAGGCCGATCAGCCGCTCGGCCGCGGTGATGCTGTCCAGCAGCGAACCCGCCAGGCAGCCGTGCTCCAGCAGCGCCGGGGCGCCGCCCGGGTCCAGCCCCGGCCGCCGGGGCGAGGCCGCGCGGGCGCGGCCGAGCAGTCCGGGCGCGGCCGCGAGCCGTACGGGGTCGGCGGGGGCGAGCGGGGGAGCGGGGTCCCACCAGCGGCGCACGCGGATCGACAGGCCGCCGACCTCGACGGAGCCCTCCCCGACCCAGGCGTCGTCGCCCGCCGACACCCCTTCGACGGGCCCGGCGAGCACCACGGCGTTGGGCAGGCGGGTCGCCTCGCCCGTCACCACGGCGACGACGTGCGGCTCGGTCTCGCTCCTGATCTCCAGGTAGAGCGCGAGGGGAAAGGCCGCGAGCACCCGGGCCGGACGGCGGGGCGCCTCGAGCGCGGGCCGTACGGCCGTACTCGCGGCGCCGCTCACGTAGGCGGGGGCCGCCGGGGGGCGGGACGCGGGCGCCGCCGCCCGCGCTCTCGGGCGCGTGCCAACACTCACCGGACCTCCCGAAGCCAGTCGTTGCCGACGCTAAAGCCCGGTCTCCCCCCTCCGTACGGAGAAAGATGCCAACAGTCGGCCGAATGCTTGGCTCTTCCTGACAGGACCGGTGCTCGGGCACAATCGGCGTGAGACGTCCCCGGACCGAGCCCGACGCAGTGAGCGGAGTGGTCCGCGAGGTACGAGCGGCCCGCGTAGCGAACGAGGAGCGGTGAGCGACCAACGAGAAGGAGCGGTGACCCGAGGACGTCGGGACCCCCTTCGGCAAGCAGGACCGGAGACGGCATTGCAGAACGACCCGGCCCCGCCCGCGATGCGCCTGGCGAGCACCGGAACGATCCTCCACGGCGTGTCGGTGGGGGAGGTGCTCGGAGTCTCGACGCTGGCGGACGCCCGCCTGATCGCCGGTCGGGGCGGCCTCGACCGCATCGTGCAGCGCCTCAACGTGATGGAGGTGCCCGACATCCTCGCCTGGGTGAAGCCGCATGAGCTGCTGCTCACCACGGGCTACCCGCTGCGCAACACGCCGCAGTCGCTCGACCGGCTCGTGGCCGACCTGGACGAGCGCGGCCTGGCCGCTCTGGCGATCAAGCTCGGCCGCTATCTGGACGAGCTCCCGGGGGAGATGGTCGAGCAGGCCGACCGGCTGGGCTTCCCGCTCATCCTGCTGCCCAACGACGTCGGCTTCGACGACATCCTCAACCAGGTGCTCACCGACATCCTCAACCGGCAGGCGGCGATCCTCGCCCGCACGGAGGAGGCGCACCGGGCGCTCGTGCAGATCGTGCTCGCGGGGGGCGGGATGCGTGAGGTCACGGCGGAGGTGGCCGGGCTGCTGCAGGTGGCCGTGGGGGCGGCCGACGCCGCAGGCCACTTCCTCGCCACCGCGGGGGAGCCCGCGCAGGTGGCCCGGCTGCGGGAGATCAACGCGGCCCTCGCGCGGACGCCGGCCGCCCCGCCCGCCGGCGGCGACGGGCACCATGCCGCCGTCCCGATCGTCGCGGGCGGGCACCACCACGGGAGGATCGCGGCCTACAGCGCCCACGGCACGCTGACTCCCAGCGACATCGGGATCCTGGAGCGCGCCGCGACCGTCGCCGCGCTGGTGATCACCAAGCAGGAGGCGGTCACCGCCGTCGAGAGCAAGTACCGCGCGGACTTCCTGCGGGACGTGCTCACCGGCAGGGGCGGGCTGCGGGTGGCCGAGCGCGCCCAGGCGTTCGGCTGGGACCTGGAGCGCCCGGTGAGCGTGCTGGTCGCCGAGATCGACCCCGACGCCGAGGAACGGCCGCTTCAGGACCGCATGCTGGCGGCGTGGCAGGCGTCGGTGCGCAAGCACGACCCGCGCGGCGCGGTCGCCGGCTTCTCCCACGAGGTCGTGGCGATCGTCGGGGCGGCCGCCGATCCGGCCAGGGTGGCCAGGGACGCGCTCGCCGCCGTCTCCGACGGCACGTTCTCCACCGGCCTCAGCCGGGTCGCCTCCGGCGTGGACGCCCTGCCCGGCGCGTACGGCCAGGCGCTGAAGGCCGCCAGGGTGGGCCGCCAGCTCCATGGGGCGGGCGCGGTCGCCCACTTCGACGAGCTGGGGGTCTACCGGCTGCTCTCGCTGGTGAACGACACCGACGAGCTGCACGCCTTCGTCCGGGAGACCCTGGGCCCGCTGGCGGGGGACGACGACGCCGAGAACGCCGACCTGCGGCGCACCCTGCAGGCGTTGCTGGAGACCAACCTCAACGTCGCCGAGACCGCGCGCCGGCTGCACTTCCACTACAACACGCTGCGCTACCGGATCGGGAAGCTGGAGCGCATGCTGGGCAACTTCACCGAGGACGCGCACCTGCGGCTCAACCTCACCCTCGCCCTGCACGTGCTGCGCATGCGGGGTATCTAGGTCGTGCCCCTTAGATCTCTTGCCTACTGCGGTCGCCCAGGCGGCGCCTCGCCGCGTTGTCGTCGTCGCGACTGCCTAAGCTGGCGGCGTGAACGATGCGAAGGCCCCTGCCATCACCTTCGAGCTGGACGGCGACCACATCCCGCTCTGCGATCTCCTCAAGTTCTGCCAGATCGCCGACAGCGGCGGCGCCGCCAAGCACCTCGTCGCCGAGGGCCGGGTGCGCGTCGACGGACGCGTGGAGCTGCGCAAGGCCTGCAAAATCCGGGCGGGCCAGGTCGTCACCGGAGACGGGTACACGATCCGCGTGGTGTGACGCCCCGGAGTCCGTGGGTTTGGCAGATCATGCCAATGTCTGTTGCGCACGCCAGTCCTAAAGTGCCCCAAACGGTCTAGAAGCGCCGCGGAGGGACGCCTGCGGGGTGGCCGACCGGCCCACGGCCCAGTAGCAAGAGGGGCGTAAATGGCTTTCAGATGGACAGTGCACGGCGACGGGAGAGGGCTGGCGCCCGGGGACGTCGTCAAACCCGACGAGAGGCTGAGCTGGCCGCGCATGGTCGGCATCGGCGCCCAGCACGTGATCGCCATGTTCGGCGCGACCTTCGTGTTCCCCCTCGTCATGGGGCTGGACCCGAACACGGCCGTGATGATGTCGGGCGTCGCGACGATCCTGTTCCTGCTGTTCACCCAGGGGCGGATCCCCAGCTACCTGGGCACGTCGGCGTCGTTCGTCGGCGGCGTGGTGGCCGTGCGGGCGGCGTTCGGCGGCGACACCCCGGCGGCCGACCAGGTCGTGACAGGCGCGATCCTCGTCGCCGGCCTGGTGCTCGCCCTGTGCGGTGTGGCGATCCACGTGCTCGGCGTGCAGATCATCCACCGCGTCTTCCCTCCGGTCGTGACCGGCGCGGTGGTCATGCTGATCGGCTTCGGCCTGGCGTACGTCGTGGCCGACGTCTACTGGCCGCAGGACCCGTGGATCGCGCTGATCACGATGGTCGCGACGTTCGTGTTCATCGTGCTGTTCCGCGGTTTCCTCGGCCGGATCGGCGTGCTGCTCGGGCTCGTCTTCGGGTTCGTCCTGTCCTGGCTCGCCGACAAGGTCCTGGGGAACATCACCGCCTACAACGCGGGCACCGGGAAGATCGACACGCACCCCCGGGTAAGCTTCCAGGCCGTCGCCGACGCCGACTGGATCGGGCTGCCGCACTTCCACGCGCCGTCGTTCCAGGCGTCGGCCGTGCTGGTCGTACTGCCCGCCGTGATCGCCCTGATCGCGGAGAACGTCGGCCACGTCAAGGCGGTGGGCCAGATGACCGGCGCCGACGTCGACCCCCAGATGGGCAGGGCCGTCATCGCCGACGGCGTCGGCACCGCGGTCGCGACCGCGGTCGGCGGCTCGCCCACCACGACGTACGCCGAGAACATCGGCGTCATGGCGGCCACGCGGGTCTACTCGACGGCCGCCTACTACATCGCCGCGGTCATCGCGATCCTGTTCGGCCTGTGCCCCAAGTTCGGCGCGCTGATCGCCGCCACGCCCGGCGGCGTGCTCGGCGGCGTCACGGTCATCCTGTACGGCATGATCGGTCTGCTCGGCGCGAAGATCTGGGTGGAGAACCGGGTGGACTTCGCCGACCCGGTGAACATGGTGCCGATCGGCGCGGGGATCATCCTCGCGATCGGCCCGGTCACCCACCAGATCACCGGCGACTTCTCGCTCGCCGGCATCGCGCTTGGGACGATCGTGGTGCTCGCCGGCTATCACCTGCTGCGCGCCATCGCGCGCAGACCAGCGAAGGAGGTCTCGGGTGGGGAGATCGGGTTCGAACGCGACCCCGCCGTCTGAGCGGCGGGAGCCGCCGGTGAGGTCCGAGCGGCGGGAGCCGCGGGTGCGGGCACTGTGAAGCCGCCCCCGTTCGACTACCACGGCCCGGCCACCCTCGGCGAGGCGCTGGACGTCCTCGCCGAGGCCGGGCCGGACGGGAAGGTGCTGGCGGGCGGCCAGAGCCTGATCCCGCTGCTCAACATGCGGCTGGCCGCGCCCGCCCACATCGTCGACGTGAACCGCGTGCCCGGCCTCGACGGGATCGAGGCCGGCCCGCCCGGCGTACGCGTCGGGGCCCTGGCCCGGCACGCCGCCGTGGAACGCTCGCCGGAGGCCGCCGCCGCGCTGCCGCTGCTGCGCCAGGCGCTGCGGCTGGTCGCCCATCCCGTGATCCGCAACCGCGGCACGGTGGTGGGCAGCCTGGTGCACGCCGACCCCTCCGCCGAGATGCCGGCCGTCCTCGCCCTGCTCGGCGGGTCCGTACGGCTGGCGAGCCGGGGCGGGGAGCGGGAGGTGCCGGCCGCGGAGTTCTTCACCGGTCCCATGGAGTCGGCGCTGCGGCCGGGCGAGCTGGCCGTGTCGGCGTTCTTCCCGGCGCTGCCCGCCCGGTCGGGCACGGCCTTCCACGAGGTGGCCCGGCGGCACGGCGACTACGCGGTGGCCGGGGTCGCCGCCGCCGTCACCGTGGACGAGGACCTCCGGATCGCCGCCGCCCGCGTCGCCTGCGTGAGCGTTGGACCCGTCCCGGTGGTCGTGGACGTGACCGCGGCCTGCGGCCCGCGACCCGCCGCGTCGGCCGGCTGGGAGGCCGCGGCGGCCGCCGTACGGGACCGCGTCGAGCCGGAGGGCGACATCCACGCGACGGCGGACTACCGGCGGCACCTCACCGGGGTGCTCGCCGTACGGGCGCTGCGGGACGCCGCCGCGGCGGCCCACGGGGAGGAAGCGTGAACGAGACGCGCCATCGGGTGACGCTGACGGTCAACGGGGTCCTGCGTGAGGCGGAGGTGCCCGGGCGGCGGCTGCTGTCCGACTGCCTGCGCCACGACCTCGGCCTCACCGGCACCCACGTGGGCTGCGAGCACGGCGTCTGCGGCGCCTGCACGGTGCTGCTGGACGGCGAGCCGGTCCGTTCGTGCCTCACGTTCGCCGTCACGGCGGACGGCCACGAGATCACGACGGTGGAGGGCCTGGCCCGCGACGACGGCGAACCGTCGCCGGTCCAGCGGGCCTTCACCGAGTGCCACGCCCTGCAGTGCGGGTTCTGCACGCCGGGCTTCCTGTGCACCGTCACCGCGTTCCTGCGGGACAACCCCGCCCCGTCCGAGGAGGAGGCGCTGGAGGCCGTGGCGGGCAACCTGTGCCGGTGCACCGGCTACCAGAACATCCTCAAAGCCGTCCACCGGGCGGCCGAGCTGCAGGCGGAGGAGGACCGGTGACGACCAGGCTGTTCGGCGAGCCGGTCCGGCGGCGTGAGGACGGCCGGCTCATCACCGGTCAGGGCCGCTACCTCGACGACCTCGGCGCGGGCGCGCTGGCCGCCGCCTTCGTCAGGTCGCCGCACGCCCACGCGCGGATCCTCGACGTCGACGTGTCGGCCGCCCTCGACGTGGAGGGCCTGGTCGCGATCTACACCTGGGAGGACCTGCCGGGGGCGCTGGCCGAGCCGCTGCCGCTGCTGATCCCGCACCCCGCGCTCACGCACGGCCGTACGGCGTACCCGCTGGCCCGGGAGATCGTCCGGCACGTCGGGGAGCCGGTCGTCATGGTCGTCGCCCGCGACCGCTACCTCGCCGAGGACGCCTGCGCGCTGATCCGGGTCGACTACGAGATCCTCAAGCCGGTGGTGGGCATCGAGGAGGCCGTGCGCGGTGTCCACCTCGTGCACGAGGACGTGCCGGGCAACGTCGGCGCGCACCTCGTCCAGGAGGTGCCGGGCCACGGCGGCGTGACGGCGCGGGAGGCGGTCGAGGCGGCCCCGCACCGGCTGGAGTTCCGCCTCGACGTCGAGCGCAGCGCGTGCACCCCCTTGGAGGGGAAGGGCGTGTACGCGCGGTGGGACGCCGACGACGGCTCGCTGCGCGTCTACTCCTCCACGCAGACCTCCACGAGCGTGCGGATGGCGATCGCGGCCAAGCTCGGGCTGCCGCTGCCCAAGGTGGAGGTCATCGCGCCGGACGTCGGCGGCGGCTTCGGCGTCAAGATCGTGCACCCGTGGCCCGAGGAGATCCTCGTGCCGTGGGCGGCCCGGCTGCTGCACCGCGAGGTGAAGTGGACCGAGGACCGGCGCGAGCACTTCGTCTCGTCGTCGCACGAGCGCGGCCAGGTCCAGCACGTGCGGGTCGGGTTCGACGACGACGGGCGCGTCCTCGGCCTGGAGGTGGAGATCCTGCACGACCACGGCGCCTACACGCCGTACGGGATCATCGTGCCGATCATCACCTCGACCCAGCTGCTCGGGCCGTACAAGGTGGGGGCCTACCGGGTCGAGTTCTCCTCGATCTACACCAACACCGTGCAGGTCACGCCCTACCGGGGCGCGGGCCGCCCGCAGGGCGTGTTCTGCATGGAGCGGACGATGGACAAGATCGCCGCGTACCTCGGGAGGGACCGCACGCAGGTCCGCGCGGCGAACTTCATCCAGCCGGACGAGTTCCCCTACGACCAGGGCCTGACGTTCCAGGACGGGCGTCCGCTGATCTACGACAGCGGCGACTACCCCGAGGCGCTGCGCATGCTCAAGGAGCTGATCGGCTGGGACTCCTTCGCCGAGGAGAAGGCCCGCGCGGCGGCCGAGGGGCGCAGGATCGGCATCGGCGTCGGCTGCTACGTCGAGGGCACCGGCGTCGGCCCGTACGAGGGCGGGCACGTGCAGATCACCTCCGACGGCCGGGTGCACGTCTCGACCGGCCTCACCTCCCAGGGGCAGGGGCACGAGACGGTGTTCGCGCAGATCGCCGCCACCGAGCTCGGCGTGCCGATCGAGAAGGTGTCGGTGGTCACCGGCGACACCCGCCGCTTCGGGTACGCCGTGGGGACCTTCGCCTCACGGGCGGCCGTGATGAGCGGCAACGCGATCGCGCTCGCCTGCCGGAAGGTCAGGGAGAAGGCGCTGCGGATCGCGGCGGAGGCACTGGAGGCCGACCCGCGCGACCTGGAGATCACCGACGGGACGGTCCACGTCGCCGGCGTGCCGTCGGCGTCGATCCCGCTGGCGACCGTCGCCGTGCTGTCCAACCCGCTGCGGTACGCCTTCGACGAGGAGGCCAAGCGGGCCACGCAGTTCGCCGGGCCCGCTTCCGACGACCGGCCGCCGGTGGCCGAGGGCGAGGAGCCCGGGCTGGAGGGCCGTGACTACTATTCGCCGGTCAGATCCACCTTCGCGGCCGGCATGCACGCGGCGATCGTGGAGACCGACCCCGACACCGCCGAGATCAGGATCCTGCGGTACGCCGTCGTCCACGACTGCGGGAAGCTGATCAACCCGATGATCGTCGAGGGGCAGATCCACGGCGGGGTCGCCCAGGGCGTCGGCGGCGCGCTGTACGAGAAGATGGTCTACGACGAGCACGGCCAGTTGCTGAACGCCTCGTTCATGGACTTCCTGATGCCGTACGCCACGGAGGTGCCGCGCATCGAGACGGCCCACCTGGAGACGCCCTCGCCGCTGAACCCGCTCGGGATCAAGGGCGCTGGGGAGGCCGGGGTGATTCCCGTCTCCGCCGTCATCGCCTCCGCGGTCGAGGACGCCGAGGGCATCACGATCGACCGGATGCCCATCTCCCCCTCCGACCTCCACCACCTGCGTCTCACGCGCTAGGGGCCAGTCCTGCGCGGGCTGCCTTCAGCGGACCAGCCCAAGCAGGAGGTGGAGCGCTTCGTCGACTTCGAGCAACTCGGCGGGGGAGAGCCGGCCGGCGAAGGAGCCGAGCCGCTCCGGTGCGACCGCGGCGGTCTGTTCCAGCATGATTCGCGTCGACTTGCCCAACAGTTCGATCTCAGGCCGGAAGGATGTGGGCCGAGCGCTCGTGGAGGTCGGAGCGACGAGCAGGGTCGACAGGGCCGGAATGAAGTCGGATTGGATCACTACGGCGAACCGCTCGCCGCTCTGCTCGTGCTTCATGGTGTCCCGCGCGGAGCGGAGACGGTGGACGTCACCACGCACGCAGAGACTCCATGTCACGCATGATCGCTCGCGCTTCCTCGCGATCGTCCGGATCATCCGCGGCGGCGAGGGCCTCCCGGCGCGCCGTTTCCGCGCGCCGCAGCCGCCATGCCATCACGATCGCTTCGCGAATGACCTCGTCGGGCGCCTGCCCATCGGCTGTGAGCTCGGCCAGCGCGGCTTCGGTGCGCGGATCGGCCTGAAAGGTAACCACGCTCATGTCTTCAGCGTACGGCACGGTCTCCCGCAGGCCTTCTGGACGATCCGTGAGAGATCGAGTGCGCTCCGTGTCTGCGGAAGACGATCAGGACACCTGGGCGGTGAGGCGCTTGCGGAAGACCCAGTAGGTCCAGGCCTGGTAGGCGATGACGCCCGGCAGGGCGATCAGGCCGATCCAGGTGAGCACGGTCAGCGTGTACGGCGCCGAGGCCGCCTCGGCCAGCGTGAGCCCGGGCAGCGGGGCCGACCACAGCACGCCGAAGACGGTGGCCGTCGTCGCGGCGATCGACGTGGCGGTCGCGGTGAAGGCCCAGCCCTCACGGCGGCCCCACACCAGCGTCACCCCGGCCGCCAGCGCCGACGCGGCGAGCAGCGCCGTCCCCAGCGTCCACATCGGCCCCTTGCCGGGCACGGACGGCAGCGTGCCGATCGCGACCGGCACCGCGCCGACGGCCGCGAGCAGCGCGGCGCGGCGGGCGCGGGCGCGGACCGCGCCGGTCGTCTTGAGCGCGACGAACACCGCGCCGTGCAGCACGGCCACCGACAGCGACAGGGCCCCGCCGAGCACGGTCGCCAGCGCCGTGCCGAACAACAGGTTGCCGAAGATCGCGCCCCACAGGAACGCCGGCAGCACGCTGCCGGTGACGATCCCGGCGTCGCACAGCGCGACCTCGCGCCGGGAGTGGACCTTTCCCCGCCACTCCAGGCCCACCCCGCGGACGATCAGGCCGGTGATGACGAGGAAGACCGCCAGGTAGAAACCGCTCAGCAGGCCGGAGTACCACGCCGGGAAGGCGGCGAACATCGCCCCGATCGCGGTGATCAGCCACACCTCGTTGCCGTCCCAGACCGGCCCGATGGTGCCCAGCACCTGCTTGCGGTCGGCCTCCGACCGCGACAGCAGCGGCAGCAGCGCGCCCACGCCGAAGTCGAACCCCTCCAGGACGAAGTAGCCCGTCCAGAGGAACGCGATAACGATGAACCAGAAGGTCGTCATCTCGTGACTCCTCAGTACATGAGCGTCGGCATGAGCCGCGCCTCGTCGGAGTGGGCGGGAACGGCGCCGGCGGGCGCGGCCTCGACCGGAGGCAGCTCCGGGCCCGCCTTGACGTGCCGCACCAGCAGCACGCCCTCGGCCACCGCCAGCACGCCGTACAGGACCGTGAAGACGGCCAGGGTGATCGCGACCTCGCCGAGCGAGACGCCGGGCGACACGCTGGCGGCGGTCATGAGCTCGCCCTGTACGGTCCACGGCTGACGGCCGATCTCGCTGAGCAGCCAGCCGGCGACGATCGCCGCGGTGGGCAGCGGGAGCGCCAGCACGCAGAGGCGGGCGAACCAGTCGGGCACCGGCTTCGCGTCGCCACCCTGCCGGCGCCGGGGCCGCCGGGTCAGCCACAGGCCGAGCACGGACAGGCCCACCGTGGCCATGCCGAAGCCGATCATCACACGGAACGACCAGAAGACGACCGGCAGGTTCGGGATGTAGTCGGCCGGCCCGAAGGCCTTCTCGTACCGCGCCTGGACGTCGTCGACGCCCTGGATCGTCGCGCCGGGGTCGTGCGCGGCGAGCAGGCTGAGCAGGCCGGGCACCTCGACGCCGGGCGCGATCGAGAACGGCGCGCCGGCGGTGTCGTGGCGCAGGCCCTCCGCCGCGGCCAGCTTCATCGGCTGCTGCTCGCGCAGCAGCTGGCCGGACAGGTCGCCGCTGCCGGCGACGACGGCCCCCGCGATCGCCGTCATGACGAGCGCGGCGCGCAGGCTGGTCCGCCACATGTCCGGTAGGCGGCGCATGGGCACGGTCGCGTCCTGGACGGCCCTGGCGTTCCCGCGGCCGGGCACCAGGCCGAGGCCGCGCTCGCGCAGGATGCGGTAGCCCGTGACGGCGATGACGAACCCGCCCGCCACGACGAACGAGGCGGCGACCACGTGCGGCACCTGGGCGAGGGCCGTGGAGTTGGTCAGGACGGCCCACAGGTCGGTCATCCTGGCTTTGCCGTCCACGACCTCGTAGCCGACCGGGTGCTTCATCCAGGCGTTGGCCGCGAGGATGAAGTACGCCGACAGGTTGGACCCGATGACGGCGGCCCACAGGCACGCGAGGTGGATCCGCTTGGGCAGCCGGTCCCAGCCGAAGATCCACAATCCGAGGAACGTCGACTCCAGGAAGAACGCGAGCAGCGCCTCCAGCGCCAGCGGGGCGCCGAACACGTCGCCGACGAAAGTCGAGTACTCGCTCCAGTTCATCCCGAACTGGAACTCCTGGACGATGCCGGTGACGACGCCCATGGCGAAGTTGATCAGAAAGAGCTTGCCGAAGAACTTCGTGAGCCTGAGGTAGTGCTCCTTGCCCGTACGTAGCCAGGCGGTCTGGAGTCCGGCGACGTAGACGCCCAGTCCGATCGTCAGGGGTACGAAGAGAAAGTGGTACACGGTGGTCACCCCGAACTGCCACCGTGCCAGGTCAAGCGCGTCCATGTCTCCCTCACACCGGAGCTCTACGGCCCGTAGTCCTATAACAAGTAGTACTACAAGCTGTAGAGCATTAGGGCCCCGCGACGTGCGATCTTCGTCACAGCCGGGCGGAGTGCCGTCCGGACCCCGGTTCGCGGGGGCCGGAACCCCGTTTCTTGCAGTACCGACGATTGCGGTCGGATCGTCCCGGCCGCCAGGGACACGGGTCCCGTCCCGCCGGGAGCGCCTCCTGGGGAGGCACGGGATCAAGAATGGACGAACACCGACAAGTAGCGCGTCCGCCGCACGGCTGATTCGCCCGTACGCCGCGCGGTTGAGAACCGCGGGGAACGGGACGCGGGAACGGCGAAGACCTCCGGTTCGCCGAACCGGAGGTCTTCGCGTCCCGTGTGCCGGCTACGCCGCGGCGGGGTGGAGGGCGAGCGTCGGATAGTCGGTGTAGCCGCGGTGGTCACCGCCGAAGGCGGTGCTCAGATCCGCCTCGTTCAGCGGTGCGCCGACCCGCAGGCGCAGCGGCAGGTCGGGGTTGGCCAGGAAGGACTTGCCCAGCGCGACCAGGTCGGCGCCCCAGCCCAGCAGCCGCTCCGCGGCGGACGCCGGGTCGGTGGCCGCGGGGTCGTTGACGATGAGGGCGTTCGGCCACAGGTCGCGGATCCGCGCGTTGAGCTCGTCGCCGCCGGTCGCCACCAGGTGCAGGTAGACCAGGTCGAGCTCGGCGAGCGCGGACACCAGGGCGGGGTAGAGCTCGTGCGCGTCGTCCTCGGCCAGTCCCTGGGCGCCGTTCCGGGGGGACAGGCGGATGCCCACCCGGTCGGGGCCGATCTCCTCGGCGACGGCCCGGGCGGTCTCCACCGCGAACCGGATGCGGCCGGACACCGTCCCGCCGTAGCGGTCGTCGCGCAGGTTGGCGTTGCGGGACAGGAACTGGTGGATCAGGTAACCGTTGGCCCCGTGGAGCTCGACCCCGTCGAACCCGGCGTCCACCGCGCGCCGCGCGGCGGCGGCGAAGTCGCGGACCGTGGCCTCCACTTCGGCGGTGGACAACGCGACCGGCACCGGCGTGTCCTGAAGGCCTGACGGCGTGAAGATCTGCCCCCCGACCCGTACGGCCGAGGGGGCGACGGGAAGCCTGCCGGTGTTCGCGGGGTGGCCGGCCCCGCCCGCGTGCATGATCTGGGCGACGATCCTGCCGCCCGCCGCGTGGACGGCGTCGGTCACCTCACGCCACCCCGCGACCTGCTCGTCGGTGTGCAACCCCGGCGTGTCCATGTAGCCCTGCCCGGCGGGGCTCGGCTGGACGCCCTCGGTGACGATCAGGCCGGCCGAGGCGCGCTGGGCGTAGTAGAGCGCGGTGAGCGGAGAGGGGATTCCGGCCACGTACGAGCGTGACCGCGTCATGGGTGCCATGACGAGGCGGTTCGGCAGACGGAGGGAACCCAGCTCGAAGGAGGTGAACGGCATGATCGTGTCCTTTCGTGTCAAGGTGGCCAGCCAAATTGGTCGGCAAACTTGGTCGGCCAATGAAAGTCATACAACTTGGCCGACCAATATGCAAACGGGTAGGCTGATCGCGGAGGAGGGGTCGTGATGGTGGATGCGCTGACCGGCGACGCGAGGGCGTGCGAAGTGCCGCAGGGAGAGGGTTCCGACAGCCTGAGCTGCCTGATGGCGCAGGCGGCCCTGGGCCACCGCGTCCTGCTCGCCGCCCTGCTCGCGGAGATCGGCCTCTATCCCGGGCAGGACCGGGTGCTCGGCAGGCTGTGGGAGAACGGCCCGATGTCGCAGAACAAGCTCGCCGCGGCGCTGGGCATCGACATGTCCACGATGACCAAGAGCCTGCAGCGGCTGGAGCGCAGCGGGCTCGTGAGCCGCACGCCGTCCCCCGCCAACCGGCGGGTCAGCGTGGTGAGCACGACGCCCAAGGGCGACGCCCTGCGCCCCGAGGTCCGCCGCGTCGAGGAGGAGCTCCACCGCCGGATCTCCGACGGCCTGACGCCGGAGGAGGTGGAGACGCTCCGCTCGCTGCTCGCGGTGGTCAGCCGCAACACCTGCCGCGAGGTCGCGCTGTCCCAGCCCCCCAGGCCCTCGTCCAGGTCCTCCGAGGTGGCCGCGGCGCCCCTGTAGTCCCGCCCGCGCCGCGGGGGCATGTGAACTCTGCACGACCAACGCGCCGTGCCGGGGCAGATCTTGCCGTTCTCGCCGGACAGGTGATTTTCTAGGGTGCTCGGCATCGGAGGTGGCCCATGAAGGTCTCGGGCAGCGCGCTGGTCGCGGCGGAGCGCAAGCGGGTCTGGGACGCCCTCCAGGACCCCGGCGTCCTGGTGCGGACGATCCCCGGCTGCGAGCGCCTGGAGACGACAGGCGAGAACGTGTACGCGATGACGGTGACCGCGGGGGTCGCCTCGATCAAGGGCGTCTACCAGGGCGAGGTCGCGCTGCGCGACCAGGAGGAGCCGGACCGGTTCATGCTCGGCGCGCGCGGGCAGGGCGCCCCCGGCACCGTCGAGGCGACCGTGGCCGTACGGCTCAGCGACGCCGGGGGCGGCACCCGGATCGACTACGACGCCGAGGCCGTGGTCGGCGGCATGATCGGCGGTGTGGGGCAGCGGATGCTCGCCTCGGTCGCCAAGAAGACCGCGGGCGAGTTCTTCGCCGCCGTCGAGCGGCACCTGCTGTCCGTCCCCGCCGTGCCTGCCGTTCCCGCCGAGTCCGCTGACGCCGTGACCGCGCCCGTGACAGGGGAGGCCGTGGCAGGGGAGGCCGCGCCGCGGGTGTTCACCCGCGAGGCCCCGGCCGCGCCCCGTCAGGGGGTGCCGGCCTGGACGATGCTCGCGGCGTTCGGGACCGGTGCCGGGGTCGCGCTCGGCAGCGCCGTCATCGGCTGGCTCCTGGGACGCCAGAGCCGCCGCCGATAGCCGTCCTGTCCCGGCCGTCCCCGCTGCGGGTGGTCTCCCGGGAATCGGGCGACGACCGTGGTGGACGACGCACTCTCTTTCTCGCTGACCCGGTGTCAGGCGTGCAGCTCACACCACGGAGGCACACCGTCCGGCCAGGCACGCGCTGTGGGCTCAAGCACGCGGCGTGTACCACGCGGATGCGGACTGGCTCTACTTCAGCGCCACTTTCGTGATCCATACCTACGCCGGTGACAAAAGTGGCAATCTCGTCATGGGAGCTACAGCCGGCTCGCAAACCAAGCCACGGGACATCGCGGTCTGGACGCATATCGACCCCGTCCTCATCGATGATGATTACCTCCTCGAGGCCAACAAGTTCACCCTCTCCGTCGACGCCAAACCAACCAAGCCGGGTGGAAGCTGCGCCAGTATCGACGGCTACACGACGCGAACCGACAGCCTAGGCGAATTTGAGGACGACGGATGGGATGAGTTCCGATTCCGTTCGAGCGGAAACTGGTCCGACTATTGCACCATTCGTCCATGGTTCAAGTTCGACGGATATCATAAGGGTTTCGGGGCGAAGAGCATCGAACTGTGGGATATCCCCCGTAATCGAACCGCCACTCGCGACAACGCGGCGAAGATCCGCTGTGACAGCTCCTATCGGGGCAATAAGGTTACCGGCTACCGTGATTGTTGCACCATCATCGGCGCCAACCCGGTCTACACCATGGTGCGCTCAGACCCCTGGAAGGGAGAAGTGGCGCAGCACGTCCATAAAGCCCTCTATCTCCCGAACCAGACGGTTCCGGTGTTCAGGGACGACTCTGGGAACACCCTCCCCAAGTCCATCCCGGGCCGGTACGGAACCGTACCCCTGACGTTCGTTCCTCGAAAAGCGAAAGCGCCAGACGGGCGCACCATCCGCGGAAAGAACCGGTATCAGGTCAAATTGGCCTGCAGGCAATGGTTCCCCAATGCCGACGACGACGAACTGCCCGACGACAACGACATTCCAGGCGAGTTGCAGTGCGATGAGTTTCCGTTCGCCTCCACGCATGAAGGTGCTTGGTCGGCCGGTAGAAACTTCTCGGTACAGGCACTCAGTGCAACAGACAACGGGCGCGACGGGAGCGACTTGGGTATCTTTTATGCCCGGTATAGGCTCACAGACAACCGCCCATTCTGGATAGCCATCAAGTAGTAGAGCCGGTCGAGGGAAGGCGGGGCTCCAGCACAGGCTGGGGCCCCGCATCCTCAAGGAGCCTCAGCACATGACAGACGACTTGCACCTCTATGATCTCCTCGATGAATACGACCTCGACAACGATGACTTCGGCTTTCGCGCGGCCTGGTGCGAAGGTCTGACCAGCGAGGAGGCCGCCCGTCGCCTTCGAGCAGACCTTGACAGCGCCTACGCGTCCACTATCGACGAGCTGATGCACGAAGAGGGGGACTTCGACTTCGATGAAGGCGCGGTTCTTATCGGCCCCGCCGGAACCTGGACAATGATCCTGCAACTCAACGGGCTGGACTGCACTCGATATTCGGCACTTGAGGCTTTGTCCGCCGGGGCCGGGCGAGCGATTGGAATCGGATGGAGCGTCAATGGTGACGAGCGGCTGATTTACGCAGAAGACGGGCGCGTCCTGGTTTCACTGGACTTCACGTTCCCGGAGGACCGCAGGGGGCCTGATCGGCAGGCGCTCGACTCGTATATGGAGGGGCTTGTCCTCGCATACGAAGAGGGCGCCGATCTTGAGGAGAGCATCGACGCCGCCTTGACTCTGATCGGCCGGATCACTGGACACCCCATCGATCGTGACTGGATGGAGGCCAGTCACACGTTCTACGCGATCCCCCGGGATGCGTGGGCCTTCCAGCCGTAGGCGAGGGGTGTCGCGGCCCGCGAGGTGCACACCGCCGCCCCGGCAGGGGGTGCCGGCCTGGACGATGCTCGCGGCGTTCGGGACCGGCGCCGGGGTCGCGCTCGGCAGCGCCGTCATCGGCTGGCTCCTCGGACGCCAGAGCCGCCGGCGATAGCCGCCGGCAGGCGCGGCCGGGGAATCGGCGGTCGGTGCCGCGGGTTGGGACATGTCGTGAAAGTAGAGATCTTCTCCGATGTCGTGTGTCCCTGGTGCTACATCGGCCACCACCGGCTCCGGCAGGCCGTCCGGGCCTTCGGCGGCGACGTCGAGGTCGCCCACCGTCCGTTCCAGCTCGACCCGGACGGCGTCTCCAGCGGTGAGCCGCTGCTGCGCGCGCTCGAGCGCAAGTTCGGCGGCGCCGACCGAGTGACCCAGATGACCGGTCACGTCACGGGTGTGGCCGCGCAGGACGGGCTGGAGCTCCGATTCGATCGGGCGGTCGCGGCCGGCACGTTCGAGGCGCACCGGCTCATCTTGCTGGCCGGGCGCGCGGGGCGGGACGGAGACATGGCCGACCGGCTCTTCCGCGCCCACTTCACCGACGGCCTCGACGTCGGCGACCCCGCCACGCTGGCGAAGCTCGCCGCCGAGACCGGCGTCGAGGACACCGGGGAGGGCGCAGAGCAGGTGCGCGCCGAACTGGCCCGCGCCCGCGCGCTCGGCGTCCGCGCCGTCCCGCTGTTCCTGTTCGAGGAGAAGTTCGCCGTCTCGGGCGCGCAGCCCGTCGAGACGCTCGTGGCCGCCCTGCGGGAGGTCGAGGCGCGTACGGCCCAGGAGGCGGCGGCGCCGGGCACGACGGCAGGCACGGCGGGCGAGGACTGCGACGACGGCACCTGCGCCGTCTGAGTCACCCGTCCGGGCAGGGTGTGACGACAGGACGGCGATTCTTCGGCAGAGTGCGCCGGTTCTTCCGATCGGCGGCGGTCGGTAAACACTGAGCATGCCTAGCGTCCGCATCGGGGTCGACACGGGCGGCACCTTCACCGACGTCGTGCTCGTCGACGAGGAGTCCGGCCGGATCGTCACGACCAAGACTCCCTCGACTCCCGCCAACCCGGCCGACGGGTTCATGGCAGGCGTGCACAAGGTGCTCGAGGCCCACGCGGGGTCCCATGCCCTCGACGCCGTCTCCGCCCTCGTCCACGGCACCACCGTCGCCACCAACCAGTTGCTGGAGGACCGCCCGGACGGCACGTCACACCTGGGTTTCGTCACCACGGAGGGCTTCGAGTTCGTCCTGGAGATCGCCCGGCAGAGCGTGCCGGACGGCTACGGCAACTCCTATTTCTGGGTCAAACCCCCGCGGATCGTGCCCGTGCACCGGGTGCGTACCGTGGGGGGACGGCTCGACCACCTCGGCCGGGAGGTCCGGCCGTTCGACGAGGCGCAGGCCGTACGGGCCGCCCGGTGGTTCAGGGAGCGCGGCGTCACCGCGATCGGGGTGTGCTTCCTGCACTCCTACGCCAATCCCGGGCACGAACGGCGGATGCGCGAGGTGCTGGAACGCGAGCACCCCGAGGCGGTCGTGTCGCTGTCGAGCGACGTGCTGCGGGAGTACCGCGAGTACGAGCGGTCGGTGACCACGCTGGTGGACGCGGCCGTCAAGCCGATCATGCGGCGGTACATCGACAACCTGTCGGAGCGGCTCGGCCGGCCGTTCTCGGTCATGAAGAGCAACGGCGGCGTGCTGTCGGCGGCCGAGGTGGTGCACCAGCCGATCACGACCGTGCTGTCCGGCCCGGCGGCGGGGGCGCTCGGCGCGGCGCTCGTCGCGGGGACCGCCGGGCACCCGAGCGTCATCACCCTCGACGGTGGCGGCACCTCGACGGACGTGGCGGTCGTGGTGGACGGGGAGCCGTCGCTGACGACCGAGGGCAGCATCGGCCGCTACCCGTGCAAGATCCCCATGATCGACATCGTCACGGTCGGGGCGGGCGGCGGGTCGATCGCCTGGATCTCGCCCGAGGGGACGCTGAAGGTCGGCCCGAGGTCGGCGGGCGCGGATCCCGGCCCGATCTGCTACGGCAGGGGCGGCACCGAGGTGACGGTGACCGACGCGCACGTCTTCCTCGGCCGGGTGCCCCCGCATCTGCTCGGTGGTGAGATCCCGCTCGACGTCGCCGCCGCGCGGGCGGGCGTGACGGCGCTGGCGGGCCGGCTGGGGCTGACCCCGGAGCGCTGCGCCACCGGGATCCTGGAGATCAGCGCGTTCAACCAGTCGAACGCGATCCGGCAGATCACCGTGCAGCGCGGCCTCGACGTGCGGGACTTCCCGATGGTCGCCTTCGGCGGCTCCGGGCCGCTGCTCGCCTGCCGCCTCATCGACATCCTCGGCCTGCCGGCCGCGATCGTCCCGCCGGACCCCGGGAACGTGTCCGCGTTCGGCCTGCTCACCGTGGACGTGAAGAACGACTACGTCCGCACGCACGTCTCCCGCGACCCCTCGCCCGAGGCGGTCGCCGAGATCCTCGGCGACCTGGAGGCCGAGGCCGCGGCCGCGCTCGACCGCGAGGGCTTCGCCGAGCACGTGTACGCGCGCAGCGCCGATCTGCGCTACTACGGCCAGGCGTACGAGGTGCGGGTGGCCGCCCCCGACGGCCCCGTGGACGAGGCATGGCTCGGCGCGGTCGCCGAGCGGTTCCACGCCGAGCACGAGAGGCTCTACGGATACGGCTACCGTGACGATCCCCGGCACGCCGTCGAGTGGGTCAACCTCCGGGTGTCCGGCATCGGCCCGATCATCCGGCCGAAGATCGCGCGCAGGCCCCGCCAGGAGGACGAGCCGAGCCCGGTCGCGACCCGCGACGTGTACTACGAACGGTGGGGCCGGACCGTGACCTACCGCCGGGGCGACCTCGGCGCGGGCGCGGTCGTGCACGGCCCCGCCGTGATCGAGGAGTACGGCTCGACCCTGCCGGTGCACCCCGGCTTCACGGCGACCATGGACGACTACGGCAACCTCGTGGTGGTGAGCGATGACCGGTAGGACCGCCGACCCCGTGCTCGTGGAGATCGTGGAAGGCACGCTCGCCTCGGTGGAGAAGGAGGTGGAGACGGCGATCGCGCGCACGGCGAGGTCGCCCATGATCCGCGACGCCCACGACTTCCGCGCCGGCATCCACGACGCGCGGATGCGCAAGCTGACCGGGCGGTCCTACTCGGCGCTGGTGCAGCCGATCGTCCGCGACTTCCCGGTGGACACGATGCGCCCGGGCGACGTGTTCTTCCACAACGACGTCTACCTGTCCGAGGGCGGCATCGGCCACCTGCCCGACCTGTGCGTGACGGTGCCGGTCTTCCACGAGGGCGCGGTCGTCGCGTTCGTCCAGGCGTTCGGCCACCACGACGACATCGGCGGAGCCGTGCCGGGTTCCATGCCGTCGCACGCGCGCAGCGCGTTCGAGGAGGGCCTGATGGTCCCGCCGATCAAGCTGTGGGACCAGGGGGTGCCCAACCGCGCCGCGCTCACGATCATGACGCGCAACTCCCGCATGCCCGACAGCCTCGCCGGCGACCTCGACGCCGAGTGCTCGGCCTGCTTGATGGGCGCGCGGCGGCTCGGCGAGCTGTTCGGCCGGTACGGCCGGGAGGCGGTCGAGGCGTGCTTCGACGCGATCATCGCCAAGACGACCGAGACGTTCCGCCGCGAGCTGCTCGCCAAGATCCCCGAGGGGGTGCACGTCTGGGAGGACTACGCCGAACACGACGGTGTGGACGAGCCGCGCCTGCACGCCCAGCGGATCACGCTCACCGTCGACCACTCGGCGGACACGCCGCTGACCATCGACTTCACCGGCACCTCGCCGCAGGCCAAGGGGCCGATCAACCACGCGGGCGACTACGCCGACGGGGTCTTCCTGAAGAAGTGGCTGGCGCCGATCCTGCGCAACCTCGCCGACACTCCCCAGCGGATGGCCGAGCTCGACGTGAACGAGGGTGTCGTCCCACTGATCAAGATGGTCTTCCCGGAGAAGGGCACGCTGCTCACGCCGATCTTCCCCGCGCCCACCAACGCCCGTACGTTCGTGATCCTGCGCCTGCTCGGGGTGCTGGCCGGCGTGCTGGCCAAGGCGACCGGCGGCCGCATGCCGGCCGACCAGGAGACCATCCGCTACACCGGCGTGTACGGCGAATCGGACGACGGTCCCTACCTCATGCGCGAGGTGCTGGGCGGCGGGTCGGGCGGGCGCTGGTACGCCGACGGGGAGGACACCATCCACGTGGTGCCCGACAGCCGCAACATCCCGGCGGAGTTCGCCGAGGCACGCTGGCCGTTCCGGGTGGAGCGGCTGGGCCTGGCCGTGGACAGCGGCGGCCCGGGGGAGTTCCGCGGCGGTCTCGGCTACGACAAGCACATCCGCATGTTGCGGGACGCCTCCTTCATGTCGATCGCCGACCGCTCGATCCTGTCGTGCTGGGGCGTGAACGGCGGCCGGGCGGGCCGTCCCTTCCAGGTCACCGTGGACGGCGTGGAGATGGAGGGCCTGGTCGACGACTTCCCCGTACGCGCCGGGCAGGTCATCCGCATCCGGACGACGGGCGGAGGCGGCTGGGGCTCGCCCTACGACCGCCCGGCCGAGACGGTGGCCGCCGACGTCCGCGACGGGAAGGTCTCGTTCGAGGGCGCGCGGGAGGACTACGGCGTCGTGCTGACCGGCACCCGCGACGACGTCGTCGTGGACACGGAGGCGACCGAGCGCCTGCGGGAGCGGCTGCGCGAGACGCGCCCCGCCGCCTTCTTCGACCGCGGCCCCGGCTACCCCAAACTCTCCGGCGGCCTCCCGTACGCGGAGGTGGACACCGTCTGACACGCCGGGGCGGAGCCGGAGGACCGCCCCCACGGCATCCGGCCCTTGTGCCCGCGCGAGGCGCAGCCGAGGGCCGCGCGCGGGACTCCGGCCCGTTCCGCGTCAGCCGCTCATCGCGGCGGAGCGGGAGACCTTGGCGGGTGTGGCGCGCAGCTCCGCCTCCAGTTCGGCGATCACATGCTGGACGGTGCTCTTCAGCCGCGCCCGGCGGCCGTTGAGCTCCTCGGCGAAGGCGCGAGCCGCGGGGCCCGCCCATACCGGTTCACCGCCGAACTGGGCGCAGGCCCGATCGAGGGCCGTCTCCAGGACGTGAACGTGCTCCCGGACCGTCTCGAGCGCGGCCCGCAGGTCGTCGTACTTCGGGTTCGGCACCAGGCCGTCGTCCGTGGGCACGTTTCGGACTCCCGCTGTCTGCGGCAGTGAAAGAAAGGTGGTCGTGCCGTGCTGGTCCCTTGAGCATCGGTGGCACGTTCACGCCGACGAGCCGATTGGCGAGGTCGCCCATGCCCTGGTCGAACGGCCCGCGGTCGGACTCGTCGCCCGCGAAGGCGAGCAGGAACCGGAAGGTGTCCTCGGGGCTCAGCCGGAACGCCGGCGACAGTCCCGGCACCCGCGACTCGACCGGCCCGAACGCGCTGGGCAGCAGTTGGTTGGAGTCGCCGAGGTTCGCGCCCTCGGCCATCTCCGTGGCGTACGCGCCCGCGACCTCGGCGACGTGGACGCGCGTGGGCGGGGCGAAGCGGAACCCGGGCGTCCCCGTCATGACCGCGAACGCGAACCGGGCCGCGACGTCGCTGTGGGCCCCGTCTTTCTCGTCGTACGCGCCGGCCGCGGCGGCGAGCATCCGGCCGAACGCGTCGGCGGACGTGGCGTCCGCGGCCGCGAGGTCGTTCAGGTCCCGCAGGAACGTCACCAGGTCGGGCCGCCGGTCACGCGGGGCGACACCAGGGAGCGCGAGCAGGCGGGCGGCGGTGTCCTTCGGCAGCGGGCTGTCCCTGGTCGCCAGTGAGATCGCGAGCCGTGCCGCCGCGGGATCGGCGGCCAGCGCCCTCAGGTACGGCGCCAGCGTCTTGGCGGGGGTCTTCTCCCGGGAAGGGAACACCTGTGTGGCCACCAGATCGGCCAGCCACTCGGTGGGCAGGCGCCCCGCCGGCAGCAGGTCGCCGATGTCCCTGCGGTCCTCCTCGTCGCCCGCCCCGGTGCGCACGGAGGCGGCGACGGCGGCGAAGCCGGGGACCGCCGGTCCTCCGCTCACCGCCGAGCCGAACGCCCGGCTCACGGTCCGCACGGCCTCGTCCACGTTCTCCTGCAGCACCTGCCGCAGCCGTCGGCGTCGTACGGCACCGGCGAGCCCGGCGACCAGCCGGGCGCGTGAACGAGGCTTGCCGCCAGCCGGTGGCGGCGGCGCAGGTCGGGCAGCCGTTCGTCGATCCACCGTTGGATCTCGCCGATGGGGCTCAGGGACGCGGCGGGCAGTCCCCGCGCGGCGAACACCCGCCGGACGACCTCGGCGCGTTCCCCGACGACCCCACGGGCGTGCTCCAGTTCCTTGACGAAACGATCCATGTGCCCGGGGGATATGCCGCTGAAGTCCGGCGGCAACGGTCCCGTGCCCGGTGCATCCGATCCCACGTCTCGCCCCCAGGTCGCGTACCGACACCCGCACGTCGTCCCCGGGCGTCACCGTACCGTTCTGGACGCTCCCGCGCCGGTGATTGGCGGCGGTGTCCGTGGGTAGCCGTTCAATGACGGCACAAAAGGGATGGTGAGTTACAAATGGCATCTATCGTCCAGCGCATCAGGGAGTACCTGCAGAGTCCCAAGGGCCGGGAGAACGTCGAGAAGGCCAAGACCATGACGCGTGATCCGGAGAACCGGCAGCGACTGCGCCGGCTGATGGACCAGTGGCGCGGCCATCGCACCCACCGCTGACGTGTCCGTGACCCCCGGGCCGCGCCAGGACTACGACGTCCCGGCCGGCCGAGCGGGGGTGCGGACGCCGTGAACAGGCCGAACGCGGGTGCCCGATTCGCTCTCGTGGACGCCGTGGGCCTCGCCCGCGCCGGAGCCGGGAGCACGAACGCGGGGTCGCCGGACCGCCCGGCGGCGAAGCGGACGGCGGCCGGGTTGGCCCGCTACCGGTCGCTGGGCTGCGGAGTGGTCTCCTGACCGTCCGCCCGGTCAGGAGCGAGCGGCACGGGCACGCGCTCCACCCGGATCGCGTGCACCTCGTCGCGGGGCACGACCACCTCGTACGCGCCGTGGTCCACCAGCCAGTAGCCGAGCGCCTCGGCCTTCAGCCCGTTGTGACCCGTGTAGGCGATGTGCAGGCCGCCCTCCCCGCCGTCTCCGCCGTCGTCCTCGTCGAGCACGAGGCACGGCTCGCCCCCGAAGGCGCCGACCGTGCGCAGCAGGGTGAGCCGCTCCAGGGTGGATCGGTTCACCCGCAGCCGCCAGTAGCCGCCGACGGCGGTGAATCCCTCCTGCGGGGTCTCGCTGAACAGCACCACGTCGTCGCCGCCCGGCCCGACCGCGGCGGCGTAGTCACGGTCGCGGTAGCGGGCGACGAATCCCAGGCCGACCGGCTCGATCTCGCTCATCGCGCCGGCCGCCAGGTCAGGCCGTCGTACCCGGCGAAGAGGCGCTCCCCGGCCGCGGTGAGGTGCACGATCTCCGCGCCGGCCGGGATCGGCATGGGCATCGTGTGGAACTGCGGCACCACCTGCTCGCGCGAGGCGGTGAAGCCGTTCCCGGTGAAGGGCGGTGCATCGCTCCAATCACCGCCCATGTGCGGCCCGTACGGGACGACGTAGGTGTCGATGTCCCGCGCGTCCCAGCGCATGATGTACAGCTCGGGCACGTCCGGTGTCAGCTCCGATCCGTCGAAGCACAGGTCGAGGGCCTCGACGAGCGCGGCGGGAGTGGTGAGGCGGTCGCAGTCCTGCTCGCGGTAGACGTATCCGGAGATGATCGTCCGCCGGCCCGACAGGTACGGCACGAGCAGCCGCGGCGGAACCACCTTCTGCATCCGCGTCCTGCGTCCCGGCTCGCTCATGGGGCCAAGTTTACGATCTGCCGACTCCGAGCCGGCGGTGTTCGAGGGAGGGGAGGGTGGCGCGCGCGGTCTCGGTCCACGCCGCGTCGATCTCCGCGAGCAGCACGCCGGGGCCCGTGCCCAGGTCGTGGCGGGCGACCCCCATCGGGTCGACGAGCATGCTGCGGCCCACACCGAACCCGTCCGGTATGGCGGGGTTGGGCGCTTGACCGACCGCGATGGTCCAGGTGGTGTTCTCGATGGCCCTCGCCCGGACGAGGGTCGTCCAGTGGTCCTCCTTCAGCGGCCCCGAGCCCCAGGCGGCGATCACCGCGAACGTGTCCGCGCCCCGGTCGACCAGCGCGCGGGCCAGTTCGGGGAAGCGGACGTCGTAACAGGTGATGAGGCCGATCCTGAGCCCCGCCAGCTCCACCACCGCCGGCGCGTCCCCCGGCGCGACCAGTTTCGACTCCTTGGCGCCGAAGGAGTCGAACAGGTGGATCTTCCGGTAGGCCGCGGCGAGCGAGCCGTCCTCCCGCACGCAGACGGCGGTGTTCCAGACCCTCCCGTCCGCGGCGGGCTCGAAGACGCCGGCGATGACCGCGGTGCCGTGCTCGCGCGCGGCCTCGGCCAGGCCGGTGACGAACGGGCCGTCGAGCGGCTGGGCCGTCTCGACGATCCGTGGGCCGAACCGGGCGAGCGTCGCTTCGGGGAACACGGCGAGGTCCGCCCCCCGCGCCCGCGCGAGGGCGTCACGCACGGTCGCGAGATTGGTCTCCGGGTCGTGGTCGACGGGGATCTGGCACAGCGCTACGCGGGTCACGGACCACAGTCTGCCCGGTCGTCTCCACACCCCACCAGGTGCCCCGCGAAGTGCCCCACCAGGTGAGCGTGCGCCACACCCACTCCAGCGGGCCGTGCCGGTGCCGGGCGAGCCACCACCGGCAGAAGACCGCCTGCACGGCGACGGTGACGACGGCGAGCAGCACGAGGGCGGCCCCCGTGCCGTCGGCCTCCAGCAGCGGCATCGCCACCACGATCACCGTCGTGCCCGTCACGTAGTTGGTCAGCGTCATCCGCCCCAGCGCTTCGAACAGGGTCGCGCGCCGGGCGAGCAGCAGGAACGCCGCCGCGTACGCGACCGCCCCGCACAGCGCCGCCGCCTGGTAGACCCCGCCGCCGGGCGGCGCGTGGTTCCACCACCAGGTCAGCCAGGCCGCGAGCACGGCAGCCGCCCCGCACACCACGGCGAGGAACGGCCCGCTGCCCAGGCCGTCCGCCCCGCCGAGGCGCGTCGGTCCTCTCCCCGCCTCCACACCCGGGGCGGCGGCCAGGCCGAGCAGGAACAGCGCGGTGATCAGCACGTACGGATGGGAGTCGAGCACGGAGGCGACCAGCGCGGCGCAGCCTGCCGACAGCACCACCCACCGGGGCAGGAGGCTCGCCGGGAGCAGGACGAGCGCCCCCAGCAGCGCGTACGGCAGCAGCACCTCGCCCGGGTCGATCAGGATGTGCGCCGCGCCCAGCACGGCGAGCACGGCCAGGCGCCGGAGCATGACGACGCGCGGCCGCCGCGTGCGCCGCCGCGCCGAGCGCAGGAACAGGGCGAAGGACAGCCCGAACAGGAACGCGAACATCGGGTAGAAGCGGCTCTGGAACAGGTTCGTCATCACCCAGTCCAGCGAGGTCGGTGTCCGCCGCACCGTCTGCTGCCACGCGTTGACGAGCATGATCCCGCACACGGCGAACCCGCGCAGCGCGTCCACCCGCCGGATCCTGTCTGCCGTCAGGCTCACCCTCCAGCCCCTCCTTGTCGGTTTCTTCACGAGCCGGGCGGCCAGAGCACCGGCACGCGCATCTGCTGCTCGCGGGCGTGCGAGACGACGGCCGTGCCACCGAACCCCCGCGCCGACAGCGCGTCCCGGTCGGCGACCAGGTCCCGCAGCCTCCGTTCCTGCTCCATCATCGCAAGTTGCTCGATCTCGTGGTCCTGAAGGAGAGACGCAGCTCGGGCTCCACACGGGGGAGCGAAGGCGCAGCCGACGCTCGAGAGCTTGCGGGACGGACTGATCGCTGAGGCCTGCCCGGTCACCCGGCGCGGCCCGGTCACCAGGGGAGGGGCTCCAGCTCCCGGTCGACGCGGCGCCAGTCGGTTACCGCGGCGATGACCGGGTGCGCCTCCCCGAGGGTCCGGCGGAGCTGGACTAGCGGGGGCTCGCGCAGCACCCGCGCCTCGTCGGTCCGCCTGACGTCGCGCAGGGTCACGGCCAGGTCGGCCTCGCAGATCAGCGTGGTGGGGTGGCTGGGCCCGAGAACCGCGCGCAGCCGGTCGAGGGTGTCCCGCAGCAGCGTCTCGGCCTCGGCGTGCTCCTGCAGGTCTCCCAGCGCGTTGGCCACGTTGACGGCGCAGGCGAGTGAGAAGGGGTGATCGGGCCCGATCCTGCGCCGCAGCGTCGCGAGGGTCCGAGCGCCCAGCGCCCGGCTCTCGGCCGGCTCCCCGAGGTGCCGCAGGTAGATCGTGACGTTGTTGGCCGCGATCAGGGTGTACGGGTTGTCCGCGCCCAGTGTGCTTTCATAGCCGGCCCTGACTTCGGCGGCGAGCTCGAACGCCCGTCGCCTGTCGCCCGCCGCGGCGAGGTCGCAGGCCAGACTCAGCTTGCAGGCGACGGTTTCGGGCGAGTCGGGACCGAAGCGCCGGAGACAACGCTCGTAGGTCGTCTCGGTGAGCCGCCGCGCCTCCGCGAGCGCGCCGGTCTCCCGCAGCGACACGGCGAGGCTGCGTGCCGTGTTCAGCGTGTCGGGGAGCTCGGGGCCGGACACCTCGGCGTAGCTGTTCAGCGTCTCGCGCAGCAGCTCGGCCGACTCCGCGTACTCGCCGGCCTCGCGGATGTCGAGGGCGAGATTCGTCTCGGACAGGAGCGTGAAGGGGTGGGCGGGACCGAGCACCTCACGGCGTTTGTCCGCGGTTTCCTGGTCGAGCCGGCGCGCGGCGCTGAAGTCACCGACGTGCCGCAGGGCGGCGGCCAGGTTGCCGGCCGCCGCGAGGACCCGCGGATGGTCGTCGAAGAACAGCTCCTTGGTGCGGGCGTAGGTCTCCTGCTCCATCCGCAGCGACTCGGCCGGCTCACCGAGAGCCCGCAGGTCCACCGCGAGGCTTCCCGCGGTCTGCAACGTGTGCGGGTGCGGGTCGGGCAGGACCCGGCGCTGGTCGTCGAGGATCGCCCGGTCGAGATCGCACGCCTCGCGGTACCTGCCCTGGGAACGCAGCACGTTCCCCATGTGGAACCGCAGGTAGAGCGTCTGCGGGTCGTAGTCGCCGAGCTTCCTGATCCACAGCTCCTCCAGGCGGCGGCCGAGGTTCAGCGCCCGGTCGAACTCGCCCCGCCGATACAGGTACCGCACGCGGTCGATCAGCAGCTGCCGGGTCTGCTCCTCGTCGCAGTCCTCCGCGTTGGACGGGGCGAGGTGCGGCCAGATCTCGTCGTACCGCGGCCAGTTGCCGGGGTCGTCGGTGTCGCCCTCGCGCGGGCGGGCGCCCAGGAGGATGCGGTGCACCTCGTGGACGGTGCGCTCGCGCTCGTCGTCGTCCATCTGGTCGCGCAGCACGGCCTGCACCAGTCTGTGCACCTGCACCGAGTTGTTGCGCTGGTCGACCTCGGCGAGGGCGAACCTGTTCAGCTCACGTACCAGCCGGCCGATCATGATCTTCTCGCGCAGCGAGTCGTCGTACGGGATCAGGCAGCGCACGGTCTCGTCGCCGTACAGCATGGACAGCGACACCGGTTCCGCGGCGAAGAAGGCCAGCAGCTGGAGCAGCCGGACCGCCGCGGGTGACTTCTCCCGCAGGCGCTGGAACGACACGTTCCAGGTGGCGGCGACAGGCGTCGGGTAGGTCGGGGAGTCCCCGAGCGCGAGCGTCCGCACGGGCCGCGTGGAGAGCTTGTCGACGTACTCGTCCACGCTCATACCGGTCTCCTGCAGCCACGCCCTGGCCTGTTCGATGGCGAGCGGCAGGTCGCCGAGCGCGGCCGCCACCCGGTCGGCGTCGTCGTCGCCGAGATCGGCCACCCGGCGCCGCAGGTGCTCCAGGCTCTCCTCTCGGGTGAAGACGTCGATCTCCAGTGGCGTGGCGATCTGGGACCAGGTCCGGCTGCGCGACGTGATCAGCACGTGGCCGGAGCCGCCGGGGAGGTAGGTCCGCACGTCATCCACGCTGTTGGCGTTGTCGAAGATGAGCAGCCAGCGGGCGTACGGCTCGCCGCGCCGCAACGCGTCCTTGGCCGCCAGTGCCGCCTCCGCCAGGTTGTCGCCGATCCTGATGCCCAGCCGCTCGGCCAGATCGGCCATCGCGCCGTTCAGCAGTTCCGGCTGTTCGGCCGACACCCACCACACGACGTCGTAGTCGCTCATGAAACGGTGGGCGTACTCGATGGCCAGCTGGGTCTTGCCCACGCCGCCGAGTCCGAACAGGGCCTGGGTGCGGCCCTCCAGCACCTGGGTCACCGCGGCCTGGCTGCCGCGGACCAGCTGGTCCCGCAGCCGCTCCAGCACCTCGCCCCGGCCGGTGAAGGCGGCGTTCCTGGCCGGCAGGTTCAGGATGGCGGGCTGAATGCCGGGATACCGCGGCGTCGCTCCTCGCCCGGTGGCCTCGGTTCCCGCCGGGCGGTCGAGGGCGCGCAGCAGCGCGGCGGCCGCGTGCTGCTCGTCCAGCCGGAACAGGTCCAGCGCGGGCGGATCGGCGTACGGCTGCGGGACCCGGACGTCCGACACGCGGACGGGAAGGAGGTTGAGAGACAACGCCGCGGGTCCCTCGGCGGCGTGCCAGGTCTCCTGGGCCCACGGTGAGCGCAGGTAGGCAGGGGACAGCAGCGCGACCGTGCGGCGCGCCGCCTCCGGCGTCCGCGCCTGCCCGCTCTCGTCGTCCTCGCGTTCGCCCCCCTGCGTACGGACCCGGATGCCGGCCTGCGTCAGCACGGCGGCGATCCACTCCGCCCACAGCCGGTCCTCTGAGGCGTAGCTCAGGGTGACGTCGTTCGACAGCGACGGGCGGCGCCGGACGAACAGCTCCCGGTAACTCAGCCGCAGGTCCTCGTCGAGCGGAGGAAGGGACGAGACCCGGCCTCCGGTGATGACGCCCGTGAGCCGCTCGTAGGCGGCCAGTAGCGAGCCGGGCGAGCCGGGCGGGTCACCGAAGGTCGCCAGGGTCTCCTCGTACGCGTAGAACGGCTTGTAAGGGATCTCGACGGCGTCCCAGTAACTACCGGCCTGGTCCTGGCCGACGCCGCTGGGGAACCCCTCGAACCGGCTGCGGGCGAAGGCCCGGCCCGCGTCGAGCTTCTCCTTCTCCGTGTGGTCCACGCGCATGGGGATCGGCAGGATCCTGATGCGGCGGTCGGGGCACCGTTCGGCGATCTCCGCCGCGACCCGCGCGGCCCCCTCGATGCTCTGGTCGCTGAGCGTGAAACAGGGCACCACGGTGTCGGGGAGGTGGACCGTGCAGATGTCGGCGATATCGCTCAGGCCGGTGCGGCTGTCGATGAGCACGTAGTCGTAGCCGCGCCGCATGTCCCCCCGCAGGGCGTCGAGGAACTGCCCTCCGCCCAGCCGCTCGTAGAAGTCGTCCCAGTCGAAGGTGGACACCAGCGAGGAGTAGTCGCGGTTCTGCCGCCCGGCGGGCAGGAAGTCGAGGGAGCCGCCGTCGGGGAAGTTGGGCCACTCGACCGATACGGCGTGCCGTCCCACGTCCGCGTACCGGGTGTGCCAGTCGGCGGGACGCGGACCGGAACGGGTCGCGGCCCAGGCGAAGTCCCTGATCAGGTCGATCACGCCGGCCGTGCCGCTGATCAACTCTTCGTCGAGAAAGGGCCGGAAGAACTTGTGCAGGCCGGGGGACTCCAGGTCCCAGTCCACGACCAGCACGCGGAGGCCGTTGGAGGCGAGGATCCAGGCCGTGTTGGCCAGCGCCATCGTCCTTCCCGTCCCTCCCTTGTAGGAGTAGAAGGTGACGATGTGGCCGTCCCGGAACTCGGTCATTGCCTCCCCTTCCGTCCTGGCGGCTCGTCGGGCGCGAAATCCTCGGGGTGCGCGGTCCTCCTGCGCGGGCGGCCGGTGCCCGGCAGCGGCCGCGCCGGCTTCGTCGGCAGCGGTGCGCGCAGGGTGGCGCCGGCGGGCCGAGGTCCTCGGGGTGGTAAGGATTCCAGCCGCACGGCGTATCCACGGCGGACTTGTAATGGTCGCGGTATCTCTCGATCTTCATGAAGCCGTGGAGGCCTCGTTCGAGATAGTGCGTCCCGAGGTCCGGATGATGGAATTGGATAAATTCTCACCATATCCGGCAGTTCGAAGTCCGGATCCGGAACCCGGAACGCGGGAACGATCACTGGCTCTTGGCCGGGCGCTTGTCCCACTCGACGCCCGGGAGGATGTCCATGACGCCCGGAGGAACGCCAACGGGCATGGGTGTGGGCTGCATGCTCTCCCGGCACAGCTCCTTGCGGAGCTTTTCCATGAGAAGGTTGGGGTTCTCGTCCCCGGGATGGGTACGAGGCGTGTGCGCGTAACCGATGAAGAAATACGGGAGACGGCCTCCAGCGCCCGAGGTGCCGGCCACCCCACCTCCCGCGCTCCGCCGGTCACTTCACTATAGGCTCCCGCTCCAGGATCGACAGGAATGTCGCATTATTCCTCTGCTCGTCCTCGTTTCGGGCAGCCATCTCTTTCTCCGGTGCGCTCCGGCGCGGCGCCGCACTCCGCGAAATACGGTCGTCCGGCATCACGTCGTTGGTATGGGCCCAGGTGCGTCGTACGTCGACTGCGCCACGCACCCGTACCGCACCCCTGTGCCGTCCAAGGATGATCGCTGGACGCATCGGGGACGCCCGTTGGCGCGTGCCGGCTCTCGGCGGTCGCGGATAGGGTGAGGGCCGTGAGGGAGCCGCTGGTGCGGCGGATGCGGGAGTTCGGCACGACCGTGTTCGCCACGATGACGAAGCTGGCCGTGGAGACGGGCTCGATCAACCTGGGCCAGGGTTTCCCGGACACCGACGGGCCGGAGCGCATGCTGGAGCGGGCGGTCGAGGCCGTGCGGAGCGGCCTCAACCAGTACCCGCCCGGGCCGGGCCTCCCCGAGCTGCGCCAGGCGGTCGCCGAGCACCGCAAGCAGTGGTACGGCCTCGCCTACGACCCCGACGGGGAGGTCCTCGTCACCGTCGGCGCCACCGAGGCGATCGCCGCGACGGTCCTCGCGCTCTGCGAGCCGGGCGACGAGGTGATCGTGTTCGAGCCGTACTACGACTCCTACGCCGCGGCCGTCGCGCTCGCGGGAGCCGTACGCAGGGCGGTGACGCTGCGGGTCGACGCGGGGAGGTTCACCTTCGACCCGGCCGAGCTGGAGGCCGCGGTCACGCCCCGCACCCGGGCGATCCTGGTGAACTCGCCGCACAACCCGACCGGCACCGTGTTCACCCGGCAGGAACTGGAGTGCGTGGCCCGCGTGTGCCGGGAGCATGACCTGGTCGCGGTCACCGACGAGGTCTACGAGCACCTCGCCTTCGACGGCGTCGAGCACGTGCCGCTCGCCACGCTGCCCGGTATGCGAGAGCGCACGGTCATGATCTCCTCGGCGGGCAAGACCTTCAGCGTCACGGGCTGGAAGACCGGCTGGGTGTGCGCCCCGGCGCCGCTCACCGGCGCCGTGCAGGCGGTCAAGCAGTTCCTCACCTTCACCGCGAACGCCCCCTGGCAGGCCGCGGTCGCGTACGCCCTGCGGGAGGAGATGGACTGGGTCGCGGCCCAGCGGACGGCCCTGCAGGCCAAGCGGGACCGCCTCGTGGCGGGCTTGACGGAGGCCGGTTTCGACGTGCTCCGGCCCGCCGGCACCTACTTCGTGCAGACCGACATACGGCCGCTCGGCTTCGAGGACGGGCTGGAGCTGGCGCGGCGGCTGCCCGAGCTGGCCGGGGTGGTCGCCATCCCCACGCAGGTCTTCTACGACCACCCCGATCGGGGCCGGCACTTCCTGCGGTTCGCCTTCTGCAAGCGGGACGAGGTCATCGACGAGGCGGTGACCCGCCTGCGCCGCCTCGGCGTCAGCTGAACCGAGCGGTTTGATGGCGGAGCGTCACCGGTCGTATACTCTCCGTTGATGGTATCAGCGTGATACCGCGCCGTACCATGGAGGCATGGCCATGACGCTTCGCCTGAGCGACGAGCAGACCGAGGCCCTCCGGCGGCGCGCCGAGAAGGAAGGCCGGAGCATGCAGCAGATCGTGGTCGCCGCGGTGGAGGAGTACCTCGCCCGGAACGCCGCCGATGAGGAAGTGCACCGCCTGGGTGTCGAGGCGGTGCGGCGCTGGAAGCCGGTGCTCGACCGTCTCGCCCAGTGACCCGCTATCTGACCGTCGAGCAGGTTCTGGACCTGGCCGAACTGGCCGTTGAGGGCACGCCCCAGCTTCGCGATCTCGGGCTGCTCGATTCGGCCGTGCACCGGCCCCAAGCCCGGATGTTCGACCAGGAGGCATACCCCGACCTCCTGGCTAAGGCCGCCGCGTTGCTGCACTCGCTGGCCATCAACCATCCGTTCATCGACGGCAACAAGCGAGTGGCCTGGGTCTCCACCGTGGTCTTCCTCGCCTACAACGGTGTAGCAGTGGACACGGACGACGACTCGGCGTACGACCTGGTGATCGCGGTCGCGTCGGGGAAGCTCACCGAGGTCGACGAGATCGCGAGCGTGTTGCGCGGCTTCACCGCCTCTTGAGCACCCGGACCGTGCCGAAGGCGACGAGCGGGGTCGCCAGCCACAGGAAGGGCACCACGTTGACCGCCCATACGCTCGCCACCGCGCTCAGCAGCCAGTAGATCCCGATGGCCCAGTAGACCCAGGTGTTGACACGCAGGCGGAGCAGGTCGGTGTCCGGCCGGTGCAGGCGCTGCGCCTGCACCAGAGTGAACAGCGCGGCCTGGGACAGCAGCAGGATGGCCTCGTTGCCGGCGAACATCCCGGTCACCAGGGCCTTGCCGCTCGTCGTGAGGTGGCCGGCGTTGGCCTCGCCGAAGAGCGACGTCGTGTACGGCAGGAAGGCCACGAAGAACAACAGCGGGATGTGCAGCAGGAGCATCGGCTGGGACACCCGCTCGATCTGGTCGAACAGCGTGTGATGGGCCCGCCAGGCGAACCAGAGCATCAGGAAGGCGATGGCGAAGGCCATGAAGGAGCCGAAGTGGTCGCCGAAGAACGCCCCCAGCCGCTGGAAGTCCTCACCCTCCGGGCGCGGGAGCTCCAGGGCCAGCAGCGTGATGGCGATCGCGAAGATGGCGTCGGCGAAGACGCCGACGCGCTCGTGGGTGAGGCCGGGACGCACCTGAGGCGTGGCCATGCGTGTCTCCAATAAAAGGGGGGCAGTGGCGAGCATTGTGACAGAAGTCACTCTTGGTGAGAGGCGGCCCGATGCCGCGGACGGCCGAACCTCCGCGCTCGGACCGCCTTCCATTGCCTCGCGGGGGAACGGCGTCGCCGCCCGGTGCCGAGCTTGGTGAAATGTGCCCATGGATGTGGCAGGGGTGGGCGAGACTCGCCAATGAAGGCCCGGGTGGGGCTGGATAGTTTCCGGGTGTGGGCGGACGCGTACTGATCGCACTGGGCGGCAACGCCATGACGGCTCCCGACGGGAGCGCGTCCCCGGCCGACCAGCATCGGGCGATCGGCGAGGCGATGGCCCACGTGGCGGCGCTCATCAGGGCCGGGCACGAGGTGGTGCTCACGCACGGAAACGGCCCCCAGGTCGGCAACATCCTGCTGAAGAACCAGCTCAGCACGCACGTCGTGCCGCCGGTGCCGCTCGACTGGTGCGTGGCGCAGACGCAGGGCACCATCGGCACGCTCGTCATGAACGCCCTGCAGCGTGAACTCGGGCACGCGCGGGTCGCGACCGTCGTCACCCGCACGCTCGTGGACCCGGCCGATCCGGCGTTCCAGGACCCGGTGAAGCCGATCGGACGGTATTTCGGGGAGGGCGAGGCGCGCCGCTTCGAGGAGCACGGCCAGGCCTGGCGGCGCTTCGAGCGCGGCTGGCGGCGGGTGGTCGCCTCGCCGCGTCCCGTGGAGATCCTGGACGCGTCCGCCGCGGTCGCGCTCATCGAGGCCGGATACACCGTCGTCGCCGCCGGAGGCGGGGGAGTGCCGGTCGTGCGCGGCGCGGACGGCACGCTGACCGGGGTCGAGGCCGTGATCGACAAGGACCTCGCCGCCGCCGTGCTGGCCGCCGCCGTCGGCGCCACCGACCTCGTCATCGCGACGGACGTGCCGAACGCCATGGTGGACTTCGGCACTCCCCATGCCCGCCCGATCGGGGAGATCGAGGTCGCCGCCCTGCGTGAGCTGCAGGCCGCCGGTCACTTCGCCGGGGGCAGCATGGGGCCCAAGGTCGAGGCCGCCGTGCGCTTCGCCGAGGGCGGCGGGGGACGGGCGGTGATCACCTCGCTGCACCACATCGGTGCCGCGCTGTCAGGAAATATCGGTACAAGGGTGTACAGAGGGGTGGAGGCATAGTGCCGGATCCGATCGAGGTACGGAAGGTCCCCATCGAGAGCGTCACCGACGCCTCCGGGCTGGCGAGGCTGATCGACCAGGGCGTGATCGAGGCCGACCGCGTGCTTGCCGTGATCGGCAAGACCGAGGGCAACGGCGGCGTGAACGACTACACGCGGATCCTCGCCGACCGCGCCTTCCGCGAGGTGCTCGTGGGCAAGGGCACCCGCACCGCCGAGGAGGTCGCGCAGGTGCCCCTGGTGTGGTCCGGCGGCACCGACGGCGTGCTCAGCCCGCATGCGACGATCTTCGCCACGATCGACCCGGCGAAGGCCGTGCGGACCGACGAGCCTCGGGTGAGCGTCGGCGTGGCGATGAGCGAGGTGATCCTTCCCGAGGACATCGGCAGGCCCGCGATGGTCGAGAAGGTGGCCGCCGGGGTCCGCGAGGCGATGAAGATCGCCGGCATCGACGACCCGGCCGACGTCCACTACGTGCAGACCAAGACGCCGCTGCTCACGCTGTCCACGATCACCGACGCGAAGGAACGCGGCCAGACGGTCGTCACCGAGGACACGCTGAAGTCGATGGACATCTCCAACTCCACCACGGCGCTCGGCATCGCGGTCGCGCTCGGGGAGATCGAGATGCCGTCGGCCGAGCAGATCCACAAGGACCTGTCGCTCTACTCGTCGGTCGCGTCGTGTTCCAGCGGCGTCGAACTCGACCGGGCCCAGATCGTCGTCGTGGGCAACGTACGCGGGATCGGCGGGCGCTACCGCGCCGGCCACTCGGTGATGAAGGACGCACTGGACACCGACGGCATCTGGGAGGCCGTCCGGAGCGCGGGCGTCGACCTGCCCGAGCGTCCGCGCCCGCACGATCTCGGCGACCGGCTGGTCAACCTGTTCATCAAGTGCGAGGCGGACCCTTCGGGCCGCGTACGCGGGCGGCGCAACATCATGCTCGACGACTCCGACGTCCACTGGCACCGCCAGATCAAGGCGACGGTCGGCGGGGTGGCGGCGAGCGTGACCGGTGACCCGGCCGTGTTCGTCTCCGTGGCGGCGGTCCACCAGGGCCCGTCCGGCGGAGGCCCGGTGATCGCCATCGCCGACCTCGCGTGATCTTGTAGTGCGGAGGGGGCTGTCCGGGTTGGGGGTAGGGTCGGGAGACGTGCCATCGATTCCGCAGCCCCTGCGCCCCGACGACGACGGCGGCACCGACGCGCCGGTCGCGGCGGCGCTGTCGGCGTTCCAGGCCGGGACGGCGACGGCGGCCGACGTCCTGGCGGTGCTCGCCGGGACCAGGCTGCTCGTCCCCGTGGTCGCGCTGCTGACCGAGTCGGAAGTGGGGGAGCACGGCCTGCGCCAGGAGAAGGAGAGCGAGATGGCCCTCCCGAAACTGGTCGGCAAGGACGGCCGTGAGGCCGTGCTCGCCTTCACCGGGACCGAGCCGATGCGCAGGTGGCGCGCGGACGCCCGGCCGGTGCAGGCCACCGCGCCGCAGGTCTGCCAGGCGGCGCGGCACGAAAGGGCCGCCGCCGTGGTCGTGGACGTCGCCGGGCCGGTCCCGTTCGTGATCGAGGGCGGCATGCTGCAGGCCCTCGCCACGGTGGAGGAGGCCAAGAGGGACGCCTCCGCCGTCGACCGGCTCGCCCGCGAGGTGCCGGGCGCCACGGTGGCCCGTCTGGGCGGCGCCGACCGTCTGGGGGCAACGGAGGAGAAGCGCCGCCGCTGGTGGAGCCGCCGCGCCTGACCCCGCCCATGCGCTAGCGGAAGGGATTGCGCCCGGTGACCGTCAGGTAGAGCGGGAAGAAGACGACCCACATGATGAGGCATCCCAGAAACCATGCCTCGGGCGTCGCTATCCGGACGGGCCCGAGGGTGAAGACCGCGGGGTGGCCCCGCCTGAGGTGCTCCTTGGCATCCGCGTAGACCCACGCATCGACCGCGAACGCCGCGATCAGGACGAGAATCGGTGCCAGCACGGTCAGGGATGGCCCTGTCATGCGCCGTCCTTCCGGCCTCATCGGCGAAGTGCTTTCGCGATCAGCCTACTGGCTTCGGCCTTTTCGCCGTGGGGTACGGCGAGCGGCGCCGGGTCCATCGTCCACAGGTGCGGGGTCGTCCGCAGAAGCGCGGTCTGTCCACAGGGGAGCGCGCACCACGGGTCACGGGGGGCGTGCGGGCGTTAGTGTCGGCCGCGTGTCCCTCGTCGTCCTCACCGCCGCCGTCCTCGGCCTGATCGCGGGGGCCTACGCCCGTGCCCTCGCCGCCGGGTTCGGCCCCGAGCCGGACGACCGCCGCGGGGAGGTGCTGCCGGCGTTCGCCGCGGCGGCCCGCGCCGTGCCGCTGCCCCGCCCGCCGTACGTGCTCGAGGGCGCGACCGCGCTGGCCGCGGCGCTGGTGGCCTGGCGCGTCCACGACGGCTGGGTGCTCGCCGCGTGGCTGTACGCGGTTCTCGCGGGGGCCGCCCTCGCGGAGATCGACCGGCGGACCTGGCGACTGCCCGACGCGATCACGCTGCCGTCGTACCCGATCCTGCTGGTCCTGCTCGCGCCGTCGGGCCGCCTGCTGCCGGCGGTGGCGTCGGGCTGCGCGCTCGGCGCGGTCTACGCCGTGCTGTGGTTCGCCCGCCCCACGGGCCTCGGGCTCGGCGACGTGAAGCTGGCCGGGCTGATCGGACTGCTCACCGGGGCGCTCGGCGTGCAGGCCACGATCGTCGCCGGGATGGCGGGCCAGGTCCTCGGCGCGCTGTACGCCGTGGGGCTGCTCCTGGCGCGCAGGGCCACCCGCACGACCGAGTTCCCGTTCGGCCCGTTCATGCTCGCGGGCATGCTCGTGGCGCTGGCTTTTCCGGATATATAGGACGGGCCGTTTCCCGGCTTCGGGGCACCCGTGGATGGTCAAGGGGGTGTCAGGGGGCGGCGCACTGGGACGCACATGGAAGACTTGTCACCATGCTGCGCTGGTTGACCGCCGGGGAGTCACACGGCCCCGAGCTTCTCGCGATCCTGGAAGGCCTGCCCGCCGGTGTGGAGGTGACCACCGCCGACCTCGCCGAGGCGCTGCGCCGCCGCCGTCTCGGATACGGCCGGGGGGCACGGATGAAGTTCGAGCAGGACGTGGTGACGATCTCCGGCGGCGTACGGCACGGCCGCACGCTCGGATCGCCCGTCGCGATCCGCATCGGCAACACCGAGTGGCCGAAGTGGGAGACCGTCATGGCCGCCGACCCGGTGGACCCGGCGGTGCTGGAGGGCCAGGCGCGCAACGCGCCGCGCTCGCGCCCCCGCCCCGGCCACGCGGACCTCGCCGGCATGCAGAAGTACGGCTTCGACGACGCCCGGCCGGTGCTCGACCGGGCCAGCGCGCGGGAGACCGCCGCCCGGGTGGCGCTCGGACAGGTCGCCCGCTCCTTCCTCAAGCAGGCGCTCGGTGTCGACATCGTCAGTCACGTGGTCTCCATCGGCGAGGCGAGCGCGCCCAGCGACGTGCTGCCCGGCCCCGGCGACATGGAGGCGGTGGACGCCGACCCGGTGCGCTGCGTCGACCCGGCCGCGAGCGCGGCGATGGTCGCCGAGATCGACAAGGCGCACAAGGACGGCGACACTCTCGGCGGTGTGGTCGAGGTCGTCGTCTACGGCCTGCCGCCGGGCCTCGGCAGCTACACCCACTGGGACCGCCGCCTCGACGCCCGTCTCGCCGCGGCACTCATGGGCATCCAGGCGATCAAGGGGGTCGCGGTCGGCGACGGCTTCGAGACGGCCCGCCGCCCCGGCTCGCGGGCGCACGACGAGATCGAGAACACCCCCGAGGGTGTGCGCCGCATGACCAACCGGGCCGGCGGCGTCGAGGGCGGCATGACCAACGGTGAGCCGCTGCGGGTCAGCGCCGCGATGAAGCCCATCTCCACCGTGCCCCGCGCGCTCGCCACGGTCGACGTGCTGACCGGCGAGCCGGCCAAGGCGCACCACGAGCGCTCGGACGTCTGCGCGGTCCCGGCCGCCGCGATCGTCGCCGAGGCGATGGTGGCGCTCGTGCTCGCGGACGCGGCCGTCGAGAAGTTCGGCGGCGACTCCGTGGAAGAGGTCGCGCGCAACCTGGCGGGCTACCTGTCGTCCCTGGTCATCAAGTAATAGGGTTTGTGATCATGCAATCGGCGCCACAAGGCCCCGCCGCGGTCCTCATCGGCCCGCCCGGCTCGGGCAAGTCCACGGTCGGGCGAATCCTCGCGGACCGCCTCGGCCTGCCGTTCCGCGACACCGACGCCGACGTCGAGGCCGTCGCCGGCAAGAGCGTCAGCGACGTGTTCGTGGAGGACGGCGAGGAGCGGTTCCGCGAGCTGGAGGCGCAGGCCGTGCGCGACGCGCTGGAGACCCACCCCGGCGTGCTCTCGCTGGGCGGCGGCGCGATCCTGCACGAGCACACGCAGAAGCTGCTGGCCGGCCACCGGGTCGTGTATCTCCAGGTCGGGCTCGACCAGGCGGTCAAGCGGGTCGGGCTCGCCTCGGCCCGGCCGCTGCTGGTGCTCAACCCGCGCAGCCGTCTCAGGCAGCTGATGGAGCAGCGCCGCCCGATCTATGAGAGCCTCGCCGCGATCACCGTCGCCACCGACGGCCGCGAGCCCGAGGACGTGGCGACCGACATCGAGGCGGCGCTGTGACCGCGACGCGCATCACCGTGCGGGGCGACAGCCCCTACGACGTCGTCGTCGGCACCGACGTGCTGGCCGAGCTGCCCGGCCTGCTGGACGCGAAGGTGCGCACCGTCGCCGTGATCCACCCCGCCGGGCTTCCCGAGATCGCCAGGCCGGTCCGCGAGACGCTCGAGGGCGCCGGGCTGGAGGTCGTCGCCCTGCCCGTGCCGGACGGCGAGGAGGCCAAGACCGTCCACGTGGCGGCCGAGCTGTGGTCGGCGTTCGGGCGATACGGCATCACGCGTTCCGACGCGGTCGTCGGCGTCGGTGGCGGAGCGACGACCGACCTGGCCGGTTTCGCGGCCGCGACGTGGCTGCGCGGCGTCCAGGTGGTGCAGGTGCCGACCACGCTGCTGGCCATGGTGGACGCGGCGGTCGGCGGCAAGACCGGCATCAACACCCCGGAGGGCAAGAACCTCGTCGGGTCCTTCCACCCGCCCAGGGGTGTGCTGTGCGACCTTGCCACGCTGGCGAGCGTCCCGCGCGACGACTACGTCGCGGGCCTCGCCGAGATCATCAAGGGCGGGTTCATCGCCGACCCGACGATCCTCATGCTGATCGAGGACGACCCCGCCGCCGCCCGCACCCCCGAGGGCGAGCACACCCGCGAGCTGGTCGAGCGCAAGATCAGGGTGAAGGCCGACGTCGTCGGGGCGGACCTGCGCGAGAGCGGCCTGCGGGAGATCCTGAACTACGGCCACACCCTCGGTCACGCGATCGAGCGGGTCGAGGACTACCGCATCAGGCACGGCGAGGCCGTGGCCATCGGACTCGTCTACGCCGCCGAGCTGTCCCGGCTCGACGGCCGCGTCGGGCGCGACGTCGTGGACCGTACGCGCTCCATCCTGGAGTCGGTCGGGCTGCCCACCTCCTACCGCGCCGATGCCTGGCCGCGCCTGCGTGACCACATGCGGGTGGACAAGAAGGCCAGGGGAGCGGTGCTGCGTTTCGTCGTGCTCGACGACATCGGCAGGCCCGCCCGTCTGGAGAACCCGTCGGAGGAGCTGCTCGAAGCGGCGTACCGGGAGGTCGCCCGATGAGGCAGGTGCTCGTCCTGAACGGGCCCAACCTGGGCCGTCTCGGCAGCCGGGAGCCCGACGTCTACGGCGCGCAGACCTTCGACGACCTGGCGGTCCTGTGCCGCGAGACCGGCCGCGAGCTGGGCCTGTCGGTCGAGGTCAGGCAGACCGACGACGAGGCCGAGCTGGTGAGCTGGATCCACGAGGCGGCCGACAGCAGGACCCCCGTGGTCCTCAACCCCGCCGCCTTCACCCACTATTCGTACGCGTTGCGCGACGCGATCGCGCAGCGTACGGCCCCGCTGGTCGAGGTGCACATCTCCAACCCGAACGCGCGGGAGGAGTTCCGCCACACCTCGGTCGTGGCGGCCGTGGCCACCGGGACGATCGCGGGGTTCGGCATGCGGTCGTACGAGCTCGCGCTGCGCGCGATCGCGGACATGGGCGAGTGACGAAAGAAGGGATCATGGGCTACCGGTCGTATGTGGCGGTCGGCGACAGCTTCACCGAGGGGCTCAACGACCCCCTCCCGGACGCGCTCCCTCCGGCGCCCGCGGAGGTGGTGCGCTACCGGGGCTGGGCCGACCGGGTCGCCGAGCGGCTCGCCGCACTCGAGCCGGACTTCCGTTACGCCAACCTCGCGGTGCGGGGCAAGCTGATCGACCAGATCGTCGCCGACCAGGTGCCCGTGGCCGTCGGCCTGAAGCCGGACCTGATCAGCTTCTGCGCGGGCGGCAACGACCTCATCCGCCCCGGCAGCGATCCCGATGAAATGGCCAAGAAGCTGGCCGCCGCCGTACGGGACCTGCGGGCCACCGGCGCCGACGTCGTACTCTTCACCGGCACCGATCCCCGGGACACCCCGATCATGCGCCGGGTGCGGGGCAAGTTCGCGATCTTCTACATGCACGTCCGGTCGATCGCCGACCTGTACGGCTGCCACCTGGTGGACATGTGGTCGATGCAGGGGCTGCGGGACTGGCGGGCGTGGAGCGGCGACCGGCTGCACATGAACGCCGAAGGCCACCGCCTGGTCGCCGCCCGCGTCCTGCACGTGCTGGGCGTGCCCGGCGAGGACGACTGGCGCAAGACCTGGCCGCCCCGGGAGCAGGTGGACCCGAGGGCCAAGCGCCGCGAGGACGTGCAGTGGCTCAGGGAGCACTTCGGCCCGTGGATCGGGCGGCGCCTTCGCGGCACCTCGTCCGGCGACGGCCTCGCCCCCAAGCGCCCCGACCTCAGCCCGCTGCCCCCGATTCCCTCTCCCTGACCGAGCGCCCGCCGCGACGTGCCGCTTTCGCCGGCGGCGGGCGCCTCATGCCACGGGAGGTCATACCCCGGTCCGATGTGCGACGGGCGGACATCGGCGAGGCTCTGCCGCACGACCACCGGCATCGAGGGGGACCGGCCATGGTGTGGAAGCGAGGGCGCGCCGGCAGGAGAGGCGGCCCGTCACGGCGTGGACGGGCGTGGCTGCTCGCCCTGCTCGTGGTCCTGCCGATCGCGGCGGCCGCTGTCGTGGCGGTGGCCTTTCCTTCGGTCGCCGCCACCACGTGCCCCGGCTGCTACGGGCTGCAGCGGCTGGCCTCCGGCGTCTACGCGGAATCGGGCCTGCCGTCGTCCCGGAGACGGCAGGTGCTGTCCGCCGTGGAGGAGGCGGAGCGGCGTGTCCGCGCCTTCTTCGGCGGCAGGCAGACCTCGCCCCGGATCCTCGCCTGCCTCAGCGACCGCTGCTACCGCCGCATCGGCGGGGGCGGGGAGCGGGGCGTCGCGGTGCTGAACCGCGCGGTCATGCTGTCGCCCGCGGGCGTGGACCCGGTGATCGCCTCCCACGAGATGTCGCACGTCGAACTGCACGCCCGGCTGGAACCGGGCGGTGTGGAGGTGCCGCAGTGGTTCGACGAGGGGCTGGCCGTGCTGGTCTCCGGCGACCCGCGCTATCTCGCGCCGGAGACGACGGCCGACCGCTGCCTGGTGAGCTCGGACGCGCCGCTGCCGGTGACGCTGGACGCCTGGCTGCGGGCGGCCGGCGCCGACCGGCGTGCCTATGCGGAGGCGGCCTGCCGGGTGAGCCGATGGGTCACCGCGAACGGCGGGCCGCACGCCGTGCTCGACCTCGTACGGCGCCTCAACGCGGGCGAGACCTTCGGGGCCGTCACGAGGATGTGATCCGCCGGCTCCGCTCAGGAGCCGGCGGTGAGGCGGCGCAGGGCGTCGCGAACCTTCGCGGGGTCGGTGGTGCGCCAGAAGGGCGGCAGCGAGTTGAGCAGGAACCCGCTGTAACGGGCGGTGGCGAGCCGCGGGTCGAGCACGGCGACGACGCCCCGGTCGTCCATCGAGCGCAGCAGCCGGCCCGCGCCCTGCGCCAGCAGCAGCGCCGCGTGGGTGGCCGCCACCGCCATGAAGCCGTTGCCCCCCGTGGCCGCCACATGGCGCTGCCGGGCCGAGGCGAGCGGGTCGTCGGGGCGCGGGAACGGGATCCTGTCGATGATCACCAGGGTCAGCGAGGGGCCCGGCACGTCGACCCCCTGCCACAGGGACAGCGTGCCGAACAGGCACGTCGCGGGGTCGCCCGCGAACTGCTTGACGAGCTGCGAGGTCGAGTCGTCGCCCTGGCAGAGCAGCGGCACGTCCAGCCGCTCGCGCAGCGCCTCCGTGGCGGCCTTGGCGGCCCGCATGGAGGAGAACAGGCCGAGCGTCCGGCCGCCGGCCGCCTCGATGAGCTCGGCGATCTCGTCGACGTACGCCTCGGGCAGGCCGTCGCGGCCGGGCTGGGGGAGATGCGTGGCGACGTAGAGGATGCCGCGGCGCGGATGGTCGAACGGCGAGCCGACGTCGAGGCCGGTCCACTCGCCCTTGCCCAGGCCCCACTGGCGGGCCAGGCTGTCGAACGAGCCGCCGAGCGCGAGCGTGGCGCTGGTGAGGACGACGGTCCGGTCGCCGAACAGCTTGTCGCGCAGCATGCCGCCGACCGACAGCGGCGCGACCCGCAGCGTGGGGGGAACGCGCCCGCGCCCCTCCTCCAGCCAGACGACCTCCGCCCGGTGGACCTCCTCGGACCTGGCGTCTCCCGCGTGGTCGCCGTTCGCGGCGTCGCCGGACTCGTCCGCGTCGTCGCCGGCCGCCGGGCCGAAGGCGTCGAGCATCCGCTGAGCGGTGTCGTGCACGTCGTCCAGCACGGTGAAGGCGGCCTTGCGCAGCCCGGCGTTCTCCGGGTCGTCCTTGTCCTTGTTGCGCGGCCCGAGGGCGGTGATGCAGGCGAACGCGGCGTCCCTGATCAGCGCGAGCGTCATCCCGAGCGACTGCGGCAGCGTGTCGACCCGGCCGGGCGGAGCGACGGCCAGCAGGGCGCGCAGGTCTTCTCCCGACTCCTGCAGGCGGTCGGCCACCCCCTGCTCGACGAGCCGTCCCGCCCGGCGCACGGCGAGGCCGATTGTGCTCTCCGACAGCTCTCCGGTGACCACCGAGGTCACCCGGTCGACGAGCTCGTGCGCCTCGTCGACCACGACCACGTCGTGCTCGGGCAGGACCGCGAAGTCCTCCATCGCGTCGATCGCCAGCAGCGCGTGGTTGGTCACCACGACGTCGGCCTCGCCCGCGCGCTCCCGCGCGAGCTCGGCGAAGCAGTCGGCGCCGCTGGGGCACCGCTGCGCCCCCAGGCACTCCCTGGCCGTCACCGAGAACTGCCGCCAGGCCTGGTCGCTCACGCCGGGCACGATCTCGTCGCGGTCGCCGGTCTCGGTCTCGTTGGCCCACTCCTGGATGCGCTGCACCATCCGGCCGGTGGCGCTGACCTCACGCGGGTCGAAGAGCTGGTCGTCCTCGTCCTCGGGCATGCCGGCGGCCATCTTGTGGCGGCACAGGTAGTTGCGGCGGCCCTTCAGGATCGCGAACTCGGGGCGGTGCGGCAGCAGGCCCTCCAGCGCGTCGGCGAGCCGGGGCAGGTCGCGGTCCACCAACTGGCGCTGCAGCGCGATCGTGGCGGTGGACACCACCACGGCGTCGCCGCTCTCGGCCGCGTGCCTGATCGCGGGCACGAGGTAGGCCAGCGACTTGCCGGTGCCGGTGCCCGCCTGCACCGCGAGGTGCTCCTCGCTCTCGACGGCGTCGCGCACCGCCTGCGCCATCTTGACCTGGCCCGGGCGCTCGACGCCGCCCAGCGCGGTCACCGCGGTGGCGAGGAGTTCTTCGACGGGCGGGAGCTCGGGACGGTCCTTGGGCACGGAAGAACGCTACCCGGTGCCACCGACATCCGGTGCGTGTCCGTCCCACCACATCCTGGCGTTCCAGGAACTCCCTCCCGGCGCGCATGGCACACTGGGGTGTCAGTGCTCTCAAGGTCAACGGCGATCTACCCAGTGAGGTCGAAAAGGGACGAAACGGACGTTTCGCGAGGGTTCCCGAGATCGAGTGGACGGAAAAGGGCAGGTAAAGGCACTATGTCTGCCATGTCGGAAGTTGTCCCACTGCCATCGTTCGGCGAGGTGTTCTTCGACGCGCGAGGCCAGGACCGTGTGCTCCGGGTCACGTGGCACGACGGCACGCTGGTGCTGAGCCTGTGGCGGGGCGAGATGTGCACGGCGAGTTTCCGCATGCCCATGGACGACGTGGGACGGCTGATCGACACCCTGGACGAGGGTTTCGCCGAGGCGGGCGGCGAGGAGCAGGACGCCGGGACCGGTCCGTTCCCCCAGCAGGGGGCGGCGGGACAGGACGGCTACGCCCCCCAGGGGACCTACCCCGCGCACCCGCAGGATCAGGGGCAGGACCACTACGCGACCCAGGTCCACGACCCGTTCGCCACGCAGGTCCACGACCCGTACGCGGCCGAACCCCAGGAGGCGTACGCGGCGCGCGCCCAGGACGCCTACGCGGGGCCCGACGCGTACGCCGGGCAGCCCGGTGACGGATACGCGCCGCAGGACCCCTACGGCGTACCCCACAACGTGCCGCAGGATCCCTTCGGGCAGACTCGGGACGGGTACGCCGCCACCGACGGTCACGTTCCGGCGCCCGACGGCTACGGCAGGGGCCACGACGGCTACGCGCACGGCGAGAACGGGTACGGGCAGGCCGAAAACGGCTACGGCCGCGGGGCGCGCGACGCGGGGTTCCCCGAGCCGCCCGGACCGGCCGACTACGAGTACCCGGACTATCCGGGAACCGGGCAGTACGCCCGCCCGCCGGTGCCACCGCCCGCCCCGGCCCCCGAGGCCTACCCCGCGCCCGCCGCGCTCGGCCCCAACGACGTGCTCGTCGCCCGCGGCACGCCCACCCAGGACCGCCTCGTCGCGTCGTCCGCCCCGCAGACCGGCCCTCAGGCGGCCTACCTTCCGGGCGCGCAGCCCGCGCCGGTGGACCCGAGCGACCCGCTCGGGCTCGGCGCGGTCCGGCCGTACGTCAACGAGTCGTACGCGAACGAACCGCCGCTCTACACCACGGGCGAGCGCCTGCGGCCGGACCAGTGGCCGAATGGCCAGGCCCCCGACCCGCACGCCGAGCACGAGCGCCGCGGGGGGCGGCGCGCCGGACAGCCCGCATCGGACTCCCCGATCCCGTGGTCGGAGGAGAACGGGGAGAACTGGGAGGGCTCCCGGGGTTGGTGAGGGCCCCGGTCAGCAGGAGTTCCAACTGTAAGTAACCTCGTCGTCTGATGGACACGTCAACGGCACTGCAGTTCCTCCTGCTCCCGGCCGGCGCCCTCGGCGTCGCCGCCCTGGCCAAATGGCGCGGCTGGTCGGCGCCGCTGCTCCTGGTGATGGCCGGACTGGCCGCCTCCTACGTGCCGGGGGTTCCCGACTACAGCCTCGACCCGCACATCGTGCTGCTGGTCTTCCTGCCGCCGATGCTCTACTCGGCGGCGTTGGACAGCTCGTACCTGCGGCTGCGCGACGCCGCCAGGCCCGTCGGCCTCCTGGCCGTCGGGCTCGTCCTGGCGACGACCTTGGTGGTCGGATTCGTCGCGCACGCGCTCGTCCCCGATCTCCCGCTCGCCGCGGCCTTCGCGTTCGGGGCGATCGTCGCACCGCCCGACGCGGTGTCGGCGGTCGCCATCGGGCGCAGGCTCGGCCTGCCGCGACGCGCGCTGACCATCCTCGTGGGCGAGAGCCTGTTCAACGACGCCACCGCGCTGACCGCCTACCGGGTCGCGGTCGGCGCGACGGCCGGCGCGGCCGCCGGCCTGCTCGACATCGGCGGGCAGTTCCTCCTGGCCGCAGGCCTCGGCGTGGCGATCGGCCTCGCCGTCGCGTACGTCGCCGGTGTCGCGCTGCGGCGGCTCGACGACGCGCTGATCGCCAACGGCGTCTCGCTGCTCGTGCCGTACGCCGCCTACCTCGGGGCCGAGGCCGTGCACGCCTCGGGCGTGATCGCCGTCGTGATCGTCGGCATCTACCTGGGCCACGAGCTCAGCCGGACGACGTACGGCACGCGCCTGCTGTCGGGCGCGGTCTGGAAGGTCGCCGACCTGGTGCTGGAGTCGATCGTGTTCGCCCTGATCGGACTGCAGCTGCGCCCGATCATCGCCGGGCTGAACGACGAGCGGCCCGGGGAGCTGGCGACGTACGCGATCGTGCTGTTCCTGGTGGTCGTCCTCGTGCGGATCGCCTGGGTGCCGCCCAGCACCTACCTGCCGCGGATGCTGTCGAAGAGAGTGCGCGCCCGGGAGCCCAAGACGCCGTCCTGGCAGAACGTGATGCTGACGAGCTGGGCGGGCATGCGCGGGGTGGTGTCGCTGGCCGCGGCCTTCGCCCTGCCCGAGCAGTTCCCCCAGCGCAACCTGCTGCTGTTCCTGACGTTCACGATCGTCGTGGGCACGCTGATCGTCCACGGCCTTTCGTTCCCCTGGCTGATCAGGCGGCTGGGCGTGTCCACCGCGCGGGAGCGCTACGGTGACGACCTCGCGGAGGCGGGCGCCCAGCAGGCCGCCGCGGCCGCGGCCCTGGCGCGGCTCGAGGAGCTCACCACCGACGGCGTGCTGGACGTCCACGAAGAGGTGGTCGAGCAGCTGCGCGCCCGTGCCGAGCGCAAGGCCCTGCACGCCTGGGAGCGGCTCGGCGGCGGCACCGGCCCCGAGGGCGAGGAGACGCCCGCCTCGGTCTACCGGCGACTGCGCCGGGAGATGCTCGCCGCCGAACGCGAGGTGTTCGTGCGGCTGCGGGACGAGCGGCGCATCGACGACGAGGTCCTCCACCGGGTCATGCAGGAGCTCGACTTCGAGGAGGCGACACTCGAACGCGGGTGAGCGCCCCCAGAACCCGGCGGTCAGGACCCGCGCGGCCAGGACCCGGCGCTCAGGGCACGGCCTGGCCCAGGCGCTGGTCCACGAAGCACCACCGCCAGTCCTCGCCCGGCTCGAACGAGCGCATCACCGGGTGGCCGGTCTCCTTGTAGTGGGCGGTGGCGTGCTTGCCGGGAGAGGAGTCGCAGCAGCCGATGTGACCGCACTCCAGGCACTTGCGCAGGTGGACCCATCGCATGCCGCGCTCCAGGCACTCCTGGCAGCCTTCCGGCGTGAGCGGCTCCGGGTCGGCCGTCACGAGCAGGTGTTCGCAGTTCCCCATGCCGCAGATGCTACGGCGCTTCATCGAATGATCGGTGCCTCCCCCGGCCGGGGGCCGCTCGCACCGAACCTCTACGAACCGCCCCCCGGAATCTGCACATCGCCTCCGTAGGTTCGTGGGTCATGACGACGGTCGACACGGGCGCTTTCACCGCCTGGTTACGCGACTTCGAAGGCGCGGCGCTGCTGCGGCGCACCTGGGGCGACCCCGACTGGAGCGCGGGAGCGCGTCTGGAGCCCGCCCTCGTACGCAGCCTGCAGCGGTTCCAGGTGGGGGAGGACGGTGACGGCGCCCGCCTGCTGGACAAGGCCCGCCGGGCGGGCGATCCGGTGTACGCGGAGGCGGTCCGCCTGTTCGTGGCGGAGGAGCGCGAGCACGCCCGCCTGCTGGGCCGGCTCTTGGAGTCGGCGGGGGCCGCCACGATCTCCGGCCACTGGACCGACGCCGCCTTCGTCCGGCTGAGGCGGCTCCTCGGACTGCGCACCGAGCTGATGGTCCTGATGCTCGCCGAGGTCGTCGCGCTCGGCTACTACCGGGCGGTGCGCGACGGTGTCCCGGACCTCCTGGCCGCGGAGGTCGCGGGCCGGATCCTCGCCGACGAGCTGCGCCACGTGCCCTTCCACCGGGACCGGCTGCGGCGGTCCTTCCGGGAGTCGTCCCGGTTGTCGCGGGCGATCGCCTCGGCCCTGTGGTGGTCGCTGCTGGCGGGAGTTCTGACCGTGGTCGTGATCGGCCACGGAGACGCCCTGCGCGGGGCCGGGATGTCCCGGACCGCCTTCGCCCGCGAGGTCACCGGCTGTTTCCGCGGGGTCGTCGCCGAGGTCATGGCGCGGTGAGAGACGGGGCCTCGAAGGGCCCGGGATCGACGGCGGCCGGTGGTGCGGGCGCAGGGCCGGGAAGGGGAGCCCGGTCCGGTCCCGCTCCGGTCCCGCGGCGGGCGGGCGACGGTTGGGTAGGGTGACCGGCATGCGACTCCTCCCGTTCGCCGCCGCCTGCGCGGCCGCCGTCCTGTTGGTCACCGGCTGCGCGACCGCGGACAAGGCCCAGTCGTGCGCCGAGGCGACGCAGCTGATCAGCCGGACCATCGGTGAGATCGGCAAGGTCGTCGACGACCCCGCCGCCATGCGCCAGAAGCTCGAGGACGGCGCCGCCGACCTGGAGAGCATGGCGAACAAGGCCGCCGACACCACACTCAGGGACGCCCTGCAGGGGCTCGCCGACAGCCTGCAGAAGCTGAACGTCGACGACGCCAACGCGGCGGTGGACGCGGCGCAGAAGGTCGCCACCGACGGCGCCGGCTACCTGCGCCAGGTCAGCGAGGCCTGCCTTTAGATCCGGTGCCGGGACCGCCGCCGAGCGGACGCGCCGGCGTCCCGTGGCCCGTGGCCCGTGGCCCGGCCGGCCGGGCCGCCGTACGGGCAGGTGCCCGTGGAGGGGCCGGCGCGGCCGCCACGCCGATCATGGAGATCGCGGCGGCGACCGAGACGGCCGAGCGCAGGCCCCCGGCGGTGCCCGCCGCGCCCACGCCCACCCGGACTGAGGGCATGGACCCGTTCGCGGCGGAGGCCGGGTCGGAGTCGGAGCGGAAGCTGCGGCACCTGGCCGGCACCACCACACGCGTGCCGCCCGGTGCTTCGCCCGACCGACGGTCGATAAAACGGCAACCCCGACAAATCTAGGGGAAAAGGGGCGGAAATAGCGTTCTCGCATGGAAGAGAACGAACCCGACCCCCGCTTCGTCCTCGCCAACGAGCGCACGTTCCTCACCTGGATCACCACCTCGCTCGCGCTGAGCGCGGGCGGCATCGGTATCGCGGTCGTTCCCGAGGGCGTCTTCGTGCCGTGGGTGCGCACTCTGCTCGCCATCGTGCTCGTGCTGCTGTCCGCCGTGGCCGCCGGCTCGGCCTACCCCCGCTGGCGGCACATCGACCGGGCGCTCCGGCAGGACCGCGCGCTTCCGCCGCCCGCCCTGGCTCCCCTGTTCGGGTACGGCGTGGCGGGGGTGGCCGTTCTGGCCCTCGTCGTGATCCTCCTGTCGAGGTGACCGGGCCAGTGAGTGACGTGCCGAGGCCGGGTCTGCACAGCGAGCGCACCCGGCTCGCCTGGGTCCGCACCGCCGTGACGATGGCGGGCTCCGGCATGGTGATGGCGGGACTCGCCGTACGGCACGACCTGCCCGGCCTCGCCGCCCCCTTCGCCGCCGCCGCGCTGGCCGGGGCGGTCCTGCTCCTGCGTACCGGGATCCGCCACCGCCGCCTCGAACGGGCGCTGCGGTACGGTCACCCGCTCGACCACCGGCTGGACGGGCGCATCGTCTGGGCCGGCGTGCTGGCCGTCGCCGCCGCGGCGCTGGTTCTCGTGCTGATGCTGGCCGTGTGAACACACGGCCCACCGAGAGCGGGCCGTCGGCGGCCTGCCGTGAGGCCGAGCGGCACGGCAGGCACGGCAGGCACGGCACTGAGGCTGAGCGGCACGTCACCGAGGCGATCGCGGCCGGGAACTCTCAGATCGCCGGCACGGCCTCCATGCGGTGCGGGCGCGGGCTGGTCTGCAGCCGGATGCCGCCGATGGCCGTCACCGCAGCCCTGTCCGCGTTCTCGCCCGCCCACGTCTCCGCCTTCGCGCGCAGGGTCCGGTCGGGGGACAGCAGAGTGTCCGCCATTTTCGCGAAGAGGCTCGTGCACGCCTTCGCCCGGACGCCGAGCTTGCAGTCGGCCATCACGGACATCACCTTGTCGGGCCCGTCGTACCAAATGAAGACGGACATGTGAAGCCTCGCGGCATCGCTCGGCCGGCAGATCATTCCCATCCTGGCGCCGGTCAACGGGTCGGGTGCCGCCGACTTCGCGCATGTCCAGGAATTGGCCGCCTGCAGCCAGTTCACCGCGACCATGTCGACCGTCACCTTGGGCAGGTACCGCTGCTTGGCCGTGGGGAACCTCCCGGGGAAGGAGGGCGCGGAGGCGTCCGTCACCGGTTCGGTGGTCGCCAGGCCCACGGCGGCGCCGGTGACTCCGCCCAGCGCCAGCGCCGCGATCATCGTACCCACCGTGACCAGCACGAACGCCGCCGTTCCACGTCGGCGGCCTTGGGGGGCCACGCCGGTAGGAGTGGGAGCCCCGGCGTCGGGCGGCGGCGCGTACGGCGGCCCCTGCTGGACGGCGTACGGCTGAGCCGCCTGCGGCCCGGGCGTCTGCGGCCAGGGCGAGGCGATGGACGGATGACCGGTCGCCGCGGGCCCGGGGGGCGGCGGCACGGTGACGCCCCGCTGGGCGGGAGAGCCGGGGGGCGGTGGCACGCCGAGGTTCTGCTGTGCGGGGGACCCGAGAGGCGGTGGCGGCTGCACCGGCTGCCAGGCGGCGCCGTCCCACCAGAACCTGCCGTCGGGAGAGTACGGCCAGCCGGGGGGCGCCGCCATCAATATCTCCTCTTCACGGTGAGCTCGATTGACCGGGTGTTCGCCTCGCGCTCCAGCGTGTACTCCCAGTCGAGAATGAAGGTCGTGTCCCCGTCGCCCGCGATCTGCTCGGCCAGCCAGCCGTTGACCTTCTTGACCGTCGAGGGGTCGTCCCGGTGCGGCAGGGTCGCGAACCACGACATGTAGTCCAGCCCGGCCGCCGCCGTGGTGCTGTCCGGATTGACGATCCTGGCCTCGACCTTGCTGATGTACTCGTAGAAGTTCACCAGGTTGTCGACGCGGAAGAGATCCGCTTCGAACCGGACTTTCCCGACTCTCAGCTCACAGGACCAGAACCGTCTTCTGTCGGCGCACGTGTGCCCCTGGTCCTGCAACGCCTCGACCACGGTCCCGATCCTGACGCCGGGGATGCAGTCGTGGCCGCAGTATTTCGTGTCCTGTTCGCGATCGGCGCGCGCGAAGGCGTACGAGCCCAGGCCGGCGAGCAGGAAGACGACCAGGCCGATCGCCCCGACCACGATCCGGCGAGATCTGCGGCCACTCCGCGTCAACTCCAGTGTCACGAAGACGGAGTATGGCAAGGATCCCGATCAAATGGGGACAGTGGCCCTGAATCCACTGTCCGACGCGCGGCAGGGACGCGGGGATCGTCCCGGCGGGCCGGCGGTGGCGGGTCAGTCGGCGGCGGCGATGGTGCCGGCGACCTCCTCCGCCCGCTCCTTCTCCTCGCGCGCGAAGCGCTCCGCGTCGAGCCGGTCGGCGATCTCCTCGTCCTGCCGCATCAGCGCGTCGAGACTCTGCCCGGCCATGTCGAGCACGCCCATGTCGGCGTACGCCTGCCGCAGGCGGGGGCTCCACAGGCCGATGTCCTTCACGCACGGCACGATCCGGCTGAACAGCAGCGCGCGGAACAGCCGCAGGTACTCCGACCGGTCCACGCACTCCATGGCCTCGCCGACCTCCTGCCGCGACAGGCCGAGGTTCTCCCAGATCTCCTGGCCGCGCAGCCGGTCGCGCATGAGGTAGCACCCCTCGATCACGAAGTCCTCGCGCTCGCGCAACTCGGCGTCGGACAGGTTCCGGTAGTAGTCGCGCAGCGCCATCCGGCCGAACGCCACGTGCCTCGCCTCGTCCTGCATCACGTACGCCAGGATCTGCTTGGGCAGGGGCTTGGTGGTGACGTCGCGCATGACTCCGAACGCGGCCAGGGCCAGGCCCTCGATCAGCACCTGCATGCCGAGGTAGGGCATGTCCCACCGCGAGTCGCTGAGCGTGCTGTCCAGCAGCGCCTTGAGGTGCTCGTTGATGGGGTAGGCCAGACCGACCTTCTCCTGCAGGAACCGTGCGTATGTCTCGGCGTGCCGCGCCTCGTCCATCGTCTGGGTGGCGGCGTAGAACTTGGAGTCCAGATCGGGGACCGACTCCACGATGCGGGCCGAGCAGATCATCGCGCCCTGCTCGCCGTGCAGGAACTGGGAGAACTGCCAGGAGGCGTTGTGCCTGCGCACCTCGTCGCGCTGCCGCTGGTCCATGCGCTCCCACAGTGGAGTGCCGTGGATCGCCAGGGTGGTGTCGGGGACGCCGAGCACGTCGTACGGGTCGACCTCGATGTCCCAGTCGATCCGCTTGACGGAGTCCCACTGCTTGTCCTTGCCCTTCTGGTAGAGGGCGAGCATGCGGTCCCGGCCGTCGTCGTACTCCCAGCTGAAACGGGCCGCGCCGGTCATCTCCACGTCCCACGTGGAGAGCTCGGCGGGGATGGTGTAGAGCTCGTGGGTCGACACGGGGGGACCTCCTCTGACGTACACCGTACGTTTCCCCGCGAGCGTGTCACGTACGCTGTACGTACGTCAATGGACGCCGGACGTCGGCGGTGAGAGAGGATTCGGTCATGCTCAACCGGAACCGCATCGTCACCGCCGCCGTGGAGCTCATCGAGAGAGAGGGCGCCGACGCCGTCTCGATGCGCAGGATCGCCGCCGAGCTCGGCGTCGGCGTCATGTCGCTGTACAACCACGTGCCCAGCAAGGCCGCGCTGCTCGACGCCGTGGCCGAGGACGTGCTGTCGCGGATCGGCTTCACCGACGACCCGTCCGCCCACTGGACCGAGCGGGTGCGCATCCAGGCGCGGGCCTTCCGGCGCATCGCCCACCACTACCCCCGTTCCACGATGGTCGTGGTGAGCAGGCAGCTGGGCTCGACAGCGGGTCTCCTCCCGGTGGAGCGCGCCCTGGCGACCCTGCGCGACGCGGGCTTCGACGGCCGGGAGGCCGTCCGCATGCTGCGCATGTTCATCGCGTACGTGGTGGGCTCGCTGCTGCGGGAGGTCGGGGTGACCCCGACATTCGCCCCGGTGCGGGCCGACGCGGCGATCGCCGACGTGGATCCGGCGCTGTTCCCCGTGGTCAGCGAGTTGCGGCCGCATCTGGACTCCTGCGACCACGACGAGGAGTTCGAGTTCGGCCTGGAACTGCTCGTCCAGGCCATGGCCGTACGGGCGGACGCGCGGGCCGATCGCGGCACCGGCGAGCCGACCGGCCGCGGGGGCGCCCGGCGGTAGGCCGCCGGGCGCCCCCGCCCGGGTGAGCCCGGGTCAGTACCAGTTGTGGGACCGGAAGTGGCCCCAGGCGCCGCACGGCGAACCGTAGCGGCCCTTGATGTAGCGCAGACCCCACCTGATCTGGGTCTGCGGGTTGAACCTCCAGTCGTTGCCGGCGTATCCCATCTTGTGGCCGGGCAGCGCCTGCGGGATGCCGTAGGCGCCCGAGCCCTGGTTGTAGGCCCGGTGGTCCCAGTTGCTCTCCCTGGTCCACAGGCTGTCCAGGCACTGGAACTGCTGGCCCGACCAGGTGCGGCGGGTGACGAGCCGGAAGGCGTACGCCTTGCTGCGGATCTTCGCCGGCGCCCGGCGGAACCGGGGCGGCTGCGCCGCCGCCCGCGTGGTCCACACGCCCAGGTGGGTGACGGGCCGCACGCTCTCCGCGGTCCGCTCCGCCTCCCCGGTCTGGCCCGTCTCCCCGGTCTGCGCCGTCTCCCCGGTCTGCGCCGTCTCCCCGGTCTGATCCAGGGCGGTCCACTCGCCGGCCCACGCCACTCCGCTTCCGCCACCGGTCACGGTGGCCGCGATGAGGGCGGCGACTGCGTTGCGTAGAAGGCTTCTGCTGTCCAAATCGGTCCTTGTCGTCGGGTCGCGTGCGGAAGGCGGGCGCGCGTGACGCCCTCCGTCCGGCCGCGCCCATGGCGTGGGCGCCGCCGTCCGCTCGGCCCGCCCGGATCACCAAGAGCTTCCGGCGGGCACCGCGACGGGTCCTCACGCGGATTGAAATACGGACAGCCGCTTCGCCGGTGGCATCGCGACACGCGGCGGCCGGTTCTTTGCCGTTCCGCCCCCCAACGCCGACCCTCCGCGGAGGCGCGGGTTACCGTGCGGCCGTGCGGCGCGCCCTGCGGCGAGCGCGGACGGGACCCTCGTTTAGGGTGCGGACATGAGCGTTCTCGAGATTCCGGTGACCACGATCGACGGCGAGGGCACGACCCTCGGCGGCCTGCTCGGCGGCGGGGCCGCCCTGGTGGTCAACGTGGCGTCCAGGTGCGGGCTGACCCCGCAGTACGAGGGCCTGGTCGCCCTCCAGCGGACGTACGCCGACCGGGGGTTCACCGTCGTCGGCGTGCCCTGCAACCAGTTCATGGGCCAGGAGCCCGGCACGGCTGAGGAGATCAAGGAGTTCTGTTCCACCACGTACGGCGTCGACTTCCCGCTGCTGGACAAGACCGAGGTCAACGGTCCGGGACGGCATGCTCTCTACGCCGAGCTGACCGCCGTGCCCGACGCGGAGGGCGAGGCGGGCGACATCCAGTGGAACTTCGAGAAGTTCCTGGTCGCCGCCGACGGCCAGGTGGTCGCCCGATTCCGCCCCCGCGTCGTCCCCGAGGCCCCGGAGATCGCCGAGGCGATCGAGAAGGTCATCTCCTAGGGCTCGCGACCCTGGGCCCGCAACTCGCCCGTACGACGAGCTGGGTGGGCAGCGTGACGGTCGGAGGCCGCCTGCCCTGCCGCAGCACGAGCTCGGCGGCGCGGTAGCCGATGTCCTGGGCCGGCTGGGCGATCACCGTCAGCGGCGGGGAGCACAGCTCGGCCCACGGCACGTCGTCGAACATGATGAGCGACACGTCCCTGGGAATCCGCACGTCAAGCTCCCGGGCGGCCAGCACGGCCGCCTCGCCGAGCACGTTGCCGCCCGCGATCACCGCCGTGACGTCCGGCCGGTGCTGCAGCAGCCCCGCGGCGGCCGCGTAGGCGGAGTCGCGGCTCGACCGGGCATGTACGACCAGGTCCCGGTCGGCGGGCAGCCCCAGCGAGGCGAGCGCGGCGGTGAAGGCGGCCACCCGCTGCGACTGCGCGTGCCGGCCGAGGTAGGCGATCTTCCGGTGTCCCAGCCCGGCCAGGTACTCCACCGCCGTCAGCACTCCCGCCCGGTCGTCGGGCACCACGCTGGGCACGTCCGTGCGCACCCGCCGGTCGGCGAACACCACGTTCAGCCCCGCGCGCAGCGCGGGCGCCCACATGTCCCCGTCCCCGGACGGCACCGCGATCAGCCGGTCCATGCTCTGCTCGATGAGCGTGCCGATCAGCTCGGCCTCCCGTTCGGGGTCGTCGCCGGTGACCCCCACCGTGACCGGCTCGCCGTACGAGCGGGCGCACGACAGCACGCCGTCGGCCAGTCGCGCGTAGAAGCTGTCGGTGATGTCGGGGACCAGCAGGCCGATGCCGCCCGTCCGCTGGCGCCTCAGGTTGCGGCCCAGCGCGCTCGGCCGGTAGTCGAGGCGCGCCGCCGCGGCGAGCACCTTCTCGCGGGTCTCGGCGCTCGCCGAGCCGCCCGACAGGACCCGGGACACGGTGGCCACCCCGACCCCCGCCGCCTCCGCCACTTCCTTGATGGTTATCCGCCGCTGCGCTGGACCGTTCATGGAAACGATTCCACCATGATTCCATGTCCTGTGTCATCGAAATCTTGACAATAGGCGGTATTTCACGGGACAGTCATGAAAACGTATCCACATCATCTTGGCTCGGAAACGCGAAGGACTGGGGATGGCTGCAATCGTTCTGAACAACGTCGACAAGATCTACGCGGGCGGGGTGAAGGCCGTGAACGGCCTCAACCTCGAGATCAAGGACGGCGAGTTCATGGTGCTGGTCGGCCCGTCGGGCTGTGGCAAGTCCACGGCCCTGCGGATGATCGCCGGCCTGGAGGACATCAGCGGCGGCGAGATCGTCATCGGCGAGCGCGTCGTGAACCACCTTCCCCCGAAGGACCGCGACATCGCGATGGTCTTCCAGAACTACGCGCTGTACCCGCACATGACGGTCGAGGAGAACCTCGCCTTCGGCCTCAAGCTGCGCAAGATGTCCAAGACGGAGATCCAGAAGCGCGTCAACGACGCCGCCCGCATGCTCGGCCTGGAGCAGTACCTCAAGCGCAAGCCGGCCGCCCTGTCCGGTGGTCAGCGCCAGCGTGTCGCGATGGGCCGCGCCATCGTCCGCGAGCCCCAGGCCTTCCTCATGGACGAGCCGCTGTCCAACCTGGACGCCAAGCTCCGCGTCTCGATGCGCGCCTCGCTGAACCAGCTCCACGAGCGCCTCGGCGTCACCACCGTGTACGTCACCCACGACCAGGTCGAGGCCATGACCCTCGGCGACCGCGTCTGCGTCCTGCGCGACGGCGTCCTCCAGCAGGTGGACACCCCGCAGAACCTGTTCGACGACCCGGTCAACCTGTTCGTCGCCGGCTTCATGGGCTCTCCGGCCATGAACTTCACCTACGCCGAGCTGATCCGCGACAACGGCGGCGCGGCCGTGGCGTTCGCCGGCTACCGCCTCCCCGTCCCGGACTCGACCTTCGCGGAGAAGCCGGGCCTCGACCGCTACATCGGCCGCAAGATCATCCTCGGCATCCGGCCCTCCGACTTCGAGGACGCCGGTTCGGCCAGCGGCAACAGCGCCGGGTGGGTGCGCATCCCGGTCCGCGCGAACGTCACCGAGGAGCTGGGCTCGGAGATCAACGTCCTGTTCACGATCGACGCCCCGCCGGTCGAGCACAAGGACACCGTGGCCGCCGCCCACGACGGGGACGACGAGGAGACGACGCTGCCGCTGGCCGGCGACAAGTCGCTGTGGACCGCGCGTGTCAACGCCCGCAGCCACGTCCGTCCCGGCCAGGAGATCGAGCTGGTCGTCGACACGCACAACCTGCACTTCTTCGACGTCGACTCGGGCCTGTCCATCGGCCACGAGGCCAACATCGGCCGCTGATCCCGGTCACCCCCGCCGTACGTAGGGCGGCGGGGGATTTCCGGCGGAGCGCGGGCGCGGTACGCGCCCGCGCTGTCGTTCGTCACCGGACGGCGCCCCGGCGGAGGCCCGCACCGGCCTTCCGAGCATGACCTCGTCGCGCCGGTGGCGCGCGGGGAAGCCGTCGCCCCGGAGGCGGCGCGTGTGGAACGCGTGGAAGCGGCCGCGCCGCAGGCAGGCATGGGAAAGGAACGCGGCGGCCGTCGCGGCGGTGACCGCGGCCGCGGCCCCCGCGGGCACCCAGCCGAGCGCGACCGCGAGCCCGGCCGTCCCGGTGCCGGCCGAGACGCCGCACAGGGCGGGCGCGGCCTTCCGGGCCTGCCCGGACCGCCGCGGCCGGCGGGCGGCGTACGCCCCGGCCCCCACCACGGCCGCCAGCGCCGGCAGCAGCAGCCCGGCCGCGATCACGGTGGTGCCCCGCCCGGCCGTCAGCGCGGCGGCCGCGCAGGTCAGGACGAACCCGGCGAACAGCGAGCCGGACGGCCCGAGCCGGACTCTGCCCCGCGCCCTGCCGTACGGGAGGGCGCCGAGGAACGCCCCGGCCGGGGCGGCCGCGAGGACCGCGAGGAACGGGTCGCCCAGCACGAGCGCCGTCCCGGCGAGGAACGCGCCGGTGACGGCGGCGACCGCGGCCAGTGCGCCGCCGAGCCGGTCGAGCAGCCCGTACGCGTTGGTCATCGCGACGATCCACATGACGCTGACCGGCCCGTCGAGCCAGTCGCCCGTCAGCGTCACCTGCACGCCGCACAGCACGACCCCGCCCGCCGCCACCGACTCCACGATGAGCCGGGTGGCGAGTGGCAGGCTGCCGACGTCCGCGATGAGGCCGAGCAGCGCCACCGCCGCGGCGGCCAGCAGGACCGCGCTCACCCGCCGGTCCGGCAGGCCGAGGACCGCCGTCGCGGCGCCCGCCGTGGCCGCCGCCAGCGTCACCCCGCCCAGGTAGGGGACCGTACGGCGGACCGGGCGCAGCCCCACGGTGGCGAGCAGGCAGGCGGCGGCTCCCGCGAGCACGGGCGCCAGTGCCGGAATGGACGCCAGTGCTGGAATGGATGTCAGTGCCGGAATGGATGCCAGTGCTGGAATGGACGTCGGTGCGGGAACGGGCGTCAAAGGCTCCCCACCTCCGACCGCGTCGCGCCGCGCAGCGCGCGGTAGAGGGCCTCGGTGTCGGCCACCAGCCGGTCCACGCAGAAAGCGCGCGCGGTCCACGCGCGGGCCGACTCGCCCATCCGCCGCGCCAGGCCGGGATCCACGAGCAGCCGTACGACGTGGTCGGCCATCTCGTCCGCGTCGGGTTCGGTCAGGAACCCGGTGCGGCGGTCCATGACGACCTCAGGGACGCTGCCGACCCGGGTGGCCACCACCGGCAGGCCCGCCATGCCGGCCTCCACGAGCGCGAGCGGCGTGCCCTCACTGTCGGAGGTGAGCAGCACCACGTCGGACGCGGCGTACACGGTCTCGACGTCCCGGCGCCACCCGAGCAGCCGGAAGGAGTCCCACATCGGCATGACGGCCCGCTCCACCTCCTCCTTCAGTTCGCCGCTGCCGCAGACGAGGAACCGGGCGCCGGGCAGCCGGGCGAGGACCGCCCTGGCCACCTCCGCGAGCCGGTCGGGCCGCTTGGCCTTCTTCAGCCGCCCGACGTACGCCACGACCGGCGCGTCGAGCGGGACGCCCAGCGCGGCGCGGGCCTGCGCGCGCTCGGGAAGCGGGCCGAGCCCGGCGCCGGGCGGGATCACGACGTACTGCTCGGGCCGGCCGACACCGGCGGCGAGGAGGTCGTCGCGCACCCGGGCGCCGACCGTGACGAGACGGTCGGTCATTTTGGCCAGCCGGCGCTCGATACGGAGGTAGACGGCCCGCCGGGGACGGGACAACTGACCGTCGAGGAGATGGCCGTGATAGCTGTGCACCCGTGCCGCGCCGACACCCGACAGCCGCACCGCGAGGCGGCCGAGCGTGCCCGCCTTGGTGGTCCTGGTGTGCACGATGTGTGGCCTGAACTCGCGCATCGCGTTGGCCAGCCGGAACAGAGCCCGGTAGTCGTCGGCCGGCTTGATCGCGCGGCCGAGGCCCGGCACCCGGTGGACCGGGATCGTCACGTCGCGAAGCTGCAGGTGGTCGCCTTCGCCGCCGTCGACGTATCCGGTGTACAGACGGTGGTCGAACTCCACCGCGCTGAGCCGCTCGCACAGCCCGGTGACCTGGGTGGCGGGACCGCTCACGTTCATCCGGGCGATTATCTCCATGACACGAATCCGGTCGTCCGGTTTCATGCTGGCTCCTCCCTGATCATGTGGAGAAGCTAGCCCCTGGTCCCACCCCCGACGGGGTGCCCGGACGCCGCCGGAAGAGACTTTTCCCTATCCGTACCCAAGCCTTAAAGCGGTCCCGTCCGCCAATTCCGGGATGACGGCGGGGTCGCTCCTACAGTCGTAGCGTGGCGGAGAAGCTGGTGGTCGTGGGCCAGGACGGCGCCGGGCTGCCCCTGGCGATGCGTGCCGTGGAGGCCGGGTTCCGCGTCGTCGGCCTCGACGAGGACGAGTGGCGGGTCAAGCGGCTGAACGCGGGGGAGCCCTGCGTCGAGGGAGTCGGCGCGGGCGCGCTGGCCGCCGCGCACGCCTCCGGCCGGTACGCGGCCGGCACCGACGCGGCCGACGCGTCCGGCTTCGACGTCTGTGTGCTCACCTCGCCCGTGCGGATGCGGAACGGCGCCCCCGACCTCGGCCCGCTCGGCGCGGCCGCCGGCCGGGTAGCCCCGTTCCTGCGGCCGGGGGCGACGGTGGTGCTGGAGGGCGTCGCCTACCCCGGCACCACGGAGGAGTTCGTACGGCCCCTGCTCGAACACGGATCGGGGCTGTGCGCGGGGGACGACTTCCACCTCGGCCACAGCCCGCACCGGGCCGCGCTGGGCAACCCGCGCTGGCGGCTCGGCAACACGCCCAAGGTCGTCTCGGGCATCGACGCCGCCTCGCTGCGGGCGGTGACGGACTTCTACGGCCGGCTGGTGCGGGAGACCGTCCCGGTCTCCTCGCCCCGGGTGTCCGAGCTGTGCGCCCTGCTGGAGAGCGCCCGCGCGCACGTCGACGCGGCCCTGGCGAACGAGCTGTCGATCTTCGCCGCGCACCTCGGCGTCGACGTGTGGGAGGCGGTCGAGGCCGCCGCCACCACGCCCTTCGCGCATGCCGCCGCGACGCCCGGCCCCGGGGGTGAGGACCCCTGCCTGCCGCTCGACATGGCGTACCTGCCGTGGGGGATCCGGCGCGGGGTGGGACGGACCTTCCGCCTGGTGGAGGCGGCCAACGACGTCAACGCGCACATGCCGGCCCAGGTCGTGGACCGGCTGTGTCTCGCGCTCAACCGCAGGTGCCGCTCGATCAGGGGCAGCCGGATCCTGCTGCTCGGGCTGTCGCCGGTCGAGGTCGCCAAGACGCTGTGCCGGCTGGGCGCCCGGGTGCGGGCCGCCGACCCCCGGGCCGCGGACTGGGGCGCCCACGACCTCGTCGTACCGGCCGGGGTCGAGGTCGTCGAGCCGGACGCCGCCGAGCTGGCGCGGGCGGACGCGGTCGTCGTGCTCGGCGGGCAGGACTGCTACGACTACGACCTGGTCCAGCGGGCGAGCCGGTTCGTCTTCGACACCCGGGGCCGCTGCCGCGGGCCGAACGTCGAGCGCCTGTGAGTCAGCGATAGCGCAACTTCGCCATGCGGCCGACCAGGTTGAGCGGCAGGAGCCTGGCCAGCGCCGCGACCGCCTTGTAGCGGGCCGACGGGACGCTCACCCAGGCCCCGCGGGCCAGGTCGCGCATCGCGCCGGCGGCGACGCGGTCGGCCGACAGCCACGCGAAGCGCGGCAGGCCGGACATGTCGAGCTCGGCCCGGTCGTGGAACTCGGTCCGCACGAATCCCGGGCACAGCGCCATCACCCGCACGCCGTGCCGGTTGACCGTGTTGGCCGCGGAGGCGCTGTAGTTCACCACCCATGCCTTGGAAACGCTGTAGGTGCCGCCAGGCAGGAACGCCGCGACCGAGGCCACGTTGACGACCCCGCCCCGCCCCTTGGAGATCATGTACGGCAGGGCCCCCCGGGTCAGCCTCAGCACCGCCTCGCAGTGCAGCCGCAGCATCCGGACCTCGTCCTCCACGGGAGTGTCCAGGAAGCCGCCGTGGTGTCCGAACCCGGCGTTGTTGACCAGCAGGTCGACCCCGGAGCGCAGCCGCTCCTCGGCCGCCGTCATGCCCTCCTCGGTGGTGAGATCGGCGCGCAGCGGCTCGACCCGCACGCCGTACCGCTTGTGCAGGGCCTCGGCGGAGGCGGCGAGCCGCTCCTCGTCGCGGGCCAGCAGGACCAGGGAGAAGCCGTCGGCGGCCAGACGGCGCGCGAAGGCGGCGCCGATGCCGGCGGTCGCGCCGGTGATGAGTGCGGTGGGCATGACGGCAGCGTACCCACCGCACGGGTCGACTCGTCCGGCTCCGTAGCGGGGTCACAGCTCGGCGGTGCGGCGGATCAGCTCCTCGACCTGCGCGCTCAGGCGGGCGGCGCGGGGCCACCCGGCGTACAGGGTGAGGAACACGACCGTCTCGCGCAGCTCGGCCGGGGTCAGTTCGCCCGAGCGCAGGGCGGTGTCGAGATGCAGTGCGAGCATGTCGTCCATGTCCTGGCCGACGAGCAGGCCGAGCAGCAGCAACCGCCGTTCCCTGACCGTGAGGACCTGCCGGGACCACACCTCGGAGAACATGCGCTCCGCCGTCGAACCGAAGAAGCCGTCCGGCCCCTCGCCGGTGCCGTCCTCTTCGTAGACCTGCTTCATGTCCTCCAGCCCCTCCCACGGCGATTCCTGACGTCATGCATCAAGTTGTCGTGTTCGAGGCAGTCAGGCGTTACATCGCCGGCCCATCCGGCACGGCTGTTCGACGTGCCGCGTGCGCTTCCGGTGGTCGTCCGCTGGGTATCGCCAGAAAGCAGGAGTCCGTCGCCGCCGCCGGTCCGGTGCCGCGGGCGACCGGCAGTCGCGTTACCTCCATGTAACGAGAGGAATCAGAATTCGGAAAAGATTCGGTCTAGTTTTATGGCGCGTCGCCGACTTACCGTGAGATGTACAGGTGGAAAACGGGCACTACTACCTCGTAGACCCGCAAAAGCGGAGGTTGGGCCCTGGTGGAAAAACCGCGGGTAAGGGCCGGGGCGGTGGGCACGGTCGTGGGGGCGGCGATGGCCGCCTCCTTGCTGTCCGGCTGTGCCGGCCCCGAATACACGTACGTCCGCGACGACTCGGGCGGCACCTATTTCAAGGTCCCGGCGTCGTGGCGGCAGATCGACCAGAAGACGCTCGACGAGGCGGTCTACGGCGAGACGGAGTCGGCCGCCGCGCAGGTGCAGAAACAGCTGGTGTGGACGACGGCGTTCGACGCCCACTCGCAGCCGGCCGCGGGGCATCTGCTGCAGGGGTCGCCCGGAGCCGACGACCAGCCGTTCGTCTTCGTCAAAGTGGAGAAGCTCACGGAGGACGCGCAGAACGCGGTGTCGCTCAACCAGCTCCGCAACTCCGCCGGGCTCTACGTGGCCGTGCCGCAGGAAACGCGCAAGAAGATGGAGGAGGCCACGGCCTACAAGGGCTTCGAGTTGCTGGCCGACGAGGTCTTGCCCGTATCGGACGGCGTGCGCGGGGTGCGCAGCGTGTTCAACTACCGGCTGCTGGGGGGCCCGGTGCAGACCTTCGACGAGACCGCCTACCTGTCCGCCGACGGGACGACGGTCTCCACTCTCCTGATCCGCTGCTCGCCCGCGTGCTACCGCCAGCGGGCCGCCGAGATCGACACCGTCGTCAAGTCCTTCAAGGTCAAGCACCTCATCAATCCGTGAAGGAGCCCCTCACATGAGCACGGCCCTCCCTCCGAAGCACCACGAGGGGCTTCGCGAACCGGGGTCGGGTCCGGTGGACCGCGACCCCCTCACCAGGAAACGCCTCCCGATGTGGGACCGGACCAAGTTCCTGATCCTGCTCGCCGTCGCGTTCGGCGTACTGGTGTGGAACGAGATCGCGACGTTCCCCGGGATCATCTCGCTGTACGACGCGGTCGTCCGTACGGTGGCGAACGCCTCCTGGGTCCTGTGGCTGGCGGGCGTCGAGGTGCTCCGGCAGATCCACTTCCTGATCAGCGAGCGGTCGGCCGGCTACCACCGGTTCTGGACCCGCAAGGTCTTCGGCGGCTGGAACCGCTGGACCCACCGCAGGTTCAGCGACTGGAACCGCTACCGCATCTCCCGCGCGATCAAGTGGTTCGTCTGGATCGCGGTCATCGCGCTGGTGCTGGGCAAGGTGCAGCAGGTCTCGCCGCTCGAGGCGCTGTTCGCCGTACCGGCCACCGTGTGGGGCTTCCTTCCCATGGTCCTGCAGCTCATGCTGATCATGGTGGTCGCCGTGGGGCAGTTCGTGGCGATCTTCTGGTTCCTGTCGCGGGGCGGCGTCGACGTCTACTACCCCGACGACATCAAGACGCGTTTCTCGGACGTCTGGGGCCAGGACCACGTCGTCGAGCGGGTCAAGGAGAACATCGTCTTCCTGGAGAAGCCGGACGAGATCGAGGCCAGGGGCGGCTACGTGCCCAGCGGCATCCTGCTGTGGGGCCCGCCCGGCACCGGCAAGACGCTGATGGCCGAGGCGGTCGCGGGCTCCACCGGCAAGCCGTACGTGTTCGTGGACCCGGGCGCGTTCATCAACATGTTCTTCGGCGTCGGCGTCCTCAAGGTGAAGTCGCTGTTCCGCAAGCTGCGCAAGCTGGCCCTGCGGTACGGCGGCGTCATCGTCTTCTTCGACGAGGCCGACTCGCTCGGCAACCGCGGCGCGCTCGCGCAGGGCGGTCCGGGCGGCTGGGGCCGCTCCGTGCCCGCGCCGTTCGAGAACTCGGGGTGCAACGGCTTCGCCTACCTCGACCCGCACACGCGCACCGTGCTCGGCCGCCACGCCACGGGCCCGGCGCCCGAGGCCGAGCCCGCGCGGATGCCGCGCACCGGCGCCTTCGTCAACCGCCTGATGTACGGCGGGGGCATGGGCGGCGGTGGCGGGATGGGCACGCTGGAGGCGCTGCTCACCGAGATCAGCGGTCTGAAGAAACCGCGCGGCTTCGTCAACCGTTACGTGCGCAGGCTGCTCGGCATGCGGCCCAAGCCGCCGCCGAAGTACCGCATTCTCATCATGATGGCCACCAACCTGCCCGAGGCCCTGGACGAGGCGCTGCTGCGGCCGGGCCGCATCGACCGCATTTACAAGGTCGGCTACCCCTCGAAGGCGGGCCGGATCCGTACCTACAGGGGCTACTTCGACAAGGTCAGCCACGACCTCACCGACGAGCAGATCGACAAGCTCGCGACGATCACGCCGTACGCCACCGGTGCGACGATCAAGGACCTCGTCAACGAGTCGCTGATCACCGCGATCCGGGACGGCCGGGAGACCATCACCTGGTCGGACGTCATGCGGGCCAAGCGGCTCAAGCAGCTCGGGCCGCCCGAGGACGTCGAGTACATCGAGCGCGAACGGCACGCTGTCGCGGTGCACGAGGCGTGCCACGCGGTCGCCGCCTACCGCACCCGCCACCACCTGGAGATCGACCTGGCGACGATCGAGAAGGGCGCCGACTATCTCGGCATGGTGGCCAGCATCAAGCCGGAGGACCAGTTCACCCGGTGGAAGTCGGAGTACGAGGCCGACATCATGGTGTCGCTCGCCTCGCTGGCGGGGGAGCGGATGTTCTTCGGCGAGGACAACTCCTCCGGCGTCTCCGGCGACCTGCAGAGCGCGACCGCGATCACCGGCCTGATGGAGGCCCACTGGGGCATGGGCATCGGGGTCGCCTCGCTGCCCGCGCTGCAGGAGCTCGGCCTGCGCGAGGGCAAGGCGGCCCAGCCGCAGCCCGGGGGCGGCGGCATCGGCTTCACCGGCACGCCTGCGGGACGGCGCGACGAGATGGTGCCCGACATGCTCCCCGAGCGGATCGAGTTCAACCTCAGCCGGCTGCTGGAGAAGACGGCCGAGCTGCTGCGGGAAAACCGCCGCGAGGTGCTGTCGGTCGCGCACGCCCTGGAACAGCACAAGACGCTCAACGGCGACGACGTGGTCGCGGTCATCGAGGGCAGGATGGGCCCGCTGATCGACGGCATCGTCTACACCTCCGACGAGTTCTACGAGGAGATCGAGGCGTACCACACGGCCGCGGTGGCGGCCCACAAGGCGCACAGCGAGGTCCCGGTCGAGCTTCCGCTGCCGCGGACGCGGGTGATCGAGGCGTCGGTCGTGGCGTCCTCCGGGGGCGCCGCGCCGGTGCTGGTCGCCCCTCCGCCGAACGGCGTGGCCGGCGGCAACGGGCACGTCCCGGCGGCCCAGCCGGCGGCGCCGGACTTCGTGCCGTGGAACGGCACGCCGCCGCCGCTCCCCTCGGGGGCGCTGTTCGACACGCCGCCCGCCGCGACGGCCCGCCGGTCGAACGGCGCGCTGTGGGCGGTCGTCGGAGTCGTCGTGGCGGTGGTGCTGTTCGTGCTGCTGGGGGCGCTGCTCCTCGCCCCGCCGCAGGGAGCCGCAGGGGCGGCCGCGGTCGGCGGCGTGCCCGCCGGCACGGCCGTGCTGCTGGCCGTCGCGCTGGTGGCGGTGATCGGCGGCATCGCGGTCGCGGTCCTGCTGGTCCGCTCCCATCAGGCGGGGCGGCGGCGGGCCGAGGAGGCCAGGGACCGGGCGGCGGACCGGGCCCAGCTGCTCGCGGCGGCCATGGACCCCGAGGTCGCGATGCGGCTGCTCGGCTACGACGGCCGCCGAGGGCCGGAGGCGTAGGTCACCGATCCGATCCCCGGTGGGGCCACAGCCCGCCGGGGATCGGCGTGTTCCCGGCCTGGTGAAGCGCGTTGCCGCGGCCCGTCGGGCGAATGCTCTGATGCCGTCACGACTTTGTCCTACCGCAAGCGAAAGTTCTTGAAACTTGTCTGCAACTTCTTCCATATGTTGACTAAAGAAGGTAATTTGGCGCCCACTTGAGGCCATGAAGACCGTTTCGGCGGTGCTGGCCCCTGCCTTCCGTCACGGAACCGCGGGCCCACCACCCCCCAGTGGGCCCGTGGTTCCGTGACGTACGAGATGGAGGACTGTCACCATGTCACGTAAGCGACTGCTCGCTCTGGCGGCGCTGTCCGCGATCGTCGCGCCGGCCTTCGCCGGCACCAGCGCGCTCGCGGCTCCCGCGGACGATTCCGCGTTCCGCGTGCTCGTCTTCTCCAAGACCGCCGCTTTCCGGCACGACTCGATCCCCGCCGGTGTCGCGGCGATCCAGAAGCTCGGCGAGGAGAACGGCTTCGCGGTGGACGCGACGGAGGACGCGAACGCGTTCACCGACGCGAACCTCGCCAAGTACCAGGCCGTCGTCTTCCTGTCCACCACCGGCGACCCGGTGAACCAGCCCGAGCAGAAGGCGGCGTTCGAGCGCTACATCCGCAACGGCGGAGGATTCGCCGGCGTGCACGCCGCCTCCGACTCGGGCTACACCTGGAGCTGGTACGGCGGCCTCGTCGGCTCCTACTTCCGCAACCATCCGGCGCAGCAGAACGCCACGGTAAAGATGGTGGGCCAGGGCGCGGCGTCCAACCGCGGGCTGCCGAACCGCTGGAACCGCTGGGACGAGTGGTACAACTTCCGCGGCAACCCCCGGGACGCCGGAGTGCGCGTGCTCGCCGAACTCGACGAGACATCCTACAACCCCGGCTCCGGCGCCATGGGCGACCACCCGATCGCCTGGTGCCACAGGTACGACGGCGGGCGCTCCTGGTACACGGGCATGGGCCACACCAAGGAGTCCTTCAGCGACCCGCTGTTCCTGAAGCACCTGCTGGGCGGCATCAAGATGGCCGCCGGAGCGGCGAGCTTCCCCTGCGACCCCCACGGCGACTGAGGGTGAGCGGGGAACGTCCGGGCACGTGACGCGACCCCCGCTGCCGGAGCCGATCCTCCGGTGACCGAGGCACGCCGTCCGATGCGTTCATCGGGCGGCGTGCCCGCGCGTGCCGGGACCACGGGGCCGTCGAATCCCGCGCGGCGGTCCCCCGGCGTCAGAGCCGGAAGTCCAGATCCGGCGTGATCTCCGCCACGTCCATCTGGGCCTTCTGCAGGCGGCCCGAGTAGTCCCAGTTCATCGCCTGCCAGCGGGTGAACTGGTCGAGCACCCACATGCCGCTCTGCCTGCTGCCGTTGCCCGACTTGCCGTTCCCGCCGAACGGCAGATGGGCCTCCGCGCCGGAGGTGGAGTTGTTGACGCTGACCATCCCGGCCGACACGCCCTCGCGGAAGCGGAACACCGCCTTCGGGTCGGTGGTGTAGATGGACGACGACAGGCCGTATCCCGGCCGGTTGGCCAGGTCGATCGCCTCGTCGAGGGTGGAGAACGTCGTCACGCCCACGATCGGGCCGAACGTCTCCTCCAGGAACAGCCGGTCGTCCGGGCGGACGCCGTCCACGACCACCGGGTGGTAGTAGAGGCCGTCGCCGTCCATCCGCCCGACCGGGCCGGGCAGCACGGTGTGGTGCGGCTGGATCCAGCCCAGGTAGTCCTCGTACCGCTCGGCGAACCTGTGGTCGAGCAGCGGGCCGTACAGGACGTCGCCGTTCGGGTCGCCGATCTTCGCGTCGCGCACGGCGGCGGCGAACCGGCGCAGGAACTCGTCGTGCACGTCCTCGTGGACGATGACCGTGCCGAGGGAGGTGCACCGCTGCCCGGCGGTGCCGAACCCGGAGAACAACGCGCCCTCGGCCGCGAGGTCGAGGTCGGCGTCCGGCATCACGACCATCGGGTTCTTGCCGCCGAGCTCCAGGCAGGGCGACTGCAGGTGCCGGCCGCACAGCTCGCCGACGGCTCGGCCGACCGCGCTCGACCCGGTGAAGCCGACCTTGTGCACGGTGCCCTCGCCGAGCGCGCGGTCGAGACCCGCGTACGTCTGGTCGCCGCCGGCGAAGACGAGGTTGAGCACGCCGTCGGGGAGGCCGGCCGCCGCGAACAGCCGGTAGAGCGCGTGCGCGGACGCCGCGGCGTACTCCGCGGGCTTCCACACCACCGCGTTGCCGCACAGCAGCGCCGGAACCAGATACCACGAGGGCACGGCCACCGGGAAGTTGCCGGCCGTCACGACCGCCGCCACGCCGACGGGCACCCGGAAGGTGAACAGGCTCTTGTCGGGCATCTCCGACGGCACGGTCTGCCCGTAGAGGCGGCGGCCCTCGCCCAGGAAGAAGTCGCAGGTGTCGACGATCTCGCGGACCTCGCCCAGCGCCTCGGCGTACGGCTTGCCGATCTCCTCGGTCACCAGCCGGGCCAGCGCCTCGGTGTTGGCCTCGACCAGGCGGCCGATCGAGGCGATCACCCGTCCGCGCACGGGGGCGGGGACGCGTGCCCACTCCCGCTGGGCCGCCGCCGCGGCGCGGCACGCGCCGGCGAAGCCGTCCGCGTCCGCGAGCAGGACGGTCGCCACGGTCTCTGCGGGCCGCGCCGGGTTCACCGACTCGTACGGCGTGCCCGAAGAGAGCTCCTCACCCGCGACGACGGAAACGATCTGCCGAGCCACCGCTGACCTCCGGAAGTGTTGCTGGTGCCGAGCCTCGATTACACAGTATTTCCACGCGCGGTGCCCGGCGACAGGCCCTCCTGCAGGGCGACCGCGGCGGCCTGGGTGCGGCTGGTCACGCCGAGCTTGGCCAGGATGTTGGAGACGTGCACGCTGACCGTCTTCTGGGAGATGAACAGCCGCTCGCCGATCTCCCGGTTGGCCAGGCCGTCCGCGACGTGGGCCAGCACCTCGCGCTCGCGCGCGGTGAGCGCGGCCAGCCGTCCCGGTTCCCGGCCCGTGGTGGCGGCCGGTGCCGAGGTCCCGTCGTCCGCGGCGGGCAGGCCCGGCGCGGGGGTCGGCGGGCCGTCGGTCGTGGCGGCCGTCGTGCCGGTGGCGGTGGCGGTGGGGTCGGGGAACCCCGCCCGCGCCCCGACCGACCTGAGCGTCTCCAGGAAGGGTTTGGCTCCGAGCGTGGCGGCGACGCGCACAGCGTGGTCCCACTCGGCGCGGGCCGCCGCGCGGTCGCCCGCCCGCAGCAGGCTCTCGGCCAGCCGCCACCGCGACCGCGCCTCCTCGTACACGAAGCCGAAGCCGAAGGCGTCGGTGGCGCGCCGCCAGACCTCCGGGTCCGCCGTGCCGTGGGCGCGGTGCCACTCGGCCTCCGCCCGGGCCAGCCAGGCACCGCCCTCCGGCCCCAGCCGGGCGCGCGGGCCGTTCGGCCCGTTCTCCGCCGCCCACCGCGCCCGGCGCAGCAGGTCGTCGCAGGGCTCGCCGGTCCGGCCGAGGTCGGCCAGCGCCCACAGGCCGGTGGCCGCGATGCGGATCACCCCGGGATCGAACGGCTCGAGCGTGGCGATGACCGCGCCGGCGTGGTCGAGCGCGGCCTGGGGGTCGCCGCGCCACAGGGCCTGCTCGGCCGCCATGCCGCGCGCCATGTAGCCGACCAGTTCGTCGGACCAGAACCGGGTCAGCCACCGCAGCCTCTCGTCGGCGCCCGGGCGTCCCCGGCCCACCTCCACGAAGAGGGCGAACGAGGACAGCCGGGCCTCCGCCAGGGTGCCGACCCGGACGCCGAACCCTCCGGCCAGCCGTTCGGCCGTCTCCCAGTCGCCGTCCGCGTAGTGCACGAGGTAGTGCAGGAAACGCAGGTCGGTGCCGTACGTGCTCCAGGCGAGCCCGGTCTCGCCGGCCAGCCGTACGCCGTCCTCGGTGATGCGGGCGGCCACGGCGAGGGCGCCGTTCTCGTAGTGGATGCGGGCGAGGTTGAAGCGCGCCCGCAGGTCGATGGACAGGTCGCCCGAAGGCCGGCGGGTGGCGCGTGTGAGCAGGTCGACGGTGTGCTCGACGCCGCTCGCCGACTCCTCCTCGATCAGGGCGAGCGTGACGAGGGCACTGGCCTCCGCGTCGTGTGCGCCGGTCGCCTGTGCCACCTCCAGCGCCCTGGACGCCGTCGCGGCCCCCTCGTCGTAGCGGTACTCCCGGAACAGGGCGCGGGCGTAGGTGGCCAGGGCCCTGGCCAGCAGTGGGCTGTGCGGCGCGATGTCCACGGCCTCCCGGGCCACGGTGATCGCCTCGGCCTCGTCGCCGCCCGCGTCCGCCAGACAGTAGGACAGCCGCTCGCCGGTCTCGGCGATCAGAACCGGGTCGCTCGCCTCGCGCCGCAGCCGCCGCAACTGCTCCGCCGCCCGGTGGTAGTCGCCGCCCGCGGCCGCCGCGGCGGCGCTGGCCAGCGCGATCCTCGCCCGGCTCTCCCCGGCCAGCCGGTCGGCCTCCGGCACCTGGTCCCAGACCTCCAGCACCCGTTCGAAGTGCCGGTGCGCCTCCGCCGGCGCGCCGAGCCCGGCGGCCAGCCGGCCGGCCTCCACCGACGCCCGCAGCGCGCCCGGCAGGTCGTGCCCGGCGAGATGGTGATGGGCCAGTTCGGCGGGGGAGCCGCCGCGTTCGGCGAGCAGTGTGGCGAACGTGGTGTGCAGCCGGGTCCGCTCGCCCGGCAGCAGGTCGTCGTAGACGGCCTCCTGCAGGAGCGCGTGCCGGAACGCGTACCCGTCGCTGCCCGCCGTGAGCAGCCGCCGCGAGACGATCTCGCGCAGCGCGTCCTCCAGCGGCAGGTCGCCCAGCCCGGTCGCGTCGCGCAGCAGGTCGTGGCCGACGCGGCGACCGGCCACCGCGGCGACGCGCAGCACCTGGCGGGCGGTGTCCGACAGGGTCTCCACCCGGGCCAGCAGCAGGTCGGCGAGCGTCCCGGGCAGCCGGGCCCGTTCCGCGCCCGCCGCCAGCAGCTCCTCCGCGAAGAACGGGTTGCCCCCGGCACGCTCGATCACGGTCCTCAGACCGTGTCCCGCCATCGGTCCCGCGGCGGCCTCGCCGTCCCGGTCGAGGACGGCGAGATACTCCGCCATCTCGTCGTCGCCCAGCGGCGGCAGCTCCACGGAGGTGACCAGCGGCAGCCGGCGCAGCTCGGCCAGGACGGGGCGCAGCGGGTGACGCCGGTGCAGGTCGTCCGTACGGTAGGTGCCGACGAGGCAGACCCGCTCGCGCTGCAGCATGCGGGTGAGGAAGACCAGCAGGTCACGGGTCGAGCGATCGGCCCAGTGCAGGTCCTCGAACACGAACAGGACCGGCTGCCGCCCGGCCACCTCCGACAGCATGTCGAGCACCGATCCGAACAGGCGCTGCTGGGCGAGCCCGCCGGTGGTGGACTCCGTCGGTCCCGCCTCGTCGCCGGGCAGCAGGCGACGCAGCGCGGGACGGGCCGCGACGGCCGGAGCGACCGGCCCGCCGGGATCGGCCGCGGCGCCGCGCAGGGCGTCCGCCAGCGGCAGGTACGGCAGGGCGTCGCCGAGCTCGGCGCACTGGCCGACGAGCGTCACGAACCCCCGCCGCTGCGCGAGGTCGCACAGCTCGGTGACGATCCGGGTCTTGCCGATCCCCGCGTCGCCGCCCACCAGGGCGACCCCCGCGAGCCCGGCCGCGGCGGCGCCGAGCACACCCGCGAGCTGGTCGAGCTCGGCAGAACGCCCGATCAGCACCTTTCGCGGCGTACGTGCAACCACGCAGGTGAGTATGGCACGCAGCCCTGACAGAACCACGACGGCGGCATCGGCGCCCACCGGTCACACCAGATGCGGACGACATGGGCTCCCGTTCCACCGGGGGCGAGAACCCGTTGTGCCGTCCGGGCACGACGGGCCCCGGACACAGCGGTCTGCGTGCCGTCGTCACGCGCGTCCGGGGAGTCGGGCCGGGGTCCGGCGGGATCGTGTCCTCACTGGCCGGTGGCGCCGTCGATCCGCTCGCGGAGCAGGTCGGCGTGCCCGTTGTGGCGTGCGTACTCGGCGATCATGGCGACCAGGATCCGGCGCAGCGAGACGGGCTGTCCGGTGGCGCGGTGCACGCCGGTCTGGTCCAGCGAGCGGGCGGCGGCCACGATCTCGCGGGAGCGCTCGCACTCGGCCCGCCACACGGCGAACGCCTCGTCGACGTCCCCGTCCAGATCCCCGAAGTCCTGGTCGGGGTCGTCGTCCGAGTAGTAGAGGAGCGGGACGTCCTCACCGGCGAACTGGATGCGGAACCACCACCGCTCGACACCCCCGAGGTGCCGGAGGATTCCGTGGAGGCTGAGCCCCGACGGCGACACCCCCTTCTCCGACAGACGCTCCTTGGGGATGCCCGAGCACTTGAGCGCGAACGTCACGCGGTGCCAGTCCAGGAAAGCCGTCAGCATCTCCCGCTCGTCGCCGACGAGGGGGAGGACCGGCCGGGAATCGTCGTCCCACTTCTTCGAGTAGTTCGCCTCGGGGAGCTCGCTCATGGCCGCGACCCTGCCATACGGCACCGACAACTCCTCCCGGCGTGCTTCCGGCCGCGGCGCCGGCTGTTGGCCGCCGATCCCGGCACTGCCGGAGCGCGTTTCGCCGGCCCGCGTTTTTGTCGGACCGCGTGGCTACTGTGCGGCGGGTGACGAAACGGTGGGGCCAGGTCGCGACCCGGGGCACGGGTGACGCCGAGCCGGGCCGCGACCGTGCCATCGCCGGCACCGACGCCGGTGGCCGGGCGGCGGCCAGGCGCGCGCAGGCCGAGCAGCGGGAGGGCAGGGTCGCGGCGGGCCTGTCGGAGCTGGAGCGGTGGCTGGCCGACCAGGTCGCGCAGGGGATCGCGCAGGCCCGCCAGACGGGCCTCGCGGACTGGGACGACCTCGCCAGGCGGCTGGTCGACGCGCAGGCGCCCGGCGTGGCGGGGACCGTCGCCCGGCTCTCACGGGTGTTGCACGCGGAAGACTGGCCGGGCCTTCTCCTCGGGGAGTACGCGCTGCTCCATCTGCTCGCGGTCGCGCACCGCCGCGCCGCCGCGCTGCCCGAGCCGCTGCGGCAGACCGTGCGGGCGCGGGTCGGCTTCCCCGTCACCCGGGAGTCCGTCCTGGCCACCGCGGCCGTTCGGGACCACTGGGACGTCGTCGGCAGCCGGGACGAGGAGCAGGAGCGGCTGGTCGCCCGGCGCGTGTGGCTCGCGGGCCGTACGACGGGCCGTGCGGCGATGGTGCTGTCGTTCACGCCGGCCGGGCAGCCGCCGGACGCGTCACTCGCCCTGGGCACGACGATCGACGCCGATCTGGCGTTCTACCCGGGGGCGTCGCCGTTGCGGGCCCTCGTAGCCGAGCGGTACGGCCTCGCCGACGCGGGACCGCCGCCGGGGACGACGGTCTCCCTGGTGCCCGCGCTGATCGCGGAGGTGCTCACGGCCGACCCCTGGGCCGATTCGTGGCCGCTGGTGCTCGCCGGCGTCGTCCCCTGCCTGGACGGCCTCGCCGACGAGGAGGGGAACGCGCTGCCGCTGCATCCGTCCGCGGGCGTCCCGTGGCGGCTGCTGGCCGTCTCCGGCGGACGGCCGGTGACGGTCGCCGCCGAGTGGACGCCGCGCGGGCTGCTCCCGCTCACCACATGGGACGAAGAGGGTGGGGTGGTGCGGTTATGACACCGGTTCGGGTTGTCGTCGTGTCGCGTCTGGGCGTGCCCGTGCCGTGCCCGTTTGCCGCCGTGTCGCGTCTGGGCGTGCCCGCGCCGTGCCCGTTTGCCGCCGTGCCGCGCGCGCTCGCGCCTGCCGGTCGCCCGGCCGTGCCCACGGCGCGTCGCGCGGCACCCTCCCGGCGATCTGGTCCTGCGGCTCGCCCCGGCCGCGCACGCCGCCTTCGCGCCGGAGCGGCCGGCCTCGGCGTACGACGGCGGGCGAAGGCGGCCGCCACGCGGAGGAGGGCCGCCCGATGACCGTTCCGTGGGAGGAGCTGGTGTCCGCCGCGCTGGTGGGCGCCGATCGCCGCGGCGTCCCGCCCGAGAGTCTGCTGGAGCAGGCGGCCGAGCAGGTGGTGAGGACGCGCGCGGGGCGGCGGCCGGGCAGGGGCGGTCCGCCGGCCCCCGCGGCGGCGGAGACGCTGCCGCTCGTGCCCGGCGCCGCGGCGGACCGGCTGGCCCGGATGCTCGGCGGCGAGCAGGGCAGACTGCTCACCGAGTGGCTGGAGACGGCCGCCGCGCGGCGGGTGCGGGTCCCGGCCGAGCTGATCCCCGGGCTGCTCGACCTCGGGGCGCGGGACCGGTCGATCCGCGCGTACCTGGGGGCGGTCACCGGAGCCCGGGGCCGGTGGCTCGCCGGTCTCAACTCCGCCTGGGCGTACCTGCTGGCCGAGCCCGCGCACGTCCCCCCGGACGAGGTGTGGCAACTCGGCACGAGCGGGGACAGGCGGGCCTTCCTGGCCGCGCTGCGCCGCCGCGACCCCGCCGCCGCCAGGGACCTGCTGGCACGGGGCTGGGGCGCGGAGACGCCCGAGGACCGGACCGTCTTCGTGACGATCCTCGCCGACGGACTCGGCATGGCCGACGAGCCGTTCCTGGAGGCGGTGCTGGACGATCGGCGCCGCGAGGTGCGGCAGGCCGCCGCCGACCTCCTCACCCGCCTGCCGGAGTCGCGGCTGGCCCGCCGCATGACCGCGCGGGTGCGCCGGTTCGTGACCAGGAGGGGCGCCGGGGTGCGGGCGGAGCCGCCGGCGGCCTGCGACGCCGCGATGGAGCGCGATGGCGTCAGGGCGCGGCCGCCCGCCGGCATGGAGACGCGGGGCTGGTGGCTGCAGCAGGTGGTGGCGCACACGCCGCTGTCGTTCTGGCCGGGTCATCTCGGCATGCCGCCGGACGAGATCGCCGGCGCCCGGATCGGCGAGTGGGAGCGGGAGGTCCGCATGGGCTGGACCCGGGCCGCCATCCTGCAGCGGGACACGACGTGGGCCCGCGCCCTGTTCGGGGCCGAGCCGCTGACCGACCTGCTGGCCGTGCTCCCGCCGGAGGAGCAGTCCCAGCGGGCGGCCGAGCTGGTGGCGGGCCATCCCGTGGACGGCCAGATGGTCATGATGCTGGGCGGCGTGCCGCGACCGTGGGGGCTCCGGCTGGCGAAGGCCGTGCTCAAGAAGATCGTCGAGACCACGCGGACGCAGCCGTGGAACGCCGGCGAGCTTGTCCGGCTGGCCGGCGAGCGGTTCGACCCCGCGATGCACACGCGGGTGGTGGAGGTCCCCGAACTGGCCGCGATCCTGCGGTTCCGCTTCGACATGCTGGAGGAGCTTGCATGACCAGCGTTCTGCGTCCGCACGCGGAGGACCAGTTCGCCGACGAACTGGCCGTCCTCGGGAAGACCGACGACCGGCCGCGCCCGCCGGGCTGGCGGCTGTCGCCCTGGGCGGTGACGACCTACGTGCTGGGGGACGGCGGTCAGATCACGCCCAAGTACATCGGACCGCGCAGGATCGTCGAGGTCGCGGTGGCGACGCTCGCCACCGACAGGGCGCTGCTGCTGCTCGGCGTGCCGGGCACGGCCAAGACCTGGTTGTCCGAGCACCTCGCGGCGGCGATCAGCGGCGACTCGACCCTGCTCGTGCAGGGCACGGCGGGCACGGCGGAGGAGGCCGTCCGCTACGGGTGGAACTACGCGCGGCTGCTGTCGGAGGGCCCCTCCCGTCAGGCGCTGACGCCGAGCCCGGTCATGCGTGCCATGGCGGAGGGACGGCTGGCGCGGGTCGAGGAGCTCACCCGCATGCCGTCCGACGTGCAGGACGCCCTGATCACCCTGCTGTCGGAGAAGACGCTGCCGATCCCGGAGCTGGGTGAGGAGGTGCAGGCGGCCAAGGGCTTCAACGTCATTGCCACCGCCAACGACCGCGACCGCGGGGTCAACGACCTGTCGAGCGCGCTGCGCAGGCGGTTCAACACCGTCGTGCTGCCGGTCCCGGCCACCACCGAGGAGGAGGTCGACATCGTGGCCCGGCGCGTGGCGCAGCTCGGCCGTGCCCTGGAACTGCCGGAGACCGTGACCGGGCTGGAGGAGATCCGCCGGGTGGTGACGGTCTTCCGGGAGCTGCGGGCGGGGGTGACCGCCGACGGCCGGACCAAGGTCAAGTCGCCCAGTGGCACGCTCAGCACGGCGGAGGCGATCTCGGTCGTCACCAGCGGGATCGTTCTCGCCGCCCACTTCGGGGACGGCGTGCTGCGCCCGGCCGACGTCGCGGGCGGCATCGTCGGGGCGGTGATCCAGGACCCGGTTTCCGATCGCGTGGTGTGGCAGGAGTACCTGGAGACCGTCGTCCGCGGCCGCGACGACTGGCGCGACTTCTACCGGGCCTGCCGCGATGCCGGCTGAGATCGCCGCCGGCGCCTCGTCCGGCCCGCGCGCGCCGTACGACGGCGGCACCGTGCCCCTCGGTGCCGGTGCCGGTGCCGGTGCCGGTGCCGGTGCGGGTGCCGCTGCGGGTGCCGGTTCGGTTGCCCGTGGCGTTGCGGGCGCGAGCGGCGGTGCGGGTGCCAGTGGCGGTGCGGGTTCGGGTGCCAGTGGGACCGCCGGGGATGTCGCGCCCCCGGGCCCGCACCGGGTTCGCCGCAGCAGTGGGCCGGGCGCAGGGACCCAGGGCGGCGACCGCGACGGCACCGCGAGCGGCGGTGATCGGGGTGCCCGGGGGAGTGGCGGGGGTCTCGGTCCAGCCTCTGACCCAGATGGCGGGACCCGCCGAGGTCGCGGGGGCGCGAGCGAGGACCGGGGCGTGCCGGAGGTGTGGGTGCTGGGGGTGCGGCACCACGGGCCGGGATCGGCCAGGGCGGTGCGGGACGAGCTGCACCGGATCCGGCCCGATCTGGTGCTCGTCGAGGGCCCGCCCGAGGCCGACGGCCTCCTGGGGCTCGCCGCCGACCCCGGCATGCGCCCGCCGGTCGCGCTCCTGGCGTACGTGCCGGGGGAGCCGTCGCGGGCCGCGTTCTGGCCGTTCGCGGAGTTCTCGCCAGAATGGCAGGCGATCGCCTACGCGGCCGGGGCGGGCGTCGAGGCGCGGTTCTGCGACCTGCCCGCCGCCCACGCTCTCGCGCTGGACGCCGACCCCGTACGCCGGGACCCCGTCGGCGAACTGGCCCGCGCGGCGGGGTACGACGACCCGGAGCGGTGGTGGGAGGACCTGGTCGAGCACCGCGGCGAGGCCGGGACGCTCGACGTGATCGCGGAGGCGATGCGGGCCGTGCGCGACGGGCATGTCGCGGAGGGCGTCGAGGCCCGGCGCGAGGCGTACATGCGCAGGACGCTGCGGAAGGCGGCGCGGGAGGGGTTCGCCCGCATCGCAGTGGTCTGCGGGGCCTGGCACCTGCCCGCGCTGACCCCGCCCGCGCTGACCCCGCCCGCGCTGACCCCGCCCGCGCTGACCCTGTCCGCGCTGGGCCCGCCCGTGCTCACTCCGCCCGGCCACCGCGCCCGGGGGCCCGCCACGGCCGTGCCGGCGGGGGCGCCGGCCGGCCCCGGCCGCCCGCCCTCGGCGGCGGAGGACGAGCGGCTGCTGCGCGGCCTGCCCAAGGTCAGGGTCGAGATGACGTGGGTGCCGTGGACCCACGGACGGCTCGCCGCGGGCGCGGGCTACGGCGCGGGCGTCGCCGCGCCCGGGTGGTACGAGCACCTGTTCACGGCGCCCGACCGGCCGGTGGAGCGCTGGCTCGCCCGGGCCGCCGCGATCCTGCGTGAGGAGGACCTGCCCGTCTCCTCCGCGCACGTCATCGAGGCCGTACGGCTGGCCGGGGGGCTGGCGGTGCTGCGCGGCAGGCCGCTCGCCGGGCTGTCGGAGGTCACCGAGGCGGTCAGGGCGGTCCTGTGCGACGGCGACGAGCCGAAGGTCGAGCTGGTCCAGCGGCGGATGGTCGTGGGGGAGCGGCTCGGGCGGGTGCCGGAGGCCACGCCGATGGTGCCGTTGCGGCGGGACCTGCGTGACGAGCAGCGGCGGCTGCGTATGAAGCCGGAGACCCTCACCGGGGAGCACGACCTGGACCTGCGCAGGCCGCTCGACCTCGGCCGCAGCCGGCTGCTGCACCGGCTCGCCCTGCTCGACGTGCCCTGGGGAACGCCCCGGCGGGCCCGGAGCAAGGGGACGTTCAAGGAGTCCTGGTCGCTGGAGTGGCGACCGGAGCTCGACGTCGCGCTCATCGAGGCAGCCGTGTGGGGGATCACGGTCGAGTCGGCGGCGACGGCCCGCGTCCGTGACCTCGCGGACGGCGCCGGCCTGCCCGAACTGGCCGCGCTGGTCGAGCGCTGCCTGCCGGCTCACCTCCTCGGCGCGCTTCCGTACGTCCTGGCGCGGATCGAGGACCGGGCGGCGCTCGACGGCGAGGTGCGCCACCTCATGGCGGCGCTCCCCGCGCTCGTGCGGGCCCGCCGTTACGGCGACGTGCGCGGCACGGAGGGCCTCGCGGACGTCACCGAGTCGATGCTCGCCCGGATCTGCGCCGGGCTGTCCCCCGCCCTGACGGGACTGGACGAGGACGCGGCCCGCGCGATGGCGGCGCTCGTCGACGGGGTACACGCGGCCAGCGGGTTGATGGACGCGGCCGGGTTGACGGGGGCGGCCGCGCCGATGGCGAGTAGGCGGTGGCTCACGACGCTGGGCGCGGTCGCCCGCCGCGACGACCTGCCGGGGCTGCTCGACGGACGCATCGTGCGGATCCTGTCCGACGCCGAGGCCCTGGAGGACGACGTGGCCGCGCGCATGGCCCGGTCGATGTCGCCGGGGAACCCCCCGGCCCGGTCGGCGGCCTGGATCGAGGGCTTCCTGTCCGGGGGCGGCCTGCTGCTCGTCCACGATCCGCGCCTGCTCGCCACCGTGGACGCCTGGCTCACCGGCCTGTCCTCCCAGGAGTTCGCGGACGCGCTGCCGTTGCTGCGGCGCACGTTCGGGGCGTTCCCGGCGCCCGAGCGGCGGATGATCGGCCGGCGGATCCGCTCCGGCTCCGCGCTCCGCTCCTCGGAACCGGGCGGTGACGCGGGGGCGGACCTCGACGACGGGCTGGCGGCGGGAGCCGTACGGACCGTGCGGGAGATCTTGGGGCGCGAGACGGGCGGGAGGCCCTGATGGACGGCGAGGACGAGCGGCTGCGCCGCTGGCGGCTGGTGCTCGGCGGCGCGGCGGAGGGGACGCTCGAAGGAGCGGACGCCCGCATGGACGCCGCTCTCGCGGCCCTCTACGACGAGCAGGAGCGGAGCGGCGCCGGCCTTGGCGCGTCCGCGCCGCGCGTGGCCCGATGGCTGGGGGACATCAGGGAGTACTTCCCCTCCAGCGTCGTGCGGGTCATGCAGAAGGACGCCATCGAGCGGCTCGACCTGACCCGGCTGCTGCTGGAGCCCGAGATGCTGGAGGCCGTCGAACCCGACGTGCACCTGGTGGGCACGCTGCTGTCACTGGGCCGGCTCATGCCGGAGCGCGCCCGCGAGTCGGCCAGAGCGGTCGTCCGCACGGTCGTGCGGCAGCTGGAGGAGCGGCTGACGCGGCGCACGCTGGCGGCCGTCGGCGGCGCGCTCGACCGCTCGGCCAGGACCAGCCGGCCGAGGAGGGCGGCCGACGTCGACTGGGACCGGACGATCCGGGCCAACCTGCGCAACTACCTGCCCGAGCGGAAGACCGTCGTGCCGTCCCGGCTGGTCGGATACGCCCGCGGGCAACGGGCCGTGCGGCGGGAGGTCGTGCTGGCCGTCGACCAGAGCGGCTCGATGGCCGCCTCGGTGGTGTACGCGGGGGTCTTCGCCGCGGTGCTCGCCTCGATGCGTTCGCTGAAGACCTCGTTCGTGGCCTTCGACACGGCCGTCGCCGACCTCACCGACCGGCTGCGCGATCCCGTCGAGGTGCTGTTCGGCACCCAGCTCGGCGGCGGCACCGACATCAACCGGGCCGTGGCCTACTGCCAGCAGCTGATCACCCGGCCCGCCGACACCATATTCCTGCTGGTCAGCGATTTGTACGAGGGCGGGCCACGGGAGGAGACACTGCGCCGGATCGGTGCGCTGACCGCCGCCGGAGTCCAGGTGATCGTGCTGCTCGCGCTGTCGGACGAGGGGGCGCCGCAGTACGACCACGACAACGCGGCGGCGCTGGCCGCGATGGGCGTGCCGGCCTTCGCCTGCACACCGGACGCCTTTCCCGGCCTCATGGCCGCCGCGATCGAGCGCCGGTCCTACGACCAAGGTCGCATTCCCGCGCCGGGACGGTGATTTGTAATGTCCGTATCATGACTTCGGTGATGACCGCCCCGGCCGTCTTCAGCCAGCGATACCGGGCCCTGAGCGTCGGAATCGTGGCCCTGGTGATGCTCGTGGCGTTCGAGTATCTCGCGGTGGCCACCGCGATGCCGCTGATCGGCCGCGAGCTGAACGGCTACCACCTGTACGGCCTCGCGTTCAGCGGCGGCATGGCCGCCACCGTGATCGCCACGGTGCTCGGCGGCCGCTGGGGCGACGCGCGGGGGCCGTTCCCCGCCCTGTGGACCGGGGTGGCGGGGTTCGTCGCCGGGCTGGCGGTCTCCGGGTTCGCGCCCGCCATGGAGGTCTTCCTCGTCGGCCGGTTCCTCCAGGGGCTCGGGGGCGGCCTGTTCAACGTGGCGCTGTACGTCCTCGTCGCCCAGGCGTATCCCTCCGCCATGCACCCTCGGGTGTTCTCGGCGCTGGCGGCGGCCTGGGTGCTGCCGTCAGTGGTCGGCCCGGCGGTCACCGGGTTCGTGGCGGAGACCTGGAGCTGGCGCTGGATCTTCCTGGGCGTCGCGGTGCTGTCGGTCCCCGCCGCGCTGATCATGTGGCGCGGCCTGCCCGCGGCGGGCGGGCAGCCGAGGGAGGCGATGGGCCGGGCCTTCCTGCCCCGCTTCGCCTGGGGCGTGTGCGCCGCGGTCGGCGCGGCCCTGCTGCAGTACGGCAGCGGCGCTGCCGGTGCGGGCGTCCCCCTGGCCGTGGCCGGGCTGGCGGTGCTCGCGCTGACGCTGCCGAGGCTGCTGCCCACGGGGACGCTGCGCGCCGCCCGTGGCCTGCCCACCGTGGTCGCGCTGCGCGGCCTGGCCGCCGGGTCGTTCTTCGCCGCCGAGGTGTTCGTGCCGCTGATGCTGGTGCGGGAGCGGGGGCTGAACGCGGCCGAGGCCGGTCTCGCGCTCACCGGCGGGGCCCTCGCCTGGTCCCTCGGGTCCTGGATCCAGGGCCGCAGGCCGCACGCGCGGGCGCTGACCATCCGTCTCGGCGCGATGCTGATCGCCGCCGGGATCTGCGTCACCGCGTCCGCCGTCATCCCCGCCGTGCCCGTCCCCGTCGTGTTCGCGGGCTGGGTGGTGGCCGGGCTGGGCATCGGCATGGTCTTCCCGACGCTGTCGGTGCTGGTCCTGGAGCTGTCGGCGCCCGGGGAGGAGGGCCGCAACAGCGCGTCGCTGAGCGTCGGCGAATCGGTCTTCTCGGTCGTCGCCGTCTCGCTGACCGGCGCGCTGCTCGCCGCGTACGGTGGCCTGCCGTGGGTCTACCTGACGTGCCTGGGCCTGCTCGTCGTCATGGCCGGCACGGCCGCACTGGCCGGCGGCCGTTTCGAGCACCGCCGCGAAGCGGGCACCATGGAGGTCTAGGGAATCCCGGAAATTCCGCCAGGCGCCGTGTCCGGCCCGGCCGCGGGCGGGGACCCCGGGGAAAGAATTAAGGGGATCCGAGTGCCGCGTGTCCGGGAGCTGGAGGTCTTCAGGATGACCCTGCCGTATGGCAGGCGTCCGGAGACCGTCCTGGTAAAGATCACGGACTACGGCGGCATGGTCGGCTGGGGCGAGGCCGTCGATCCCGGCGAGGCCGGCCCGCTGGAGCGGGCCCTGCCCGCGCTCGTGGGCCTCGACTGGGAGCACCCCTCGGAGCTGGGGGACAACCCCGGCGGCGCGGCCGGCGACATGGCCTGCTGGGACCTGTGGGGCCGCATGAACGGCGTCCCGCTCGCCCACGCACTCGGCGGCAGCCGTACCTCGCTGATCGCGACCGTCCGGCTTACGGCGGACCGCTCGCTGGAGAGCATGGTCGCCCGGGTGAACCGGCACGTGTGCGCCGGCTACGGGCACGTGACGCTGGACGTCCACCCCGGCTGGGACGTGGAGCCGCTGCGCGCCGTGCGCGCCGCCTACCCCGGCCTCGCCATCGCGGTGGACGGGCGTGGCGCCTACACCGAGATCGCCCAACTGGAGGCGCTGGACGCCTACGGGGTGGTGGCGATCGAGCGCCCGTTCAAGGACCTGCTGACCAGCGCCGACCTGCAAGACAGGGTGTCGGCCGCGGTCGCGGTCGAGGTGAGTTCGGTGGCCGAGTTCGACGAGGCGGTGAGCGTCAGGGCGGGCCGGGCGCTGCTGCTGCGCCCCGCGAAGATCGGCTCGCTCGGCGCCGTACGGCGCGCGCACGACCGCGCGGTGGAGGCCGGGTGGGACATCGTCTGCGCGGGCGGCCTCGGCGCGGGACTCGCCCGGGCCGCGACGGTCGCCGTCGCCAGCCTGCCCGGCTGCTCCCTGCCCAGCGACGTGGCCGAGCCGCCGCGCAGCGCCCAGGTGGTGCTCCCGCCGGTCGGCGCCTCCGGCGGGGTCGTCGCCGTGCCGCTCACCCAGCCCGGTCTCGGGCACAACGTGGACGAGGATCGCGTACGCCGCATGGCCCGCGAGACCTTCCGCGTCTGACGGCTCAGCGGGCCGTCGCCGTGTGCGGCGTCCCGCAGCCGTCGTCGATCGGGCTCGGCGTCCCGGGCGTGGCGAGCACGAGCGTGGGAGAGGGCGACGGGGAGTGCCGGTGGCGGTGCCGGCGCGGAGCGGCGGCGGGCGAGGAGCCGGCCGACGCGGCGGACGGGCCGGCCTGGGGGTGGACCGAGGCGCGGATCGCCCTGGCCGTGAGCAGCCGGATCCGGTCCCAGTCCGGATAAGCGGTGCTGATCAGGGGCGGCACGAACTGCAGGCTGTTGATCGCGGCGTGCTTGACCTTCCACGCCAGCGGCACCAGGTGCTCCAGCATGGGCCGGGGCACGTCGGTGCGGATGAGCCCGCGCGTGGCCGCCGCGATCTCGGTGAACCTCGTCAGCACCGTGGCCGGGTCGGCCTGGGAGAGCAGGGCCCCGAGGACGCACCGCTGCCGGTGCATGCGGTCGAAGTCGTCGCTGCCGGTGCGGGAGCGGGCGTACCACAGCGCCTCGGTGCCGGTCAGCCGCCGGGTGCCCGCCCTGACGACGCCCTCGTCGTACAGGCCGTACACGATGTCGCGGTCCACCGCCACCACGAGCCCGCCGAGGGCGTCGATCATCTTCGCGAAGCCCCAGATGTTGACCAGCGCGTACCAGTCGATCCGCAGGCCCAGGATGTGACCGACCGTCTCCTTGAGTACCTCGGCGCCCATGTGCCGCCGCCCGCCGAACAGTTCGGGATGGTCGTCGGCGTACTGCCACACCGAGAACAGCAGGTCCTCCCGCCAGCCGGGGCGGGACTCGGGCAGCTGGAATCCGAAGGGGAACCGGGCCGCCATGGGGCTGCCGGGGGGGAAGCGGACGTGCTCCAGGTTGCGGGGCAGCCCGAGCAGCACCGTGTTGCCGGTCCGCACGTCCACGCTGGCGACGTTGATGCTGTCGGTGCGCATCCCGATCCGGTTGTCGCCCCAGTCGCCACCCAGCAGGAGCACGTTGACCCGGTCGCGGCCCGCCCACGGGTCGTCCCGGCGTACGGCGCCGCCCACCTGGCCGGACCCGTCCGATGCGCTGAAGAGCGAGTCGAGGGTCTGCTCGGACACGCGGACGTACCGGGCGGCGACCGCGAACGGCACGGCGACGAGGACCGCGAGCACCCCCGCGACCAGGCCGGTGAGGATCTGCCCGGAGCGGGGCAGCCGCCCGGGACGCAGGACGACGTACGAGCGGACGACCAGGCAGAACCAGGCGACGGCACAGGCCGCGAACACCAGGGAGATCTGGCTCAGCCAGCCCAGCGCGTGCCCGGCGAGGCCCGCGTCGGCGCCCGCGGCCACGCCGGCGACGCTGACGGCCACGGTCAGGTAGCCGCCGAGCAGGAGCAGTCCGGTGCGCCACCGGCCCGCCCGAAGGTGCGCCGCGCCGGGCAGCACCGCCGACAGCGCCACCCAGCCGATGAGCGCGGCGGCTCTCCGCGCCGGCCCGCTGCGACGCGTCGGCGGCGCGGCGCCCTTCCGGGGTGCCAGATCAGGGGTGACCACGTGTTAATTGAAGCGACGCCGGCCGCGGAAAACCGGTGGCAGCCGCGAGCCGGGGAAGTTCGTACCCGGATTTGACCAGGGCTCGTCCCTATCGTGGGAACCGGCTCTCGATCCGCGGTCGAACGGCCGGTGGCGGGCCCCCGCGGCCGGCCGGATCCGGGTCGCGGGTCATGATGCGCCCGGAGAGAGGTTAAGGGCGTCGGGGACGGCCGCCCGAACCCGGACCGGCTACCAGGGGAAGGCGAACAGGCCGTAGTAGGCGGCGGTCAGCAGCAGCAGCGCGGTTCCGCCGAGCACGCCGGCGAGGACGCTCTTCTGCCAGGGCGTCGGCTCCCACCCGTCCCGCAGGCCGCCGATCACCGCTGCGAACGCCGTGACCGTCTGCACGAGCATCACGATGGCGAGCAGGCGTACGACCAGCCACCCGGCCTGCACGGCGGGCCAGGCGCCGGCCTGGTTGACGGAGAACAGCACGATGAGCGTGATGAACGCCATGACGGCGGCCAGCTCGCCGAGCGCGGTCCAGGCCATCCGGCGCAGTCGCCGCCTGAGGGCGGGCCACAGGTGGACCCTGGCCTGCAGCCGCAGGTCGCGCCCGCGCAGCCGGACGACCATCTCGGTGACCGGCGCCGCGACGTATCCGACCGCGGCCAGGCAGAGCGTGAGCCACAGGATGGTGCTGTCCCCCCACCACGGCGCGGCCGGCACGTCGCTCGCCTCGAAACGCTGCACCGGGGTCGCCCCCGCGATCGGCAGCGGGGACCTGGCCGTGCGCGGCAGGTCCTTGATCCAGTTCGCCAGCGTCGGCAGGTAGTCCGCCGCGTACGGCCCGCCGCGGATCCGCATGGCGTGGTCGGCCCCCGCGAGGAAGCGGATCGTGTAGTCGGTGTTGCCGCTCCGCGTCAGGGCGCCGGTGAGGGCCTCGGTGCTCTCCACGAAGGGAATGGACGGGTCGTCGGTGCCGTACAACGCGAGGACGGGCTGACCGATCCCGCGCAGGGCGGGCACCCCGTCGTAGCGCAGGAAATCGAAGCCGACCCCGCCCATCGCCCGGGTGAGCAGGTCGCGCACGCCGGTCGGGGCGTGCAGGCGCAGCAGTTGCTCGTTCAGCGCCCAGGCGACCTGGCGCAGCGGCGAGACGTTCGGCGAGGAGACCAGGACCGCGAAAGCGGCCTGCGGATCGCGGGCGGCGGCGATGGGGACGACCCAGCCCCCCTCGCTGACCCCCCACAGGCCGGCCCGCGCCGGGTCGACGTCCGGTCGCTCCCGGAGCGCCCGCAGCATGCGCAGGGCGTCGTCGGCGAGCAGCCCGAAATCGCGGCTGCGGAAGGAGTAGCCCACGGTCCGCTTGTCGTACGCCAGCGTCACGATGCCCGCCCGGGCCAGCCACTCGGCCTGCTGGGTGAACTCCCCGCCGTCACCCGATCCCGAGCCCTGCACGAACACCATCGCCGGGTGGCGTCCAGGGGACAGGGGCGCCCTGATCGTCGCCTTCAGCGTCTCGTTCCTCGCCGGGACGAGGATCGTCTCGGTACGGAACCTGTCGGTGCGGGCGACCGGGCGCACTTCGACGGCGGGCTGGGGAGGTATCTCGCGGAACCGGGGCGAAGCGGGCAGGGGTGCGGGGTCGAAGGCCGGTGGGGAGAGCAGGTGGCCGACGGAGGCGAGCACCACCATCAGCACACCGGCGATCACTCCGAGAGTGCCCCGGCCGACGTTCATGAGGCCGCTCCCCCATGCGTGCGCGCGATACCGAATCCAGGCTAAGTCATTACTTCCCATTTACCACGCCCACCAGAGGGGTGGTTGGGGCCGCGTTTGTCGGCGGGACCTGTTAGCTTCCTGCGACATGCGTGTCCTGCACAGCTCCGACTGGCATCTGGGCCGGTCGTTCCACCGCGAGAGCCTGCTCGGCGCCCAGGCGGCGTTCGTCGACCACCTGGTCGAGACCGTGCGTGCCGAGCGCGTGGACGTCGTGGTGGTCTCCGGCGACGTCTATGACCGGGCCCTGCCGCCCGTCGACGCGGTGGCGCTGTGCAACGAGGCGCTGGCCAGGCTCAAGACCCTCGGCGTGCACACCGTGCTGATCAGCGGCAACCACGACTCCGCCGTACGGCTGGGCTTCGGCGCCGACCTCATGGAGCGGGTGCATCTGCGCACCGACCCCGGCCGGGCCTGGGAGCCGGTCGTGATCGGCGACGTGGCGTTCTTCGGCATCCCCTATCTGGAGCCCGAGCTCGTCCGGGGGCCGTGGGAGCTGGCCGAGCGCAGCCACACCGCCGCGGTCTCGTACGCGATGGAGCGTGTCCGGGCGCACCCGGCGGAGCGCAAGGTGGTGCTCGCGCACGCCTTCGTGACCGGGGGAGAGGCGAGCGACAGCGAGCGGGACATCAGCGTCGGCGGAGTCTCCCACGTGCCGTTGAGCGCCTTCGCCGGGGTCGACTACGCGGCGCTCGGACATCTGCACGGGCGCCAGGTGATGAGCGAGACCGTTCGCTACAGCGGATCGCCGATCGCCTATTCCTTCTCCGAGGCCGGCCACACCAAGGGCTCCTGGCTGGTCGACCTCGCCACGGGCGGGACGGAGTTCGTCCCCGCCCCCGTGCCCCGGCCGGTGAGCACGGTGCGGGGCCGCATCGAGGACCTGCTGACCGACGGTCGCTACGACCGGTACGAGGACCACTGGCTGCAGGTGACGCTGACCGACCCGGTGCGGCCGCGCGAGGCGATGGAGCGCCTGCGCCGGCGCTTCCCGCACGCGCTGGCGCTCGCCTTCGAGCCGGACGGCGTGGCGCGGGGACCGGCGGCCAGGGCGAGGATCGCCGGCCGGCCCGAGATAGAGGTGGCGCTCGACTTCGTCCGCGAGGTCCGCGGCGAGCCCGCCGACGACGGCGAACGGCGCCTGCTGGAGGAGGCGGTCGAGGCGTGCCGCATCAAGGAGAGCGTATGAGCGAGCGAATCGGTGGGCACAGCGCGATGCGGCCGGGTCACCTGCGCGCCTCCGGCACGACGCGACCCCGAGCCGCCAGGCGAGAGGGTGGCATGAGGAGCCTGTCCATGCGGGTGGTGGTGCGGGGGCGCGGGCCCGGCCCGTGGACGAGTTTGGAGGTCCGGTGAGGCTGCATCGGCTGCGCCTGGTCGCGTTCGGGTCGTTCCCGGGGACGGAGGAGGTCGACTTCGACGCGCTCGGCGAGGCGGGCCTGTTCCTGATCCACGGGCCGACCGGCGCCGGGAAGACGACCGTGCTCGACGCCGTCTGCTACGCCCTCTACGGCAGGGTGCCCGGCCAGCGGGAGAGCGCTCGGAGTCTGCGCTGCGACCACGCGCCGCCGGATCGGGGGCCGTCGGTGACGCTGGAGGTGACGATCCGGGGCAGGCGCCTGCGCATCACCCGTTCGCCCGCCTGGATGCGGCCGAAGCTGAGGGGCACGGGCCTGGTGGAGGAGAAGGCGAAGGCCCTGGTCGAGGAACTCGTCGACGGGCTGACCGGGCCCGGCGGGCAGTGGATCGCGCGCAGCACCCGCAGCGACGAGGCCGGCGACTTCGTGAACACGCTGACCGGCATGACCATGGCCCAGTTCTGTCAGGTCGCGATGTTGCCGCAGGGCGAGTTCGCGAAGTTCCTGCGGGCCGGCGGCGAGGAGCGGCGGGAACTGCTCGAACGGCTCTTCTCCGTGCGGGTGTTCGGCGACGTGGAGCGGTGGCTCGCCGACCATCGGACGCGCACCTGGCGGGATGCCCAGGAGCTGGGCCAGCGGGTCGAGTCGGTGCTCGACCGCATGCGCGGCGCGGCCGGAGACGACCTGCCGCTGCCCAAGGACGCCTCCGAGCCCGCCGCCTGGTCGCGGGAGGTGCTCGACCTCGCCCGCGGCGCGCTCGCCGGCGCGGTCGCGGCCGGCACGGCGAGCCAGGAGGCGCTGCTGTCCGCCCGCGCCCGACTGGAGGAGGGCCGGGCCCTGGCCGACCGGCAGCGCAGGCACGCCGCCGCCCTGGCCCGGCGACAGGAGCTCGACGCGGCGGCGGACGAGCGGTCGGACCTGGAGGCGATGCTCGACGAGGCCGCGCGGGCCGACCGGGTGGCGCCGCTGATCCGGCAGGCCGGCCAGCGGGCGGAGGCCGCGGCCAAGGCGCGGCGGCTGGCCGCCGACGCCACGCTCCGCGCGCTTCCCGGCCTCACGGTGTCGCGCTCCCTCGCGGGACCGCGCGTGGACCCGGGTGAGGAGCCGGGTGAGGAGCCGGGTGAGGGACCGGACGGCGAGCGGCCGGATCCCGAGCGGCTGGCCGTGCTGGAGCGGGAACGGCGCGACGAGGTCGCCCGGGTGCGCCAGATCCTCCCGGAGGAGGCGCGCCTTCGGCAGGTTCGCCACGAGCGCGCGGACGCCGAACGCGGGCTCGCCGAGCTGGCCGAGGAGGAGACCGGGCTGACGCGGCGGCGGGCGGCTCTGCCGGCCGAGCGGCTCGACGTCGAGGAACGGCTCGCCCGGGCGCGTACGGCGGCGGCGAGCCTGCCGGGCCTCACGGCCGCCAGGGACGCCGCGCTGCGGGTGCGGGAGGTCACCGAGCAGGCCGATCTGCTGGACGCCGAACTGACGCGGCTCGCCGAGGAGGAGGCGCGGGCGGGGGCCGCGCAGGCGGAGCTGCCCGCGCTGCTGGTGGGCGCCGAGGAACGGCTCAGGGGTTTACGCGACATGGCCGCGCGCGTCCCCGCCCTGGAGGCCGCCGCCCACCTGGCGGAGGAGCGCCTGGCGGCCGCGCGGCTGCGTGACACGCTGACCGCCGAGCTGGAGGCGGCCGAGCACGACCGGCGCGCGGCCGTCGACCTGGCCCAGGAACGCAGGGACCGGCTCCAGGAGGTCCGCCAGGCCAGGATCGACGGCATGGCCGCCGAACTGGCGGCGGGGCTCGTCGCCGGGGAGCCCTGCGACGTCTGCGGCGCCACCGAACACCCCCGCCCCGCCGCGCCCGCGGCACGGGCCGCGACCGCGGACGACGAGCAGGCCGCGCAGGAGGCGTTCGAAGCCGCCCAGCGGGCTCGTGAGGAGGCGGAGGCGAGCGTCGCCGCGCTCTCGTCGCGGCTCGGCGACGCGGCGGCGCGCGCCGGGGACCTGTCTCAGGACGACGCGTCCGCCGCCCTCGCGGACGCCCGCGAGGAGCTGTCGCGGCTGCGCGCGGCGGAGACGGCGGTCGCGGCCGCCGAGGGGGAGGCCGGGCGGCTCGCGGCGGAGCTGGAGTCGGCGCGTGACCGGGCCGCGGAGCTGACCGGGCTGCTGACCGAGACCAGGACCAGGAGGGACGCCCTGCTCGCGGAGGGCGAGCGGCTCTCCGCCGGCCTGGAGGGCGACCTCGTGACGGCGGAGGCGGACCTGGCGCGCGCCCGGTCCCTCGCCGCGTCCGAGGAGGAGCTGGCCGCCCGCGCCACCCGGCTCGCGGCCGAGCTGGAGGAGCTGGGCACGCGGGCCGCGCGCACCGGCGCGGCGATCGCGGAGGCGCGGGCGCACCGGGACAGGCTGGTGGCCGACGAGCACAGGCTGGCCGAGGTGATCGACGCCGCCCGCGGCGAGGACGCCTCGCTCGCCGCCCGCCTCGATCGGCTCGAGGAGGAGGCGGACCTGCTCAGGGAGGCCGCCGAGGCGGCGGTCGCGGCGGCCGCCGCCGACCGCGAGAGCCGGGCGGCGCTGACGGAGGCGGCCAGGGCCGCCGCCGGGGAGGGGTTCGCGAGCGTTGAGCACGCGGCCGCCGCCGTCCGCACGCCGGAGGACCGGGAGACGATGTCCGAGCGGCTGGGTCACCTGGACGCCGAGCGTGCCACGGTCGAGGGGCTCCTCGCCGACCCCGAACTGGTGGCTGCGGCGGCCCAGCCGGGCGCGGACCTGCCGGAGCTGGAGGCCGGCCACGAGCGGGCCGAGCGGGACCACGCCGCCCGCACCTCGGCGCGCGACCGGGCGCGGGGCAGGCTCGACCAGCTCACGGGGCTCGCCGGCGAACTGGACGCCGCGCTGCGCGCCTACCGGCCCGCCGAGGAGCGCCACCGCCTGGTGCGCCGGCTCGCCGAGCTGGCGACCGGAACGTCCGGCGACAACCGGTGGCACATGAGGCTGTCGGCGTACGTGCTGGGGGAGCGGCTCCGGCAGGTCGTCGACGCGGCGAACGAGCGCCTCGACCGCATGTCGAGCGGTCGCTATCTGCTGCGGCACGACCTGAACCGGTCCGCGGGCGACCGGGGCCGGTCGGGCGGCGGGCTGGGCCTGCGCGTGCTCGACGCCTGGACCGGCGTGGAACGCGACCCCGCCACGCTCTCCGGCGGCGAGAGCTTCATCACCTCGCTCGCCCTGGCGCTGGGCCTGGCCGACGTGGTCACGGCGGAGGCGGGCGGCGCGGAGATCGGCAGCCTCTTCGTGGACGAGGGCTTCGGCACGCTCGACGACGAGACGCTCGACGACGTGCTCGACATCCTCGACGGCCTGCGCGAGGGCGGCCGCGCCGTCGGTGTCGTCAGTCACGTTGCCGAACTGCGGGTGCGCATCCCCGCCCAGCTTCGCGTTATCAAGGGCCGTTCCGGTTCCACCCTGTCGCATCGCTGACCGCGTGTGGTGACGCGCGAGGTCGGCGGACGGCCGGACCGGCCGCGCGGTCGCCGGCCTGCCGGCGGCGTCGCCGTGCCGTCCCGGTCACGGAGATCGTCGACGGCGAAGGGAAACCGTCGGCTCAGCCTACCCAGGTTCGAACCCTGGACCTGCCACCAGCAGAACAGCAGCTCAGAGGCCCTCCGGACGCGAGAGCGTCGAGGGCAAGCCGCACGGTCTTCGTCTCGTCGCGGTGGAGAGCGCGTCAGAGATGCTGTCGCGCGTCTTCGCCGCAGCGTGGGGCCACTTCATATCGATGTAGGCCCGGACGAAGGCGAAGACGGTCCGCGCGCTCTTGGCCTTGATCATGGAGGCCGGTAGACCGCTCTCGACGTCGAACGGCTCTCCCCGCTTGGCCGCCTGGCGGAGGTCCGACAAGATCTCGGCGAGAGCCTTGGTCCGGTAGGTCTTCAAAGACCGCTTGCCGGCCACCTGCCATCGAACGACGTAGGACGGCGTCTTGCTCGACTTGTTCCGGTAGGTCTCGAAGAACTTCACGTCATAGGAGGTGTTCACGCAGCCTCCCGCAGGCTTTAGCTAGGCGTCGAACTCACTGCGGTAGATGCGGATCTCCCCGTTGGGGAGCTTGAGGCCCTCGGGAGCCTTGCCGGTCTCACGCCACCGGTAGAAGGTCCGGCGGGAGCTGCCGCCGAGCTCGTCGAGGATTTCGGGGACTGTCATCAGCTTGTCGTCTTTCTTCATGCCGCCCTCCCTTCAGTTGCCGAAAGATCTTGGCCGTCTGCCTCGGCTTCGAGCCGGGCCAGGTGATTACGCCAGCGCTGCCGTTCATGGACCGAGCGGAGCAGGCGCACACCGATTGGGGCCAAGTCGGGATCTCCGGGCTTGACGGGTCGCCAGATGTAGCGGTGGGGGTCGACCGGCTCGTCTTCCACGCCGAGAGCTTCCAGAACCCACGTGCGGCGGTCCTGCTTGTGCTCCGTGAGGGTCTTGTTCGACCACTTCCGCGAGACCAGGACGCGTCGGCCCGCGTAGCCGAGGTGATCGGGCTTGTGCGCCTTTCCCTTGCACCGGCCCGGAGCCACGCCGGGCTTGGCACCCTTGGGCGGGATGCCGTAGCGGAGCCAGTTCGGGCAGGTCGGCGAGCACGGTTCGAACCGCAGCGCCTCCAGTAGCCGCTCTGCATGTGCCTTGCGGCGAGGGTCATCGGTGCCGAGAGCGTCGCCGAGGGACTTGGTCAGGTACTTGGACAGGTACTGAATGAGCTGGTCGGCGTCCGGGGTTCCGGCGAGGACGCTCTCAATGTCGAGTTGGTCGCCGAACCGGAGCACGTGCAGGGGCTCGGCGTCCTCGTCGGTGTCCAGAGCGTCGAGGGCCTGTTCCCAGGTCGGCAGGACTTCCCCGGTGTCGGGGTCGAGGTAGCCGGCCCCGTCCTTCCAGACCGGCAGGTGGTCACCCTCGAACCGGACTTCATCGGTCGAGGGCCACCACACCTGGTGGTAGGTCGCGGCGATGATCTGCCACAGCTCCGCACGGGGCAGGGTGCCACGGATCGCCATGTGCAGGTGCGGCGCGAGCCGTTTCTGAGGTTCGACGGTGGCGAAGTACTGCACGTCATAGCCCGCCACTCGGCGAAGGTTCTGCACGAAGCGGTCCACAAGCTTGGAGAAGTGCAGCGCGTCGCGGGCCGCCCGCGCGTAGTCGTAGGTGCCCGGATGGACGGGCGCACCCTCCAAAACTCGTCCGTAGGAGGGCAGGGTGAGCGTGACGAACATCGACGGCCGATAGGTCTTTCCCTCCGAGCCGGTGAAGGTCCGCCCGAGCGTGGCCTTGGTCATCTGCCGCTTGGGCAGATCCGGGGCGTCCTGCCGCCGCTTCGTGGAGCGTGAGCGCTCGCCGGAGGTGCGGCCGAGGACGTTGCCGCGCAGGCCCGCCCGGTTGATCTCCTCGTCCAGGTCCTCAATGGCCGCATCAAGGGCGGCGCTGCGCGCCGCCCGCCACACACCACCAGGCCGGAACCAACGCCACAGGCAATCGCGGGGGCCCGCCTACAACGCCCGACCAACGACCGCTGACCTCTTTTAGCCGTCGGCGTCTTCCTCGCTTTCGGATTTCCCGTTCACCGTCCGGACCAGCCAGCGCAAGAGCAGCGCACCCACGAGCCAGAAAACTGCGGCAACGACAACACGGGCAACGACATGCACCGACGTGATCTTCTGCGGGCCGTCAACGACAAGGTCCGAGAGCACATCCCACACGCACCAACACGTTAAGAAGCATGTCCAGCCGAGCAGGACCCGGCGAGCCTCACGATCCCACTTCCTGCCTGCCATGCGACCCACCTCAGTGACCCCACGCACGGTAGAGCGATCGCCGTCACGCGCATATTGTGCCTCCGGCGGGGGCGCTCCGGCTCCAGGATGCCGCCCGGCCGGAGAACGCGGGCCGCAGGTGGCTGATGTAGAGCCCGCGCATCCATCCTCCTGCCATCGACCCGGGCAAGCCCAGCAGACCAGCTCCTACGGCTCAAGCCCGTCTTTGACCCTTGGCGTCCGATGGCCGAGGAACGGCGACCGGCTGACGTACACACGAAGACGGGCTTGCGCCTCCGTCGCCGGCCTGCTGCTGCTCCGCAGCGGGTCGACGGCATACGGGATGCGCGGACGGGGGAGGAGCGTGCGAGGCCGCACGAGCCTCGGGGGCTTGATCGCGGATCGCAGGGACGGAGGCCCTACCCGGGAAGCAGGGTGAAGGCGGGCACGTGCACGGGGCGGACCGCGGCGAAGTGGCGTACGTCGAGCGTGAACACCTCAGTGACTTTGACGCGCTCGGCCACCGCGACGACCGAGGCGTCAACGGCGCCGAGGGGGAAGTCCGCGTAGCGTTCGACCAGCGCGGCGACTCTGGAGAGGTCAGGCTCGGTCAGCTCGACGAGCGTGAACACGTCCGACTCGAGAGCGTGGAGAAACGCGGCCTCCGGTGCGGCGCCGCCGAACCTGGAGATCATGTAGCAGACTTCGGCCGCGACGAAGCTGGGGACGAGGAGCTCTCGGCGCGCATCATGGAGGCGCTTGAACTCGCTGACACAGCGCTCATGATCGGCATCGTCGGAAATCGTGGCGGCCACGAGCGGGCCGGTATCGACGACGATCACTCGCCGTGTCCGAAGCCCTCGGCAAGGATCTCCTCGGTACGGGCGGCGACATCCGAGCGGCCGGCACGGACGGAGCCGAAGAAGGCCGGCGGCCAGGAGTCGCTGTCGGCGTGCTCGGAGGAGTGAACCAGTCGCAGCGTGTGCGCGCGGATCTCCCGGAGCTGATCTCCGCTGAGCTGGTCGACCAGCCGATGCATGTCCTCGTACTCTTCAGGGGCGGCAGCCGTCATGGCTCCGAGTCTACGTGCTGGAACTGATCGTTTTCGTGCCGTGCAATATGCGTGCAATGATCTTCGCGGCCACGGGCGAGCGAGCGGGCTCCGGTGCAGGTCAAGAGCGTCGAGGGACCTGGAATGGTCACGCGCTGTAAACCCGTTCCCGGCGCGACGGCCATGTCCGGGCCCTGAGGGCGTCCATGCCGAAACGTCCGAAAGTACGACGCAGGCGGCTCCGACCCTGCTTTCGGCCGATGCCCGTCCCCGGATCCATTTCGCAGGATGAGGCCATGTCACCCATCCATTTCCGAACGACAGCGGCGTCCGTTCCCCAGGGGGGCCGCCGCCTCCCGGCGCGTGGGCTGGTCGCCGCCGGGAGGCTCACTCTGCTGGCCGCGCTGTGCTGCGTCTCGTCGCCCGCCTCGGCGTCCACGTACGGCTCCGTCTCCGCCGCACCGGTGCCGGCGGCCTCCTCTCCGGCGTCCGCGAAGCCGGGCCGCGCGCCGTACCTGCCTACGCCGACCGGCTCCCATCCGGTCGGCACCACGTCGCTGTATCTCAAGGACCTCTCCCGTCCGGACCCGTGGGTGCCGGACGCGAAGGCGCGCGAGCTCATGGTGACGCTGTGGTATCCCGCGAAGTCACGGGGCGGGCGGCGGGCGCCGTACATGACGCCGGCCGAGTCGCAACTCGTCCTCGATGGCACCGGGGTGACCGGCGTGCCGTCCGACGTGCTGAGCAGGACGCGGACCAACGCGTTCCGCGACGCGAAGCCGGCGGGAGCCCGCCGCTCCCTGCCCCTCGTGGTGCTCTCTCCCGGATTCACGTGGCCGGCCAGTTCCCTGACGGCCCTGGCCGAGGACCTGGCGAGCAGGGGCTACGTGGTGGCCGGGATCGACCACACGTACGAGAGCTTCGCGACGACCTTCCCCGACGGCCGGGTCGCCACGTGCGCCGCCTGCCGGATCGAGTCCGGCGAGGACTTCGGCGAGAGGGCGGTGCGGAGCCGGGCGGCCGACGTCTCCTTCGTGCTCGGCCGGCTGACCGGCCCGCGCACGGCCTGGCAGGGCGGCGGCCTGATCGACCCGTCCCGGATCGCGATGGCGGGCAGCTCGCTCGGGGGCGCGAGCGCCGCCGAGACCATGCTGAGGGACGGCCGCGTGCGGGCCGGGATCAACATGGACGGCACGATGTTCGTCCCGATTCCCGTGACCGGGCTGGCGCGGCCGTTCCTCTTCCTGGGCCAGGAGGCGCACGGGCCGGGAGGCGAGGACGCGACGTGGGGCCGCGACTGGGGGCGCCTGTCCGGGTGGAGGCGCTGGCTCGTGGTGACCGGGTCGGTGCACGCGTCGTTCACCGACTACGACCTGCTGGCCCGTCAGATCGGCGTCGACCTCGGGGGCGGCCTTCCCGGTCCCCGCACCGTGGAGGTCACCCGGACGTACGTGAGGGCGTTCCTCGACCTGCACCTGCGAGGGCGGCCGCGGGCCCTGCTGGACGGGCCGTCGGAGCGTTTCCCCGAGGTCCGGTTCTGCGCGCCGGAGGCGAGGACCTGCGCCTAGGACGCCGGTCTCGGCCGGGGCGGTACGCGGGGCGGCGGCCCGCTTCACGCGGGTGCGGACGCTGTTGCGTCAGTGGCGGCCGCGTGCGATCGCCCGCACCCGCCCCGCGGGCGGTTCACCAGAGCGCGAGCGACCGGGTCAGGATGCCGGCGAGGTCGTCCTCCGCCACGGGCCTGGGTGAGGTGGTGAGCAGCCGCTGCTGCCTCATCGCCCCCTCCACCAGCGCCGGCACGTCGCCCTCCGCGTACCCGACGCCGCCGATGCCGTTCGGCATGCCGACGTCGCGCATGAGCGCGGTCAGCACGCCGGGCAGGAACTCCGCCGGGTCGTCCGGCGTGGCCGCCGAGGGGTCGAGCAGCTCGGCCGCGCGCAGGTGCCGCGCGGGATCCGCCTCGAAGGTGAACCGGAACGCCTCCGGCGCGGTCAGCGCCACGGCCATGCCGTGCGGGACCATCGGCTCGCCACCGGGATAGCCGGCCGGGTGGAAATCCTTCACCCGTCCGGCGATCGGATAGGCGTTGGCGTGCGGGATGTGTACGCCCGCGTTGCCGAACCCCAGCCCCGCGAACGTCGCCGCCAGCGCCATCGCGCCCCGCGCCTGCGCGTCGTCGCCGTGTCGTACGGCCGTGCGGAACGAGCCGGCGAGCAGCCGGAGCGCCTGCTCCGACCACATGTCCGCCACCGGGTTCGACCCGCAGTACGGCACGCGCTCCTCCGGCCGCCTGCGCTCGTAGGAGGTGTACGGCCGGGCGGTGTAGCTCTCCAGGGCGTGACAGAGGATGTCCATCCCCGCCGCGGCGGTCACCTCGGGCGGCTGCGTCATCGTGAGGCCGGGGTCCACGACCGCCAGCACCGGGCGGAGCCGGGCGTGGCTGATCCCCGTCTTGACCTTGAGACCGAGCACGTCGAGCACGCAGATGGTGGTGCTCTCCGAACCGGTGCCCGTGGTCGTGGGCACCGCGACCAGCGGCTTGAGCGGACGCGAGGGGGCGCGTCCGGCGCCGATCGGCGCGTTGACGTAGTCCATCAGCTCGCCCGGGTTGGTGGTCAGCAGGTTGACGGCCTTGGCCGTGTCGATGCTCGACCCGCCGCCGACCGCCACGAAGGCGTCCCACGGGCCGCTCGCGCGGGCGTGCTCGATCGCCGCGAGCATGCTCTCGTCGGTGGGCTCGACGCGGACGCCGTCGTACACCTCCGCGTGCATGCCGAACCCGGCGATCTGTTCCGCGATCCGCGCCGGAGCGCCCGTCGCCGCCACGCCGGCGTCGGTCACCACCAGCGCGCGGCGCACGCCGTACTGCCCGAGGTCGAAGCCGATCTCGGCGGACGCGCCGGGGCCGAACTTGAGCGCGGGCGCGCCGTACGTGAAGACGGACTCGGGGTTGCTCGGGACGATCACGATCGCTGGCCTTCCATCCGGGGGCTCATGCGGGCACGCGCGATGCCGGTGCGGGGTTCCCGATGGGAACCTGGCATGTAGCATGCTGCATGTCAATGCGCCGCCGGGACGCGGGCGGGCCCACGGCCCTCGGGAGGGTGGTCAGACGGTGCGAGCGGTCGCCGGCACTTCCAGTCTCACCGAGCAGGTCGTCGAGGCGGTCAGGGAGGCCATCCACTCGGGCGAGCTGCGGCCCGGAGAGCTGTACTCGGTCTACCGGCTGGCCGGGCAGCTCAACGTCTCCCGCACCCCCGTACGCGAGGCGATGCTCCGGCTGGCGGAGGCCGGTCTGGTCCGGTTCGAGCGGAGCCGGGGTTTCCGGGTGCTGCGCCGCGACCCCCGGGAGATCGCCGAGGTGTTCCACCTGCGGCTGCTGCTGGAGGTGCCCGCGACGAGGCGGGCGACCCGCCACGCCGGTCCCGGCCTCGCCCGTGCCCTGCACGAGGAACTGGAGGCGATGCGCGCCGCGGCGGCCGACCATGACGAGCCGCGTTTCATGCGGCACGACCGGGCCTTCCACGACGCGATCCTCGCCGCGGGAGCCAACCGGCGGCTGGCCGAGGTCGTCGCCGGGCTCAGGGACGCCACGGTGACGCTCGGCGCCTCCACCGTCGACCGTTCCCGCTCGCTGGCGGACGTCGCCGCGGAGCACGAGCCGATCCTCGCCGCCGTGCTCGCGGGCGACGCGGACGCCGCCGCCACGGCGATGCGCGCTCATGTGGCGCACACCGGCGAACTGCTCGTGGCCCAGGCCGCCGCGGAGAACGGCCGGCCCGCCGACCCGGCCGACATCGCCCTCGTCCACGAGGCGCTGAACGAATCTACAACGTAAAGGACCAACCGGGCTGCGGCGACGAACGGGCCACGTCCATGATCGGGATATGGGCGAGAACCGATCGGTACGAGACGTCGTCGTTCCCCGGCGCGACGACCTGGAGAATGCCAGGCAGGTGATTCGGGAGCACCTCCATCCCACTCCGGTGGACCCGGGCGCGGGCACGCCCGGCGACCCTGGGCTGAAGCTGGAGAGCCTGCAGCCCACGGGGTCGTTCAAGGTCCGGGGCGCGCTCAACGCCGTGGCCGCCGCGCCGGGTACCCGCGTGGTGACGGCGTCGGCCGGCAACCACGGGCTGGGCGTCGCCTTCGCGGCCAGGACGCTCGGCCGGCGGGCGACGGTGGTGGTCCCGGAGACCGCCTCGGCAGCGAAGGTGGACGGGCTGCGCCGTCTGAACGTGGACCTGGTGTGCACGGGCGAGAGTTTCGACGAGGCGGAGGAACACGCGCTCGCACTCGCCGAGACGCCGGGCTGCCACTACATATCGGCCTACAACGATCCGTACGTCATCGCGGGCCAGGGCACGATCGGCCACGAGCTGGACGAGCAGGTCGACGGCCCGCTGACCGTGGTGTGTCCGATCGGCGGCGGAGGGCTCGCCTCCGGGCTGGGATTGTGGGCGGCGGGCCGCGCGGACGTGCGCGTCGTCGGAGTGGAGGCCGCGGCCTCCACCGCCGTGTCCGCGGCGGTCGGGGCGGGCCGCCGCGTGCCCGTCGGCATCGGCCCGACCCTCGCCGACGGCCTTGCCGGGAACATCGAGCCGGGATCGGCCACTATCGGCCTCGTCGCACGGCATGTGCACCAACTGGTCGCGGTGACCGAGGACGAGATCCGAACCGCGCTGCGCTACCTGGCCGCGGAGCGTGGATACGTGGCCGAGGGCGCGGGAGCGGTGCCGGTCGCCGCCCTGCTCGCCGGAAAGGTCGCCGTGTACGGACGGGTCGTGGCGGTGGTCTCGGGCCGCAACATCACCCCCGCCGCGCTCGCGGCCGTCCTCGCCGCCGACCAGGCGGCACCGGCCGCGTCGTGACCCGCGGGCCCGGACAGGTCAGGGAGCGGGCTCGCCCGTGGTCGTCGTGGTGAGCGCGGCGACGGCCCGCACCGCGGCCGCGGGATCGTCGGCGAAGAACCGCACCCGCCGGACGGCCGTCGCCGGGCGTACAGCCTGCCAAGGACGGCGCGGAGGGGACACCTCGATCGGTTCGCGCAGGTCGACCACGAGGTTGGTCTGGGACGAGACCGCGAGGGCGAGCTCGCCGTCCGAGATGCGCAGGAGTCTGTTCTCGTCGTAGCGGCGGTCGACGCGCGCCGACGCGACGAGCCGCGCCGGGACGTCCAGGCCGAACAGCCGGCCGTACCGCAGGCGCAGCGCGTCCGGCGAGACGGTGTGCGGCCGGCGGGCGCAGCTCACCATGACGCCGAGGACGCCGAGGGCCGACGCCGCGTCGAGGGCCAGTATCACCAGGCGCGGCGCGTCCGGCAGCCCGAACCGGCGCAGCAGCAGGTCCATGGCCACGGTCTCCAGGACCAGCACGAACAGCAGCACCGCCATCGCCGGCGTCTGCTCCCGGCTGTAGCCGATCGCGTGCCTCACGACGCCGCTCCGTCCGCGAGCAGCGCCATGGCCCGCCGCGCGACCTCGGCCTGCGCGGGGGACAGATCGGCGAGGAACGCCTGGGCGAACGGGTCGTCGGCGCGGGGCATCGCGGAGGCCAGCGAGGCGGCGAGCTCGCGGGGCAGGTGCGCGGCGAAGTCGGCGGCGAGGGCGCCGACCCGGGGGTCGGCGGGGTCGGCGCCGTACAGCTCCGCCAGCCTCCGGTGCAACGCCTCGGCCCGGGCGACCGCCTCCGGTGTGGTCATGGGCCGCATCAGCTCCAGCAGGCGATCCCGGTCCTCCGGCTCGGCCGCCGCGTCGAGGAGGGCGAGCAGTTCGGCCTCGGCCGCCGCGAACGGGGAGTCGCGCACGGGTTCGAGGCACCGCAGGAACTCGGCCATCGCCGGCGAGACGGCGTCGTCCGGCGACGGCGACTCCTCGCTCAGCAGCGCGGCGAGCCGCCCGCGCCTGGCCCTGATCGCCGCCTCCTGCCGGGCGAGGTCGGCGTCCAGCTCCAGCAGGATCTCCCGCAGCTCCCGGGCGGAGTCGCCGGTCAGCACGTCGCGCACCTCGTCCAGCGACAGGCCCAGCTCGGTCAGCCTGCGGGCCCGGGCGAGAAGGAGCGCGTCGCGCAGGCCGTACTCCCGGTAGCCGTTGAGCCGCCTCGACGGTTCGGGCAGCACGCCCTGGTGGTGGTAGTGCCGCACGGTGCGGGTGGACACCCCGACGAGCGCGGCAAGTTCGCCGATCCGCATGCCCTCATTAGAGACGTTGACGTCGCGGCAAGGTCAACAGCTCACAGAGGCAGCCAGCGGGCCGTGAGGAGATAACCGCCGTAGACGAGCGCGGACGCGGAGACGAGCAGGAACAGCAGCACCCAGAGCGTGCCGGGCACCCGGGTCAGCCGGGCGAGCTGGTCGGCGTCGGAGTCGGGCGCGCGGCCGACGCGCCGCTTGCTCTGCAGTTCGAGGATCGGCCGTACGCCGCCGAGCAGCAGGAACCACGCGGCGACGTACGCGCAGGCCGACTGGACGTCGGGCGGCGCGAACCAGGACAGCGCGAAGACCGCGCCGCCCACGGCGAGCAGCGACACGGCGCCGAAGAAGTTCCTGATCACCAGCAGCATGCACGTCAGCAGGGCGAGCACGCCCCACAGCAGCATCGTGATCCGCCCGTCGGCGACCAGCCAGGCCGCCCCGAGCCCGATCAGCGAGGGCGCGACGTACCCCGCCGCGGCTGTGGCGATCATGCCGGGCCCCGTGGGCCTGCCTCTGGTGAGCGTCACGCCCGAGGTGTCCGAGTGGAGGCGGATGCCCCGCAGCTTGCGCCGGGTCAGCACCGCGACCAGCGCGTGGCCTCCCTCGTGCGCGATCGTGATCAGGCCGCGGGAGATGTGCCACGACGCCGGGTAGGCGACGACGGTGAGGGCGGCGAACCCGGACAGGACGACCAGCCAGAGCGGGGGCGCGACCTGGACGGCGGTCAGGTGGTTCCACAGTGCCTTCAGGGGGGTCACCCCCGGAATCGTACGGCGGACGCCCCCCGGCCGCGGACGTGCCCACCACCCGCGCCTGGGGCGGCACCACGTTCGGCATGCGCGCGAACCCGAGGCCGGGTGGCGAGGGTCGGTGCCCGATGCGAGGGCGGTTACCTTCTACGTGTGGCTGAGCGGCGTATGCGTGGACTGCGCGGATTGAGTGGGCTGATGAGGGCGAAACCGGAGCAGGCTCCCGAGCAATCCATGGACCCCCGTGCGGGCGAGGAGGAGCCGTTCCGGCACAGCGTGATCGACAACGCCGTGTACGTGGACGGCGAGCGGGTGGACTCGCCGCTTTCGCTGGGCGACGCGATCGCCGCGCTGCGGTCGCGGCCGGGTGCGATGGCGTGGATCGGCCTGTACCGGCCGGAGGAGGCCGAGCTGATCAAGGCGGCGGAGGAGTTCGGCCTGCACGAGCTCGCCATCGAGGACGCCATCGTCGCCCACCAGCGGCCCAAGGCCGACCGGTACGGCGACACGCTGTTCGTGGTGCTGCGGGCCGCCCAGTATCTCGACCAGCCCGAGAAGGTCGCCTTCGGCGAGCTGCACATCTTCGTCGGCCCCGACTTCGTGCTGACCGTAAGGCACAGCGAGGCGCCCGACCTGTCCAAGGTGCGCCGGCGCATGGAGTCGGACCCCGACCTCCTGCGCCAGGGGCCGCAGGCCGTGCTGTACGCGATCCTCGACGCGGTCGTGGACGGCTACGCGCCGGTGGTCGCCGGGCTGCAGAACGACGTCGACGAGATCGAGGTGCAGGTCTTCGGCGGGGACCCGGCCGCGCCCCGGCGCATCTACGCCCTGTCTCGCGAGGTCATCGAGTTCCAGCGGGCGACCAGCCCGCTGGTCCCGATGCTCGACGGCTTCATCGCGGGCTCGCCCAAATACGGCGTGAACGAGGAGCTGCAGCGCTACCTGCGCGACGTCTCCGACCATGCCATCACGGTCACCGAGCGCGTCGCGGGCTTCCGGCAGATGCTGCAGGACATCCTCGTCGTCAACGCCACACTCGTCAGCCAGCAGCAGAACGAGGAGATGACCAAGCTCACGGCCGCGAGCATCGCCCAGGGCGACGAGGTCAAGAAGATCTCGGCGTGGGCGGCCATCCTGTTCGCCCCGACGCTGGTCGGCACGATCTACGGGATGAACTTCGACCACATGCCCGAGCTGCACTGGCTGCTCGGATACCCCATGGCGATCATGCTGATGGGCGTCGTCTGCCTCACGCTCTACCTGGTCTTCAAACGCCGCGACTGGCTCTGACGGCCCCGGGGTCACGAGTACCTGAACTGGAAGGAGATCTCGAGCTTCCGCTCCATCGTGGTGTCGTCGGCCGTCAGGATGGTCCGTACCGTCTGTCCGTTCAGACTGGCGACGACGATCGCGTCGTCGTCGCCGTCCCCGGTGGCCTGGCAGACGACGTGCTCGTCGCCGAACCAGGCGTAGACGTACTGACAGTTCGCGGTGAACCGCCGCAGCTCCCGGCCCGTGGCCGCGTCCCAGACGCAGTACGTCCGCGCCGGGCCGGCGCAGGCGGTGAGGAACGATCGCCTGGAGGGCGCGAACAGGACCCCGACCTCGTCCGCGCGAACGGTGTCGGCGACGGCGCCGGCCGCCATGTCGCGCACCGCCGTCCCCGCGGCGCTGAAAAAGCGTATTCCTCTGGTGCCGCCGGTGCCGGTGAGCGCGACCACGCCCTTGTCCCGCGCGTCCCACGTGAACGTCGAGTGGGCGATCGCCGGGTCCGCGACCGTCACGACCCGTGCCTTCGGCTCTCCCACCTCGGCCACGATGAAGCCCTTGCTGGTGACCTCGGTGGATCCGGTGAACATGATCAGCGTCAGCAGGATCCTCCTGCCGTCCCTGGACCACTGGATGTTGGTGCCCTGAAGGGGCTGCCGCACCGTCAGCGTCTTGCGGACGTCGCCGGTCTCCAGGTCGATGACGTCGACCGAGTCGTAGCCGTCGGTGAACTCCGTCGGCAGACCCGCCGCGTACCTGCCGTCGGGGGAGACCTCGACCTGGAAGTAGCCCGTCCACTTCCGGAACTTCGCGCCGGGGGAGCTCCTCGTGTAGAGACCCCGCAGGCGCCCCTTGGCGTCCGTCACCCGATACGCGGCGACCGCCACAGGGTCGCTCGGATGTTCGTGGAGCACCGCGGAGACGCCGGGCAGTTCCCGGCCGACGAGGCCCGTCGTGGGGACGGCGCCGTCCCGCGCCGAGGGCGGACGCGGGCCGGAGCCGGGGCGGGGCTCGGACTTGCGCTGGAACGTCGTCCCTCCGCCGGTCGTCCCGCCGCTCTTGCCGGAGGTGCCCTGCGGACGGGGGTCGCTCGGACTCGTGACCGGTGTGGCATCCGTGGCCGGCGTGAGGTTCGCCTGTCCGGCAGGTACGACGGTGAGCGCGGACGCCGGCGGCGAGCCCGGCAGGGACGTGTGCGCCCTGACCGCCCGCACGCCCGGGTCCTCCCCCTGGGGCAGGACGAACACGGCCGCGGCGACCGCCGCCACCGCGGCGCAGACCGTCGCGACGACCTTGGCGGCCGGGCGGCCCGCGCGCCCGCCCGCGTCCGTGGCCGCATCTGTGAACGCGTCCGTGGCCGCACCCGTGGCCGGATCTGTGGCCGGATCTGTGGCCGCGCCCGTGGCCGGATCTGTGGCGGCATCTGTGGTGGCGGCGTTCACGCCCACCTGGCCGGGAGCGGGCGACGGCTCCGTGGTCGTCTCCGGAGACTCGGTCCGGTCCGGTTCTTCCGCGGGTGCCTCCCCGGCGGGCGCCGGAGGTGCGGGTTCGGGAACGGTCCCCGGCGCGCTCTCGGCGGGCTCGGGCCCGGTTCCCCGCGCGCTCTCGGCGGGCTCGGGCGCGGTCTCGGGAACGGCGTCCCGAGCACTCTCGTGAGTGCTCTGCGGAGCGGGTTCGGGAGCCGACTGTTCGATAAGCGCGTCGATGACCTGCTGGGCGGACGGCCTGCGAGCCGGATCCTTGTCGAGGCAGGACGCCACCACATCCCGAAGCCTGCCCTCGATGTCCCGGATGTCCGGCTGGGCGTTCAGGATCCGGTTGATGACGGCGGGCAGCGACTGGTTCCCGAACGGTGCCGACCCGCTGGCCGCGAACACGATCGTGCCGGCCCAGGCGAACATGTCGGCCGCCGGGCCGATGTCCTGGTTGAGGAACTGCTCCGGCGCCATGTAGGCGGGCGTTCCGATCGGCACGGAGGTCAGTGACGACGTGGTGTCGAGCGCGCGGGAGATGCCGAAGTCGATCACGCGCGGACCGTCGGGGCCGATGATGACGTTGGGCGGCTTGAGGTCCCGGTGGACGATTCCGGCACGGTGGATCGCCGCGAGCGCGGTGGCCGTCCCGACCGCGAGGCGGGAGAGCGCGTTTCCTCTGATAGGGCCCGAGGTGGCGACGCTCTGCTGGAGTGAGGGGCCGTCGATGAACTCGCTCACGATATACGGCCGGTCATATTCCACGCCGGTGTCCAGAACCTGGGCCGTGCAGAAGGCGGCCACTCTTTTGGCCGCGGCGACCTCGCGGAGGAACCGCTGGGCGCCGGCGATGTCGCCGGTCAGGTCGGGCCGGATCCACTTGACCGCGACGGGCTGCCCGGAGGGGTCGACCGCGTGGTAAACCGTTCCCTGGCCACCCACGCCAATACGACCGGTAAGTGTGTAACGACCGATTTGTGGCGGGTCTCCCGGCCTTAAAGGTGATATCTCCGGCACATCGTCATTGTTATGGATCGATCCAATCGGCAGTAGGTGTCAATGGGGCAATTGTTATCGGAACGGTGCTCACATGCGGGCGGCCGGGAAATCCACTGGCCACGACGTACGGCCCGGAGGTGAACGCGAGGCCCCGTGGTGAGCCGGTCCGGTGCCGGCATGAACCGGCCCGGGGCGTGCGCACGCCCCGGGCCGGCTCACAGATCCCTTAGCGCTTCACGCGCACCCAGTCGCTCCGGCTGGAGGACGGGCCGGCCTCGCCGTTGCCGGCGAAGACGACCTTCCAGTAGCCGGACGCCGACGCCGTGGTCTTGCCCCAGAGCTTGCCGGAGCCGTTCGTCCACAGCGTCTTGACGTAGTGCCAGGAGCCGCCGGCCTTCTTGAACCAGACGGTCACCTTCTGGTGGCCGTAGCCCTCCCAGCCATGGTCCCAGACCTGCAGCTTGCCGCGGAAGGTGAGGTACCTGTGGTACTTCACCGGCTCCGGGGAGGCGTTGAACAGGATCACCCGGGTGCCGGCCCTGGGCGGAGGCACCGGCCGGGGCACGCGGACCGTCACGTAGTCGGTCGCGCTCGCCGAGTACGACCCTCCGCCGGTCGCCTCGAACTCGGCCCGCCACCAGCCGGAGGTCCTGGCCGTGACGTCCGCCGCGAAGCGGCCGTGGGAGTCGGTCCGGTCGGAGGTGACGTACTGCCAGCGGTAGCCGCCGGCGGGCTTGAACAGGATCTTCACGCTCTGCCCGGGGTAGCCGCTCCAGCCGGCGAAGCCGGAGATCTCCAACCGGCCGCGCAGGCGCAGCGTGTCACCGGCGTCGACGGGCTCGGGGGAGGCGTCGAATCCGGTGATGCGGGTGCGGCTGGCCGCGGCCCTGACGTCGACGCGGTCGCTGTCGCTCGTCGCGGGCTCGGCGTCGGTGGCGCCGGCGAACTCGGCCCGCCACCAGCCGGTCCTGTCCGCCCTCTCGTCGACGGAGAACCGGCCGTTCCGGTCGGTCGTCACCGAGCCGACCCGGCTGTAGGAGCCGCCGACCGGCTTGAAGGCGATGTCCACCTTCTGGCCGTCGTACGCCTGCCGGCCGTCGCCGTCCAGGTAGGTCAGCGCGCCGGTCAGCCGGATCCGGCCGCCCCGGTCGACGACGTCAGGCGAGGCGTCGAAGTCGAGGTCGGTGGTCCAGTGAACCTGGAACTCCTTGCTCGCGGTGCCGCCGTCGGCCCGCACCTGGAGCTTCCAGACGCCCGGCTCGTCGTCGAAGGTGAAGCCGTACCTCGCCGAGTAGACGCCGGAGCCCACGGGGGCGGGGTCCAGCGGGACGGCGTGGCCGTCGCGGTCGACGAGCCTCGCCGCGCCCTTCTGCGACGCCTTGTAGGTGAAGGTCGCCGTCGTGCCCGAACCGCCGGCGACGACCACGGGATTGGGGGAGACGGTCAGGTCGCTCGGACCCGCTGCCGTCGCCGCGCCGGCGGTGGCCGGGAGCGCGACGAGGGCCGCCCCTCCCAAGACCACTGCCGCGATCGCGGCTTGAATGCGTTTCAACATTCCGGTGAACCATCCTTCCCGGTGGTTGAACGCGGCCTGAGGGTGCCACGTCATTCATAACGAGTAGACGGGCGAATACCGGCAACGGTTGAGCGGTCTGACCTATCGTCATCGATTTGTGTCAAACGGGAAGATCCATAACCGCTGGCGCACCAAGTTGTCGCTGTGCGGGACGGAGCGTGCATCGTGCGACATAATCGGCCGTGTGGTGCGGGACGCTGTGGAGACGCATTTCGCCGAGGCCGTCGGGGCGCTGACCCCCGGACCCGCCCGGGATCCGGACCTGCCGGTACGGCCGGGCACGGGCCTGACGGGCACGCGGTGCCGTGAACTGTTCGCCGTTCAACTCGGCAGCAGGCTCCTCGACGTCGCCGCCCGTCATATGCGTGAGCGGGACGAGGGCTTCTACACGATCGGGTCGTCGGGGCACGAGGGGAACGCCGCCGTCGCCGCCGCGCTCCGCGTGGACGACCCCGCGCTGCTGCACTACCGGTCCGGCGCCTTCTACCTGACCCGTTCCGCCCAGGCCGGCCGGCTGGCTGAGGAGGGGCTGCGCGACGTCCTGCTGGGGATCACGGCGTCGGCCGAGGAGCCGATCGCGGGCGGCCGGCACAAGGTGTTCGGCCACCCCGGCCTCGCCGCCATCCCGCAGACCTCCACGATCGCCAGTCACCTGCCGCGCGCCGTCGGCGTCGGCTTCGCCATCGAGCGGGCGCGCACGCTGGCCCTGCCTTCCCCCTGGCCCGGGGACGCCATCGCCGTGTGCAGCTTCGGCGACGCGTCGATGAACCACGCCACCGCGCTGACCGGGCTGAACACCGCCGCGTACGGCCGCCACCGCGGGCTGCAGATCCCGGTGCTGTTCGTGTGCGAGGACAACGGCCTCGGCATCAGCGTGAAGACGCCGCCGGAGTGGATCGAGCGGGCCAGGCACCCCCTGCTGGAGTATTTCCACGCCGACGGCTGCGACCTGGCCGACGCCTACGACGCGGCGCTGCGCGCCGTCGAGCACGTGCGCGTCAACCGTGCCCCGGCGTTCCTGCACCTGCAGACCGTGCGCCTGATGGGCCATGCCGGTTCCGACGTGGAGATCGGTTACCGCACCCGCCGCGAGATCGCCGCCGACCTGGATCGCGACCCCCTCGTCCGTACGGCGCGGCTGCTGGTGGAGGCGGGCCTGGCCGAGCCCGACGAACTGCTGGCGCGCTACGAGGCCGAGCGCGACCACGTGCTGAAGCTCGCGCTGGAGTGCGCGCGCCGGCCCCGGCTCGCCACGGCTGAGGAGGTGACGGCCCCGCTCGCGCCGCGCCGCCCCGACGTGGTGGCCGCCGAGGCCGTCCGGTCCGCGCCCGCCGAGGCGCGCGAGCGCGCCTTCGCCACCCTGCCGGAGCAGGAGGGCGGGCTGACCGTCGCCCAGGCCGTCAACCGCACGCTGGCCGACGCGATGGCGCTGGACCCCGGGGTCCTCGTGTTCGGTGAGGACGTGGCCCGCAAGGGCGGGGTGTACGGCGTGACGCGCGGGCTGCTGCGCAGGTTCGGGGCGGAGCGGGTCTTCGACATGCTCCTGGACGAGCAGGCGATCCTCGGCCTGGCGCTCGGGAGCGGGGTGTCGGGGCTGCTGCCGGTGCCGGAGATCCAGTACCTCGCCTACGTGCACAACGCCCTTGATCAGATTCGCGGCGAGGCGTCGACCATGCAGTTCTTCTCGCAGGGCGCGTATCGCAATCCGCTGGTCCTACGAGTCGCCTCATATGCCTACCAGAAGGGCTTTGGCGGACATTTCCATAACGACAACTCAATAGCCGCATTGCGCGACATTCCCGGCGTGATCGTGGCGTCTCCCGCCCGGGCCGACGACGCCGCCGCGATGCTGCGCACCTGCCTGGCCGCCGCCCGCGCGGACGGCAGCGTCTGCGTGTTCCTCGAACCCATCGCGCTCTACCACACCCGTGACCTCTTCGAGGAGGGCGACGGCGGCTGGCTCGCGCCGTACGCGCCGCCGGCGCGCTGGGCCGAGACCCACGTCCCGGTCGGCCGCGCGCGCTCCTACGGCGACGGGCGCGACCTGACCATCGTTACCTACGGCAACGGCCTGCGCATGAGCCTGCGGGCGGCGGTGAAGCTCACGGCGGAGGACATGAGCTGCCGGGTGCTCGACCTGCGGTGGCTGTCGCCGCTGCCGGTCGACGACCTCATGCGCGCGGCCGAACTGACCGGCCGGGTGTTGATCGCCGACGAGACCCGCCGCAGCGGCGGCGTCTCCGAGAGTGTGATCACCGCGCTCGTCGACAACGGCTTCCGCGGCCCGATCAGCCGTGTGACCTCACTGGACAGCTTCGTGCCACTCGGCCCGGCCGCCGACACCGTCCTGTTGTCGGAGTCCGACATCGAACGCGCCGCCCGGAAGATGCTGCTCGGCTGACCGGTAGAACGCCACGATCTTCATCGGTCTTCTCCACGGGGTTCATCCTGTGGTCATCCAGCCTCCGGTCGCCGTCATTTGAATAGCGCCACCTTCATGGGTGGCCGATTTCCCTGTTCAGCCCTAGCCGCCCATTCCTTCTCGTTTGGGTGGAATATGCATAAGACCAGCGGACTGGCGTTGTTATCCCGTCATGTCCAGATCGTCGTGCTGTCCATCGCGATGCTGGTGTGCCTCGCTCCCGTCACACCGGCGCGAGCGGCCGCCCGGGATGTCACCATCACTCTCAACGCCTCCGACCTCGGCGTGAACCCCGCCGTCCTGCGGGACATCGTCCCGGAGATGCAGGCGGAGATCACAGAGCACGGCGGACTGGGCGACACGCTCAAGCAGGCGATCGCGGACAGCCAAAGCCCGGTGAGCATCACCGTCGACACCTCGGTGTGGCCGAATTTCAGCGGCACGGTGAACGTGACCTCCAACGGCGCCGGTCTGGTCCTGACCATCCCGGCCGCGGAGATCACCACCTCCGGCTTCTGGCAGCAGGTCGCGGCCACGGCGATCGCCTGGATCGTGGGATACGGGCTCAGGATGCTCTGCATCGGCTCCTTGACAGCCAGCGGGGTGCTCGCCGCGACCGTTCCGCTGGTCTGCACCCCCCTTCAGACCACCGTAACCGGCATCATGGCGGCACTCGTGACGCACGCGTTCGCGGGAGACCTGGGCACCCCCGAGGCGACCAGGGACATCATCATCGCCGGGATACTCGGGCTGGCCGGGGGCTTCCTCTGGGAGAAGTACCTCGCCCCGTGGGCGAAGGCCAACCTCGCCGATGCCATCAAGAGGGCCGGGATCTGGATCAGGTCCCAGGTGCCCTGGCTCGACTCCTGGTTCGGAGGCGTGGTCGCCGGCAGGGTGGAGCAGCTCGGCTGGCGGTTCCAGGAGCTGGAAGCCCTCATCGCCGAAGAGACGGCGGCATGGGCCGGGGTCACCTCGAACCTCCAGCGGGATCTGCGGATCATGGCCTTGGGCGACTCGATCACCTACGGCGCGGGCAGTTCGAACGGAGGCGGTTACCGGTCGACTCTCAGCAACATGCTGAGAGAGGACGGGGCGACCGTCACGTTCGTCGGCTCACAGCACTCGGGCCCGGCGCCCGACGCCCATGAGGGACGCTCCGGCTGGACGATCTCCCAGATCGCCGGTATCACGGACTCGGCGATGGCCACGTATCGGCCCAATGTCGTGCTGCTGCACATAGGCACCAACGACATGAACAACAACGACAACCCGGACGGCGCGCCGGCCAGGCTCGGCAGCCTCATCGACCAGATCTTCCGGGCCGACCCCAATGTGACCCTCCTGGTCTCGACCATCGTCCCGTCCAACTGGGGGGCGACCCAGGCGCGGATCCTGCGGTTCAACGAGGCGATCCGGTCGGAGACAGGGTCGCGGTGGGCCGCCGGCAAGCACGTCTACATGGTCAACATGAGCCCGGTGACGCTCACCGATCTGGCCGACCTCCTGCACCCCAACGACTCCGGCTACCTGAAGATGGCGGCATTGTTCTACCGCGGCCTGGTGGACGTGGGGCGGGCCGGATGGATCGCAGGACCCGGCGGCGGGACGCCGGCTGCCGGTCCCGTCAAGGGCTGGTTTCCGCAAGGCACGATCGCGTCCGGGACCTTCACCGACTTCAACAGGCGGGTCGTCTACGCCGACATCAACGGCGACCGCAAGGCCGACTACCTTGAGATCGACGACGACAGCTCGGTCCGGGCCTGGCTGAACGGCGGTGCGAAGCCCGGCGGCGGCGACTGGTACTGGTGGCCGCAGGGCACCATCGCCGGCGGCGTCGGCGCGATCGGCATCCATGTCCACTTCACGGACATCAACGCCGACGGCCGGGCCGACTACCTGGTGGTCGGTTACGACGGCTCCGTGCGGGCCTGGCTGAACGGCGGTGCGAAGCCCGGCGGGGGCGACTGGTACTGGTGGCCGCAGGGCACCGTCGCCGGCGGCGTCGGCGCACCCGCCAGCCATGTCCAGTTCGCCGACCTCGACGGCGACGGCCGGGCCGACTACCTGAAGGTCAATGACGACAGCTCGGTCCAGGCCTGGCTCAACGGCGGCCCCAAGCCGAGCGGGGGCGACTGGTACTGGTGGCCGCAGGGCACCATCGCCGGCGGCGTCGGCGCACCCGGAAGCCGTATCCGCTTCGCCCCGCTCTACGGCACCAGGTCCGCGGACTACGTTCGGATGGGCGGCCTCAGCGACCCCGGCACCGCGGGATACGACAGCTCCGTTCAGGTCTGGCAGAACGGCGGTCCCAAGCCGAGCGGGGGCGACTGGTACTGGATCCCCGGCGGACAGGTAGCCAGCGGCGTCGGCGTCGACGGCAGACAGATCCAGTTGGCCGACCTCGACGGCGACGGCCGGGCCGACTACCTCGACGTCGATCCCCGAACCGGAGCCACCCGAGCCTGGACCAACTTCGGCTGAGGACATCGCGGACAGCGGACACCGCTCTCCCGCCCCGCGGCCGGAAGCGCCGATCCGCCCGGGCCGTACGACCGGGGAGACTCAGAGCCGGGACAGTGCGGCGCGGGCCATGGCGCGCAGGAGGCCGGCCATGGCCTCGGGGGCGAGCTCTCCGGCGCTGCGCGGGGTGGAGTTGAGCAGGCCGAAGACCGCGTGCGTGGCGGCGCGCAGCCGCGCGGGCGGGCAGGCGGGGTGCAGCTCGGACAGCACGGTCACCCACTCCTCGGCGTACAGCCGCTGCAGCCGCCGGATGGCCCGCCGGGCCTGCTCCGGCACGTTGTCCAGCTCGCGCTCGTGCACGCGGATCAGCGCGGGGTGATTCAGCGCGAACTCGATGTGCCCGGACAGCAGCGCGTCGAGCGCGGCCTCGGCGGTGTCCGGGTCGGCGGTGGTGGCCAGCCGTGCCCCCTGCTCGCGCAGCCGCTCGCTGATGTCCAGCAGCATCTCGGTGAGCAGGGCCTCCTTGCCGCTGAAGTGCCGGTACAGCGCCGGCCCCGACACGCCCACGGCCGCGCCGATGTCCTCGATGGACACGCCGTGGAAGCCGCGCGCCGCGAAGAGGCCCGCGGCGGCGTCGAGGATCTCGGCCCGCCGGTTGCGGGTAGGGGTCTTCACGGTCCTTCCGGTCTTCACGGCACCATGGTAGACGGAGTCTGTTAACGATGACTAACATCTTGGCATGAGCACGAGTGACTGGCCGGCGCTGGAGAGCCGGTGCGACCCGGGCGGCGAGCCGTACAAGCGCAACGCGGAGGCGAACGAGCGCCTGGTGGCGGACCTGCGGGAACGGCTCGCGGCGGCGGCGCGAGGCGGCCCCGAGCGGGCCCGGGCCAGGCACGTTCAGCGCGGCAAACTGCTGCCCAGGGACCGCGTCGACACGCTCCTCGACCCCGGCGGGCGATTCCTGGAGTTGTCCCCGCTCGCGGCCACCGGCATGTACGACGACCAGGCCCCCGCCGCCGGGATCATCACCGGCGTGGGACGGGTCGCCGGGCGCGAGGTCGTGATCGTGGCCAACGACGCCACCGTCAAGGGCGGCACGTACTACCCGATGACGGTCAAGAAGCACCTGCGCGCCCAGGAGGTCGCCCTCCACAACAACCTGCCGTGCGTGTATCTGGTCGACTCGGGCGGCGCCTTCCTGCCGAAGCAGGACGAGGTCTTCCCCGACCGTGAGCACTTCGGCCGCATCTTCTACAACCAGGCCACCATGTCGGCCCGGGGCATCCCGCAGATCGCGGCCGTGCTCGGCTCCTGCACCGCGGGCGGGGCGTACGTCCCGGCGATGAGCGACGAGGCGGTGATCGTGCGCGATCAGGGCACGATCTTCCTCGGCGGGCCGCCGCTGGTGAAGGCCGCGACCGGCGAGACCGTCACCGCGGAGGAACTGGGCGGCGGCGAGGTCCACGCCCGCGTCAGCGGCGTCACCGACCACCTCGCCGAGGACGACGCGCACGCCCTGAAGATCGTGCGGGACATCGTCGCGTCGCTCGGCCCGCAGAGCCCTCGCCCCTGGGACGTGGGCCCGGCCGAGCCGCCGCTCTACGATCCGCGCGACCTGTACGGCCTCGTCCCCCAGGACACGCGCCAGCCGTACGACGTGCGCGAGGTGATCGCCCGGGTGGCCGACGGCAGCCGGTTCCTGGAGTTCAAGGCCGAGTACGGCCCGACCCTGGTCACCGGGTTCGCCCGGATCCACGGGCATCCCGTGGGGATCGTGGCCAACAACGGCATCCTGTTCGCCGAGTCGGCGCTCAAGGGCGCCCACTTCGTCGAGTTGTGCGACCGGCGCTCGATCCCGCTGGTGTTCCTGCAGAACATCAGCGGCTTCATGGTCGGCAAGGCGTACGAGGCCGGGGGCATCGCCAAGCACGGCGCGAAGATGGTGACGGCGGTCGCCTGCGCCCGGGTGCCGAAGTTCACGGTGATCATCGGCGGCTCGTTCGGCGCGGGCAACTACGCGATGGCCGGCCGCGCCTACTCGCCCCGATTCCTGTGGATGTGGCCGAACGCCCGCATCTCGGTGATGGGCGGCGAGCAGGCGGCCACCGTGCTCACCATGGTCGGCGACGCCGACGCCGACGAGATCCGGGCACAGTACGAGCACCAGGGCAATCCCTACTACTCGACGGCACGCCTGTGGGACGACGGGGTGATCGACCCGGTGGACACCAGGACCGTCCTCGGCCTGGCGCTCGGCGCCGCCGCGAACGCACCCCTCGAACCCGTCGGCTACGGCGTCTTCCGGATGTGAGGCAGTGTTGATGACTCGTTCACCAGCTCCTCGTTCGCTTCGCGAGCGGCTCGTTCCTCACCGCTCACTCCGCTCACTGCGTCGGGTTCTCTCTGTGCTGATGACTCGTTCACCAGCTCCTCGTTCGCTTCGCGAGCGGCTCGTTCCTCACCGCTCACTCCGCTCACTGCGTCGGGTTCTCTCTGTGCTGATGACTCGTTCACCAGTTCCTCGTTCGCTTCGCGAGCGGCTCGTTCCTCACCGCTCACTCCGCTCACTGCGTCGGGTTCTCTCGTGATGTTCTCCAGTGTCCTGATCGCCAACCGGGGTGAGATCGCCGTCCGGATCATCCGGACGCTGCGGGCGCTGGGCGTGCGCGCCGTCGCCGTGCACAGCGACGCCGACCGCGACGCCCGCCACGTGCGCGAGGCCGACCTCGCCGTACGGCTCCCGCGCGGCTACCTCGACATCGACGGCATCGTCGAAGCCGCCCGCGCGAGCGGCGCCGAGGCCGTCCACCCCGGCTACGGCTTCCTCGCCGAGAACGCCGAGTTCGCCCGCCGCTGCGCGGCCGAGGGCCTGGTGTTCGTCGGCCCGCCGGCCGGGGCCATCGAGGCCATGGGCGACAAGATCCGAGCCAAGGAGACGGTCGCCCGCGCGGGCGTGCCGGTCGTGCCCGGCGGTGCGGAACCGCACGACGACCTGGCCGAGGCCGCCGCGCGCATCGGCTTCCCGGTGCTGATCAAGCCGTCCGCGGGCGGGGGCGGCAAGGGCATGCTGCGGGTCGAGTCCGCCGACGCACTGGCCGCGGCCGTCGAGTCGGCCCGCCGTACGGCGACGGCGGCCTTCGGGGACGGCACCCTGCTGATCGAGCGGTTCGTGGACCGGCCCCGGCACATCGAGATCCAGGTCATGGCCGACGACCATGGGAACGTCGTCCACCTGGGCGAGCGCGAGTGCAGCCTCCAGCGGCGCCACCAGAAGATCGTCGAGGAGGCGCCCTCGCCGTTGCTCGACGAGGAGACGCGGGCCCGCATGGGCGCGGCGGCGGTGGAGGCAGCCCGGTCGGTCGGCTACGTCGGCGCCGGCACGGTCGAGTTCATCGTCCCCGGTTCCCGTCCCGGCGAGTTCTTCTTCATGGAGATGAACACCCGGCTGCAGGTCGAGCACCCGGTCACCGAGATGGTCACCGGCCTCGACCTGGTCGAGCTGCAGCTGCGGATCGCCGCGGGGGAGCCGCTGCCGTTCGGACAGGCCGAGGTGCGCCTGCGCGGCCACGCCGTCGAGGCCCGCGTGTACGCCGAGGACCCCGCCCGCGACTTCCTGCCGACGGGCGGCCGGATCCTGGCCCTGCGGGAGCCCGCGGGCGAGGGCGTGCGGTTCGGCGTGCGATTCGACTCGGGGCTTGCCGGCGGGATGACCGTGGGCAGCGACTACGATCCGATGCTGGCCAAGGCGGTGGCCTGGGCTCCTGACCGGACGGGAGCGCTCGCGGCGCTCGACCGGGCGCTGGCCTCGACCGTGATCCTCGGGGTCACCACGAACATCGGGTTCCTGCGTGGGCTGCTGGCCGACCCGGAGGTCGCGGCCGGGCGGCTCGACACCGGGCTGGTCGAGCGGCGGCTCGCCGACGTCGTCGGCGGCGAGGTGCCGGACGAGGTGCTGGCGGCGGCCGCGCTCGTCTTCCACTCCGGCTTCGACCGCTCCGCCTCCGGCGACCCGTGGGACGTGGCGGACGGCTGGCGTGTGGGGGAGCCCGCCTGGACCGTGCACCGGCTCGGCGTGCCCGTACGGGTGCGGGGCGCCGCGGGAGACGCGGAGGTCGAAGTTAACGAGCGTTCACTCGGCCGGGCGCGGCTCGAGTGGACCGGCTCCGAGGAGGCGGCGGTCACCCTCGGCGGTGTCACCCGCAGGTACGCCGTGGCCCGGAACCGCGACACGGTGTGGCTCGCCGCGGGTGGCCGCGCCTGGCCCTTCACGCGGCACGAGCCGGGTGATCCGAAGGACCGGCAGGGAGGGGCGCACGCCGGCGACGGGGTCGTACGCAGTCCGATGCCGGGAACGGTGCTGCTGGTGAAGGCGGCCGAGGGCGACCGGGTCAGCGCGGGACAGCCGCTGGTCGTCGTGGAGGCGATGAAGATGGAACACACCCTGACGGCGCCGGCCGACGGCGTGCTCGCCGAGCTGCGGGCCCGGCCGGGCCAGACGGTGGAACTGGACGCGGTCCTGGCGAGGGTGACGCCGTGCGAGTGACGATCTACGAGGTGGGCCCGCGCGACGGCCTGCAGAACGAGTCCGCCGTCGTGCCGGTCGAGGTCAAGCGCGAGTTCATCGGGCGGCTGGCCGAGGCCGGGCTGACGACCATCGAGGCGACGAGCTTCGTCCACCCCAAGTGGGTGCCCCAGCTTGCGGACGCCGGCGAACTGCTGGAAAGCCTGCCCCGGGTGCCCGGCGTCCGCTATCCCGTGCTCGTCCCCAACGAGCGCGGCCTCGACCGGGCGCTGGAGCAGGGAGTCACCGACATCGCGATCTTCGGCAGCGCCACCGAGTCGTTCGCCCAGCGCAACCTGAACCGGACCGTCGAGTCGCAGTTCGAGATGTTCGCCCCCGTCGTCGAGCGGGCCCTCGCCCACGGCATGCGGGTCAGGGCGTACGTGTCGATGTGCTTCGCCGACCCCTGGGAGGGACCGGTCGCGCCCGCGCAGGTCGCCCGCGTCGGCCGCAGGCTGCTCGACCTCGGCTGCTACCAGCTGTCGCTGGGCGACACCATCGGCGTCGGCACGCCACGGCACGTCGAGGCGCTGCTCGACGCCTTCGCCGAGGCCGGGGTCGGGCCGGACCGGCTCGCCGTCCACTTCCACGACACCTACGGCCAGGCCCTGGCCAACACGCTCACCGCGATCAGGCGGGGGATCACGGTCGTGGACTCCTCCGCCGGCGGCATCGGCGGCTGCCCGTACGCCAAGAGCGCCACCGGCAACCTCGCGACCGAGGACCTCGTCTGGATGCTCGACGGTCTCGGCGCCGAGACCGGGGTGGACGTCAGGTCGCTGGCCGCCACCAGCCTCTGGCTCGCCGGAATCCTGGGCCGGCCAAGCCCTTCCCGCGTCGTCCAGGCTCTCGCCAAGGAGATTTGAGATGCTCAACGACGAGCACGTCGAACTGCGCAAGTCGGTCGAGGAGTTCGCCCGCGAGGTGGTGGCCCCCGTCATCGGGGACTACTACGAGCGGTGCGAGTTCCCGTACGACATCGTCCGCAAGATGGGCGCGATGGGCCTGTTCGGCCTGCCGATCCCGGAGGAGTACGGCGGCATGGGCGGCGACTACTTCGCGCTGTGCCTGGCCCTGGAGGAACTGGCCAGGGTCGACTCCTCGGTGGCGATCACGCTGGAGGCGGCGGTCTCGCTGGGCGAAATGCCCATCCTCCGATTCGGCACCGATGCCCAGAAGCAGCGGTGGCTGCCGAAGATGGCGGCGGGGGAGGTCCTGGGGGCGTTCGGCCTGACCGAGCCCGGCGGCGGGTCCGACGTGCCGGGCGGGATGCGCACCACGGCCGTTCTCGACGGCGGCGAGTGGGTGATCAACGGCTCGAAGGCGTTCATCACCAATTCCGGCACCGACATCACCGGCGTGGTCGGGGTGGCGGCGATCACCGGCCGCCGCGAGGACGGCAGGCCGGAGATCTCCACGATCCTCGTGCCGTCGGGCACGCCCGGCTTCACGGTGTCGAAGAAGTACTCCAAGGTCGGCTGGTCGGCCTCCGACACCCGGGAGCTGTCGTTCACCGACTGCCGGGTGCCGGAGGAGAACCTGCTGGGCGAGCGCGGCCGGGGCTACGCGCAGTTCCTCCGGACGCTCGACGAGGGCCGGGTGGCCATCGCCGCGCTGTCGGTGGGCCTCGCTCAGGGCTGCGTGGACGAGTCGCTGCGCTACGTGGGCGAGCGCCGGGCCTTCGGCCAGGAGATCGGCCACTACCAGGCCATCCAGTTCAAGATCGCCGACATGGAGGCCAGGGCGCACACCGCCCGTCTGGCCTACTACCACGCCGCCGAGCGCATGCTGGCGGGCTTGCCGTTCAAGAAGGAGGCCGCGATCGCCAAGCTGGTGTCGTCCAACGCCGCCATGGACAACGCCCGCGACGCCACCCAGATCTTCGGCGGCTACGGCTTCATGAACGAGTTCCCCGTCGGCCGCTTCTACCGGGACGCCAAGATCCTGGAGATCGGCGAGGGCACCAGCGAGGTGCAGCGCATGCTCATCGCCCGCGAACTCGGCCTGCCCGCCTGAGCCCGTCCCGCCTTGGCCCACCCGAGCTCGGCAACTCACCCGTTGTGAGCTGACCGCGATTCCTCCCCGTCGTTCCTAGGGACCGGCGGGGATTTTTCTGCGCCGCGTAGCGCAACCGAACCACCACGACGTCCATGGCCGGCTCGCCCAGTCAACGTGCAGCGTGGAGCCGAGGCTGGACGGGCCGGCGATCGCCGCCGCTACCGTCGCGCGGCATAGCACTCGGCGGGGCTCGTGCCGCCTCCGACAGGCGGCCCTGCCGGAGGCGGGCGAGGTCGCATCAGGCGACGGCGGTCGCCTCAAGCTCGACCATCAGGTCGGGGATCGCCAGCCGGGTCACCCCGAGCATCGTGGTGGAGGGTGCCACCCCTGCGACGCCCAGCCGCGACGCCAGCACGCCGTAGTGCTCGAAGAGCCGATCGACGTCGGTGGTGTAGACGTTGAGCCGGACGAGGTTCGCGAGGGACATGCCGGCCTCGCCGAGCACGGCCTCCAGGTTGTCGAGGCTCAGCGCCAGCTGCGCCGCCATGTCCCCGGGGTGCCGGGGTGTGCCGTCGCCGCCCATCGCGGTCTGCCCGGCGCAGTAGAGGGTCCGGGTGTGCCCGGAGACGATCTCACCCTGGTTGTATCCCAGCGTCGTCGACCACGCCCACGGGTTGACCGCCGTTCGCTCCATTGCCACGTCTGCTCCTTCGATTCGTCGACATCACGTACGTCGATCGGCTCGTTAGCCGCGTCGACGAGCCTCCCAACGAATCACGACATCCTGTGTCGTGTATTTCGGTAGGTTTTCGCTGTGCGCGCCGACCGGTTGGTCTCGCTGGTACTGCTGCTACGGCGGCACGGCCGGCTGTCCGCGGCCGCGCTGGCCCGCGAGCTGGAGGTGTCCACCCGCACCGTGCTGCGCGACATCGAGGCGCTGTCCGCGGCCGGCGTCCCGGTCTACGCCGAGCGCGGGCGGCACGGCGGTTTCGCGTTGTTGCCCGGTTTCCGCACCGAGCTCACCGGACTGAACCACGACGAGGCCCTTGCCCTGCTGGTCGCCGGATCGCGGCGTGGCGCGCAGGCGTTCGGCCTCGGCTCGGCGCTCGCTTCGGCGATGCTCAAGGTGGTCGACGCGCTACCCGAAAGCTATCGGGACACCGCGGCCGGTGCGGCCGAGCGATTGCTCGTCGACCCGGAGACCGATCTCCTCTCGCGCCGGCTGGTCGCCGAGGAGGTGCCTGACGCCATCGCGACCGAGGTCCTGCGCGCGGTGTTCGCCGGACACAGGCTGCGCATCCACTACGCGGCCGCGGACCAGACGCCGAAATGGCGCACGGTGGATCCAATCGGCCTGGTCACCGTACGCGATCGGGGCTACCTGCTGGCCACGAGGTCCGGCGCGGACCGCACCTACAGGCTGTCCCGGATCCTGGCCGCCGAGGAACTCGCCGAACCCGCGCAGCGACCGGAGCGGGTCGATCTCGACCGGGCCTGGCAGGAACGCAGCACGCGGTTCCGGACCGGCGGCGACCAGGTCACCGTGCTGGTACGGCTGGACCCGGCACGTCGGGAGGATCTGGTGAGCACCGCGCTGGCCGTCCGCGCCGAAGAAGCCGACTCGGACGGCTGGCTGCGGCTGGAGGTGGACTTCCAGGATCCGAGACACGCCGAATGGGCGCTGTGGCAGCTCGCCACGGACGCGGAAGCCCTGGCGCCGCAGTGGTTGCGCGACTCTCTGCACGTCCGCGCCGCCGCGATCGCCACCCGCTACGGACCGTCATCCTGAGAGCCGCCGCGCCGGCCGGGCCCCTTCGAGGAGTCCGCGTTGCCGCACGACGAAAACGACCACGATGTCCGAGGCCGGCCGGGGCCCCTCGGGGCCGCCGGGTCAGCGGGAGGGCGGCACGAACTCGGGCTGGTCGAGCACGCGCAGCCAGCTCCCGTCGGGCTGGCGCCGTACGACCTGGGCCCGGGCGCCCGCGCCGTCCTTCGGCGGGGTCGAGGTCAGCGCGAGGCCGTCGCTGACCAGGGTCGGGAGGGGCTCCTCGGGCTCGAAGCGGGGACGGTTCGCGAGGACCTTCTCCCACAGGCCGCGGATCGCCTCCCGGCCGACCGTCACGCTGCCCGGCGGGTAGGCCAGCACCGCGTTCTCCTCGTACAGCGCCGACACGCCCGCGGCGTCCCCGGCGTTGGACCGCTCGACGAACAGGCGGGTGATGTCCTCCGGCCGCATGGCCTTCTCGTACTCCGGCATGGTTCCTCCCGATCTCTCGTACGGTCTCCAGCCTGTCGAGTGGCCGATGAGAAGTCCAACAGATGGATCAGATGGAATCTAGAATCAGTGGTTATGGAGCTGCGTCAGCTGGAGTATTTCGTCGCGGTCGCCGAGGAGCGCAACTTCACCCGCGCCGCCGAGCGGGTGCACATCAGCCAGTCCGGCGTGAGCGCGCAGATCCGGCAGCTCGAACGCGAACTCGGCGCCGAGCTGTTCGACCGGTCGGCGCGGAGCGTCACGCTCACCGTCGCGGGGAAGGCCGCGCTCGGCCACGCCCGCGCCGCGCTCGCCGCCGCCGGGGCGCTGGGACAGGCGGTGGGCGAGGTGACCGGCCTCATCCGGGGCCGGCTCACCGTCGGGATGGTCGTCGGCTGCACCGTCACGCCGCTGTTCGACGCCCTCGCCGCGTTCCACGGGGCCCATCCGGGGGTCGAGATCGCCCTGCTGGAGGACAACTCCGACCGGCTCGTCGACGGGGTGCGGTCCGGCGCCCTCGACCTGGCCCTCGCCGGGCTCGCCGCCGTCCCGGACGACCTGGAGACGTTGACGCTCGTCAGCGAGCGGCTCGTCGCCGCCGTCCCGCCGGACCACCCCCTCGCGAGCCGGGGCGTCGTCACCCTGCGCGATCTCGGCTCGCACCCGATCGTCTGCATGCCCGCCGGCACCGGTCTGCGTGCGGTGTTCGACCGGGCCTGCGCGGCCCGGGACCTCCAGCCGGTGATCGCGCTGCAGGCCGGGGCGGCCGGCGCCGTCGCGGATCTCGCGGCCCGCGGGCTCGGCGTCGCCGTCCTCAGCGAGTCGATGGCGGCGGCCCACCGCGACCGGCTCATCGCGCTCACCATCGCGGACGCCGAGTCACCGGCCCTGCTCGCCCTGGTGTGGCGGGGCGGGCACGGCCCCGCCGTACGCGAGTTCGTGCGGCAGGCCCGTCGAGCCTTCGCAGTCGTGCCGGCGCGAAAATCGCAGGAGACCCCCTGATTGGACGTATGTGCCCAGGTACTCCTAGAGTCCCTTTCATGACGTCTGGTGATCTCCAGCTCCGGAGGGCCGAGAAGAGCGACGCGGACGAGATCTTCGCGCTCGCCCGCGAGTTCGCGGTGACCTTCCGCCCCGAGCGCGCGCCGTTCGACGCCGCGCTGCCGCAACTCCTGGAGAACGAGGACGCCTTCCTCATCGTCGCCACCGTCGACGGGACCGTACGCGGCTATCTGCTGGGCTTCACCCACCTCACGCTGTTCGCGAACGGCAGGGTCGCGTGGGTGGAGGAGGCCATGATCGAGAGCGGCTACCGCCGTCACGGCATCGGGCGCAGGCTGCTCGAGGAGTTCGAGACGTGGGCACGCTCACGGCAGGCAGGGTACGTCGCGCTGGCGACCCGGCGGGCCGCCGAGTTCTACGGCGCTCTCGGCTACGAGGTCTCGGCCACCTACTACCGCAAGATGCTCAGACCGAAGATCTGACTTCCTCTCCCGCCTGACCCGCGCCTGCCCGGACCCCCGCGCGTCGCGCGGTACGCCACGCGCGGGCGGGGGCGGTCAGACCGAGGACGTGAGCTGGGCGTCCAGGCGGTATCCGTCCACGGTCACGTAGACGGAGTCGCCGGGCCGCGCGTTCAGCCGCATCAGGACGGGCTGGAGCGAGTCGAACACCGGCTGCCGGTCGCGCCACACCAGGACGACGGCGTTGTCCCCCGGGCCGGTGACCGACAGCAGCGTCCCCGGGCGCATGCCGAGCTGTGCGGCGTACCCCTCGGGGACCGCCACCGGCTCGCCGCGCAGATGGCCGCTGGTGACGTCGATCCGCTGCCAGCGGCGCGGGTCGGAGGCCGGGCTCGAGGTGGGGCGGGGGTTCGGCACCAGATGCGGCCGGGGCACGCCTCCCGCCAGGTTCCCGTTCGAGTTGCCGTTCAGGTTGCCGTTCGTGAGCGCGTTGAGCGCGGCGAGCGCGGTGGCGGCGTCGGGCCCGTTGTTGGCCTGAGAGGGGACCGGGATCCCGCCGCGGCCGTGGTGGTGCCCGTTCGCGCCGGGCGTACGGCGGGGCAGCGGCGTGGGCTTGGCGGCCTGCTCGGACCCGTTCCGGGTGGGCAGGGGGCCCGGTTCGGACGGGGAGCTCGCCTTCGGCATCGAGTCCAGCCACGCCTTGGCCGAATGGGCACGGATGCCGAGCTGACCGAGCAGCTCCACGACGTCGGCGTCTGCGGGCTTGTGCGCCAGCAGCTGGCGGGTCTTCTCGCGCAGCCCCGCCAGGTCGCCGACCACGAGCCAGCCGTCCTGGAGGCGGCGGTCCGGCATCAGCGTGACCAGCACGCGCCACAGCGATGTGCCGAGGGCCGGGACCTCGACGGGGTGGGACGGGTCCGCCGCGATGAGCTGTTCCTGCGTGGCGGCGGCGCCCAGCCACTCGGTGAGCCCGAACAGGTGGCCGGTGAGCGGCGCGGAGTCGGGGGAGCGCAGCCACAGCAGCACCCGCTCCTCGGCCGTGCGCTGGGCCTGGGAGAGCAGTTCCCGGTCCACGTTGAGGTTGTGCGCCAGCGTGCGGAGGCTCACGGGTTCGGCGGCGAACAGCCGCTCGGCCGCGACGGCCCTGGCGAGCGGGTCCCAGTCGCGGAACAGGCCCTCGACGACCGCGACCATCGGGTGCGCACTGAGGTCGGGCGGCTGCCGATCCGGCGCCGGTTCGGCGGCGGGCTGGGCGGGCGAGGCCGCGGGCTGCGACGCCCCGGCCTGCCGGGCGAAGGGCCGGGTGACGGGCTTGGCCGGCTCCGCGACAGGCGCCGGTGCGGCGGGCGGCGGGACCGGCGCTTCCTGTCCCGGTCGTCCGGGCGCCTGCTCCTGCTGCGCGGGTGTCTGGGCGGCCTGTCCGGGCGCCGGCGCGGCCGGCCGGGCGAAGGGCTGTGCCGCGGTGCCGGGGGCGGCCTGGGGGAACGGCTGGGAGACCGGTCCGGGCGCGGCCTGCGGGAACGGCTGGGAGGTGATGCCCGGGGCGGGGGCCTGCGGGAACGGCTCGGCGGCGGGACCGGCCGGTGCCTGAGCCTGCGCGGGTTTCTCGTCTCCCGCGAGCGCCTGCGCGGCCGCGCCGGAGGCCAGCTCGCTCTCCAGACGCCCGAACACCTCACGGAAGACCGTGGTCAGCAGGACCTCGGGCGAGGCGGGGGCGGCCGGAGCCTGGAGATCGCACGGCGTCAGGCGGCGCAGCCGGTACCACCCGCCGAGCTGGTTGACCACGGTGCGGACCGGGTCGGGCCAGCCGGGCATGGCCGGGTCCACGGTGTGCACCTGGAGCGCCGGGAGCAGGTCGGTGAGGGGTAGGTGATCCCAGCGGCCGACGGCCAGGCGCGCGAGCCGCTCGCAGAGCCAGTCAACACCGGTCGCCCGCATCGCGCGGCCGACCCCGACGGATGCCCACCAGCCGCCGGGCAGGCGCGGGTCGGCCAGCATCTCGGCCACCTGCTGAGGACGGCTCCAGCGCAGGGCCGGGACCAGGTCGCTCAGGCAGATCGTTGACTCGGCGTCCATCGGTATGACCGCACCCTCCCGAGAGTGACGCATGTTGCTAATGGTGCAGCTTACGCCGCAAACCAGCAATTGGTGTCAATAGGGTAAAGTTCCCGGCTCCGGCCGGCCGCCGACCTGGGCGACCGCCGCGGCCCCCGCCTCACACCCCTTGCGCAGGGCTTCGCCGGGTGCGCACCCGGCCATCGAGGCGACCAGGAACCCCGCGGCGAACGCGTCTCCCGCGCCCGTCGAGTCGACCACCTCCACCGCGGGCGCGGCCGCTTTGGCGACTATACGGCCATCGCGGGCCAGCACGGCACCGCCGGCCCCCAGCTTTACCACCGCCGCGCCGTAGTGGTCGCTGAGCGTGCGTGCCGCCGTCTCGGGATCCGTGGCGTCCGCGAGCAGCAGCGCCTCCTCCAGGTTGGGGATCACGACGCCCGCCGGGGCGGTCTCGCGGAGGAACCGCTCGGGGCCGAACGCGCGCAGGGGCCCGCAGGAGGCCGGATCGACGCTGATGGAGATGCCGCGCCCGGCGGCCTCGCGCATGGCCAGCCGCGCGAGTTCGAGGCCCGGCTCGGCGAACATCGTGTACGCCGACAGGTGCAGGTGCCCGACCCCGTCGAGGAGAGCGGGAGCCCAGTCGCCGACCCCGATGTGGCCGCTCGCCCCGCGGTTGGTGAGCATGGACCGCTCCCCGGTGGCGTCGACCATCGCGATCACGACTGCCGAGGGCCGTTCCGGGTCGATCCGCAGGTGGGGCCGGACCCCGACCTTGGCCAGCTCGGCCGCGTGCCACTCGCCGGTGTCGTACCCCGCCCGCGCCAGCAGGCGGGTGTCGGCGCCGAGCCGGGCGGCCCAGGAGGCGGTGTTCGCCCCCGAGCCGCCCGGCCGCAACGCGATGTCGGCGGGCGTGTCGGTGCCGGTGGCCGCGGGGCCGTCGTGCAGCGCGACGACGTCGGTGACCACGTCGCCGATCACCAGCAGAGCGCTCACCCGGCCGCCCAGGCGGCGGCGATCTCCCCGGCCAGGCGCGTGTTGCCGCGTACGGCCGCGAGGTTGGCCTCCAGCGACGCGCCACCCGTGCCCTCGACCAGGTACTCCAGCAGGAACGGGGTGATGGCCTGCCCGGTGATTCCGCGTTCCTCGGCGGCGCGCAGGCCCTCCGCGAGCACCCGGTCGTGCAGGCCGGGGTCGAGCTGCAGGTCGGCGGGGACCGGGTTGGCCACGATCAGCGCGGTCTCCAGCCCGGCCAGCGTGTCCTGGGCCCGCATGACGCCGGCGGCCTCCTGCGGCGTCTCGATGCGCCAGTCGACCGGTTCGCCCGAGCTGTGCAGGTAGAAGCCGGGGAACTCGTCGGTCCGGTAGCCGACGACGGTGACCTGCTTGGTCTCCAGCCGCTGCAGGGTCGCGGGCACGTCGAGGATCGACTTCACCCCGGCGCACACGACCGTGATCCTGGTGCGGCTGAGCGTGTCGATGTCGGCCGACTCGTCCTGCACCGTGGTCCAGCCGCGGTGGACGCCGCCGAGCCCCCCGGTGGCGAACACCCGCACGCCCGCCCGGGCGGCCAGGAACGAGGTGCCCGAGACGGTGGTGGCGCCGCTCAGCCCGAGCGCGGCCGCCGGGGCGAGGTCGCGGAAGCCGAGCTTGCGCAGGTCCGGCTCGGTCGCGATCCGCTCCAGCCCGTCCTTGTCCAGGCCCACCCGGGGGACGCCGTCCAGCACCGCCACCGTCGCCGGCACGGCCCCCGCCTGCCGGACGATGTCCTCCAGTTCGAGGGCGACCTGAAGGTTGCGGGGCTGGGGCAGCCCGTGGGAGATGATGGTGGACTCCAGGGCGACGACCGGACGGCCGGTGGCCAGCGCCTCGGCGACCTCATCGGAAACGCGCATACCTCTCCTGCTTCCCGCTCACCATCGGGGCGCTCACTCCCCTCCGGATCGCTCGGTTGTCTTCGCATCAGCGGAGGATTGTCCGCTTCGGCATATTCTGCCCGGGTCTTGTGGGGGAACTTGCGGTAGGTTGCGGGCATCCGCCCAGGCCCGCCCCGACGACACCTCCTCCGAATCCATTCGCGACCTTCCCGAGACCATCCCACGCCCGCCCGCACGGCCCGAATCCGGCCCGCGCGCGTCCGGGCGGCCCGTCCCGCGACACCGAGCCACGTACGACCCGGGAGAACGCTGCATGCCACGCTCGCACTACGACGTCGTCATCGCCGGGGCCGGGCACAACGGCCTCGTCGCCGCGGCCTACCTCGCCCGGGCGGGGCGAGAGGTGCTGGTCCTGGAACGCCTCGGGCACGTGGGCGGCCTCGCCGTCTCGGCCCGGGCGTTCCCCGGCGTGGACGCGCGGCTTTCGCGCTACTCCTACCTGGTCAGCCTGCTGCCCACCAAGGTCGTGAAGGACCTCGGGCTGCGCCTCGACCTGCGCCGCCGCCGCTTCGCCTCCTACACCCCGGCCGGCGACACGGGTCTGCTCGTGGACAACGAGGACGCCGCGCGCACCGCCGCGTCCTTCGAGGCCGTGACCGGGGGACGGCACGACCTCGCGGCCTGGGAGCGGTTCTACGGGATGACCGCCCACGTGGCCCGGCGCGTCGCGCCGACGCTGCTCGAACCGCTGCCCGGCCGTACGGCCCTGCGCGAGGCCGTGGGGGACGACGAGGCGTGGCGCGACCTGTTCGAACGGCCGATCGGCGAGGTCGTGGACGAGCGGTTCGCCGACGACACGGTCCGCGGGGTCGTGCTCACCGACGCGCTGATCGGCACCTTCGCCGACACGGCCACCGACCTGCTGGCCAACCGGTGCTTCCTTTACCACGTGATCGGCGACGGCACGGGCGAATGGAACGTGCCGGTCGGCGGCATGGGCGCGGTGACGGCCGAGCTCGCCGAGGTCGCGCGGCGGCACGGCGCCGAGATCCGCACCGGGGCCGAGGTCCTGGCGATCGACCCGGACACGGGTGAGGTCACGTTCGACGACGGCGCCCAGCACGTGGTGACCGCGGGGAAGGTGCTGGCCAACCTGCCGCCCGCCGTGCTCGCCCGGCTGCTCGGGGAGACGCCCGAGCGGCCCGAGGGTGCACAGCTCAAAATCAACATGGTGCTGTCGCGGCTGCCCCGGCTGCGGGACCCCGCGGTGGACCCCGCCGAGGCGTTCAGCGGCACCTTCCACATCAACGAGAGCCGCGACCAGCTCGCCGCGGCCTACGCGCAGGCGGCCGCGGGGAAGGTGCCGGAGCTGCCGCCCGCCGAGGTCTACTGCCACTCGCTCACCGACCCCTCGATCCTCGGCACGGAGTTGCGGGAGGCGGGGGCGCACACGATGACGCTGTTCGGCCTGCACATGCCGGCGCGGCTGTTCGCCGACCCGGAGGCCAAGCGGGAGGCGCTGGCCCGCACGCTCGCCTCGATCGACTCGGTGCTCGCCGAGCCCATCGAGGACTGCCTGCTGCGCGCGCCCTCGGGCGAGCCCTGCCTGGAGGCCAAGACCCCCTTGGACCTGGAACGGGAGGCGGGCCTGCCCGGCGGCCACATCTTCCACCACGACCTGTCCTGGCCGTACGGCGAGGAGGGCGACCACGGGGCTCGGCCTGCTCAGTGGGGCGTCGAGACGGCGCACGAGCGGGTGCTGCTGTGCGGGGCGGGCGCCCGGCGCGGCGGCGGCGTCAGCGGCATCCCCGGTCACAACGCCGCCATGGCCGTTCTCGGCGGCGCCTGACGACTCCACACCCTGCCACGCGCGGCGCGGGCGGCGCCCCGCCTCACCCCCCGGATCCGCGGGCTTAACCGGATTCTCATGACCCTCGGATAACTTGTGCCGGTGCGTGAGGAATCGGCGAAACTGCTGGTAGTGGACGACGAGCCGGCCCTGAGGGAGGCGTTGCGCAGCAGCCTGGAGTTCGAGGGGTACACGGTCGAGAGCGCCGCCGACGGGCTGACCGCGCTGGACCTCCTCGACCGCGCCGCACAGAACCGGGGGGAGTACGACGCGATGCTCCTCGACGTCATGATGCCCCGGCTCGACGGGCTGACGACCTGCCGCCGGCTGCGCGCCTCCGGCAACCGGGTGCCGGTCCTCATGCTGACCGCGCGCGACGCCGTCGGCGACCGCGTCTCCGGCCTGGACGCCGGAGCGGACGACTACCTGGTCAAGCCGTTCGAACTCGACGAGCTGCTCGCCCGGGTGCGGGCGTTGCTGCGGCGCGGCGGGCAGTACGGGCAGAGCGAGGCCGGCGGCGACGTCCTCGCCTTCGGCGACCTGCGGATGGACACCGTGAGCTGGGAGGTCACCCGGGCCGGCCGCAGGCTCGACCTCACCCGCACCGAGCACCTGCTGCTGGAGCTGTTCCTCACCCATCCCCGGCAGGTGCTCACCCGTGAGCAGATCCTGCGGGAGGTGTGGGGCTTCGACTTCGAGCCGTCGTCGAACTCGCTCGACGTGTACGTGATGTATCTGCGACGCAAGACCGAGGCGGGCGGACTGCCCCGCCTCATCCACACCGTGCGCGGCGTGGGCTACGTGCTGCGGTCGTCGCCTTGAGACGCCGTACGCTCCGATCCCGGCTCACGCTGCTGATCGCGGCGGCGGTCGCCCTGGCCGTCGCGGTGGCGGCGGCGGTGTGCTGGCTGCTCGTCCGCGGCGAGATGCGCGGCCGGATCGCCGACTCGATCACGCACCTGCGGCCGCCGGCGCAGCAGGTCGGGTTCGCGCTGTGGGACTGCGCCGGCCATGGGCGCAAGGAGGGGCCGCGACCCGACTGGGACCCCTCGGGGCGCAGCTGGCAGGTCGTCACGGCGGACGGCTCGGTGTGCGTCGCGTCCGGGTCGGCTCTGGTGACGCCGACCGCGCGGGAGCGGGCGATGGCCGTCTCCGGAGGCGCGCCCGTGCTGCGCGACGCGGTCACGACCGACGGCACCTCCGTGCTCGTCTACACCTTCAGGTACGAGCCGCCTCCGGGCGGCCCGCCGAAGGACGCCGCGCAGTTCGCGGAGCCGCCCCTGCCGGAGGGCCCGGTGACGGTCAGCGTGTTCCGCTCCACCGCCGAGATGGACAAGACGCTGGACATCCTCGCCCTCGTCTTCGGCTCGGTCTGCGTGCTCGGAGTGCTCGGCGCCGCCGTGGCCGGGCTCTGGCTGGCCCGTACGGCGCTGCGCCCGGTGGAGCGGCTGACCCGCGCGGTCGAGCACGTGGCCAGGACGGAGGACCTGAGCGTGACGATCCCGGTCGAGGGGGAGGACGAGATCGCCCGCCTGAGCAGGTCGTTCAACACGATGACCGCCGCCCTGTCCAGCTCGCAGGAGCGCCAGCGGCGGCTCGTGGCCGACGCCGGGCACGAGCTGCGCACCCCGCTGACCAGCCTGCGCACCAACATCGACCTGCTGCTGCGCAGTGAGAACACCGGCCGGGCCATCGAGCCCTCGGCCAAGCGGCGGCTGCTGGCGAACGTCAAGGAGCAGTTCGAGGAGATGTCGAGCCTCATCGGCGACCTGCTGGAGCTGTCGAGGAAGGCGGAGAACGGCGAGCTGTCGTCCGGCATCGACCTGCACGAGGTGGCGGCGTCGGCGGTCGAGCGGGCCAGGCGGCGCGGTCCCGGGCTGCGCTTCGACGTCGGCCTGGAGCCGTGGCAGGTCCATGGGGACGCCCGCGGCCTGCAGCGGGCCGCGGTGAACGTGCTCGACAACGCCGTGAAGTTCAGCCCGCCCGGGGGCCTGGTGACCGTGCGCCTCACGGGCGGCGTGCTGACCGTGCGCGACGAGGGTCCCGGCATCCCCGAGGACGAACTGCCGCACGTCTTCGAGCGGTTCTGGCGCTCGCCGTCGGCGCGCAGCCTGCCCGGCTCCGGCCTCGGCCTGGCGATCGTGGCGCAGGCCGTACGGGACGCCGGGGGACGGGTCACCATCGAGAACGCCCCCGGCGGCGGGACGCTCGCCACGGTCGAGCTCCCCGGGACCCCGCCCCTGGCCTGACCTGCCTGGGCACGGCCGGCGCTCGGTCGTGTCACCCCGCCACCCCGTGGCCGTGCGGCGCCATCCCCTCCGCGGTCGCCGTGAGCGCGCCCACCGGGTCGTCCACCGTGACGCCTTCGCGCGGCCCCGGCCCTCGAGCGCGGGGAATACGCTAGTCCGGATGATCCCGTGAAAATAGCGGCTGGACGGTGCGACGGAGGCTGTTCGGGTGGAGTTGGGGAAGCGATTCGGACGGCAGCCGCGGCGGGTGCGGCCCGGAACGGAACCCGCTGCGCCGAGCCCCGAGCCGATGCCGGAGCCCCCGGCGCCGGAGGCCGAGCCGCCTCCTCGTCGCAGAGGAGACTGGCTGCGGCTGTACGGCTGGCTCGCCGCCATCCTGGCGGCGGTTCTGGTCGGTGGCTGGATCCTTTTCGCCGCCGGGCCGCCGACCGAGGCCGAGTTACGCGAGCAGGCCCGGCTGACGGGGAAGAAGAAGCTCTTGATCGGGGTGAAGGACGACACCCCCGGCATCGCCCTGCGCGACAAGACCGGCGCCTTCTCCGGCTTCGACATCGACATCGCGTACATGATCGCCGGCGAGCTCGGTTTCCGGCCCGAGCAGGTGGAGTTCCTGTCGATCGAGACCGAGGACCGGGCCCGCCGCCAGGCCACCGACGCCGACGGGAACTTCGTCACCGTCGACCTGGTGGTGGCGACGTTCAGCATCACCCCCGGTCGGCTGCAGGATCCGTCGGTCGGCTTCTCCAGCCCCTATCTGTTCACCGAGCAGTCGGTGGTGACACGGGCCGACCACCCCCGGGTGACCTCCCTCGGCCAGCTCACCGGCGAGAAGGTCTGCACCCTCGGCACCTCGACCTCGGAGGGTCCCCTGGCCGAGAGCGGCGCCAAGGTGACCGCGGAGAACAAGATCAGCGCCTGCTTCGAGGGGCTGGAGGGTCACCTGTACGACGCCGTCAGCACGGACGCCGCGATCATGGCGGGATTCGTCGCCCGGTCCGGCGGGAAGTTCAGACACCACGACATCGGCCTGGAGAAGACCGAGATGTGGGGGGTGAACGCGGGCACGAACACCTCCCTGCGCACTCTGGTCGAGCTCGCGTTGTACCGCTCCTACGCCGACCCCCAGAACAGGACGTGGGAAGAGGCCTACGACCGGCATATCCGCCCGCTGCTCGTGGCCAATCCCGGGGTGAACGTGGCCCAGAGCACCCAGCCGTGCCTGAAAGCGCCGCAGGTTCGCCGGTGGCCGTGGGAGCGAGCCCTTTCGGACGATGGCTGCTGAGGCGGGGAACACAGGCAGGGGCCGCGCGCCGCAGCGCAACCAGGAGTGGGTGCTGACGCTCCTGCCCGCCTTCCCGCTGGTGCTGCTGGTGATGCGGTTGTGGTACGCCAGCCGGCAGGACACGCAGACGCTGCTGCTGCTCGTGCAGTACGTCAGTCCGCTCGGTCTGCTCACCACGGTGCTGCTGACGCTTGTGTGGGTGTTGCCCGCCGTGGTGCTGGCCGGCCGGGTGCTCGGGCCCCTGTACCGGCTCAGCACCCGGCGCTCCGTCTGGGTGGCGCGGGCCGCCGACCGGGTGCCCGACTGGGTGGTCGCGGTGGCCGTGGGCGTCGGGCTGCTCGGCTGGCAGCTTCGTTTCCTGCCGACTCTGCTCATGCTCACGCTCGCGGTGGCCGGGCTGACTCTGCGAGAACGCCGCCCGCTGGACCGGACGGGGATCCGGGCCGTCTGCCTGGTGCTGCCGGTGGTCTCCGGCGTGCTCGTCCTCCTGGCGCTGCGCCCGGCGGTCACGCAGGCGCTGGAACAGGCCGACGTCTCCACCCTGATCCTGCTCACCGCGCCCCCCGTGCTCGCTCCGCTGGTCACCGGGCCGGTGCCGGCGCCCGCCGCGCCACTGGTGGTGCACGGCCTCACCTGGACGCTCGCTGTGCTCTTTCCGCTGGTGGCCGGAGCGGTGGTCCTGCGTTCGCCGATCCTGCCACTCACGGCCGTGGAGATCGCCGCCGAGCCGGACGGCGAGGCCGTGCAGGTCACGGTCGGGTATGTGATCGCCAGCGACGACCGTCTCGTCACCATCCTCGAACGCTCCGGCGCGGTCCGCTTCGTACGCAACGACCTGCTGGTGTCCCAGGTGCTCTGCCCGGAGCCGGGCGCGGTCCCGCACACCACCGTGCATCTCCACCAGTGGAACGTCGAGCAGAGCGCACTTTCCTGGCTGGCTCCCGCGCCCGTGGCGATCCCGCTCGACTCCCGCTGCGAGGGCCGTCCGGCGACACCGGACGACCTCACCCACGACGAGGCGGCTGTCTCCGCGGGTGCTCCGGAGGGGCGAGCCCAGGGCGGTCGTCAACCCTGATCCCCGGCGCGCTCCAGCTCCAGCTCCAGCTCCTGCTCCTGCGACAGGCGCGGCTCGTGCCACTGCCGGCCAGAGCCCGTCGGGGCGTTCTCATGCGGCCTTAACGAACGCCTCATGGGCGTCCCATGCCGCGCCGCGAGCGTGGGCGCATGAGCGAGCGAATCGATAGGTACAGTGCGATTCGCTCATGCGACTCCGAGCCGTCAGGCGAGGAGGTGGCATGAGCGTGACGATGGTGTCCGGGCCGGTGGCGGGGGCGTCCCGCAGGACCCGCCTGGTCGAGGTCGTCGTCCCCGTGTACAACGAGGAGCGCGTCCTGGCCGCGAGCGTGGAGCGGCTGCACGCCTACCTGAGCGGTGACTTCCCGTACGGCTTCCGCGTGACGATCGCCGACAACGCGAGCACGGACGGCACGTGGGCGGTCGCCCGGCGGCTGGCCCGGGAGCTGCCGGGGGTGCGGGCCGTACACCTCGACCAGAAGGGCCGCGGCCGGGCGCTGCGGCGGGTGTGGGAGGCCAGCGACGCCGACGTGGTCGGCTACATGGACGTGGACCTGTCGACCGACCTGGACGCGTTCCTTCCGCTGGTCGCGCCGCTGATGACCGGTCACAGCGACCTGGCGATCGGGACCCGCCTGTCCCCGTGGTCCAACGTGGTGCGCGGCCCGAAGCGCGAGGTCATCTCCAGGTCGTACAACCTGCTGCTGCGCTCGCTGATGGGGGCGCGGTTCTCCGACGCGCAGTGCGGGTTCAAGGCGGCCCGCACCGAGGTCGTGCAGGCCCTGCTGCCCGCCGTGCGGGACGAGGCGTGGTTCTTCGACACCGAGCTGCTGCTGCTGGCCGAGCAGCACGGGCTGCGCATCCACGAGGTGCCGGTCGACTGGGTGGACGACCCCGACAGCCGGGTGGACATCGTCAGGACGGCGGTCGACGACCTGAAGGGCATGTGGCGGGTCGCCCGGGGAAGTCTCGCGGCCCCGGCCGCGCCGCCGTCCCGGACATCGGTGCGCACGCAGATCCCGGCGTTCGCCGTGATCGGGGCGATCAGCACGGTGGCGCACCTGGCGCTGTTCTGGATGCTGCGCTCGATGCTGCCGCCCGTGGCCGCCAACGCGATCGCGCTGTTGGTCACCGCCGTCGCCAACACCGCGGCCAACCGCCGCTTCACCTTCGGCGTACGGGGCAGGGCGGGCGCTCTGCGGCACCACCTCGGCGGGCTCGTCGCCTTCGTCGCGGGTCTCGCGCTGACCAGCGGGGGTTTGGCCGCGCTGCCCGGCGGCGCGTCGCGGGCGGCCGAGCTCGCCGCCGTCATCGTGGCGAACGGTCTCGCCACCCTGCTGCGCTTCCTGCTCCTGCGATCCTGGGTCTTCGCGCCCCGGAAGGACTCCCGGTGACCGCACTCGCCCCCGCGACCCCGATCGGCCACCGGGCCCCGGCGGACCGCGTGACGCCGCTGCCGCGCTGGGGGAAGTGGGCCGTCCTCGCGCTCGCGGCGGTGCTCCACACCTGGGCGCTCGGCCGCAACGGGTACGCCAACGACTACTACGCCGCCGCGATCTACTCCGGCACGAAGAGCTGGAAGGCGTTCTTCTTCGGCGCGCTGGACGCCGGGTCGTACATCACGGTCGACAAGCCGCCCTTCGCGCTGTGGGTGATGGGCCTGCCGGCCCGCATCTTCGGGTTCGGCACGTGGAGCATGCTGCTGCCGCAGGCGGCGGCCGGCGTGGCCTCGGTCGCCCTGGTCCACTCCGCCGTAGGGCGGGCGCTGCTCGGGCTCGGTGCCCGCGCGGCCGGGGCGGCGGCCCTGCTTGCCGCGCTCGTCATGACGCTGACCCCCATCACCGTGGCCATCAACAGGGACAACAACCCGGACACGGTCCTCGTCCTGCTGCTGGTGGCGGCCGGATGGTTCTGCCTGGAGGCGATCCGCACCGGGCGGCTGCGCACGCTGCTGGTCACCGCCGCGCTGGTGGGCCTCGCCTTCAACACCAAGATGCTCCAGGCGTACCTCGTGCTGCCGGCGTTCGCGCTGACCTATCTCTACGCCGCGCCGGGGACGGTCGTACGCCGGATCGGGCGCCTGGCGGCCGCCGGGGCGGTCCTCGTGGTGTCCAGTGCGTGGTGGATGGTCGTGGTCGACCGGTGGGCCGCGTCCTCGCGGCCGTACATCGGCGGCAGCACGGACAACACCGTCTGGGACCTGGTGATCGGATACAACGGCCTGGGCAGGATCTTCGGCGGCGCGGGCAACGGCGGCGGCCCGGGAAGACTTCCCGCGGACACCGCGGAAGGCCTGACGCGTGCCCTCGATGGCATGGGCGGTGGCCCTGGTGGTCCCGGTGGCCCTGGTGGTCCCGGTGGCCCTGGTGGACCTGGTGGCGGCTTCGGTGGGGGTGGCGGCTTCGGCGGCGCGTCCGGCGCGGGCAGGCTGTTCAACGACGTCATGGCCGGGCAGATCTCCTGGCTCCTCCCGTTCGCCGCCGTGGCCCTGGTCTGCGGCCTCGTCCTGGTCGCGAGGCCGGGCCCCAAGCCGTCGGATGGAACGGCCGGGGACGCGGTCCGCGCGTCGCTGCTGCTGTGGGGTGGCTGGCTGGTCGTGCACTACGCCGTCTTCAGCTTCTCCAGCGGGACCTTCCACCCGTACTACTCCACCGCGATGGCCCCCGCGATCGCCGCGCTGACCGGCATCGGCGGCGTGCTGATGTGGCGGGCGGCACGCGCCTCGGCCGTCTGGCGGCTGGTCCTGGCCGCCGCGGTCGCCGTGACCGGAGTCTGGTCGTTCGTCGTGCTGCGCCGTACGCCCGACTTTGTGCCGTGGCTCGCCTGGGCGGTGGCGGGCGCGAGCGCCGTCGCGGTGCTCGCCCTGGCGGTCACGGCGCGCGCCTCCAGGACACCGGAGCGCGGTGGCCCGGCCGTGCGTGGGGCTCGGACGGCCGCGCGGGTGACGGCGGTGGCGCTGGCCGCGGCGGTCGTGGCCGGGCTGGCCGGTCCGGCGGCGTACGCGCTGACGCCGCTGGGCTCGGCGGTGAACGGCACCAACCCCACGGCGGGACCGTCGCAGGGCATGGGAGGACCGTCCGGACGGGGCGGACCCGGTGGCATGGCGCCGACGGCGGGCACGCGACCGGCGGGAGACACGACGACTCCCGGGAGCGCGCCGGACGGGAACGCGCCGGACGGGAACGGGCCGGACGGCCGGGGCATGCGCGGGCCCGGCGGCCGGGTGGACGCCGCGATGGCGGCGTACCTGAAGCGCAACAAGGGGAGCGCCACCTGGCTGGTGGCGGTGGACAGCGCGCAGAGCGCGTCGTCGCTGATCCTGTCCACGGGCGAGCCGGTCATCGCGATGGGCGGGTTCACCGGCTCCGACCCGGCGATGACGGTGGAGAAACTGCAGCGGTACGTGTCCGAGGGCGAGTTGCGGTACATCCTGCTCGGCGACGGCGGTTCCGGACCCTCGCGCGGGGCGAGCGCGGACGTCAACGAGTGGGTGAAGGCGCACGGCACGCGGGTGGAGGCCGCGGAGTACGGGGGCACGGACGGGGGCACGGTCGGGGGCGGCTCGGTGCTCTACAAGCTGGGCTGACGGCGTTCGGCCGCCTCCTCAGCGGGTACGTGATGGGCCTTTGGACCGACGAAAGGATTCCCATGGACACGGAGGGCTTCATCGCCCTGCTGAACGAGGACCTGGAGAGCGAATACCGCTCGATCGTGCAGTACGTGCAGCACGCGGCCACCATCAAGGGCGCGGAGTACCTGTCGATCACCGAGGAGCTCAAGCAGCACCTCGGCCAGGAACTCAACCACGCGAGCACGCTGGCCGGGCAGATCGACTTCCTCGGCGGCGTGCCGAGCGTCCTCGTCCCCGAGGTGCCGGTGGCGACCGACGGCGCGGACGCGCTCCGGCTCGACCTGGAGTTGGAGCAGGAGCAGCTTCGCCGCTACCGCGAGCGCGTGGAGCAGGCCCAGGAGCTCGGCCTGAGCGACGTGGCCGAGGCGCTGCGCCCGCTGCTGCAGCAGACGCAGGACCACGTCATGGACCTGCAGACCGCCCTCGGCAAGTGACCTGACGGGCGGGGCGAGCCGGGGCACGGCGTGTGCCCCGGCGGCGCGGCGTCGGCGCGGTGGGTCGGCTGGTGGCTCGTCTCGGGTCGCGTGTGGTGGATCAGCGCGGCCGGGCATAGTCGTCGAGAGCCCGCACGATCAACGCCCTCGCGTCGTCGCGGAAGGCCGCGACCTCGCAGAACTCCTCGAACGCCTGGGCGTAGAAGGCGACGTCCGCGGCGTCGCGCAGCAGCAGGTCCCTGGTCCTGGTCGCCACTCCGACCATGCAGTCGTCGTAGATCCAGAACGAGTTCATCAGGGCGGACGGCAGCTGCGCCTCGAACGGCAGCAGCCCGAACTCCACGTTCGGCAGCGTGGTCACCGCGATCAGCCGGTCGAGCTGGCCGCGCATCACGTCCGGGGGCGCGAGCCGGTAACGCAGCACCGCCTCCGGCATGACGAACCGGAACCGCCGCGCCGGGTCGTACAGGATCTCCTGGCGGCGCATCCGGATCCGGATCGCGTCGTCCACGTCGTCGGTGGACTCGTGCACCCGCCTGACCTTGCCGAAGATGTGCCTGGCGTATTCGGTGGTCTGCAGCAGGCCGATCACCACACCCGGCTCGAACGCCCGGAACAGCCGGGTGCGCGTCTCCAGTTCGCGGATGTCCTCCTGGAGCGCGGCCAGGCCGTTCCTGTGCCGCTGCCGCCAGGAGTCGTGCCGCTCGAGCAGGCCGGCCGCCTGCCGGATCAGGTCGTCGATCGCATGCGGGTCGGCGTCCACCGCCTTTCCCCACGCGGCCACGTCGTCCTCGGTGGCGGTCTGGCGCGCGTTCTCGATGCGCGAGACCTTCGACGGCTGCCAGCGCAGCCGCTCGGCGAGGTCCTTCCCGGACAGGCGGGCGTTCTCCCGCAACTGGCGTAGCTGGGCTCCCAGGTCCATGCGGGCCTGATGGAAACCGCTCACTTCCACCTCCGGCCGTGGTGCGGTCCAAGGTAGACCCGGCACGCCGGATCATGCCAGACGGCGGCCCTCAATCGTGATCGGACAGGACCCGCCGGGCGATCTCGACGAGCAGTTCCTCGGCACCTCGACCGCGGTCTCCCCGTCGAGCACGTGGCGCAGGTCGGCGCGGGCCTCACGGTCCACGACCTCCAGGCCCTGCACGACGATCGTGCCGCGGTCGGTCTCGTAGAGGGGGGGACAGGCCCCCGCCTCGGACGTGGAGCCGAGAAAGCGCAATCGCATGTCCTTTTCTCCCGATTCGCGGCAATCGCGGGCAATCCTAGTCACGATGGGATGGGCACGCACACGGCGCGAAGACGCTCCCCGAGCGCCTTGGCCTGCGCGTCGAGGAGCGGGCTGGCCGCCACGCCTCTGCCCAGCAGCCCGTGGACGACGAAGTTCAGCGCGTGCAGGTTCGGCAGCGCGAACCGGTCGATCGGCAGGCCGCCGACCTCCGGCAGCAGTTCCCTGAGCCGGTCCACGGTCAGGAACGCCGCGAGCCACGGATAATGGGCGGGATCGCGCACCCAGACGCCGAGGTTGGCGTCGCCGCCCTTGTCGCCCGAGCGGGCGCCGGCGACCGTGCCGAGCGGCCTGACCACCCCGGCCGGCAGATCCCCGGCGTACGGCGGCACGACGGCGTCGCCGGGCGGTCCTCCCGCCTGCTCGCCCAGCACCGGGCCGGGCGGCGCGTACGGCACCTCGACGCGGAGCCCGTCCACGGCCACCACGGGGAGCACGGCCCGCGCCTCGACCGACGAGGGCCAGAAGACGCCGTAGGGGGAGGCGTCGCCGGGCGGCGTCAGGCCGTAGAAGCCGGGGTAGCTCGCCAGGCCGGTCTCCACCACGGCGGAGGAGAACGCCCGCCCGGCCGTGCGCGGATCGGGGTCCATGACCGTGATCCGCAGCAACGCGGTCCCGGCCGCGCCGACGCTGTTCGTGCCCGTGCCGCCCTCTTGCGGGCCGCTCAGGGCGCCGTAGCCGCCCGTGCCCGGATCGCCCGTGCCCGGATCGCCCGTGCCCGGATCGCCCGTGCCCGGATCGCCCGTGCCCGCGCCGCCTGTGCCTGCGCCGCTCGCTTCCGGACCGCTCGGGGAGCCGGAGCCGCCACCCGCGCCGAGCGGGGTCAGCTCCACGTGGACCTGTTCGAACGACTCGCGCGGGACGCGGGCCCAGATCGCCTCCTGCGCGATCCGGGCCTTGGCCGCGAGGTCGAGGCCGGTGAGCACGAGCGTCATCGTGTTGCGGTGGCCGCCCAGGTAGGTGACGGCGACCTTCAGGGTGTCCGGCGGGGGTTCGCCGCGCACGCCCGTGATCCTGACCCGGTCGGGCCCCTGCTGTTCCAGCCGGATGGTGTCGAACCGGGCGGTCACGTCCGGTCCGAGATAGCGCGGTGCGGCGATCTCGTAGAGCAGCTGCGCGGTCACGGTCCCGATCGAGACCAGTCCGCCGGTGCCCGGGTGCTTCGTGATCACGCTCGACCCGTCGGCGTACAGCTCCGCGATGGGGAAGCCACAGTGGGCGAGGTCGGGCACCTCCTCGAAGAAGGCGTAGTTGCCGCCGGTCGCCTGGCAACCGCACTCGATCACATGCCCGGCGACGACGGAACCGGCCAGGGGGTCGAGGTCGCCGGGGCCCCAGCCGAACCACCACATGCCGGGCCCGGTGACCAGGGCGGCGTCGGTGACCCGCCCGGTGACGACGACGTCCGCGCCGTGCTCCAGCGCCACCGCGATCGGCCGGCCGCCAAGGTAGGCGTTGGCGGTCAGCGGAGTCGCCCGCAGGGTCTCGCCGGTGTCCGCGTGGACCGGCGGCGCGGCGAGCGGCATGAGGTCGTCGCCGGTGACGTGGGCGACGGCCGCGCGCAGCCCGAGCCGGCCGGCCAGGGCCGACACCGCCTCCGCGCAGCCGGCGGGGTCGAGGCCGCCCGCGTTGGCGACGACCCTGATGCCCCGGTCGAGACAGGTGCCGAGGACCTGCTCCATCTGCGTGAGGAAGGTACGGGCGTAGCCGGGACGGCCCTTCAGCCGGTTGCCGGCGAGGATCGACATAGTGAGCTCGGCCAGCCAGTCGCCGGTGAGCACGTCGATCGGCCCGCCCTCGACCATCTCCCGGGCGGCCGACAGCCGGTCGCCGTAGAAACCGCCGCAGTTCGCGACCCGCATCGGTCCCGGCCGCCCGGCCTCCGCCGTCATCGCCCGGCTTCTGTGGCCGTGGCCTCCGACGGGACCCAGGCGGCGGGCCGTTTCTCCGCGAAGGCCCGGATGCCCTCCTGCCCCTCCTCGGAGGTGAAGCGCTCGGCCGACAGCGCGGCCATCGCGCGGAACCCCTCCTCGACCGGCAGCAGCGGCACCTCCCGCACGAGCCGCTTGGTGATCGCCAGCGCCTCGGGGCCGCCGCGCAGCAGCATGCCGGTGTAGTGCGCCACGGTCGCGTCGAGGTCGTCGGCCGGGACGGCCCGGGTCAGCAGGCCGATCTCCACTGCGCGCGCGGCGCCGAAGACCTCTCCGGTGAGGAAGTATTCGGCCGCGGCCCGGGGCTCCAGACGGCGCAGGCAGGTGACCGCGATCATGGCCGGGACCACTCCGAGCCGCACCTCGGTGAAGGCGAACGACGCGGTCGCCGGGGCGACGGCGAAGTCACAGGCCGCCACCAGGCCGAGGCCGCCCGCCCGGGCCGTGCCGTTCAGGCGGCACACGACCGGCTTCGGGCTCTCCCAGATCCGCGACATGATGTCGGGGAACGACGCGGTGACCGGCGCCCCTCCGCCGCGCTGCTCCTTCAGGTCGGCGCCCGCGCAGAACACCGGTCCCGTGCCGGTCAGCACGATCACTCGTACGGCGGGGTCGTCAAGCGCCCAGGACAGCGCGTCGTCGAGTTGCCGCAGCAGCCGGGACGACAGGGCGTTGCGGTTGTGCGGCGAGTCGAGCGTGATCGTGGCCACGCCGCCCGCCTGCTCCCGGCGTACCAGGACATCCTGGGGTTCGCTCACGGCTGCGTCGCCTCCCTGCCCGGATTCGCACCGGTGTCCGTGCCCTGCGCGCCGGTCTCGGTGCCGATTTCGGTGCCGATCTCCGTGCTCCCGGGAGGGGCCGCTTCCAGGGCCGCCGCAGGCGCCGTTTGCGGGGTCGGTGGGAGGCCGGTCTCCGGGGTCGGCGGGCGGCCCGTCTCCGGGCCTGCGGAGGAGCCGCTGTCCGGGCCTGCGGAGGAGCCGGTCTCCGGGCCGCCTGCCGCGTCCGGGCCCTGGTCATCCGCCGCACCGGTCGCCGTACCGGTCCTTGTGCCGATCTCAGGGCGAATGTCCGGGCCCATCTCTGGGCCGGTCTGCGCGCCCGGCCCTTCCGGGTGCGGGCCGCCGCCGGGATTCCCCGGGGGCGACGGCTCGATCACGGCGAGCGGCACGCCCGCCTCGATCTGCGCGCCCGGCGTCACGTGCAGGGCCGTCACCGTGCCCGAGGCGGGGGACACGACCAGATGCTCCATCTTCATCGCCTCCAGCACGACCACCGGCTGCCCGGCCTCGACCACGTCGCCGGGCTTGACTTCGACACGCAGGACCGTACCCGGCATCGGGGCGGGCAGTGCCCCCGGAGTGACGTGCGCGGCCGGTTCGGGCAGCCGCTCGACCGGGGTGAGCCGCACGGGACCGAGCGCGGAGTCGACGTACACGAGCCGCCGGTCGTCGGGGCCCGGATATGCGGCCACCTCGAAGGTGTGCCGCAGGCCCGCCGTCTCCAGCACCACCTGTCCGGGGTCCGCCGCCACGAGCGTGACGGCCTCGAAACCCTCGGCCCGCAGCCCGTCCCTGGTCAGCCGGTAGGCGATCTCCAGGCGTCCGCCGTCCTCGGTGCCGAACGCCGTGCGCTGCGGCTGGGAGGGGACGTTGCGCCAGCCGCTCGGCAGCCCGCCCAGCACCCCGTCGCGCCGGGCGGCCGCGCGGCCCGCCGCCGCCCCGGCGAGCGCCGCCGCGAGCGCGGACAGCCGTACGGCCTCGGGACCGGCGAGCGACGCCGGAACGGGGTGCCGCTCGAGAAACCCGGTGTCGAGCGCCCCGGACAGGAAGTCCGGGTGCCGCAGCACTCCCACGAGCAGGTCGCGGTTGGTCGCCGGCCCGTGGATCCGCGCCCCGGCGAGCGCGCTCGCCAGCCGCCGGGCCGCCTCCGCCCGGTCCCGGCCGTACGAGACGACCTTGGCCAGCATCGGGTCGTAGTGGACGCCCACCTCGGTGCCGGAGACCACCCCGGAGTCGAGCCGCAGCCGCGCCCCGAGACCGAACTCTCCGTCCACGCCGGAAATCTCGAAGCGGTGCAGCACGCCGCTGCGCGGGCGGCCCTCGGAGTCCTCCGCGTACAGGCGGGCCTCGATGGCGTGCCCGACCGGGCTCGGCGGCAGCGCGGCGAGGTGGGCGCCCTCGGCCACCTCGATCTGCAGCCGGACCAGGTCGACTCCGTAGACGCACTCGGTGACCGGGTGCTCCACCTGGAGGCGGGTGTTCATCTCCAGGAAGAAGAACCCCTCGTCCGACAGCAGGAACTCGACCGTGCCCGCGCCCTGGTAGCCGATCGCGCGGGCGGCCCGGATCGCCGCCTCGCTCAGTTCGCGCCGCAGTTCGGGACCGACGGCGGGGGAGGGCGCCTCCTCGATCACCTTCTGGTGGCGGCGCTGGATCGAGCACTCGCGCTCGCCGAGCGCCCAGACCGTGCCGTGGGCGTCGGCGAGGATCTGCACCTCGATGTGGCGGGCGCCTTCCACCAGGGGCTCGGCGAACAGCGTCCCGTCGCCGAACGCCGACAGCGCCTCCCGCCGGGCCGACTCGACGGCCCCGGCCAGATCGGCCGGGTCGCGCACCACCCGCATGCCGCGCCCGCCGCCGCCCGCCGACGCCTTGACCAGCACGGGGGCCGCGATCTGCGTCTCGGTCATCTGCGTTTCGATCATGTGGGGCGGGGCGTCCGGGGACAGCGGGATGGTCGGCAGGACCGGCACCCCGGCCTCCGCCATCAGCGCCTTGGCCTCGATCTTCTTGCCCATCGCGGCGACGGCCTCGGGGGAGGGGCCGATCCAGGTCAGCCCGGCGTCCAGCACGGCCCGGGCGAAGCCGGCGTTCTCCGACAGGAAGCCGTACCCGGGATGGACCGCGTCGGCTCCCGACCTGCGGGCCGCCTCGACGACGCGCTCCGGGTCGAGGTACGCCGACGGGCCGCCCAGCCGTACGGCCCGGTCGGCCTCGGCGACGTGCGGGGCGGACGCGTCGGCGTCGGTGAAGACGGCGACGGTCTCGATGCCCAGTTCCCGGCAGGTGCGGAAGACCCGCCGGGCGATCTCCCCGCGGTTCGCGACCAGCAGCCGCCCGATCATGACCCTTCACCCCCGCCGATCCGCATGAGCCCGCTGCCGGTAAGAACGGTGTCGATGCGCATGCCGGTCACATCCGGAAGACGCCGTAGCCGGCCCGGCCGGCGTCGGGCGCCCCCGCGACCGCCGACAGGCACAGCCCGAGCACCGTACGGGTGTCCCGGGGGTCGATGACCCCGTCGTCGTACAGCCGCCCGGACAGGAAGAACGCCGCCGACTCCGACTCGATCTGCGCCTCGACCGCCGCGCGCATCGCCGCGTCGGCCTCCTCGTCGTAGACCTGCCCCCGCGCCTGCGCGGCGGCCCGTCCCACGATCGACATCACGCCCGCGAGCTGGGCCGGTCCCATGACGGCCGACTTCGCGCTCGGCCAGCTGAACAGGAAGCGAGGGTCGTAGGCCCGCCCGCACATGCCGTAGTTGCCCGCGCCGTAGGAGGCGCCCATGACGATCGTGATGTGCGGCACGGTCGAGTTGGCCACCGCGTTGATCATCAGCGCGCCGTGCTTGATGATGCCGCTCTGCTCGTACTCCCTGCCGACCATGTACCCCGTGGTGTTCTGCAGGAAGACGAGCGGTGTACGCGACTGGTTCGCGAGCTGGATGAACTGGGCGGCCTTCTGGGACTCCTCCCCGAAGAGCACACCCCGGGCGTTGGCGAGGACCCCGACCGGGTGGCCGTGGACGCTCGCCCATCCGGTGACCAGGCTCGGCCCGTAGAGGGGCTTGAACTCGTCGAAGTCGCTGCCGTCCACCACCCGGGCCAGGACCTCGCGGGGGTCGAAGGGGACCTTCAGGTCCTCCGGCACGATGCCCAGCAGCTCGTCCTCGTCGTACAGCGGGGCCGCGTAGCCGGCCGCGGGAGCGTTCCCCGCCTTGCGCCAGTTGAGCCGCCGCACGATGCGACGGCCGATCCGCAGCGCGTCGTACTCGTCGGCGGCGAGGTGATCGGCCAGGCCGGAGGCCCGCGCGTGCATCTCCGCGCCGCCCAGCGACTCGTCGTCGGACTCCTCGCCGGTCGCCATCTTCACCAGGGGCGGGCCGCCGAGGAACACCTTGGCCCGCTCCCGCACCATCACGACGTGGTCGCTCAGGCCCGGCACGTACGCGCCGCCCGCGGTGGCGTTGCCGAAGACCAGCGCGATCGTCGGGACGCCGGCGGCCGACAGCCGGGTCAGGTCGCGGAACACCTGGCCGCCGGGGATGAAGATGTCCTTCTGCGAGGGCAGGTCCGCGCCGCCCGACTCCACCAGGTTCACGTACGGCATGCGGTTGCGCAGCGCGATCTCGGCGGCGCGCAGGGTCTTGCGCAGCGTCCAGGGGTTGGACGCGCCGCCGCGCACGGTCGGGTCGCTGGCCGTGACGACGCACTCGACGCCCTCGATCACCCCGATGCCGGTCACGACGCTCGCGCCGACGGGATATTCGGTGCCCCAGGCCGCCAACGGGGACAACTCCAGGAACGGCGAGTCGGGGTCGACGAGCAGTTCGATCCGCTCGCGGGGCAGCAGCTTGCCGCGCTCCCGGTGCCGCTCGACGTACTTCGGCCCGCCTCCGGCGACGGCCTTGGCGTGCTCGGCCTCGAGCTCGGCGAGCTTCGCCAGCATGGCCTCGCGCCGCGCGCCGTACTCGCCGCTGGAGGGGTCCAGCCGGCTCACGAGCACCGTCATGGCATCACCGAACCGAGTTCTGTCACGCGATGATCCTCCTGGTGACCCGTCGCCGCGTCAACGAGCCGGGCCCGGCCTCCCGTCCCGGCCGATCGTCAACCACCGGTCGTCAGCCGCCGATTGTCAACCACTGATTCTCAACCACCGATTTTCAACCACCGATTGTCAACCACAGTGCGACCATGAGCTGCTCCAGGCGGCGGTGCCGTAGCCGCCGCCCCAGATGACGCACTTGGCCTTGGCGGGCAGCCGGATCGGCCCGGCGTAGACCGTGTAGCTGCCGGAGTCGGTCTTCGACGACCCGCCCTGGACCTTCAGCACCGCGGTCATCTTGATCTTGCTCGACATGACGTACTTCGACAGGGTGATCACGCAGTTGTAGCCGTTGGCGGCGTTGTAGAGCAGATACGTCGTCGCCTGCCCATAGGAATGCGAGTCGACGACGCGGTACCCGCTGCCGCACACGCCCGTGGCCGTGTAGGTGTTGGCCTTGGGCGCCGCGGTCTTCGTCGGGGTGGCCGTCGCGCTGGGTTTGGGGGCCGTGGTGGCCTTCGTCGGCGCCGGGGTCGCCTTGGTCGGCGCGGGGGTGGTCTTCGCGGGCGGAGGAGTGACCTCGGCGGCGCCGGTGGGCTTGACGGTCGGCTTGGTGGCGGCGGTGGGCTTGGCCTGGGCCGGACCCTTGGAAGGCGACGGCTGCGCCTGACGGGTGCGCGTGGGGGAGACGGCCGGCTTCGCGCTCGGCTGGAGCCGTCGTGCCGAGGGGCTCGGTGAGGGCTTGCCGGATTTGCGCCCGGTGGGGGTGACCAGCTCGGACGGCTGCGGGATGGGCATCTCCACGTCCTGGGACGGCGTCACCGTGGGCGACGCGGCGGGGCCGAGGGCGTCCTCGGAGGAGATCTGCTTGGCGGACACCCACGTCGGCACGAGGAAGGCCGCCGCCGCGAGGGCCGACACCCCGACCCCGGCCACAGCCCATGTCAGCACCGGCCGCCGCGGCCTCGTCCCGCCGGTGCCGGACCGGCGCGGTACGGGCGGGACCGGCGCCCCCGCACCCCCCGGCCCCGACGGGGGTAGGTGCGATCCCGGTGCGTGGGGTCCCGGTGCGTGGGGTCCCGGTATGTGGGGTCCCGGTATGTGGGGGCCTGGTGCTTGAGGTCCCGGTGTGTGAGGTCCGGGTGTCGCGGCCTGCGGTGGGGGCGGCTGCGGCGCGGCGGCGGGCCGTACGGGCGTGGTGGGCTGTCCGGTGAGCCGCGCGACGACGTCCTCGGCCGAGGGACGCAGGGCGGGGTTCTTCGACAGGCAGGCGGCCACGATGTCGCGCAGGGGCATCGCGAGATCGCCCAGGTCGGGCTGCGCGTGCAGGATCCGCGTGATCACCGAGGGGATCGTGTCCGCGCCGAAGGCGGGCCTGCCGGTGGCGGCGAACACCATCGTGACGCCCCAGGCGAACATGTCGGCCGCGGCGCCCGCCGTGCCGCCCGAGAGCACCTCGGGGGCCAGGTAGGCGGGCGTTCCGATGGACGCGCCGGTCGCGGTGGCCTGCGGCGAGTCGGGCGCCCTGGCCACGCCGAAGTCGATGACGACCGGGCCCTCGGGGCCCATCAGGACGTTGGCCGGCTTGAAGTCGCGGTGGGTGATCCCCGCCCGGTGGATGGCGGCCAGGGCCGTCGCCGTGCTGATGGCGAGCCGTTCGAGCGCGGCCCCCCGGCGCGGTCCCTCCCGGTCCACGAGCTGCCGCAGCGACGGCCCGGACACGAACTCGCTGACGATGAACGGCTGGTTGCCGGCGAGGTCGGCGTACAGGACGGGGGCCGTGCAGAACGGCGCCACCCGCTGCGCGAGCGCGACCTCGCGCAGGAACCGCTCCCGAGCCTCCGGATCGGCCGTCAGCCGGGTGTGCAGCAACTTGACCGCGACCTGCTCGCCCGCCGGGCCCCGGCCGAGGAAGACGACCCCCTGGCCGCCCTCGCCGATCCGGTCGACAAGAGCGAACGGGCCCAGGCGTGCCGGATCACCAGCCTCTAACGCCACTATTGCCCCCGATTACCACTAAAACCTCACAATGGAGGCAAACGCTACCAGCGGTCAGATGGCTTTACCGGGGTTGAGGATGTTCAGTGGATCGAACACCTGCTTGATGCCCCGGTGAAGTTCGGCGGCCACCGGACCGGTCTCCAATTCGAGCCAGCGCTTCTTCAGCAGGCCGACGCCGTGCTCGCCGGTCAGCGTCCCGCCGAGATCGAGCGCGGCGCGGAAGACCTCGTCGGCCGCGGCCCAGACCTCCGCCGGGGGCTCGGTCAGGCCGCGGTCGAACACGAACACCGGGTGGACGTTGCCGTCCCCCGCGTGCGCGACCGTCGCGATCATCACGTTGTGCCGGGCCGCGACCTCCTCGATCGTGGTGATCATGTCGGGGAGCGCCGAGCGGGGCACGCACACGTCCTCCACCAGGCACTGGCCCAGCCGCTCCTTGGCCTGGTAGGCCAGGCGCCTGACGCCGATGAGCTCGGCCGCCTCCTCCGGGGTGGACGAGACCGCCACGAACGAGGCGGCCGCGCACAGGTCCGCCATCCGGGCCGCCGTCTCGTCCGGCGGGCCCTCGGCCTGGGCGATGAGCATCGCCCTGGTGGACGGCTCGAGCCCGATGCTCTTCCAGTCGTCGATGGCCTTCAGGGTCGTGCGGTCCATCAGTTCGAGCAGCGACGGCTGGCAGCCCGCGGCGACGATCGCCGCCACGGCCGCGGCGGCGTCGCGCAGCGAGGTGAACTCGGCGGCGACCGTGGCCGTCTCGCCCGGCGCCCGCCGCAGCCGCAGCGTCGCGGCGGTGATCACGCCGAGCGTCCCCTCCGACCCCACGAACAGGCCGGTCAGGTCGTAGCCGGTCACGCCCTTCATCGTGCGGCGGCCGGTGGTGAGCACGCGGCCGTCGGCCAGCACGACCTCGAGCCCGAGCGTGGAGTCGCGGGTCACGCCGTACTTCACGCACCGCAGGCCGCCCGCGTTCGTCGCCAGGTTGCCGCCGATGGTCGAGATCTCGTACGACGAGGGATCGGGGGCGTACATCAGGCCGTGCTCGCGGGCCGCCCGGTCGAGGTCGGCGGTGATGACGCCGGGCTCCACGACCGCGATCTCGTCCTGCGGCGACAGCTCGCGGATCGCGGTCATCCGGGCGAGCGACAGGACGACGCAGCCGTCGACGGCGGTCGCCCCGCCGGCGAGCCCGGTGCCCGCGCCGCGCGGGACCACCGGCACGCGGTGCTCGCTCGCCCAGCGCATCGTGGCCACGACGTCGTCGCGCGACTCCGCCAGGACCACCCCGAGCGGCGTGCCCGGCGGCACGAACGTGCGGTCCCCGGCGTACGAGCCGGTGACGCCGGGATCGGTGAGGACACGCCCGTCCGGCAGGGCCGCGGCGAGCGCGGAGGTCAGCTCGTTCACCGAACCCTCCGGAGGAAGCCCGGCCCTTCAGGGCCTGGAGGAATCCGGGCCCCACAAGGGCTGTCCCGGCGAAGCCGGGACAGCCCAGAGCACGAAGCGCTCATGTCTTTCTCCTTTCGCTCACCGGTCAGGCAAGTGGATGGCAAAATGCGAAAATGCGTACGGCGTACAGGGTGCGGGCCTATCCCACCGCCGAACAAGCCGCGGCGCTGAACCGCACCTTCGGCTGCGTACGCCTGGTCTGGAACACCGTCCTGGCGTGGCGGCAGGCCCGCTACCGTGCCGAGGGCGTGAAGACCTCCTACGCGCAGACCGACCGGTACCTGACCGAGCTGAAACGCGACGGCGGCCACGACTTCCTGTACGAGGTCTCCAGCGTCCCCCTGCAGCAGGCGCTGCGGCACCAGCACAAGGCGTTCGCGAACTTCTTCGCCGGACGCGCCAAACACCCGCGGTTCAAGTCCCGGCATGGTAGGCAATCGGCGACCTACACACGGTCGGCGTTCCGCTGGGGCGACGGCCGACTGCACCTGGCAAAGATGGACGACCCGATCGCGTTCGTGTGGTCCTGGCCCGAGGTCGACCCCACCACGATCAACCCGACCACGGTGACCGTCTCCCGCGACAGCGACGGCCGCTGGTACGCCTCCATTGCGATAGAGACCGAAACCGAGCCCGACCCGTTGCCCGCCACCGGCGGCCAGGCCGGGATTGACCTCGGCGTGAGCGACTTCGCCGTCCTGTCCACCGGCGAGAAGATTCCCAACCCGCGCCATCTGGAGCGCAAGGCCAAAAACCTGGCCCGCTACCAGCGCAGGATGGCCCGCAAGCAGCGCGGCAGCAACAACCGGGCGAAGGCCAGGGCGAAGGTCGCCCGCGCCCACACCAAAGTGCGGGACGCCCGCGCAGACTTCCTGCACCGCACCTCCGCCCGGCTGGTCCGCGACCACGACCTGATCGTGCTCGAAGACCTCAACGTGCGCGGCATGGTTCGCAACCGGTCCCTGGCGCGGGTGATCTCCGACTGCGGGTGGGGCGAGTTCCGCCGCCAACTCGAATACAAAACCCAGCGGTACGGGCGGCGCCTGGTCGTGATCGACCGCTGGTATCCCAGCTCGAAGACGTGCAGCGCGTGCGGGCACCTGCTCCCCGCACTGCCGCTTTCCACCCGGCACTGGATGTGCCCGGGATGCGGCACCCGGAACGACCGGGACGTCAACGCCGCCAAGAACATCCTGGCCGCTGGTCGAGCGGTGTCCGCCTGTGGAGCTGACGTAAGTCACTCCGGGTCCTCCCGGATGCGGTCGGCCGTGAAACAGGAAGCCCAGCCCGCGAGGGCGGGAGTCCCCCGCCTGTAGGCGGGGGGGAAGTCAAGTCTGGACTTTACGGCACGGTTCGGTATCGGGTCTCATCCGGAATTATTAACGGTTTTCGGTACAGATCACATTTTGACAACCATACCGGCTGCCTCTTTACCCTCCCTTTACCCCCTCGTTTAAGGTCCCGCATGCGCGCTCATCCCGGCGCGCCGTGCATGGGTGTCCGGGGAACCCGGACGGGAAGGGATCTCGTTGTCCAGAGGAATCCGGCGTCTCGCCGCGATCGTGCCCGCGCTCGGGCTGGCGGCAGGAGGTCTGGCTGCGGCCGGTGCGGCTGCGGCGCCCACGGCGGGCTATCAGCCCTCCGCCAAGGACCACTACATCAACTACGCGCCGCCGCGTGTGCAGGGCGACTTCACCACCACCGAGGAGAAGGTCCCCGCCAGGGGTGCCAAACGGACGGCCGCTCTCGCGCGGGCCGTCGACCACAAGTTCGCGAGCGGTAACCCGGTCGCGGCGCGTGTGCTGGCCAAGCACGAGAAGCAGGCGATCAGCACCGGGAAGAACCCCTTCGACTTCATCTACAAGAAGGCGAAGACGACCCGCACCGCCAAGCTGCTCACGCTGCTGGTCGAGTTCAACGACCAGGCCAACGACGACTTCTCGGGCTGGTCGCACCCGAGGTCGATCGACGACGTCGACGACTGCGTCACCGAGCCGCCCGGCACGAAGCTGAACGGGCCACTGCACAACACGATCCCCAACCCCGCGACCGCCGCAGGCGGGGGCAAGGACAACAACTCGATGTGGGTGGCGGACTTCAACACCGCCCATTACAACGACATGCTCTACAGCTCGAAGGGGATCACGACCCGGGTCCGTCCGGACCTGAAGGATCCCCGGGACGGCAAGAAGGGCATCGACATCTCCGGCTACACCATGAAGAACATGTACGAGGAGATGTCGAAGGGCGCCTACACCGTCACCGGTGAGGCCGTCGGCTGGCTCAAGGTGCCGCACTCCGAGGCGTGGTACGGCGCGGGCAAGTGCCACACGTACCCGCAGGACATGACCGGCCACCCGGACAACCCGCGCGGCGCCGCCCAGCTCGCGGTCGACGCGGTCGACGCGCTCGTGAAGTCGAACCCGAACTTCCCGTGGGCGGACTACGACGTCGAGGACGTCTCCGACGCCGACGGCGACGGCAACTTCGACGAGCCCGACGGCGTCATCGACCACCTCGTGCTGATCCACGCCGGTGAGGACAAGTCGGGCGGCGGCGGCAACGAGGGCACGATGGCCCTGTGGGCCCACTCCAGCGACGTGGCCGGCGGTTACACGATCCCGGGCACCGGCATCAAGATCTCCAACTACATCCTCCAGCCGGAGGACTCCGGCGTGGGCGTGTTCGCCCACGAGTACGGCCACGACCTCGGCCTGCCGGACCTGTACGACACCACCGGCGCCGGCGACTCCGACGTCGACTTCTGGGACCTGATGTCGAGCGGCTCGCACTCCGGGCCGATCTTCCAGTCGATGCCGACGCACATGGGCCTGTGGGACAAGTGGGTGCTCGGCTGGGCCAACCCGAAGGTCGTCGAGCAGGGCGGCAACACCCAGCTCGTCGCGGTCGGCCAGACCTCGCGCACGCCGAAGGGCACCGAGGACGGCGTCCGGATCAACCTGCCGGACAAGCTGAACGTCATGTCCACCCCGCACAGCGGGTCGAACCTGTGGTGGTCCAACAGCGACCAGGACTGGGCCGACAACAAGCTGGCCAGGACCGTCGACGTCCCGGCCGGGTCGGACGTGAAGTTCCGGTGGTGGAGCGACTGGGACATCGAGGCCGACTGGGACTTCGGCTTCTTCGAGGTCTCCGCCGACGGCGGCGCCACCTGGACCGAGCAGAAGGTCTTCAACGAGGACGGCAGCCTCGCCAGCACCGGTGACGACTACACCGACCCCAACGGCCGCCTCAAGGACTACGGCGGCAAGAAGTACGGCGTCACCGGGGTCAGCGCCGGCTGGCAGCACCTCTACGTCGACCTGGCGCCGTTCGCCGGGAAGTCCGTCCAGATCCGCCTGCGCATCGCTACCGACGCGGCGTCCGTGCACCGCGGCTGGTTCAACGACGACTTCTCGCTGACCAACGGCGCCACCGCGGTCTGGTCCGACGACGTCGAGGGCGGCGCCAACGGCTGGACGGCCACCAAGGGCACGTTCACCGACACCACCGGCGCGGGCTGGATCATCCACTCCGGCCAGGAGCAGGCGGCGCAGTACTACCTGGCCGAGTGGCGCAACTTCGACGGGTTCGACAAGGGCCTGCAGTACGCCTACGACACGACCTGGCTGCGCGACGGCGCCTGGAAGGTCGAGAAGGTCAAGTACAACGCCCCCGGCCTGCTCATCTGGTACCGCGACACCGCGCGCGCCAACAACGACGTCGCGGGCACCGCGTTCGACATGCCGTCGGTGGGCCCGAAGGGCGAGCTCCTCATCGTGGACTCGCACTTCGACCCGCTGCGCCGTACGGGCACGGCGGCGGAGAAGGACCCGAGCGTCCTGAAGAACCTCCCGTCCCGCCCGCAGTCGTCCAACGCGGCGTTCAACTTCGTCGGCACCTACCCGTTCAAGGAGTGCGTCGAGGGCGAGCCGTTCAAGGAGTACTGCACCTCGTTCGGCAAGCAGCCCGCGGTGACCGCGTTCACGGACGCCAAGGGCTGGTACCCCGGCCTGGAGGTCCGTGACGACACTCTGTACTTCCGCCAGCGTGACTCCTCGGCCGTCGTCCCGTCCAAGGGCAACCAGCCCTACACGACGAGGATCGTCCACGCGGACGGCACTCCGGCGAAGGAGCTGTACGGCACCGACCTGGGTGACGGCATCGTTCTCGGCACCGGCAACCCCGGCGACGAGGGCAAGCAGCTCGGCGTGCAGATCTCGCTGATCAGCCCGCTGCCGTCGGACCTGGGCGCGCTCGTCAAGATCACGCCCGCCAAGAAGTAACACCGCCTCCCGGCGGTCCCCGTGCCCGGCCGCCGTCCGTCACCGGACGGCCGCCGGGCACACTCATGCGCGCCCGCGCCCGCAGGCCCCTAGCATGTGAGCGTGCGGAGCAAGGCGGATCACACGGCTGCCATCCACCGGGAGCGGCGGGCCGCCGTCGTCGTGAACACGAAATCCCGGCGAGGCCGCCGCCGCTACGCGGAGGTGGTGCGGCTGCTGCGGGACCGGGACTTCCGGCTCACCGGCGTCCACCCGGTCACCGACCCGTCCCGGCTGCGCGACGTCATCACCCGGGCGCTCGAACCGCAGCCCGACCTGCTCGTGGTCGGCGGCGGCGACGGCACGCTGAGCAGCTCGGTCAAGCACGTGGCCGGCCGCGACGTCGCCCTCGGCGTGCTGCCGCTGGGCACGACCAACAACTTCGCCCGCAGTCTCGGGCTGCCGCTCGACCTCGCCGGGGCGGTCGGCGTGTTCACCGAGGGCAAGGTGGCCGACATCGATCTCGGCGTCTGCGGCGACCGGCCCTTCGCCAACCTCGCGAGCTTCGGCGTCTCGGTCGAGGTCGCGGGCACGGTCAAGCCGTGGCTCAAGCGGATGCTCGGCCGGGCGGCCTATCCGCTGACCGCGCTGACGATCCTGCCCGGGCACCGGCCGTTCCGCGCCTACATCACCGTGGACGGCAAACGGCACGAGCTGCTGACCCACCAGCTCAACATCGCCAACGGCCGCTTCCACGGCGGATGGCAGATCGCCAGGGACGTCAGCATCGACAACCGCAAGCTGGTGGCCTACCAGCTCGGCTCGGGCAAGCGGCTGCGCCTGCTCGGGGAGACGCTCGTACGGGCGACCACCGGCAGGTGGACCAGCCTCGCGGGCGGGCCGTTCGTCACCGGGCAGGAGATGCTGCTGGAGACCGACCCGCCCATGGCCGCCGACATCGACGGCGAGGTGCGGCTGCGCACCCCGCTCGTGCTCAGGACCATCCCGAACGGCGTCCGCGTGATGGTCCCGCAGAGCTTCGAGGACACCTGATCGCCGCCGGGGTCGTGTCCCGTGATCTCTCCGGCCCACTGCGGTCGCTACGGCAGAAGATCACGAGACACTCCCCTCGGCCTCCTCGTTCTCCCCGGCCGCGAAGGCCCGGTACGCCGGCCGCAGCAGGTCGAGGAGCGGGATGTGCCTGGCCTTGACCTTCGGCGGGTCCAGCGCGCGCAGCAGCAGGTCGGGATGCCCCTCGGGGCCGGGCGGCGGGCCGAGGCGAGCCGCTGAGGCGCCCGGCTCGTAGAAGTCGCCGAGACGCTCGGCGAACGGGACGTCGGCCACGTCGAGAAGCCCCGGCGGCCCGGCATCGCCCGCGGTCGCGGCCCCGGCCTCGCCGCCGCTGCGGCGCAGCGCGTCGAGTAGCGCTTCCCTGGCCATGCCCCGCCAGGCCAGCACCCGGAACGGGTCGTCGTCGAACGCCTCGGCCAGCAGGTACAGCACCGCCGACAGGTGCTTGCACGGGAAGCCCCAGTCGGGACAGGTGCAGTCCATGTCCAGCCCGCGCTCGCCGGGGAACAGCGGCAGCCCGCACCCGGCGAAGACGTCCTCGATCTCCGGCGGCATCTCCCCGGCGAGCAACTTGGCCCGGTGGAGGGCCTGCGCGGCCAGCGCCTCGATCAGCCCCGCCCACTCCCGCTCGCCGTACGCCGTGATGCGCACGCTCACGTCGTACGGCTCCGGGCGCGACCCCTGCACCCTGGCCTTCGCCAGCCCGGGACCGAGGTCGAGGTCGAGCACCTGGCCGCGCCGGGCGTACGCACGGCCCCGGCTCAGCCTGCCCGGGTCGCAGACGCGTTCCAGGATGTCGATGAACCGCCGCGACCACCACTGCTCGCCGATGGACCCGCGCTTCGAGCGCGCCTTGATGCCGCCCTCGACCCTGATGGGCCGCGCGGCCTCGAACCACCCGTCCCTGCCGACCGGCATCAGCTCACCGCCTCGGGCGACAGGCGGAACAGCTCGCGCAGCTCCGCCGTGGACAGCTCGGCGATCCAGTCCTCGCCCGTCCCGACGACGCTCTCGGCCAGGGCCTTCTTGCGCTCGATCATCTCGTCGATCCGCTCCTCCAGCGTGCCCGTGCAGATGAACTTCCTGACCTGCACGTTCCTGGTCTGCCCGATGCGGAACGCCCGGTCGGTCGCCTGGTCCTCCACCGCCGGGTTCCACCACCGGTCCACGTGGACCACGTGGTTCGCCGCGGTCAGGTTGAGCCCGGTGCCCGCGGCTTTGAGCGACAACAGGAAGATCATCGGCTCGTCCTCGGTCTGGAACCGCTCCACCAGCGCGTCGCGCGCCTTCTTCGGCAGCCCGCCGTGCAACCACAGCACCGGGCGGTCGAGGTGCGCCGCCAGGTAGGGCTGCAGCATCGAGCCGAACTCGGCGTACTGCGTGAAGATCAGCGCCTTGTCGCCCTCGCTGAGGAGCTCCTCGGCCAGCTCCTCCAGCCGGGCCAGCTTCCCCGAGCGGCCCGCCAGCCGGGAGCCGTCCTTGAGCAGGTGGGCCGGGTGGTTGCAGACCTGTTTGAGCTTGGCCATCGCGGCCAGGACGTTGCCGCGCCGCTCGATGCCCTCGCTGCCGGAGATCTTGCCGATCATGTCCTCGACCACCGCCTGGTAGAGGCTGGCCTGCTCCGGCGTGAGCGTGCACCAGACCTTCATCTCCAGCTTGTCCGGCAGGTCGGAGATGATCGTCTTGTCGGTCTTGAGCCGCCGCAGGACGAAGGGGCCGGTGGCCCGTTTGAGCGCGGCGGTCGCGGTCTCGTCGCCGTGCCGTTCGATCGGCTCCTGGTAGCGGTCGCGGAAGGCCCGGGCCGACCCGAGCAGGCCGGGGTTGCAGAACTCCATGATCGACCACAGCTCGGCCAGGTGGTTCTCCACCGGAGTGCCGGTCAGCGCAAGCCTCGTCCGCGCCGGGAGCGAACGCACCGCCTGGGCCTGCCTGGCCGCGGCGTTCTTGATGGCCTGGGCCTCGTCGCAGACGACCCTGGCCCAGGTGAACCCGGCGAGGGCGTCGCGGTCCCGCAGGGCCGTGCCGTACGTCGTGAGGACGAGGTCGGCCCCGGCGACCCGCCCGGCCAGCTCCTCGCCGCGCAGGCGGCCGGCGCCGTGGTGGAGGTAGACGTCCAGCGACGGCGCGAAGCGGGCGGCCTCCTTCTGCCAGTTGGTGAGCAGCGACATCGGGCACACCAGCAGCGTCGCCCCGACCCGCTCGCCCGACTCGCGTTCTTTTGTGAGGAGTGACAGCGTCTGGGCGGTTTTGCCCAAGCCCATGTCGTCCGCAAGGATGCCGCCGAGTCCGATTTGGGACATGAAGTCGAGCCAGGCCAGGCCGCGCTCCTGGTAGGGCCGCAGCGTGCCGTGGAAGGCGGCCGGGGTCGCGACGGGTTCCAGACGGCGGTCGGCCTCGCCGGACAGCAGATCGCCGAGCAGTCCGTCGGCGTCCACCTCGACGAGCGGCAGCTCGTCGTCCCCGCCGTGGACGACCTGCTGGATGACCTCGCCGACCGTCATCTGCCCCGACCCGCGTCGCTCCACCGCCTTCAGCGCCGCCCCGAGCTGCCGGGCGTCCAGCTCGACCCACTGCCCCCGCAGCCGGACCAGCGGCACTTTCAGCCGGGCCAGCTCGGCCAGCTCCTCCTCGCTGATCGTCTCGTCGCCGACGGCGAGCTCGGCCGTGAAGTCGACGAGCTGCGCCAGCCCGAACCCCTGGCCGGCGGCCGCGCCGGGCCCGGAGCGGGACCGGGCGGTGAGCTTCAGGCCGAGCCGGGTGCGGCCGGCCCACGCGGGCAGCTGCACGCCGAACCCGGCCGACTGCAGCAGCGGCGCGGCGTGGCGGAGGAAGTGGAAGGCTCCCGCGGCGTCCAGGCCCACGTGCGTCGGCCGGGCCTCCCGCAGCGCGTCATCGATCTTCGAGTACAGGCGGGCCGCCCGGCCCAGGCCCGCGAGCAGCGTCTCGTCCGGGCGCCCGGGCAGGCCGGGCATGGTCTCGCCCGCCCAGACGAGGGGAGCGGGCAGGTACAGGCTCGGATCCTCGGCCGACTGGAGGGCGAACTCCACCTGCCAGGTTCCGGCGTCCGGTGCCTCCTGCCCGGGGCGCTCCTCGGCCAGGAGAGGCTCGACGAGACGGAAGCACACCTTGACCGGGCCGTCGAGCTGGTGAGCGGCCCTGAACCAGTCCTCCAGCGGCCGGGCCAGCGTCTCCGCCTCCTGGTCGCTCACTCCGGGAAGGGCCGCCGTGTCCCCGGTGAGCGCCACCGTCCAGCGGTCGGCCAGGGGACCGCGCCGCCCGGGACGGTGCCCGCCCAGCAGGCGCTCCGGCAGCGCCTGCCGTACGGCGGCGTCGGCCAGGCCCGCCACCGCCTCGATCAGCACGTGGGACGAGGGCCGCTCCTCGGCCACGGCCCGGCAGACCGGCGGCATGGCGGCGGCCAGCTCCCGGAAGCGCGCGGCGTGGGGGCCGGTCAGGACGGGCCGCCAGCGCGCGGCGTAGCCGCCGTCCTCGGTGACGAGCTGGGGCAGCACCCGGCCGTGCCGCACCAGGTCACGGGCGTGGGCGGCGACGACCGCGAGATAACGTACGGACGGCCCGGGGAGAATGTCGGCGAGACGATCCTCCGGCTCCGGCGACTCCGTCGAAGGGCCTGCCGCCTCGTAAGCCTCCGGTCTGCCGAGCGTGGTCAGCAGGCGCATCGCCGCGCCCGCGTCGACCAGCAGCGCGGGCACCCGCCACGGCCTGATCCCGGCCCGGCGCGCGGTGATCCGCAGGCCGGTCTCCGAAGAAGGGAGGGGACTCGTCGCCGAACTCGGCAGCAGCAGCACGGCTTCGCCGGACACGGCCTTGCCCGCCGCCTCGGCCGCCGCGTCCCCCCAGCACGGCAGTGCGGCGGCGAGGGCGCTCGCCGGGGCGGCGAAGGGGTGGGGCCGAACCTTGGCCCGGGAGGCGCTCGGCCCGGCGCCGGCGGAGTTCTCCGCCCAGAGTACGAGCCGTCCGCCGTCCCAGGCCGCGTGAATCACGAGCACGCCGTCTCCTCCCGCCACCTCGGAACGCTAGCAGCGGTTCCGGAGCCTTCGGACCGGGTGTCGTCAGCCGTCCGGCCAGGCCCGCGCAGCAGGTCCACGGCCTCTTTCCTCCGCATTCCGGCCGCCTCGGACTCGGCTGTGAATCACCTCGGCCCGTGTCCGACCGTACGAGGACCCGCGTCGCCTGGAGCCGCGGGTGACCGAGAGATTCCAGTGGCCGAGCGTCACTCGGCGGGCGGGAGCCGTACGGCGGTGTAGTGGCGCAGGTCGTCCTCGTCGAGCGGAGTTCCAGGGAGGGGCGATCCCGCGTCGGCGCGCAGGCCGTCCAGCACGATCTCCACCACGCGTCCCATGGCCTGCTCGCTGTGCATGCCCGGCGGCGTGTACACGTTCAGGGTCATCAACAGGGCGACGTCGCCGGGGCCGATGTCGGTGCGCAGCGCACCGTCCGCCTGTGCCCGTTCGATCATCCGCAGGACGGCGGCGATCACTCGCTGCCGCATCTCGTGCAGGTCCGGGCCGACGCGCATCCGCTGGTGCAGGTGCGGTTCGAGCTTCGCCGGCAGCACGCCCAGCCGCAGTGCCACCGAGCCGCGCAGGAAACGGCACAACGCGTGCCAGGCGTCCGGCTCATCGCGCCAGGCCGTCTCCGCCAGGTCCGCGAGCCGGCGCAGGCTCTCCTCGCCGACCGCCCGGAGGAGCGCGTCCCGATCGGGAAAGCGGCGGTAGAGCGTGCCGACGCCCACGCCGGCCCGGCGGGCGACCTCCTCCAGCGGCACGTCGACGCCCTGCTCCAGGAACAGCTCCCGGGCCGCGGCGACGATCAGGTCCCGGTTGCGGCGCGCGTCGGCGCGCAGCCCCTTCTCCACTGCCACCTCGCGAAGGATCTGGACGATTTTCCTCCGGTTAGGATACCGTCGTTTATTCGGAGGAAAATCTTCCGGTTAGGGGGTGCGGCATGAGCACAGCGCTGATCTCGGGGGCCGGGATCGCGGGCCCGACGCTGGCCTACTGGCTGGCCAGACACGGATTCCGGGTCACGGTCGTGGAACGTGGGGGAGAGCCCAGGTCCAGCGGCAACCCGGTGGACGTCAGAGGACCGGCCGTCGCGGTCGCGGAACGAATGGGCGTCATGCCCCGGCTGCGCCGGGCCGCCACCGGCACGACGGGGGTCAGCTTCGTCGACGCGGCCGGCAGGCGGGTCGGCCGGATGGACATGCGCGCCGTGCAACGGCCGGACGAGGTCGAGGTGCCGCGCGGCGACCTCGCGTCGATCCTCTACGAGGCGAGCCGCGACCACGCCGAGTTCCTCTTCGACGACTCCATCACGGCGCTCGGCCAGGACGAGCACGGGGTGGAGGTCGCCTTCGAGCACGCCGCCCCCCGCCGCTTCGACCTGGTGGTCGGAGCCGACGGCCTGCACTCGGTGACGCGGCGCCTGACGTTCGGGCAAGAGGGTGATCTCGTGCGCCACATGGGCCTGTACGTCGCGACGACGCCGCTCGCCGACGGGGCGGCCGGAGCGGGCCGGGACATCCTCATGCACAACACGCCCGGTAAGGCGATCGCCGTCAATCCGCGGCCCGCGGGCGCGTTCTTCCTCTACCGCAGCCCGGCCGCGCCGGAGTTCGACCACCGCGACACCGAGCAGCACAGGCGGATGCTGATCGAAGCCTTCGCGGACGTGTCCTGGCGGGCGCCGGAACTGCTCGGACACGTACGCACCGCCGGCGACCTCTACTTCGACTCCGTCAGCCAGGTGCGCCTGCCGCGGTGGTGGAAGGGCCGCATCGCTCTCCTCGGCGACGCCGCGTCCTGCGTGTCGCTGTTCGGGGACGGTTCCACCCTGGCCATGGCGGGGGCGTTCACCCTCGCCGAGGCGCTGGCCGCCCACTCCGGCGATCCCGCGGCGGCCTTCCGGCGGTACGAGGCGGCGCACCGGCGCCTGGTGGACCCCAAGCAGCGCAACGTCGCTCAGGCGTCGGCACTTCTGGTCCCCGCGACGCGAGGCGGCATCCTCGCCAGGAACCTGGCCACCCGCCTGTGGCCCGTCGTGGCCGCCACCACGCGGCTCAAGAACGCTCTCGCGTGGTGAGCGAGGGCGTCGTGCCGGTGGCGGACTCGGCCGGCCGCGCGGGTCCGGCGCCGGCCGCGGGTCGTCCCCTCAGAGGCCGGACGTGTGCCAGGTGGCGCCGGCGGCGGTGACGGCGAAGGCCTCGTAGCCGTCCAGTCCCTCCACCCACTCCCTGGCCGCGCCGCCCATGGCGAGGGCTCCGGTGGCGTACGCGTCGGCGAGGGCGAGGTCCGGGCCGATGACCGTCACCGAGGCAAGCTCGGTCGCGGGCCGGCCGGTGTGGGGGTCGAGGACGTGCGCCCCGCGCTCGGCCGTGCCCGAGGTCGCCACCGCGAGGTCGTGGCCCGACACCACGGCGGCGAGGTCCCCCGGGCGGAGCGGGTGGGCGACGCCGACCCGCCAGGTACGGCCGGGGGCCGCCGCGCCGGACAGTCGCACGTCTCCGCCGCCGTTCACGCAGTGGTCGGGCAGGCCCGCCTCACGCAGGATGACGGAGGCCCGGTCGACCGCCCAGCCTTTGACGATGGCCGAGGGGTCGAGGCGGCCTCCGGGACAGGCGGTGAAGTAGCCGTGGGACAGGCGGCTCACCGATTCGCACATGCGGAGGATGTCCGCCACCTCCGGCGGGCAGTCGGCCAGGGTGATCTCGCCCCGGCCCAGCCGGCTCACCGGGCTGCCGGGCTTGTAGGTCGAGAACACCGCGTCGACGTGGTGCAGCCAGGCCACCGCCTCCGCCAGGGCCGCCGCGACCCGCGGCCCGGCCTCGTCGTCGTGGCGCCCGTCGTCGTGGTGCCCGTCGATGGGGCGTACGTCGAAGGAGAACACGGTGCCCATCACGTGCTCGACGTGGCGTGTCACAGGCCCGCCTTGTCGAGCGCGCTCTGCAGGGAGCGGATGTAGCCGTCGCTGGTGTAGGTGGCGCCGGAGACCGTGTCGATCTGGGCGGACCGCGCCGACAGCGCCTCCTCGTTCAGGATCGGCAGGGCCTCGTTGTTGATCCTGATGTCGCGGTGGTTGTTCGCCGGGGCGTCGAGCACCTTGACACCCGCCATCTTCCCGGCGGAGATCACGATCGCCACCTGCACCGGTCCCCAGCGGGTGTCGGCGGAGTCGCCGGTGACGGTCTTCTCACCGCTGGTGGCACCCGCGGTGGCGCCCGGCCCGGTCCAGGAACCCGTGAGATCGGCGGCACCGGAGGAACCGGCGGCACCGGAGGAACCGGAGGAACCGGAGGAACCGGAAGCGGAGGAACCGGCGGCACGCGAGGAGCCCCCGCCCAAGCGGTCCCCGTCCCCGTCGTCGAACTCGTCGTCGTCGTCATCGTGGTCGTCGTCGTGGTCGCGGTCACGGCCGAGGAAGCCGTCGCCGGGGCCCTCCCCACGCCCGCCCGTCGCTCCGGCGTCGCCCTGGGTGACGGCGGCGGGGCGCTGGGCCAGCGCCGTCATCTCGTGGGGCTTGAACGACAGCAGCAGCACGAGACCGACGGCGGTCGCGAGCACGGCCAGTATGGCTCTGCGCATGGAACTTCCAATCCGGGATGGTCAGAACTCGAACGACTCGTGATGGATGCGGCGGTGCGGCACTCCGGCGGCCCGCAGCGCCGTGATGACGGCCCGCGTCATCTCGGCCGGCCCGCAGACGTACACCTCGTGGCCGGGCAGGTCCGCCACCAGCCCGGTGAGCGCCGCGGGCGTGAACGGGTCGCCGACGGCGGTCCGGGCGCCGACGCAGTAGTGCAGGGTCGCGCCGCGGGCCGCGGCGATCTCCTCGAGCTCGCCGCGGAAGACGAGGTCGTCGGTGCTGCGCGCGCGGTAGAGGAGGGTCAGGTCGCCGGGGGCGGCGGGCGCCGACTCGAACAGCGCGCGCAGCGGGGTGATGCCGACGCCGCCCGCGACGAGCAGCACCTTGCGCGCCCGGCGGGCCCGCACGGTGAGCGCGCCGTACGGCCCCTCGGCGACCACCCGGGTGCCGGGCCGCAGGCGGGTCAGAGAGCGGCTCTGGTCGCCCAGGTCCTTCACCGTGATCCGCAGCTCGCCCGTCCCGGGCGGGGCGGACAGCGAGTACGGGTTGGGGGACCACCACAGGTCCCTGGTGAGGAACCGCCAGCGGAAGAACTGGCCGGGCTCGGCCCGCAGCCGGTCCAGGCGCCGCCCGGTCACGTACACGGAGACGACCCCGGGAGTCTCCGGCACCACCCGGGAGACCCTCAGCCGGTGCCGTACGGCCAACCGCAGGGGAGTGAGGAAGCGGTACCACACGATCAGCGCCGCGACACCGAGGTAGAGGACGTACCAGGAGGTGCGGGCGAGCGGGGCCACGGCGAACTCCGCGCCCGTGGCGAGCTGGTGCCCGAAGGCCAGCCACGCGGCCAGGTAGGTGTAGAAGTGCAGGTGGAACCATGTCTCGTAGCGCAGCTTCGGCCGGATCCTGCGGGCGGAGACGACGCCGACGCCCACCAGGAGCAGCAGCGCGACGGTGGCCTTCAGCACGTCGGGATAGGTGAGGTTCAGCGTGACCGTCTCGCTCACCACGTCGGTGCGGTCGGTCAGCGCGTAGCCCCAGATGGTCAGCAGCGTGTGCGCGACGGCCAGTCCGACGACGTAGCGGCCGCCCGTCGAGTGCCACCGGGCGAGCCGGTCGGAGCCGACGCCGCGCTCCAGCGCGGGCACCCGGGCCATCAGCGCCAGCAGCACGGCGATCGCGTACCCGGCGAGCAGCCCGGTGACGCGGCCGGCGTTCGTCAGCCAGTCGTCCGGCCCCGCCACGCCTGGCGTGTTCGCCCACCACATGCCGATGACCGCGACCGCGCCCGCGGCGATGAGCGCCAGGACGGCCTCGGGGCGGGCGCGTACGCGCCGCCGTGGCGCCTGCACGTGTCCGGTCGTCACCGCTGCGTCCGGGAGAGTGGTCGTCACCGATTCCTCCTCTTCGTCATCACCCGGCACACCGTGCCAACCGAACCTCTTGTTTTCCTATGAACCGGGGCATCTGCGGATCATTCATAGGATTCTCTGAGGTAGCTCACAGAGCACGCCCGGTGAGCGGGGAGGACGCTTGACCCATCATGCGTAAGACTTCGAACGACCAGCCCGGTCTGGTCCGCCCCGATGGGAACCCCGTACGCGTCCTCGTGGTCGACGACGAACCGGACCTCGTCGAGGTCCTCGGCGCGGTGCTGAAATACGAGGGCTGGGAGGTGCGCACGGCGGGCGACGGGACGTCGGCGGTGAAGGAGGCACGGGAGTTCCAGCCCGACGCGGTGCTGCTGGACATCATGCTGCCCGACTTCGACGGGCTTGAGGTGCTGCGCCGCCTGCGTGCCGAGGCCCCGGACGTGTGCGTGCTGTTCCTGACCGCGCGCGACGCGGTGGAGGACCGCATCGCGGGCATCACCGCGGGCGGGGACGACTACGTGACCAAGCCGTTCAGCCTGGAGGAGGTGCTCGCCCGGCTGCGCGGGCTGCTGCGCCGCGCCGGCATGGCGCGCAGCGCCGAGGGTGACCGGCTGGTGGTGGGCGACCTGGTGATGGACGAGGACGCCCGCGAGGTGACGCGCGACGGGGAGCTGGTCGAGCTCACGCCGACCGAGTTCGAGCTGCTGCGCTTCCTCATGCGCAACCCCCGGCGGGTGCTGAGCAAGGCGCAGATCCTCGACCGCGTCTGGTCGTACGACTTCGGCGGGCAGGCGCACGTGGTCGAGCTGTACATCAGCTATCTGCGCAAGAAGATCGACGCCGGCCGGCGGCCGCTGATCCACACGGTGCGGGGCGTGGGATACGTCCTGCGGCCGTGACGGCGCCCGGGTGACCGGGACGCCGCGGCCGGGGGCGCCGCGTCCGCGCCGCTTTCGCCTGGTGCCGCGCACGCTGCGGGCCCGCCTTGTGGTGGGCACGCTGGTGCTGCTCGTGCTCGCCTGCGCCGCGGCGGGGGCCGCCTCGTCCCTCCTGCTCGAACGGTTCATGGTCGAACGACTCGACCAGCAGCTGTACATGACGGCCGGGCGGTTCGCGGAGAGCCTGGCCCACGAGGAACGCGAGGAGCACGAGCACGGAGACCGGCGCAACCCGTACGGCGAGCGCGGGGACTCGCGCGGGCAGGCGCCCGGCACGCTGGGCGTGCTCGTGCGGGACGGCGAGGCGGGCGAGCCCGCCGTGGTGGGCCGGGACGACCCGGTCCTGTCGGCGAAGGACCGCAGGACGCTGGCCGCCGTCCCGGCCGACGGGCTCGGGCACACGGTGGACCTGTCCTCGGGCGGTCTCGACGACTACCGGGTGATGGCCGTCGGCAACGACGATGGGGAACTGCTCGTCACCGGCCTGCCGCTGGACGACGTACGCGCCACCGTCCAGCGCCTGCAGATGGCCGAGATCGGGGTTTTCGCCGTCGTCGTGCTCGTGACCGGGATCGCCGGCGCCGTGTGGGTGAGGCTGTCGCTGCGCCCGCTGGACCGGGTCGCGGCCACGGCCCGGCGCGTGGCCCGCCTGCCGCTGGCCGACGGCGAGGTCGCGCTGCCCGACGGGGTGCCCGACGAGGACCCCCGCACCGAGATCGGCCAGGTGGGGGAGGCGTTCAACCGCATGCTCGGCCACGTGGGGCGGGCCCTCGCCCACCGTCACGCCAGCGAGCAGCGGATGCGCACCTTCGCCGGCGACGCCAGCCACGAGCTGCGCACCCCGCTCGCCACCGTCCGCGCCCACGTCCAGCTCGCCCGCCGCGACGAGGCGGCCGTCCCCGGCGGCGTACGGCACGCCCTCGAGCGCATCGACGCCGAGTCGGCCCGCATGGGCACGCTCGTGGACGACCTGCTGCTGCTGACCCGGCTCGACGCCGGCCGCCCGCTCGCGCGGGAGGAGGTCGACCTGACCCGCCTGGCCATCGACGCCACCGGCGACGCCCGCGCCTACGGGCCCGACCACCGCTGGCGGCTCGACCTGCCCGAGGAGCCCGTGATCGTGCCCGGGGACCCCGACCGGCTCCACCAGGTGGTGGCCAACCTGCTGGGCAACGCCCGCGCGCACACCCCGCCCGGTACGACCGTCACCGTCGCCCTGCGTTCCCGGATACCGGATCTGCCGGGACCGGACGGGGTCGAGCTGACCGTGACCGACGACGGCCCCGGCATCCCCGAGGACCTGCAGGGCGAGATCTTCGAACGGTTCGTCCGCGCCGACAAGGCCCGCGCCCGCGCCTCGGGCGGCAGCGGGCTGGGACTCGCGATCGTCAAGGCGGTGGTGGCGGCCCACGGCGGCACCGTCGGCGTGGAGAGCCGTCCCGGCCGTACGGCGTTCCGCGTCATGCTGCCCGACGCGTGACATCGTGCTGTCCTCGGCCCTCTGTTCGAGGGGGTGCCGTGAAACAAATGTTGCATATGAGGAATACTTAGACGTTGGGGGGGCAGGGGGGTCTTTCTGAGCGGAGGTCCCTCCGCGACAAGAGAGGTGTGCAATGACCGCGACCGCTACCGAGCGCCGCACTACTGACGGGCTTCCACACCCATGGCCGGATGACCGCTATGAGGTCAGATGCGACAGGGAGAGCCCGTTCACCGGTAGCCGTGACCGCTACCACTACGCCAAGAACGCCGTGGAGTCCGCGAAGGCGTTGGAGAGAGCGGGACTCGCCCGCCGCGTGGTGGTCGTCAGACTGGCGGACGAGACCATCATCTACGACCGTGTCGGCGACGTGAATCTGCCTCCCGAGTCGTGGTGATCCGGCTTGGCATGGTGTGACAGGTCCGGTTGCGTCATGTTCGTATAGCGGAAGACGACGATCCCCCGGGAGTTTGTCCCGGGGGATCGTCCATGTGTCTATTGATCACGCGGCCCGGGGATTGCCCGGTCGCCTGTCTCTTACCGGGTCCAGCGAGGTCGCCGGGTCCCGCCGGTCAGGTGGGCGTGCGGGTCAGGCGGGCGTGCAGGTCATGTCCGGCGCCCTTCCACCGCCCAGGCGGGCGGCGAAGCCGAAGACGGTCGAGCCGCCGACGGGGAGATCGCCGTTGTAGCTCTCGTTGCCGAACGCATAGGTGCCGACTATGCCGATCACCGGGAGGGGGACGGCCCCCCACACCTGGGTGACGACGCTGCCGTCGGTGTAGCGCCACGACACACGCCAGCCCTTGATGGCGGACGAACCGGTGTTGGTCACGGTGACCTGTCCGAGCGTGGTGGTCCCGGGCCAGGTGCTGGTGATCGTGTAGCTCGCCGCGCAGCCGATCGAGTCCGCGGACGCCGGAACGGCCGCGATCCCGGTGGACACCAGGACCAGGGCCGCCGTGGTGATCGCCTTCCTGATCATCGATCTCCCTTCCTCGCACTGCCCGGTCGTCGCCGGGACGCCGGACCATCCGGCCCATGCCGGTCGGTCCGCGATGCGGATTGGTGCTCCGCCTTCCCCGGAGAGGGGTCCATCCGGGGAAGGCGGGCGACTTGGGCGAGCCCGGGAGCGCGGGCTACGCGGGGGTGCAGGTGAGGGTCGACGGGGCGGTGCCCGAGCCGTTGCCGGTGAAGCCGAAGCTCGTTGTGGCGCCGGGGTTCAGGCTGCCGTTCCAGGACAGGTTCTTCACCGTGACGTTCGAGCCGCTCTGGCTGACGGTGCCGCTCCACAGCTGGGAGACGGTCTGGCCGTTCGGGAACGACCACCCCACCGTCCAGCCCGAGATGGCCGTGGTACCGGAGCTGCTTACGGTGACGTCCGCCTGGAAGCCGCCCTGCCACGAGTTGGTGACCTTGTACGTGGCGGTGCAGGCCTTGCCGTACACCGTCGCGCTGGGCGACGGCGAGGGCGACAGCGGCGGTTCGCACGGGCTGCCGCCGTTCGCCGGCGGGCACGTCGGCGTCGGCGACGGGCTGGGCGACGGGGAGACCGAGGGGCTGGGCGACGGCGACGGGGACGGGGACGGGGACGGGGACGGGGACGGCGACGGGGAGACCGAGGGGCTGGGGGACGGGGACGCCTCGGCGCCCGGCGCGTTGCCCCAGATCTTGGTGGACCCCGAGTACAGCGTCATGTTCTGCACCGTCACCGGCGTGGACGGCGTGGTGGACACCCCGGTGTACGACCAGTCGTTGGACGGGTCCCAGCTGCCCGCGCTGGCGATGCGGAACTGCACCTCACGCCGCGACTCCGACTGACCCTGCGGCGCGATGGTCTGCCCGGAGCAGTCGATCGTGACGTAGTAGACCTTGCCGGAGAACTGCGTCGGCCCGGTCGGCGGCTTGCACTGGTTGTAGTTCGCCGTCAGGGTGATCTGGCTCGGCGTGGTGTCGCCGTCGAGGGTGAAGTAGTAGCGGAACGATCCGTCGGTCAGCGCACGGGCGGGCCAGGCCGAGTGGTTGTAGACCATCGTCTTGATCTCGGTGAAGTTCTGGCCTGTGGCGTTGACCGCCGCCTGGAGGTAGATCTCCGGGCCGTCGGGGGTCTCCGCGACCGGGAAGTTCGCCAGTGGGGATCCGCCGTACTCCTTGTACAGCCGCGCCACCGCGCTGGTGAAGCCGGCGTTGTAGTCGGTGGCGACCTCGTTCATCGTGTAGTCGGCCCGGCTGTCGGTGTAGGCGTCGTCGGGCGACTTGGGGCCGCCGACCAGCGCGCCGTACAGGATGTGCCGGCTCTGCGCGGGCTCGCCGTTCAGGTTGTTGGTCCAGGTGCCGTGCGCGGTCCGGTGATGCGGGTTGCGCGGCGGGTTGTTCCCGAAACCGACGACGTACGACGACTTGCGCGGGTTGTCGCCGAGCGCGTAGTTGATCTGGCGGACGGCGAAGTCGTGGTAGCGGGCCTTGCGCGTGGCGTCGGTGAGCCAGTCGCTGTAGACGAGCGCGACGAAGGCGGTGTTGGCGGCGTAGCGCAGCGAGCCCCACGTGTCGAGCACGGCCTGGCCGCCGGGGGAGTAGTTGACCTTCTGGCCGTTGACGCCGACCGTCCACCAGTCGAGCCAGCGGTTGGCGTCGTCGGTGTACTGCTGCTTGCCGGTCAGCTTCGCCAGCAGCGCGTAGCAGCCGTACGACTTGTCGTCCCAGGCGATCGTCCACTTGTACGACTTGGTCGTCGACTGCGACTCGGTGCCCAGGTTGGCGTAGTACGACTCGGCCTTGGCGAGGTAGGAGGCGTCCTGGGTGGCGCGGTAGAGCCAGATGGCGCCCCACACCAGCTCGTCGTTGTACCCGCTCCAGGACTTGTAGAAGTTCGCCGCGTCGGTGATGCAGTCGCTGTACTTGCCCCGCACGGTGTCGGCGAAGGAGTACAGCTGCTTGGCGTGGGTGAGGAGCTTGTCGGCGTACGTGGGGTCGGTGGGCCGGAAGACCATGGAGGAGGCCGCCATCGCGGCCGCGGTCTCACCGGCGAGGTCGGACCCGCCGCACGAGGAGTCGATCTTGTACGAGGGCCTGCTCATCGGCAGCACCTCGGCCGGTCCCCACCAGGCGTGGTCGGGGTTGCCGCTGCCGACCTGCCCGTACAGCACGTTGGGGGAGGGGTGCGCCTTGACGAAGTAGTCGTTGACGAAGCGCAGGTTGTTCAGCAGGTAGGTGAGCTGGCCCGAGGACGCGTAGGCGTCGCGGTACTCGACCGCGCCCCACGCGAGCATCGTGGTGCTCGCCGCCATCGGCAGGCCGAACTTGACGTGGTCGCCGGCGTCGAACCAGCCGCCGGTCAGGTCGAGCCCGGCGTCCTTGCCGTCGTTCAGCGCCGAGTCGCCGCGCCAGGTGACGCGGTTGGTGGACGGCAGCTTGCCGGACTGCTGGGCCTCGTAGAAGAAGAGCGACTTCTGCAACGCCTCGCCGTAGTTGTACGCGGGGGCCGCGGAAGCCGAGGTGGGGACCGCGGCCGGGACGACCGCGGTGGAGATGATCAGCGCCGCCAGTGCCGGGAACGTACGCCGCATGGAGATGTGCCTCACATAGGTGGGGGGTCGGGGGCGCGGCGGCGGGTCAGGCGCCGCCGCGCCCCGGCTTACTCGGTCGTGTCCCGCGGGGACACTTCCTTGGGGTGCGGTGAAGGGTCAGGCGACACCGCACCCCGGCTCACGGGGACCCGCTCAGCCGTTGGGGAAGAGCAGGCCGTACTGTCCGAGCGCGGTCGCGACGTCGGTCTGCGCCCAGAAGCGGTGGTAGCGGAAGACCGGGGCCGATCCGCCGTTCAGGTACGACTGGACCTTCGGCCAGTCCGGGTCGTTCTTGTACCAGGACCGGATGGAGATGAAGGTCGAGCTGCTGTTGATCGTGTCGCCGTTCGGCATCTTGCCGCTCCAGCCGGACGGGACGTAGATCGGGTCGTCGAGGCGGTTGTAGTCGGCCTTGGTCTCGTTGACCGACACGCCCTTGGCGTCCTGGTTGTTCTTCCAGATGCCGTCCAGGAGAGCCTTGGCCGTGGCCTTGGCCTGGGCGTGGTTCGCCTTGGCCGCGTAGAACATCAGCGTCTTGGCGTAGGAGCCGGCCACGCCGATGTCGTCGGTGTAGTCCCGGATGGTCACGTGCAGGCCGGTGTTGGCCGGCGGCATCCCGGTGCCGCTGAAGCTGGCGTCCGGCTGACCGGTCCACACCAGCGTCGAGGGGATCTGGAAGGTGCCGTCGGAGTTCACCGTGGTGCCGCCCAGCGCCCAGCTGACCCACTTGTCGAGGATCGCCTTGGCGTCCGCGTTGCCCGTGGCGTAGTAGAGCTCCGCCACGCGCTCCATGCTCCAGGCCTGGAAGCCGAACCACTGGTTGGACGGCGGGTCGTGGTAGACCGGCTGCCAGTCGTAGGCCATGCCGAAGAACTTCGGCAGGCTCGACGGCGGGGCGGCGTAGTGGCCCTCCCAGCTGTTGGTCGCGCCGCCGGCGATGCCGCCCTCGGCCGACTGCAGCCACTTGTAGAACTGCAGCTGGCGGGTGAGGCTGGTCGACCAGTCGGTGACCGCGGTCGAGCCCTTGGGCTTCAGCGCGCTGACGTTCGACAGCGCCCAGGCCGCCATCGGGTTCTGGTAGCCCGAGTGGTTGTGGCTGGAGCCGATGCGCCACGCCCAGCCGGCCGACGTGTCGGTCGCGCCGCCCCAGGCGTAGTACCAGGACAGCAGGTAGTTCGACGCGTTCTTGCCGGTGCCCGCCGGGCAGGAGGTGCTGGTGCAGTTCGGCTGCTTGAAGTACTTGTCGTACATCGAGTAGCGCAGGTAGTCACCCATCTTCGCGGCGTTGGCCACGGAGGTGGAGATCTGCGACTGCTTGCCCTGCTCGGTCGCCCAGGTCAGCGCCCAGTAGGCGGCCTGGACGGCGCGGGCGTCGGCGTCCGGCGCGTTGGTGTACTTCCACTGCTTCGCGTAGGACGCGTCACCCGTGAACAGGTCGAGGAACCCGTTCGGGCCGCCGAACTTGAAGGTGTCGCACGACGGCTGCGGGATGGTCTCGAAGACCGACTCCTCGGGGCCGCGCTGGTAGGTGTTGATGTACGCCGGCTTGGTGGTGCCGTCGCCGCAACGCCCGAAGCCGTAGGTGTTGTCGACGTCCAGCAGCCAGTGCATGCCGTAGATGTCGGAGGTGCCGTACGCGCTCTTCAGCTCGTTCGCGATCGGGTCGGTGCCGACGCTGACGCCGCTGTCGAGCTTGGACGGGTACCCCGAGATGTCGTTCCACTCACCCGCGTACGTCGCCGGCTTGCTGGGGTCGTACTTGTCGTTGGTCGGCTGGTCGGCGCGCGCCGGGATGATGTACTTCTCCATCGACTGCCACGCGGTGTTGAACTTCGACCAGTCGCCGGTGACCTTGCCGTACATCGCCTCCAGCCACAGGTAGTAGCTGTAGGCCTCGGACGTCGTCTCGTGGCCCTGGTCCGGCGCCTCCACGAGCAGCGTCTCGACCGAGTGGTACGGCACGCCCTGCGGCGAGAAGTACCCGTTGGCCGGGTCGTGGATCTTGTTGTACATCGTCATGAAGTTGTTGATGTACTGGTTGGTTCCCGGCGAGGGGCTCGCCGACGGCGACGCGGACGGCGACGCCGAGGGAGAGGCGGAGGGCGAAGCGGACGGCGAGGCCGAGGGAGAGGCCGACGGCGACGGGGACGGCGACGGGCTCACGGGCGGGGAGGGGCTCACGGTCGCCCCACAGGTCACCCCGTTGATGGAGAACGAGGCGGGCTTGTTGTTGCTGCCGGTCCACGTTCCCTGGAACCCGATGTTGGTCGTCGCACCGGTGCCGAGGCTGCCGTTCCAGGACATGTTCGTGGCCGTGACGGTGGTGCCGCTCTGGCTCCAGTTGGCCGACCAGCCGTTGGACAGCCTCTGTCCGTCGGGGAAGGTGAACCGGAGCGTCCAGTTGTTGACCGGGTCGCCAAGGTTCTTGATGTCCAGGCTGGCCGTGAAACCGCCCGAGCCGGAACCCCAGGAGTTGAGCGCGTACTGAACGTCGCAGGCCACGGCGGCGGACGCGGGGGTCTGCGCCAGCCCGACGAGGAGGCCGCCGCTCACGGTGGCGGCCGCCAGCAGGGCCAGCGGTCTCCGCGATCGTGGGAGCGCTCCCGTACTAAGAGCTCTCGTTCTCATTTTTGGAGGGTCTCCAAAGTGGGTTGGGGGTGGGAGCATCGGATGGAGAAATCCCAGGTAGCGGATTTCACGGCCGATGCGGGCAAGGGTGAATCTGAACCGGTAGGATGGGAGCGCTCCCACCACAGGATTGTGGATTGGGCCCCCCGTATGTCAATGACAGGTTGCCGACGCCTCACCCGGTGACCCCGCCGCACGGTGAGCCGGGGCCCCTTGCTGGTCTTTTGCCCCTCCCTGACGGATGTGGCGAGATTTCATAACTGAAACTTTCATCTGTAACGGCCCGGCCGTTCAGCCCGCCGTGGCCGGTGGTTAGGGCTCTCGGCTGCGGGTAGGCGCTTCCCAACCCTGGAAGGGAGGCAGGCCATGACCATCCAGAAGGAGTCGCTGTCCACGGGCGAACTCGTCCGACGGCTGTCCGAGGACGTCTCCCGGTTGATCCGCGACGAACTGCGGCTGGCGCGGCTTGAAATGACGCGTAAGGGCAAACGCGCGGGTATGGGCGCGGGCCTGCTCGGAGCCGCGGGTCTCATCGCGTTCTACGGCGGGGGAGCCCTCGTGGCCACGGCGATCCTGGCGCTCGCACTGGTGCTGCCCGCGTGGGGCAGCGCCCTGATCGTAGGCGCCGCGCTGCTGGCACTCGCCGGGCTGCTCGCCCTGGTGGGCAAGGAGCAGGTGTCCCGCGCGGCGCCGCCCACTCCCGACGAGGCGATGCGCAGCCTCAAAGCAGACATCGACGTCATGAAGGAGAGTGCGCGCAGATGACCGAGACCGACCCCGGAGCGGCCCGGCCGAACGCCGGTGCCGTGGGTGTGCACAGACAGGACGTGTCCGAGCCGGTCACCGAGCCGGAGTCGCTGAACGCCGTGCGGCAGTCGCGGCCCGGTCCCGAACCCGTCGCCGCGGCCCGGGACACCGAGACCAAGGGCGAGGACGAGAAGAAGGGCCACGACGAGATCGCCGAGGTCCGCCAGGAGATCGAACGGACCCGCGACCACCTCGGCGACACGATCGAGGCCCTGGCCGCCAAGGCCGACGTGAAGGCGCGGGCGCAGGAGCGCGTGCACGCGACCACCGCCGCCGCGCGGGCCAGGGTCGCCGGAGTCACCGGCCGTGTGCGCGAGGCCACGCCGGAGCCGGTGCGCGGAGCCGCCGGCAAGGTGGGCGAACAGGCGAGGCGCCGTCCCGGCGTGGTCGCCGCCGCCGGAGTCGCGGGGACCGCGCTGCTGCTGCTCCGCCGCGTCATCACCCGGAGCCAGGGCCGTACGGCGAGGCCGGGCGTGTCCGGCATGTTCCAGAAGCAGGGCATGCCGGCGAAGGCCCGCGGGTTCGGCGGAGGCCGCATGGGCCGGGGGATGGGCAGGCTCGGGACCTCCGGAAAGACCGGCAAGCCGGTCGGCGGATATCGGATGCTCGGCGCCAAGAAGAGGGTCGGCGGCCTGGGCCCGCTCGGTGGCAAGGGCGTGTTCGGCGGGAAGAGCGCCTTCGGCGGGCTGCGCGTGCCCGGCGGGAAGAGCGCGTTCAGTGGGCTGCGCATGCCCGGTGGTAAGCGCGGCTTCGGCGGGATGAGCGCGTTCGGCCGGAAGACCATGTTCGGCGGCAGGGGAATGCGCGGCATCTTCGGCCGGAGCCGCATGTTCGGCGGCCGCCGGATGTTCTCGCATCCACGTCACACGCTCATGCGGAGGTTCGCCCACCGATGACCGACCCCGAGGACGAGCAGGGGCCGCTCGAGAGGCTGTCGCGTCGCGACTGGATCGGAGTCGTCAAACGCACGGCCAAGGAGTTCAAGGAGGACAACGTTCCCGACTGGGCGGCCTCGCTGACGTACTACGCCGTCCTCTCGATCTTCCCCGGGCTGATCGTGCTGGTGTCGATACTCGGCCTGCTGGGCCAGAGCGCCACGGAACCGCTGCTCGGGAACATCAAGTCGTTGACGCCGGGGCCGGTCCAGCAGATGCTGCAGACCGGCCTCGCCAACGTGCAGGAGCACCAGGGCACCGCCGGGGTGTTCGCGGTCACGGGTCTGCTGCTCGCGCTGTGGGCGGCCTCCGGCTACATGGGTGCGTTCATCCGGGCGACCAACGCGATCTTCGACATCCGCGAGGGCCGTCCGTTCTGGAAGGTGACCCCGCTCCGGGTGGGGCTGACGCTCCTGCTGGTGATCCTGATGGCGGCCTCCGCGCTCGCCGTCACCTTCACCGGCCGGCTCGCCGAGATCGCGGGGAACCTGATCGGCCTCGGGCCGACGGCGGTCACCGTCTGGGGCATCGTGAAGTGGCCGGTGCTCGTGCTGCTCGCGGCGGGCATGATCACGCTGCTCTACTACGCCGCGCCCAACGTCCGCCAGCCCGGCGTGCGGTGGCTCAGCCCCGGCAGCGTGTTCGCCGTCGTGGCCTGGGTCGTGGTGTCCGCCGGCTTCGGGCTGTACGTCGCGCGGTTCGGCTCCTACAACAAGACGTACGGCACGCTCGCGGCCGTCGTCGTCTTCCTCGTCTGGCTGTGGCTGTCGAACATCGTCATCCTCAGCGGCGCCCAACTCGACGCCGAGCTCCAGCGCGGCCGCAAGATCGCGGATGGTGAGTCCCCGGCGGAGCCGTACGTCGACCCCCGCGATCCCCCGAAGAACCCCGAACCCGAGGAAGGCCTGGGCGAGGTGCCCGAGACGCGGCGCGAAGCGCGCCAGGAGACCGACGCGCGCTGAGGCCGCCCTCGGCGTCATCGCATTGGAAGCCCCGGAAGGCCCGGCCCTGCGCCGGGCCTTCCTGCGCCTTCTCCCGGCACGGGAGACGACGGGGCCGGGGTCCGGTCAGCAGCAGTAGTACTCCGCGCTGGCCGGCGTGGCCGACGCCGCGGCGATTGCGGCGGTGACGCCGATGGACATGAGGGCGGTGAGAACGGCGGCGGCGATACGTCGGCGCATGACGAGCTCCTTTTCGAGTCTCGGTAGGGGGATCTGTCGCGCGTCCGGGCTCGGCCGCGTTCCACTGCGGTGAAGCCCGCGCGAAGCAATCCTCACTGTTGGAGACACGAGTCACGGATGCCAGGTCTGTGCATGTCCGGAACAATTCCGAACGTTGGAGAACCGGTGCCGTCGGTCCCCTGCGGCGGGAAGATCCAGAATAGTATTCTGGTGTGACGGTCCATGAAGCCCGCATCGGGCGCTATTACGAGGACTTCGTGGTCGGCGACGTCTACCAGCACCCGCTCGGCCGGACGATCAGCGAGGCCGACAACACCTGGTTCACGCTGCTGACGATGAACACCAACCAGAACCACTTCAATGCGCACTTCGCCGCCGGGTCTCCGGCCGGGAAGATCATCGTGAACTCGGGGCTCTCGGTGGCGATCGTGCTCGGGCTGTCGGTCATCGACGTCAGCCAGACGGCCATGATGAACCTCGGCTGGGACGAGATCCGGCTGACCCATCCGGTCTTCGTGGGCGACACGCTCTACGCCGAGTCGATGGTCGTCGACAAGCGCGAGTCGAGGTCCCGGCCGTACGCCGGCATCGTCACCTGCCGGACCCGGGGGCTGAACCAGGACGGCGACGAGGTGATGTCCTGGCGGCGCTCGGTGATGGTCTACAAGCGCGACGCGCCGCACGACAAGGGATACTTCCCGCGCGCCAAGACCGGCCCGATGGAGGCGTGATGGACTTCGAGCTGAACGAGGACCAGCGGCTGTTCCGGCAGACGCTGCGGGAGTTCGTGGACAAGGAGATCGTCCCCGTCGCGCCGGAGTGGGAGCGCACGGGCCGCTACCCGGCGGAGATCGTCGAGCGGTTCGCGCAGCTGGGGCTGTTCGGCATCACGATCCCGGAGGAGTACGGCGGGCTCGACCTCGACCGGGTGTCGTTCGCCCTCGTCTTCGAGGAGATCGCCCGGGGCTGGATGGGCGTGGCGGGGGTGCTCGGCTCCCACTCGCTGTCCGCCTGGATGATCGCCAAGTACGGCACCGAGGAGCAGCGCCGCCACTACCTGCCCGACCTGGCCACCGGCGCCCGCCGCACCGGGATCGCGCTGACCGAGCCGGGCGCGGGAACCGACCTGCAGGGCATCGCCACCCGGGCGGTCCGCGACGGCGACCACTACGTCGTCACCGGGACCAAGACGTGGATCACCAACGCGCGGCACGCCGACCCGCTGCCGGTCCTGGTGAAGACCTCGATCGAGACGCCCGCCCACCGCGGGATGTCGGTGCTGCTCGTGGACGCCGGCAGCGAGGGCCTGACCGTCAGCCGCGACCTGCCCAAGCTGGGCTACAAGGGCACGGAGACGTGCGAGGTCGTCCTCGACGGCGTGCGGGTGCCGGCGTCCCGGCTGCTCGGCGGCGTGGAGGGGCGCGGCATGCAGCAGGTGCTGTCGGCGCTCGAACTCGGCCGCCTCAACATCGCCGCCCGGGCCGTCGGCGTCGCCCAGTGCGCCTACGACGCGGCCCTGGGCTACGCCCGCGAGCGGCACGCCTTCGGGCAGCCGATCGCGGGCTTCCAGGCGATCCAGCTCAAGCTGGCCGACATGGCGACCGAGATCCAGGCGGCCAGGCTCATGACGTACTGGGCGGCCACGAGGTCGGCGGCGGGGCCGGTGCGCAGCGAGGCGGCGATGGCGAAATACTTCGCCTCGGAGGTGGCGCTGCGGGCGACCATGGAGGCGATGCGGGTCCACGGCGGGTACGGCTACTCGCAGGAGTTCGTGGTCGAGCGCCTCTACCGGGACGCGCCGCTCATGGCGATCGGCGAGGGCACCAACGACGTGCAGCGGCTGATCATCGCCAAGGCCCTCGTCGAGGGCGACGCCATGCTGGGCTGGTGACCGTGGACGGCTGCGTGTTCTGCGAGATCGCGGCGGGGGAGCGGCCCGCCCACGTGGTGCTGGACGACGAGGTCGCGGCGGCCTTCCTCGACGCCCGGCCGGTGTTCAAGGGGCACGTGCTCGTCGTGCCGCGCGGCCACGCCGAGACCCTGCCGGACCTTCCGCCGGAATCGGTCGGGCCGTTCTTCAGCCGGGTCCAGGCCGTCGCGCGCGCGGTCGAGGCGGGCACCGGCGCGGCCGGCACGTTCGTCGCGATGAACAACCGGATCAGTCAGAGCGTGCCCCACCTGCACGTCCACGTGGTGCCGCGCAACCGCAAGGACGGCCTGCGCGGCTTCTTCTGGCCCCGCGTCAAATACGACGGCGATGCCGAGATGGAGGACTACGCCGTCCGCATCCGCGCCGCGCTGGACGCGCCCGCGGGTCCTCGATGAAGCCCGGACAGCCCTGGCGGGCGGAGGCATCGCCCGCCCGTTCCAGGCGCCGCGTCACATGCCCCGCCGACCCTGTCGTATCCGACAAATCTACGTCGTAAAGGACAGCAGCATGGATTTCCTGCGTACCCCCGACGAGCGCTTCGCCGAGCTGCCGGACTTCCCCCACGAACCCCGCTACGCCGAGGTGACCGGCGGCGCCCGGATGGCGTACGTCGAGGCGGGTCCCGCGGACGGCCCGCCGGTGCTGCTGCTGCACGGGGAGCCGAGCTGGTCGTTCCTCTACCGGCACGTCATGGCCGTGCTGGCCGAGGCGGGCTGCCGGGCCGTCGCCCCCGACCTGGTGGGCTTCGGCCGCTCGGACAAGCCGTCCCGCCTGGAGGACCACACCTACGCCCGGCACGTGGAGTGGGTGCGGTCGCTCGCCTTCGACGCGCTCGGCCTCCGGGGCGTGACGCTGGTGGGCCAGGACTGGGGCGGGCTGATCGGGCTGAGGCTCGTGGCCGAGCATCCGGACCGGTTCGCCCGGGTCGTCGCCGCCAACACCGGCCTGCCGACCGGCGACATCCCGATGCCGGAGGTGTGGCACCGCTTCCGGGAGGCCGTCGAGAAGGCGCCCGTGCTCGACATCGCCCGGTTCGTCCAGTCCGGCTGCGTCGCCGAGCTGCCCGAGCCCGTACGGCGGGCCTACGACGCGCCGTACCCCTCGGAGGAGTTCAAGGCGGGGCCGCGGGCGATGCCGGGCCTGGTGCCGATCACCCCCGGCGACCCGGCCGCCCCCGCCAACCGCGCCGCCTGGGAGACGCTGACCCGTCTCGACCTGCCGTTCCTCGTCGCGTTCTCCGACCGCGACCCCATCACCGGCGGCATGGCGCCGATCCTGAAGAGGGCCATGCGCGGCGCGGCCGGGCTCGACCACCCCGTCATCGCGAACGCCGGCCACTTCCTGCAGGAGGACGCGGGCCGCGAGCTGGGCGAGGCCGTCGCCGCGTTCGTCCACAAGACGCCCGCCCGGTAGCCCCCGGGACCGCCACCGCCGGGGGAGCCGTCTTCGCCGCGCGAAGCTCGTCACGCCTCCCGGTACGGCCTCCACAGGATCGCGAGCACCGCCACGACCACGAGGGCCGTGAGCTGCATGACCACGATTCCCCTGCGTCCACGCCGCCCGGCGACGACCAGACTGGCGGCCAGGATCGCGGCCATGACGCCGTAGGAGCCGTAGGCGACGGTGGAGCGGAAGGACATCTCCGCCGTCCACTGCGCGAAAGTGGGGTCCCCGCCCGAGCAGAGCACCGAGGCGCCGTCGCACAGCACGCCGCGGTCGCGCGCCCAGTCGATGGCGAACCCCGTGGCCATCAGCAGGGCGAGATCCATGATGAGAACCCCGACGGCGATGGTGACACGCTCGGCGGGGTCGTCCGCCTTCATGAGGACGAGCCTGAAGGGCCGCGGATCGGGCGCGCTCGCCCGAGCGTCCCGGCGCGCGATGACGACCGTTCACCGCCGCGCGAGCGGGCGGGCGGCGGACGGGGGGTAGGCTGCGGCGGCGTGGAACCGGTCGTCACCGCGCTCGTCGTCGCCGTCCTCGTCACCGTGCCGGCCGTCGTGCTGTGGCGGGTGCTGCGCGGCCGGCGCGACCTCGGCAGCAGCCCCGCCGAGCGGGCGACCTTCGAGACGCTGCACACCGCGTCGCTGGCCGCGCCGCCGCTGCGCGCCGGGCTCACCCAGGCCGGGGCGCTCAAGGCGTCGCGGCACCTGCGCGAGCTGCTCGGCTCCCCGGCCATCGCCGTCACCAGCGTGGAGGAGCTGCTCGTCTACGACGGGGCGGGCGACCACCACGCGGCCGACGCGTTCGAGCACGCCGCGGAGACGCTGAAGGACGGCCGCACCCAGGTGCTCGCGCTCGACTGCGCGCGGCCCGAGTGCCCCGTCAGGCACGCCGTCGTCGTCCCGCTCACCACAGACGACCGCGTCGTCGGCTCGCTCGCGGCGTACGGCGACCACGCCTCGGCCGGGCTCGTGCGGGCGGCGCAGGAGGTCGCGAGGTGGGTGGACTCCCAGCTGGAGCTGGCCGAGCTCGACCGTTCCCGGACCATGCTGATGGAGGCGGAGGTCCGGGCGCTGCGGGCGCAGATCTCGCCCCACTTCATCTACAACTCGCTGACCACCATCGCGTCGTTCGTCCGCACCGACCCGGAACAGGCCAGGGAACTGCTGCTGGAGTTCGCCGACTTCACCCGCTACTCCTTCCGGCAGCACGGCGACTTCACCACCCTGGCCGAGGAACTGCGCTCGATCGACCGCTATCTCACGCTCGAGCGGGCCAGGTTCGGCGACCAGCTCCAGGTCACGCTGCGCATCGCGCCGGAGGTGCTGCCCGTGGCCGTGCCGTTCCTGTGCCTGCAGCCGCTCGTGGAGAACGCCGTACGGCACGGCCTGGAGGCCAAGCCGGGCGTGGGCCGGATCACGATCGTCGCCGAGGACGCCGGCGCGGAGTGCGTCATCACCGTCGAGGACGACGGCGTCGGTATGGACCCCGAACGGCTGCGGCGGGTGCTGGCGGGGGAGGACCGCTCGGGCGCGGGCGGCATCGGCGTGGCCAACGTCGACGAGCGGCTGCGCCAGGTCTACGGCGACGAGTACGGCCTCGTGGTGGAGACCGGGGAGGGGGCCGGCACCAAGGTCGCCGTACGGGTCCCCAAGTATCACCCCGGCGTCCGGACCTGAGCCGAGGATCATCTCGGCTCCGCCGTCGTCCGGGCTGAGCTCGGCCCGCCGCGATCCCAGCCGTGATGCGGTCGTGATGGGGAGGCGTTGACTTCCGCACGTTCCGGTCATCACCCTCTTAGGCATCGGTCGGTGCGAAAGGGGTGATCGTGAGCGGTCTGCGGGTCCTGGCGGTGGACGACGAGCAGCCCGCGCTGGAGGACGTCGCCTACCTGCTGCGCGCGGACCCCCGGATCGGCGACGTGCTCACCGCCCGCGACGGAGCCGCCGCGCTGCGGCTGCTCGACCGCGCCATCGCGGACGGCAGGCCGGTGGACGCGGTCTTCCTCGACATCCGCATGCGCGGGCTCGACGGGGTGGTGCTGGGGCGGCTGCTGACCCAGTTCACCCGGCCCCCGAAGATCGTCTTCGTGACGGCGTACGAGGCCCACGCCGTCGACGCGTTCGAGCTGAAGGCCGAGGACTACCTGCTCAAGCCCGTACGGCCGGAGCGGCTGGCCGAGGCGATCCGCCGGGTGTGCGGCAGCCGGGGCGAGCAGGGAGAGGGACCGCAGGCGGACACGATTCCGGTCGAGCTGGGCGGCGTCACCCGGTTCGTGGCCAGCACCGAGGTGCGCTACGTCGAGGCGCAGGGCGACTACGCGCGGCTGCACACGGCGACCGGCAGTCACCTGGTCCGCATCCCGCTGGCCACGCTGGAGGAACGCTGGGCGTCGGCCGGGTTCCTGCGCGTCCACCGCAGCCACCTCGTCGCGGTGAAGCACATCGACGAGCTGCACATCGACTCGGGCAAGTGCGTGGTGCGGGTCGGCGACACCGAGATCCCGGTGAGCCGCCGCCACACCCGGGAGCTGCGCGACCTGCTCGTCCGCCGAGCCAGGAAGGGCCAGGCCCGGTGAGCGCCACGGAGCCCGGGCGGTGACCGGCAAGCCCCGCAGGGCGGCGGCAGGCGCGCGCGGACAGGGCGAGGGGACGGCGCCGAGCGGAAAGCCGCGCAGGGTGACGGTGACCAGCCCCCGCACGGCGGCGGCGCCCAGGCCGCGGCACCCGCTCACCCGGGAGATCGACGAGCAGACCCGCCTGGGCGAGGTCTACATGGGCTCGCTGGTGCGGACCCAGTTCCGCCTGGCGTTGTTCGTGTGCACCGTGCTGGCCTGCGTCGTGGGCGGCCTGCCGCTGCTGTTCCTGCTGGTCCCGGAGTTGCGCGCGGTCCACCTGTTCGGGCTGCCGCTGCCGTGGGTCGTGCTCGCGGGGCTGGTCTACCCGGCGCTCGTCGCGGGCGCCTGGCTGTACGTGCGGCAGGCCGAGCGCAACGAGCGGGACTTCGCCGACCTCGTGGAGCGCCGGTGAGGACGGTACGCCGGTGAGCCAGATCGCCGCGGTCGTCCTGGTGATGCTGGCGACCGTGCTCATCGGCGCGTTCGGCATCCGGATGTCCCGCACCACGTCGGACTTCTACGTCGCCTCGCGCACGGTCTCGCCGCTGTGGAACGCCTCGGCGATCGGGGGCGAGTACCTGTCGGCGGCCTCCTTCCTCGGCGTCGCGGGGCTGATCCTCACCTTCGGCGCGGACATGCTGTGGCTGCCGGTCGGCTGGACCGGCGGCTATCTCGTGCTGCTCGTGCTGGTGTCGGCGCCGCTGCGGCGGTCGGGGGCCTACACCCTGCCCGACTTCGCCGAGGCGCGGCTGGAGTCGATGACGGTGCGGCGGCTGTCGAGCGTCCTCGTCGTGCTGATCGGCTGGCTGTATCTCATGCCGCAGTTCCAGAGCGCCGGGCTGGTCTTCGGTACCATCACCGGGGCGCCGCCGTGGGCGGGCAGCCTGCTGGTGGCGGTGGTGGTGGCGACCAACGTGCTGTCGGGCGGCATGCGGTCGATCACCTTCGTCCAGGCGTTCCAGTACTGGCTGAAGCTGACCGCGCTGGCGGTGCCGCTGGCGTTCATGCTCGTGGCCTGGTGGTCCGACGGAACGCCGGGGCTCGCCCCGGGGGACGAGTGGGCGCTGCCGCTGCACGGCCGCGAGCACCCGGTCTACGAAACGTACTCGCTGATCCTCGCGACGTTCCTCGGGACGATGGGGCTGCCGCACGTGCTCGTCCGCTTCTACACCAACCCCGACGGCCGGGCCGCCCGCCGCACCACGCTCCTCGTGCTGACGCTGCTCGGCGCCTTCTACCTGATGCCCGCCGTGTACGGCTACCTCGGCCACGTCTACGGCATGCCGGAGAGCGACACCGTGGTCATCGCGCTGCCCGGCCGGCTGGTCGGCGGGCCGGTGGGCGAGTTCCTGACCGCGCTGGTGACCGCGGGGGCGTTCGCGGCGTTCCTGTCGACGTCGTCGGGGCTGACGGTGTCGGTCGCCGGGGTGATCGCGCAGGACATCCTGCGCGGCGGGGTGCGCGCGTTCCGCGTCGCGACCGTGCTCGCGGTGCTCGTGCCGCTCGCGCTGGCCGGCGCGGCCCGCTCGCTGCCGGTGGCGACCGTGGTGGGGCTGGCGTTCGCCGTGGCCGCCTCGTCGTTCTGCCCGCTGCTCGTGCTCGGCATCTGGTGGCGCAGGCTGACGACGGCGGGGGCGATGGCGGGGTTGCTGGCCGGCGGAGGGCTGGCCTGCGCGGCGGTCGTGGTCACCATCACCGGCGGCCCGCACACCGGCTGGGCGGGGTCGCTGCTGGCCCAGCCGGCGGCCTGGACGGTGCCCGTGTCGTTCACGGTCATGGTGGTGGTGTCGCTGCTGACGCCGTCGCGGGTGCCGCGCGGCGTCGCGCGCACCATGGTCCGCCTGCACACGCCGGAGACGCTGAACGTCGACCGCGGTGACTGGCACCCGCGGTACATGTAGTTCGTCCGGCGGCGGCCGCCGGACCACTCGGCGCGTGCAAACGACCATTCGTCGCACGGATGCGCCATGTGAACGAGCGGGCGGTACGGCTGGGCGACGCGGCGGGCGTCGGGACTCGTCGGCGGACGCGTCGCGCTCCTACGTTGAAGTGATTCAGATCACTTTGCCGGAGGAGATCTTGTGACCGTCCAGCACGATCCATCGGTTTATGAGCGTATACAGGCGGGTGAGCAGTTCCAGGAGCTGCGCCGCCGCTACCGTTCCTGGGCCTTCCCCATGACCGTCGCCTTCCTGGCGTGGTATCTGCTCTATGTGGTGCTCTCCGGGTTCGCCCGGGACTTCATGGGCGCCAAGTTGTTCGGCAACATCAACGTCGCCCTCGTCTTCGGCGTGCTGCAGTTCGTCTCGACGTTCCTGATCGCCTGGGCGTACTCGCGGCACGCGGCGGCCAAGCTCGACCCGATCGCCGACGAGCTGCGCGGCGAGGCCGAGAGCCGTGACGAGATCGGGGAGGGCGCCAAGTGAGTCACGAGACGCTGTCCACGATCCTCTTCGTGGTCTTCGTTGCCGGTACGCTCGCCATCACGTTCTGGGCCAGCCGCAACACCAAGAGCGCGTCCGACTTCTACGCCGGCGGCCGATCGTTCAGCGGCCTGCAGAACGGCCTGGCGATCGGCGGCGACTACATGTCGGCCGCGTCGTTCCTCGGCATCGCCGGCATCATCGCGCTGTCGGGCTACGACGGCTTCCTCTACTCGATCGGCTTCCTCGTCGCCTGGCTGGTGGCGCTGCTGCTGGTCGCCGAGCTCATGCGCAACTCCGGCAAGTACACGATGGCCGACGTGCTGGCGTTCCGGATGTCGCCGCGCCCGGTCCGTACGGCGGCCGGCGTGTCCACGATCGTCGTGAGCATCTTCTACCTGCTCGCGCAGATGGTCGGCGCGGGCGCGCTCGTCGGCCTGCTGCTCGGCGTCCACTCCGAGGCCGGCAAGATCTGGACGATCATCGCGGTCGGCCTGCTGATGATCATCTATGTCGTGTTCGGCGGCATGAAGGGCACCACCTGGGTGCAGATCGTCAAGGCCGTCATGCTGATGGTGGGCGCGGCGCTGATCACCCTGCTCGTGCTCGGCAAGTTCGGCTTCAACCTGTCCGGGCTGCTCGGCGACGCCGCGAGCGCGAGCGGCAAGGGCGAGGCGTTCCTCAAGCCCGGTCTCAAGTACGGCACCGACGCCCAGGGCGTCTGGGGCAAGATCGACCTGATCAGCCTCGGCCTGGCCCTGGTGCTCGGCACCGCCGGCCTGCCGCACGTCCTCATCCGCTTCTACACGGTGCCGACCGCCAGGGACGCCCGCAAGTCGGTCATGTGGGGCATCGGCATCATCGGCGTGTTCTACCTGCTGACGCTGGTGCTCGGCTTCGGCGCCGCGGCCGTGGTGGGCTCGAAGACGATCGCCGAGGCCGACAAGGCCGGCAACACGGCGGCCCCGCTGCTCGCCCAGAAGGTGGGCGAGGACCTCTTCGGCGATGTGGGCGGCACGGTCCTGCTCGCGGTCATCGCGGCGGTGGCGTTCGCCACGATCCTCGCGGTCGTCGCGGGCCTGACCCTCGCGTCCTCCTCCAGCTTCGCCCACGACCTGTACGCGCACGTGTTCAAGCGGGGCGGCGCCACCGAGCGCCAGGAGGTCGTGGTCGCCCGGATCGCCGCGTTCGTGATCGGCGCGGTCGCGATCGCGCTGAGCATCTTCGCCCAGTCGCTCAACGTGGCGTTCCTCGTCTCGCTGGCCTTCGCGGTCGCCGCGTCGGGCAACCTGCCAGCGATCCTCTACAGCCTGTTCTGGAAGAGGTTCAACACGGCGGGCGCGGTCTCGGCCATCTACGGCGGCCTGGTCTCCGCCGTGGTGCTGGTGATCTTCTCGCCGGTCGTCTCCGGCGCGCCGACGTCGATGTTCCCCGACGCCGACTTCCACCTGATCCCGCTGTCGAACCCGGGCATCTTCTCGATCCCGATCGGCTTCCTGTGCGGCTACCTCGGCACGATCCTGAGCAAGGAGTACAACGCTCCGAAGTACGCGGAGATCGAGGTCCGCTCGCTGACCGGCCTCGGAGCCGAGAAGGCCACGAGCCACTGACACCGGGTTCCCGGCCGTACGTCGCCGGCCTCCCGGCGGTGCCACACACCGCCGCCGGGGGCCGGCACCCCCACACGCCCGGCCGCGCGCGCTGCGCCACCCACCGCAGCGAGGCGCGGCCGGGCGTATGCGTGCCCTGTCCCTCGCGTCATGGTGTTGGGGCACCCGCTCTGGTTATGGTTCGGTCCGTGGACAGCCCTCTCCAGACGGCCAAGGCGTGGTCGCGTTCGCGCTCGCGGAGAGGGATGCGGCCGCCCGACGGCGACGCCCGCACCCGCATCCTCGACGCCGCCGAGGAACTGTTCGCGGGCGGCGGCTACGAGGCCACGCCGACCGCGCGCATCGCCGAACTGGCCGGCGTGCCCAAGGGCCTGGTCTTCCACTACTTCCCCCGCAAGATCGACGTACTGATCTCGCTGGTGGACGAGCGCACCGTGGTGGTCGAGGAGGAGGTCGAGGCGGTCCCCGGCGACGCGGCGGGCGCGCTGTCGCGGCTCGCCCGCAGGCTGCCGCTGCGCGCGTCCCCCGCGATGCGGCGCATCCTGTTCCGGGAGGCCGACACCCACCTGTCCGTACGGGAGCGGCTCGGCCGTCTCAACGCCGAGATCATCCGCCGGGCCAGGTTCGCCCTGGAGCTCGCCCTGCCGGGCGGGCGTGGTGACGCCGCACGGCTGGAGGCCGCCGCCGCGACCTTCGCCGCGGTCCTGCTCTACCAGGAGAGCATCTGCCTGCTCACCGGCCACCACATCGACCCCGACGCGGTCGCGGAGCTGATCGCCCACGCCCTGCACTGACCGGAACAGGGCCGGCCGCCGGGGGTCAGGCGGGCACCATCTCCTCCCGCTCCTCCCGCTCCTCCCGGGGCCGTACGGGCACCGCGTCCTCTTGGCGGGCCACGTCGTGCGGGGAGTCGTCGAGCAGGGCCAGGAGCTCGTCCATCGCCTCGCGCAGGTGGTCGACCACGCTCCAGACGTCCGGCAGCCGGGTGGGGCAGGCGACGACGCCGATGTCCAGCCGGCCGTCGTAGGACGCGCAGGTGATGCTGAGCCCCCCGGTGGCGTCGGTGACCACCGACAGCGGGTGGTAGGACAGCATCCGGGCGCCGCAGAGATACAACGGCAGGCGGGGACCGGGAACGTTCGACACGATGAGGTTGACTCCCGCCCCCGCGACGCCCGCGAGGCGGAACACCACCGGCGTTGCCAGCGCCGCGAAGGCGTTCGGCACCATCGCGCACACGTCGTCCAGCCAGGTGCGGTGGGACACGGCGAAGCGCCGCTTGGCGGTGGCCAGCGCGGCGCGTACGGCCGTCAGCCGCTCCCTGGGGCAGGCGACATCGGTGGCCAGCGGCGTGACCATCGCCGAGATGCGGTTGCCGACCCGCCCGGCGTCACGGGACGACCCGTCCGCGTCCGGCGTACGCGGCCGCAACGCCACCGGTACGGCGGCCACCAGCGGCCGGTCGGGCAGCGCGTCGTGGGCGACCAGCCAACGCCGCAGCGCCGAGGCGCACAGCGTCATCACCACGTCGTTCGGGCCCATGCCGAAGGCCCTGGCCACTCTCCTGACCTCCGCCAGCGGCACGGAGCCGAAGGCGACCTCCCGCATGCCGGAGATCGGGCCGTTGAACGGCGTGCGCGGCGCGACCAGCGGCGGCGTCTCGGGCAGCGGGCGCGAGTCGCCCGCGATCGCACGGGCGGCCTGGGCGACGAGCCGGGCGTCGGGCAGCGCCGCGACCACCGGGATCGTGTCCAGGTCCGCGGCGGCACGGGCGAGCGAGCACAGCGTCTCCACCGGCTGGACGATCGACCGGGCGACCGCCCCGGCGAGCATCGTGAGGAGGCTGGGCGGCCCCGGCGGCGCCGGGGCGGGAGGGACGTCCACCTTGCGCGGCCGCGGCGACGGGTCGAGCAGCGCGGTCAGGACCTCCGAGCCCGACACGCCGTCGATCGCGCAGTGGTGCACCTTCATGTACAGGGCGCAACGGCCGCCCGCCAGGCCGTGGATGAGGTGCGCCTCCCACAGCGGCCGTCCGCGGTCGAGCCGCCGCGCGTGGACGCCCGCCACGTACGCCGCCAGTTCCCGCTCCCCGCCGGGCGCCGGAAGGGTGGCCTCGTGCACGTGGGCGTCGAGGTCCACGTCCGGGTCGTCGAGCCAGTACGGCCGGTCGAGCCCGAAGGGCACGTCGGCGAGCCGCATCCGCAGCGGAGGGGCGAGATGCAGCCGCTCCCGCAGCAGGGCGAGCAGCGCCTCCCTGGTCAGGGCGCCGGAGGGCGAGGTGGACGGGTCGAGCACGGCGACACCCGCCACATGGGCCGCGGTCGTCGCCGACTCCACGCTCAGGAACTGCGCGTCGAGTGCCGTCAACTGGCGCATCTCGTCATCCTTCCGCTCACGCCGCCCGATCCGCCGCCGGTCCGTCGCCCCGGCGCCGGTCGTCGCCCGGCTCCGGTCCGCCCGGGCGTCGTCGGCCGGCAGTCCTCGCACCCGCGGGGAGTCCCCGGCGCCCGACGATCACCCGTTCACGCACCGCGACCATCATCGCGGCGCGGAGTTACCGGCGCATTTCTCCCACGTGCCGCCCGGGGATGTTCAGGCGCGCCCGTGACCTGCGCGAGGAAATCCGGGCGCCGCGAGCGGGCAGGCCGCGTCGCGCCCGGCCGCCGGCCGGGGCGCGTGAGGGGTCAGGCCCTGCCCAGGTGGGCCAGCAGGCGATCGAGGGGCCAGGTGTTGACCACGTCGTCCGGGGTGAGCCAGGCCCGCTGCGCGATGCCCACGCCGAACCTCTGGTGGGCCAGGTGGGGGATGGCGTGGGAGTCGCTGTCGATCGAGAACTTCACCCCGTGGTGGCGCGCGAGCCGCACGAGGTCGGAGGGCAGGTCGGCGCGGTCGGGGTAGGAGTCGATCTCCATGATCGTGCCGGTCCTGGCGGCGGCGCGGAACACCGCATCCCAGTCCGCGTCCACCGGCGGCCGCTTGCCGATCTTCCGGGTCGTGGGGTGACCGATGACGTGGACGTGCGGGTTCTCGCACGCCGCGATGAAGCGGCGGGTCATCTCCTCCCGCGACTGGGTGAAGTGCGAGTGCACCGACGCGACGCAGACGTCGAAGCCGGCCAGCACCTCGGCCGGCCAGTCGACCGAGCCGTCCGGGGCGATGTTCAGCTCGCTGCCGTGCAGCAGCCGCATGTCCCGGTAGCTCTTCTGCAGCTCGGCGATGCGGGCACGCTGGGCGAGGGCCTTGTCGAGGGTCATCCGCTGCATGACCAGGTCGGGCGCGTGGTCGGTCACCGCGTAGTAGGAGTAGCCGCGCATCGCGGCGGCGGCGACCATGTCCTCCAGCGAGGCGATCCCGTCGGTCAGGTCGGTGTGCGTGTGCAGGTCGCCCCGCAGGTCGTGCAGCTCGACCAGGCGCGGCAGCTCGCCCCGCAGCGCGGCCTCCACCTCGCCGCCGTCCTCGCGCAGCGCGGGAGGCACCCACTGCATGCCGAGCGCCTGGTAGATCTCCTCCTCGGTCTCCGAGGCGATGAGGCGGTCGCCGTCGAACAGGCCGTACTCCGACAGCTTCCAGCCTTTCTTGACCGCCATCTCCCGGATGCGGACGTTGTGCTCCTTGCTGCCGGTGAAGTAGACCATCGCCGCGCCCCACGACTCGGCGGGGATCAGCCGCAGGTCGACCTGGAGGCCGCGGTCGCTCCTGACCGAGGTCTTCCGCTCGCCCTTCGCGATGACTTCGGTGACGTACGGCTGCCGCGCGAACAGCTCCATCAGGGCGGGGTCGCCGACGGCGAGGATGTCGATGTCGCCGATCGTCTCGCTCATCCGGCGCAGCGACCCGGCGAAGGCGATCCGGTCGGCGGGCAGCGAGGCGATGACCCGCTCGGCCAGATCGGTGGCGACGCCGAGGTGGACCCGGTCGCCCGAGCGCTCCATGTGCTCGATGCCTTTGAGCAGGTTCTCCTCGGTCTTGGCGCCGAAGCCGCGCAGGCCGTTCAGACGGCCGGCCCGGATCGCGTCGGCCAGCGCGGTGGGGGAGTCGATGCCGAGCTCCTGGAACAGGAACAGCGCTTTCTTCGGGCCGAGCGAGGGAATCCGGGTCAGCATGCGCACCCCCTCGGGCACCCGGCCGCGCAGGTCGTCGAGCTGGCGGAAGCTGCCACGCTCCAGGAACTCCTCGATCTTCTTGGCGATGGCCTCGCCCACGCCGGGGATCGACCGCAGAGTCTCCCTGGTGAGATCCTCGGGGAATCCCGCGATGGACTTGGCCGCCCTCTGGTAGCTGCGCACGCGGAAGGCGTCCCCGCCGTTCAGCGCGAAGAGCTCGGCATACTCCTGCAGCGCTGCGGCCGCCTCGTCATTGGCCCGTCCCATGCGTCTCAGGGTAGAAGAAGCGGCAGCGCTCGTTCGAACGAACGCATCCAGTACGGCCAGGTGTGGGTGCCGTTTCCGTAGAAATCCGTCGTCACCTTCACCCCGGCCTTCTCCGCGGCCCTGGCGAAGTTCAGGTTCTGCCGCATGATCGCGGCCTCGGTGTGATCGGTCGTTCCGCCGCTCTGACGTCCCGGGTCCAGCGGACCGGGCTCGCCGTCGCCGGAGGACGCGTAGAGGCGCACGCCCTTCAGCCGCCCGGCGAGATCGGCGGGATTGTGCTCCGGCCAGGCGCTCGGGTCGCCCCACAGGTCCTCGGTGTCCACGCCGTTGTCCGCCATGAACGACCGGTATCCGGGGACGTCGTCGCGAATGTCGAGCACCCCGGAGAACGACGCCGCGGCCTCGAACACACCGGGATGCCGGGCGGCGTAGACGAACGCGCCGTATCCGCCCATGGAGAAACCGGCCACCGCGCGGCGCGTGCCGGCGCCGTACCGCGGCTCGACCAGGCGGGGCACCTCGGTCATGTGGAACGTCTCCCAGCCGGGGCCGTCGCGCCAGTCGGCGTACCAGCCCATCGAACCGCCCTCGGGGACGATGACGACGGCGTCGAGGCGGGCGGTCAGCCGGGCCGTCTCGCCCGTCCGCAGCCAGTCCCAGGCGCCGCCGGCGCAGCAGCCGTGCAGCAGGTAAAGCACGCGCCAGCCGGTGGAACCCGGTTTCCAGCCGGCGGGCTTAAGCACCCACACGGAGCGCAGCCCGCCCGTGGCCGGGGAGTCGATCACGAGTTTGTCCGTCCGCCCGTCCACGGCCTCCTGCGAGACGAGCTTGGCCGAAGCCGCAGCCGTGGAACGGACGGGCGGCGGCGCCGCGGACTCGGCGGTGCCCTGGCACCCGGTCACCATGACGACGAGCACGAGCCACGTCAGGATCTTCTTCACGGGGAGCTGCATTTCATACCGATCACCCGCCGTCAACCCCGGAGAAGGGTGCCGCGTAGGCGAAGAGCCCACGAGGCGGCGGCACCGGTCGATCGAACACCCGGACCTGGAAGAACTTCCCCCACTTCGGCTCGGGGGCCGTCACACCGTACGTCTCCGAGTGCTGGAAGCCGAAGCGCGAGTAGTACGCGGGGTCGCCGAGCAGCGCGACCAGCGGCTCCCCGAGCGCCTCGGCCGCGCCGAGCACGGCGTGCACGAGCGCCGAGCCCACGCCCCGCCGCTGATGGGCGGGGTGCACGGCCAAGGGGCCGAGCCCGAGCACGGGCACGGTCCCCACGTGGGCCCTCGTGCAGACGACGTGACCCGCGATCCCGCCGTCCGGCGCCGGCGCGACGAGCGACAGCTCCGGCAGCCAGCCGGGATCGGCGCGCAGTTCGTCGAGCAACGTCACCTCGACCGGCAGCCCGCCCGCCCGGCCGGGGCCGCGGGCCGCCTCGTAGGGGGCGAAGGCGGCGGCGACCACCGCGCGGACGGCCTCGACGTCGCCGGGGTTCTCTCGTCTGATCAGCATCCGGCTAGCCTGCCGCCCCGGCTCGACTTCCGGCAACGTACGCCGCCGGGGACCGTCACGTCATCCCGCCCAGATGGCGGTGATCACGTGGTGACATCCCGTAGGCGGCGCGGAAGGCGCGGCTGAATGTCGTCGCATCGGCGAAGCCCCAGCGGGCGGCGACGGCGTTGATGGAGCGGGAACTCTGCCGGGGATCGGCGAGATCGCGGTGACATTGTTCGAGGCGGCAGCGGCGGATCCAGGCCGCCACGGTCACGCCCTGGTGCTGGAAGAGCTTGTACAGGTGCCGGACGGATATCTGGTGTGCCGCGGCGATCGTCTCAGGGGTGAGGCCCGGGTCGCCGAGTCGCTGCCGGATGAAGTCGTGGATCGACGACAGCAGGGCCTGCCGCCGCGACTCGGGTGACAGCAGGGCCGTGGCCTCGATCCGGTCGGCGTAGGCGGCCGCGATCAGGTCGAGGGTGACGGCGGCCACCGCCGGCGAATCGCGAGTTGTGAGCCCTTCGGCGTTTTCCGCCAGGTGCCTGAGATGCCCGGCCAGGACGCCGGTGATGCCGGGCCGGACGGGAAGCGGCGCGGCGGCGAGCTGCCCGACCATGTCGGACCGCAGACCGAGCGCGACTCGGGGGAACTGGACGAGCAGCGACTTGGCCGGGTCGTCGTCGGTTCCTCGCCACCCTTCGTACGGGCGGGAGGAATCGACGAGGAGGAAATGTCCGGCCTGGACCGTGACGTTCCGACCTGCCTGACTCAAGCCGCAGGCGCCCTGGAGGAGAAGATGCAGCTGGAAAACCTCCGGATCCGACTGCCGGATGAGCTTCGAAGGCCGGTTCGCCCGCAGCGTGTTGTGGCTCATCACCGAGAACTGCAACCCGCCGAGGTCGAAGACCCGCGCCGACGCGTTGAAGCGCGCGGGGTGGTCTGTGGCCAGCCAGCTGTGCACATGTGCCCGTGACATGGCGTCGTACCAGGAGGGAAACCGATCCCGGACAGCCAGATCTTCGGTGCTCCATTCCAGAATCTGCATTACTCGTCCCTCGGCAGGTCATCGCTGCGGGGAATCGCCGCTCCGCCGCCAAGCGCTCTTTCTCCTTCAAATCCGCCGAGGAACTAACTTAGCAAGCTAACTTAGCTTATACAAGTTGCCCGTGGGTGGACAGCGCTGCCGCGATCTCTCCTGTGCACAAATCGCCGTGCGCCGTGCAGAGAACGCGAATGACTCTCATTCCGGAGCCCGGCATGCTCACGACATGGCCACTGGCTGATCAACTCGCCGGCGGTTGGAGGGCGATTCTTCCCGCGCCTCGCCAGAGCGTTTGGAGTGTGACGAGTCATGTGGTCTTCGCGTTTCCTGGTCCGGGCGACGACGGTGCTTCAGATGGCGTTGTCATCGGGACTGATCGTGACGGGGATGTCGCCGGCGGCGGCGCACGACGATCTCCCCCTCGTTTCGGTCGCGTTGCCCACGGGTGAGGCTCCGAAGCAACTGGCGGGAACAGCGGACGGCCTGCCGCACCTGGTCGGCGGCGACGCCACGCGGGCGGGCCGGTTATCGGCCCGGGAGACGGCCGGTCGCGTCAAAGAAGGGCTGCCCGTCGAGCAGCGGCACAAGACGTCACGCGAGCCGGCCGGGGGCGGGCTCGACAAACCTCCGCCGCTGCCGCCCGAGCTGAAGGCTCCCGCTCCCAAGGCGACCGGTTCCCCGGGCGTCGTGGCCCCACCGGCGGTGAAGGAGGGGAGGGCCGTCTCCTCCGACCGTCTCGCCGCCCTGGCCGCCGCCCGCCGCACCCGGACTCGCGCTCTCGTCCCGGGCGAGACGACCGAGAACTCCGTGACGTACGCCAACAGCGACGGGACCTTCACGACCGAGGTGAGTGCCGGCGTCGCCCGCGTCGAACGTGACGGGACCTGGGTGCCGGTCGACACGACCCTGGTCGAGCGGGACGGAGTGCTCCGGGCGAAAGCCGCCAAGGCGGATGTGTCCTTCTCCCCGGGCGGGTCGGCGAAGCCGCTGGTCAGGTTCGGCAAGAGTGAGAAGGAGACGCTCGATCTGACGTGGCCGAGGGCGCTGCCCAAGCCGGTGGTGAGGGGGAACACCGCCACCTACGTCGACGCGGCGGGTGACGGCGCGGACCTGGTCGTCACGATGCTGGCGGACGGGTTCTCCCAGGACGTGGTGCTCCGCGAGCGTCCGGAGTCGCCGGTGGAGATCACGATGGGGATCGAGTCCGACGGGCTGGCCGTCGCGCGGACCGCCGCGGGCGGCCTGGAGGTGCGGTCGGACGCGGGCAAGGTCGTTGCCGTGGCCCCGGAACCGGTCATGTACGCCGCGGGCGAGCAGGGCGCCCCGCCGACCGCCTCCGCGGCACCCTCGCCGTCCCCCGGGAAAGGCGGCGACCGGGAGGGTCCGGACGGGAAGATCGGGAAGATAGAGACGCGCGTCGTGAAGGAGAACGGCCGGCGGACGCTGGTGCTGCGGCCCGACGCCGAATATCTGAAAGATCCCGCCACACGTTATCCCGTCCGGGTGGACCCGACCCTGACCCTCACTCCGAGCGCGGACACCTATGTCGAGGGTCAGGTGTGGCGTGACGGGTCGTATTCGGTTGGGACGGGCTATTCCTCGTCGTCCACGCTGCGGGCGGGCACGTCGAGCCATTCCAGCTCCGACGACGTGATCGACCGGGCGTTCCTGCGCTTCGACACCTCGGGGATGCCGCAGGCGGCTTCGTTGTCGGCGGCGACGCTGACGCTGTGGAACACTTCGTCCAGCGCGTGCAGCAGTGTTTCCGTGACCGCCGCGCGGGTGACGCAATCCTGGTCCTCGGGCATCAACTGGTACTCCCAGCCGGACGCGGAGTGGTACGACGAGATCCCCGGCACGAACGGGTCGGGGTGCAGCTCGTCCAGCCCGAAGTCGATGAGCTGGGATCTGACGTACATGGCCCAGCAGTGGCTGGCGACTCCGAGCTCCAACCGCGGGGTGCGGCTGAGCGGACCGGAGGAGGGCTACACCTCGGTGCGCTCCTTCGCCTCGGCCGAGGCCAGTAGCAACAAGCCGACCCTGGCGCTGACCTACACCTTGCCCAACACCGCGCCGGCGGTGGCGACACCGTCGGCGGCGCCGACGGTCGCCGCCGAGACGGGTGGGGTGGTGACCTCGCTGACGCCGGTGCTGTCGGCGGTGCTGACCGACGCCGACGCCGGACAGTCGCTGTCGGCGGACTTCCAGGTGCAGGTGGGCGGCACCCAGGTGTGGAGCGGCACGGCCAGCGGCATCTCCTCCGGCGGCAAGGCGACGGTGGCGGTGCCCTCGGGCAAGCTGGCCGACGGCCAGACCATCACCTATCGGGCCCGGGCGTACGACGGCATCGAATACTCGGCCTGGTCCTCGTGGCAGACCGCCGTGGTCACGTCGATGCCGCTGACCGCGGTGACCTTCCAGCAGTTCACGCCGGTCGACAACAACCAGGTCGGCTCTCTGACACCGTCCCTGTCGGCGTACGCCCAGGTGCCGGGGGAGGCCGCCACCTCCTACTGGTACCAGGTCTGCGCCGGGCCGAAGGACAACTGGACCTGGTGTGAGTCCTCGACCTGGGTGAAGGGGGCCTGGACCGTCCCCTCGGGCAAGCTCCAGTGGGGCAAGACCTACTGGTGGTACGCCCAGGCCGCCACCAGCGCGGCCACGGCCACCTCGTCATGGCGGAGCTTCACCGCCGTTCCCGAGCAGGCGTCGATCAACGCCCTGCTCGCGGCGGGTACGGACGGCCGGGAGTTCAACCACGTCACCGGCAACTACACGCACACCGAGACCGATCTGGCGGTCGCCGCGGTGGGGCCGCCGCTGTCGGTGAACCGTACCTACAACAGCCTGGACCCCCGCAAGGACGGAGCCTTCGGCGCCGGCTGGACCACCCGCTGGGACACGCGGCTTGAGAACGAGCCGCTGACCTCCACGGTGCTCATCACCTATCCCGACGGGCGGCAGTGGCGGTTCGCGGCCAAGGGCGACGGCACCTACGCCTCTCCGGCGGGCACGTACGCCACCCTGGCCACCCAATCCGGTGGTGGCTGGCGCCTCATGGACAAGGAATCCACGTCCTACTGGTTCGACTCCGCGGGCCGGCTGGTGAAGGTCACCGACAGCCGCGGCCGTACGCAGACCCTGCAGTACGGCACGGACGGCAAGCTGGCCAGGGTCACCGGGGCGGGCGGCCGCTCCCTGACCTTCACCTGGGGCGGCGGCCATGTGACCGGCGTGGCCAGTGACCCGGTGGGCGGCTCGCCGATCACCTGGACCTACGCCTACGACGGCGATTATCTGGTCAGGGTCTGCCCGCCGGCCTCCGGCGGCGAGTGCGTCCGCTACGAGTACGGCGACGACTCGCAGTACCGCAGCGCGGTCCTGGACAGCAGGCCGGTCGGCTACTGGCGGCTCAACGAGACCGGCACCGGCATCGGCAGCGTGATCGCCAACATGATGAAGTCGGTCTCCGGGGTCGACGACGGAAGGATCGCGGGAACGACCGCCGACGCCACCGGGGGCACCCTGGCCCCGCTGACGGGATCGCCGGACACCGCCATGACCTTCAGGGGGACGGCCGGCTCGTCGTACGTGTCCCTGCCCCCGGGAGTCGTGAACGGCCTGGGCGGCGACACGACGATCGAGGCGTGGTTCAAGACCACGGGCTCGGGCACCATCCTCGGCTACCAGAACTCGGCCAAGGGCAGTCCCAGCGTCTACACTCCCGCCATCTACGTCGGCACCGACGGCAGGCTGCGCGGCCAGTTCTGGACGGGAACGGCCGCTCCGATCACCTCCGCCGCGGCGGTCAACGACGGCGACTGGCACCACGTCGCGCTGTCGGGAGCCAGGTCCACGCAGACGCTGTATCTCGACGGCCAGGAGGTCGGCTCCCTGACCAGGCAGATCGCCCATCTGGGTCAGTGGGACGCCCGCATCGGCTACGGCTTCGGCTCCTCCGGCTGGCCGGGCACGGTGAGCTCCGGCGGGCCCTTCCCCTTCGCCGGTTCCATCGACGAGGTCGCCGTCTACGGCAAGCCGCTACGTGCGGAGCAGGTCTCCACGCACTACCGCACCCGGACGGCGCGCCGTCAGCTCATCAAGATCACGCAGCCGTCGGGCCGGGTGAGCGCGGTGAACACCTACGCCGCCGACGGCGGCCGGCTGCTGACCCACACCGACCGCAACGGCGGCCTGTGGAAGCTGTCGTCCGCCGCGTATACCAAGGACTCCACGGGCGCGTCCCTCGCCACGGTCGCCGTCACCGACCCGCGCAACGGGACCCTGACCTACGTCAACGACGCCTCCCGTGACGACCGCCTCGTCTCGTGGACCGACCAGCTCGCCAAGACGACCAGGTACGAATACGACACCGGTGGTTTCGTCGCGAAGATCACCGACCGCAACGGCAACGCCCGGCAGTTCGCCAACGACGCGCGCGGGAACCTGCTGGCGAAGACCACCTGCAGGACGAGCGGCTCATGCGGCACGGAGTACTACTCCTACTTCCTCGACATCGGCAACCTTTTCGACGGCCGCAACGACCAGGTCGCCGAATACCGGGACGCGCGATCCGCCGACGAGAACGACGGCACCTACCTCACCACCTTCGAGTACGACCAGTACGGCGACAGGGTCAAACAGGCGGGACCGGTCACCCCCGGTTTCCCCTCGGGGCGTTCGAGGAGCTGGACCTACACCGACGGCACCGAGCCGGCGGAAGGCGGCGGCACCACGCCGGCCGGCCTGCTCAAGAGCGCGAAGAAGCCCAACGGCGCCGAGATCAGCTACCGCTACAGGTCCAACGGCGACCTCGCCGAGACCACTGACGCGGCGGGCCTGGTCACCCGGTTCGGCTACGACGCCCTCGGCCGCAGGACCAGCCAGACGGTGGTGTCGGCGGCGGAACCGGATGGTGTGACGACCCGCTACGCCTACGACGGCATGGGCCGCGTCGTCAAGGCGACCGGTCCCGGCGTCGCCAACGAGATCACCTCGGCCACCCACACCGCCGAGGTCCGCACCGCCTACGACCCCGACGGCAACGTCCTCACCTCCACGCTGGACGACCTGACCGGGTCCGACCCCGACCGCGTCACCACCTACACCTACGACGCCTTCGGCCGGGTCACGACCATGACCGGCCCCGAGGGCGGCGTCACGAGGTACTCCTTCGACGCCACAGGCGCGCTGGTCTCCGCGACCAGCCCGGCCGGCACCCCGCTGGAGTTCGGTTACACCCCGCGCGGCGAGAAGGCCACGGTCACCCTCAAGAACTGGACAGGCAGTCCGGCCGCCCCGCAGCCCGCGGCCGACGTGGTCCTGGCCTCCTACGCCTACGACTCGGCGGGACGGCCGGCCGCGAAGACCGACGCGATGGGCCGCACCACGCGCTACACGTACTGGGACGACGACCTGCTGTCCCAGGAGATCGCCGACGACGCTCGCCTCAACGGCTCGGCCACACCCCGCGACGTGGTGCTCGCCTCCTACGAGTACGACTGGGCCGGCAACCCGCTGAAGACGGTCACGGGTGGCGGGAAGACCCGGACCGACTACACCTACGACGCGGCCGGCCTGCTCACCTCTCAGACCCTGGACCCCGATGGCCTGGCGCGCAGGACCGGCTTCGGCTACGACGCCGACGGCAACGTCATCTCCACGACGAGGACCGCCGCGGGCACCTCGCGTACCGAGAGCGTGACGGCCGAGTTCGACGCCGCCGACCGCAGGATCAAGCAGATCGTCGAGAACGGCGACACCGACCTGATCACCACCTGGAAGTACGACGAACGCGGACTGGTCACCGAGGTCACCTCGCCGCGCGGCAACACCTCGGGCGCCGACCGGCTCGACCACACCGCCCTGAACCGCTATGACGCCGTCGGGCAGCTCGTCGAGACGAAGCAACCGCCGGTCGCCGTCGAGCGCGCGGGCGGCTCCCCTGCCACCCAGCGCCCGGTCACCCGGTACGGCTACGACACGGCCGGTGAGCGGACCGACGTCATCGATCCGGAAAACCGGGCCAGTTCCGTCGGCTACGACCGGACGGGGCAGATCAAGACGGCTACAGCGCCGTCCTACACCCCGCCGGGGGGCACCGCCGTCACCCCGGTCACCCGCTACGGGTACGACGCCGCCGGCAGGCTCACGTCGGTCACCGACCCGCGGGGCAACGTCACCACCAACACCTACGACGCCCTCGACCGGCTCGTCCGGGTGGCCCAGCCGCCGGCGACCAGCGGCGCCACTCCCGGGCACGCCGACTACACCTACACGTTGAACGGTGAACTGCTGTCGGTCACCGACCCCACCGGCGCTCGCCAGGAGGCCACGTACGACGACCTGGGCCGCCCGATCACCTCGACCGTCATCGAGCGCAAGCCCACCACAGCCGCGCTCACCTCGTACGCGACCTACGACGACGCGGACAACCTCCTGACCGAGAAGCGGCCCGGGGGCGACACCACAACCGCCACCGTCAACCCCGCCGGGGAGACCACCGAGCTGACCGATCCCGAGGGCGACACGACGACGTTCGCCTTCGACCTGGCCGGACGCCAGACCAAGGTCACCGATCCGCTCGGCAACGCCAGCAGCATCACCTACGACCTGGCCGGACACCCAACCGCGGTCCGGGATCTGGACTCCGGCGGCGCTATCGTCCGCACGCGCTCGTTCGACTACGACCGGGACGGCAACCCCGTCGGCCGCACCGACGCCGAGGGCCACAACACCACCTACGACTTCGACGCGCTCGGCCGGATCACGCGGATGGTCGAGCCGGTCAGCGCGGACGGCTCGATCACCACCTCGTTCGGCTATGACGCGACGGGTGCGCGCACCCGGTACACCGACGGCCGGGGCAACACCTCGATCACCACCTACAACAGCCTCGGGCTGGTGGAATCGGTGATCGAGCCGTCCACCGCCCAGCATCCGAACCTCGCCGACCGCACCTGGACCACGAGGTACGACGCGGCGGGCAATCCGGTGACGCAGGTCCAGCCCGGCGGGGTCACCGTCACCAACACCTTCGACAACCTCGGGCGGCTTACCCAGCAGGCCGGCAGCGGCGGCGGCACTGCCCCCACCGCCCCGAAGACCTTCGGCTACGACCTCGCCGGACGCGCCGTGTCGGCAGGCGACCTCACCTTCACGCTCAACGACCGGGGCCAGTTGCTGAAGACCGCCAAGGGCGGAGTCGACCAGGCGAGCTTCGCCTACGACGCCAACGACCGCCTGGTCCAGCGCGGCGACGCGGCCGGCACCACGACCTTCACCTGGGACGGCAAGGACCGGCTGAAGACGGCGGTCGACCCGCTCACGGGTGTCACCGTCGGCTACGACTACGACAAGGCCGGCCGTCTCACCTCCTCGACCTACGGCAGCGGCGGTCCGCGGCGAACCTATGGCTACGACGCCCTCGGTCGCCTGACCAGCGACGCGCTCAGGTCCGGGGGCGGCGCGGACATGGCGTCCATCACCTACGGCTACGACAAGGAGGACCGCCTGACCTCCAAGGTCACCTCCGGCACGGCGGGGGCGGGCGGCAACAGCTACACCTATGACTTCGCCGGCCGCCTGACCTCCTGGACCGACCCGTCCTCGGCGACGACGGCGTACGAGTGGGACGCGTCAGGAAACCGCACGCGGGCGGGGAACGACACCTTCACCTACGACGAGCGCAACCGCCTCACCTCCGGTGCAGGCGTGGACTACACCTACACCCCCCGGGGCACGCTCGCAGCGGCGACCAAGGACGGTGCGGTCAACGCCTACTCCTTCGACGCCTTCGACCGCATGGTCGGCGACGGGAACGCCGACTACACCTACGACGCGCTCGACCGGATGACCGGCCGCACCAGGGGCGGCACCACCACCGCGTACGTCTACGCCGACACGAGCAACGACCTGGTCGCGGTCACGGACGGAGCCGGAGCGGCTCAGGAGACCTACGGCCGGGGTGCCTTCGGCGACGTCCTGTCCGCCAAGATCGGCGCCAACGCGGGGCAGTTCCAGATGGCCGACAGACACGGGGACGTCGTCGCGGCCTTCACCGCCGGTGCCACAAGCCTCGCCGGCTCCACCGCCTACAACCCGTTCGGCCAGGCCGTCACCAGTACGGGCACCCGGTCCCAGCTCGGCTTCCAGGGCGAGTGGACCGATGGCGACACCGGTCAGGTCAACATGCACGCCCGCTGGTACCAGCCCGGCACCGGCACCTTCACCAGCCGCGACACCATGACCCTCGAACCGGATCCGTCGGCACGGGCCAACCGCTACAGCTATGGGATGGCCTCACCGCTGGTCATGATCGATCCGTCGGGTCATGCGCCCAAGGTCGACATCGGCGCGGACGGAGTCTGCCACGGCACCGTGGGCCAGTGCGATGCCTACTTCAACCCGCCCACCCCTGTCGTGAACCTCGGCCCCGGTGGCTTCGGAATCGACGAGAGCGGTACATGCCATGGCGACTTGAACGCCTGCACCAAGTACTTCGAGCACAACTACTGGGAGAATCTCGCCGCATCGGCGCCTCCGCCGGACCCGCGTTTCTACTTCTCGGATGAGCGCGCCAAGGAGCTGGGCGTGATGAACAACGGCCGCCCCATCGAAGAGGGGGTGCCGTACTGGAAGATGAGCGAAGAAGCCCGCAATCTCTATCTGCAGAACTACAATCCCATGATGACCAAGCAAGAGAATCAGGATCTTGCCGTCTGGGCGATGATGCAAACCAAGGACATCAAGGGGTTGGACCACATCATCGGCATGCTGCCGAGCGGTGGAAACGGTGTGACGGGAAAGCAGCTGTACTCCGCGTACCAGCAGGGGCAGAAGTTTTCCAAAGCACTCGACGACTGTCATGAGCACCTCAGTTCGAAGAAGTGCAAGCAACTGATCGCGCAGGAGTGGCTGAATCTTCGGGAATGGCTGTGCGAAGACACGACCGTGAAACCTTGTAAACCAAGCAGTGTCGCCAGGGCGTCGAGTGTCTGGGGTTTGCCGTTGAAGCTCGCCATGTTCCTCGCCAACACGAACCCGAACTTGAGTTACGACAAGTTCATGCTGGCGGTGGAGAGGTGGGCGGTAAGCGAAGGCGGGCACTGTAACACGAACCCGACGACAGGACAAAAGGTCTGCAGTGGGCTGCAGAGTGGCGTGCACTTCGGGCGCGGTGGGACGACCGTGGGGAACATCCTGCTGATCGACAACGCGACGCCTACCAAGATCCTACTGGATCATGAGGCGGAGCATATGAGGCAGTGGCAGTTCTACTACAATCAAACGCATTTCTGGCCGACGTTCCTCGTCTACTACATCCGCAACACCGATCCCCTCGACCCCTGCGTCAATATTTATGAGCGGGAGGCGGACCAGAAGGGTAATACTTACAAGTGCTGAGGAAGCTCTCCATAGCTGTCGCCAGGGCCTCTCACCGCCCGCGTTCGTACGGCCGGCGCACCTTGTCAGCCTGTTTGCTGCTGCTGACGGTGGCGGCGTGCCGCCCGCCCCTCGCGGACGACTTGCCGCGGCCCGTCGGAGTCGGTCGTACGGACGACGGACGGCTCAGGTTCGTGGTGCCGCTGTGCCCGGGGGAGTCCCTGTCCTCCTTCCTGGTTCAGGACCAACAGTCGCCACGCCTGCTGTGGAAGGTCTCGCAACCGACTGGGACAGAGGAACGGGCCGGGGTCATCGTGCTGGGGGACGCGCGTGGGTTTGAGAAGCAGGACATACCTCTGCAAGAGCCATTGCCGCCCATCCTCGATGTCACAGCACGTCTTACTGACGATTTTCCGATCGCCAACGCATTCCAGCTCACGGACATACCGGAAGACTTCGCCGGTACAGACCAAGTTCTGGGCCTGTCCGGGAGGAAGAGCTCGGAGGAGGATTTCCGGAGCAAGACCGAGGATGATTACTGCTAGACGCCGAAAGGCGGTCCCGGACGCGGGCCGCCTTCCGGCGTTAGGTGATCACTTCATCGCATCTCAGGTCGACCCGGGCGTCACGCCTGGCGGGGCGCTGACCGGCATGGTGTGCAGGCGGGGGCCGAAGGGGAGGGCCGCGCCGGTGTGGAGGACGATGCCGGCAACGAGGTCGTCGTCCAGACGGTCGGCGAGATGACGCAGACCGCGGTGCTGAGGTTGCGCGACCAGGCGGGGATGCTGCACCAGGGTGCGGGCCGATTGGTTCACCATCGCTGCTGGTCTGGTCGCAAGTGACCTGGTGAACTGGTCGTGGCCGTGTTGCGATCCGCTCGCTGGCCTCCGGCGGTGCGGGGGAGACGGGCGGTGGCACTACCCTGCCAGGGTGAGCGTGGATGTGTCCGTGGTTGTCCGCTATCGCAGGGCCGTGACGTACGGCGTGAACGCGCTGCTCGGCGCGCTGGAGACCGCGAAGGCGGAGTGCGACGTGCGGCTCGGGACCACCCCCGAGGAGACCGCGGCGCACATCGCGGGCAGCTCCGCGGAGCGGGTCCTGGTCCTCTGGTCGTTCTACTCGCCGGACGCCGAGGCGATGGCCGCCGAGCTGGCCGCCGTGCGCGCCCTCGCCGACGACCCCAGGGTCCTGCACATCGCCGGCGGAGTGCACGCCACCGCCGAGCCGCAGCAGGTCCTCGACGCCGGCTGGGATCTCGCCGCGATCGGCGAGGGCGAGCCGACGATCGTCGCGCTGGTCGAGGCGCTGCGCGCGGACCGGCCGCTCACCACCGTGCCCGGGCTGGCGGTGCGCGACGCCGACGGCGTCGCGCTGCGCACGCCACCGGCCCCGCAACTGCCGCTGGACGCCTTCCCGTCCTTCCCCGACCGGCGCCGCCACTTCGGGCCGATCGAGATCACGAGGGGCTGCGCCTACACGTGCCGCTTCTGCCAGACGCCCTTCATGTTCGGCGGCAGGTTCCGGCACCGCGGCGTGGACAGCGTGCGCGAGCACGTCCGCCGGATGGCCGCCCACGGTCTGCGCGACGTCCGCTTCATCACCCCCACCTCCCTCTCGTACGGCACGCAGGGGCCGGAGCCGGTGCTGGACGCCGTGGAGGAACTGCTGGCGGGCGTGAAGGAGGAGTTGCCCGCGAACGGGCGGGTGTTCTTCGGCAGCTTCCCCTCCGAGATCCGCCCCGAGCACGTGACGCCCGAGGCGATGCGGCTGCTCAAGCGCTACGTGGCCAACGACAACATCATCATCGGGGCGCAGTCGGGCTCCGACCGCGTGCTGGCCGCGGCCGGGCGCGGCCACGGCAGCGAGCCGGTGCGCGACGCCGTGCGCATCGCCGTGGAGCACGGCTTCCGCCCGAACGTCGACTTCATCTTCGGGCTGCCCGGCGAGACGCCGGAGGACCAGGACGCGTCCCTGCGGCTCGCCGCCGACCTCGCCGATCTCGGGGCGCGCATCCACACCCACACGTTCATGCCGCTGCCCGGCACGCCGTGGCGGGACGCCGAGCCCGCGTTCATCCCGCTGGACACGATGCGTGAGCTGGACCGGCTCGCCCAGCGCGGCGACGCCTACGGGCACTGGCGCAAGCAGGCCGAGCACGCGGCGCGGCTGGCCGAGACGGCCAAGGCCTACCCGCGCCGTGCCCGGCGCCGCCGTACCACCGACGGCTGACGTCCCCGCCCGCGTCGTCTGTCTAGAACTGCTGCGGGCGGGCCTGGTACGGCTCTTCGAGGAGGGCGATCTCCTCGTCGGTGAGCTTCAGGCCGACCGCGGCGAGCGCGTCGTCCACGTGGTGCCCCTTGGTCGCGCCGACGATGGGGGCGGTCACTCCCGGGCGGCCGAGCAGCCACGCGAGGGAGAGGGTCGCGGGGGAGACGCCGCGCTCGGCGGCGGTCCGCGCCACCCGATCGAGGATCGCCTCGTCGGCGGGCCCGCCGTACAGTTGCTCCTGCCTGGCGCCGTCGCCGACCTGCCGCGTCGTGTCGGCCGGCTTGCCCGCGCGGGCGAGCAGGCCGCGTGCGAGCGGGCTCCACGGGATCAGCCCCACACCCTGGTCGAGACACAGCGGGATCATCTCCCGCTCCTCCTCGCGGTGCAGCAGGTTGTAATGATCTTGCATGCTGACGAAGCGGGTCCAGCCGTTCTTGTCCGCGACGTGCTGGGCCTTGGCGAACTGCCACGCCCACATGCTGGAGGCGCCGATGTAGCGGGCCTTGCCGGCCCGGACGACGTCGTGGAGGGCCTCCATCGTCTCCTCGATCGGCGTCTCGTCGTCCCACCGGTGGATCTGGTACAGGTCCACGTAGTCGGTGCCGAGGCGGGCGAGCGAAGCGTCGATGGCCGACATGACGTGCTTGCGGGACAGGCCGTAGTCGTTCCTGCCCTCGCCCATGGGGAAGTAGACCTTGGTGGCGAGCACGTAGTCGTCGCGCCGGGGGAAGATCTTGCGCAGCAGCCGTCCGGTGACCTCCTCGCTGACGCCCGCCGAGTAGACGTCGGCGGTGTCGAAGAAGGTCACCCCGCCCTCGGCCGCCTTGCGCACGATGGGCTCGGCCTGCTCCTCGTCCAGGACCCAGCCGCCCCACTTGGCCGGCTCGCCGTAGCTCATCATGCCCAGGCAGATCCTGCTGACCTGCAGACCGGTGGTGCCAAGTCGTCGATACTCCATGCCAGCACCCTATTTCCCCCATCATCTGGCCGGGCGGGGTCTTGACAACCTCTGGCACAGCCCACGTGATCGGTGGCGTTCGAAGGGCGTGCGAATGGTGCCGACGGCTGCGGGGCATGTGCGGCACGGCCGCACGTGTGCTAGGTTGGTGGCAGTTGCAGTTGTGGTACCCATAAAACTTGTGTGCACCTGACGGTATGTAACCTCAGGTGCATTTTTGTTTTCCGGTCTTCTCCGGGTGTGGGCCTATCGCGGCGACGCGGAATCTGCCCGATGCGGATTTCGGCTTTACACCTATCAAAGGAGATCAACGTGGCTTCTGGCACCGTGAAGTGGTTCAACGCGGAAAAGGGCTTCGGCTTCATCGAGCAGGACGGCGGCGGTGCCGACGTCTTCGCGCACTACTCCAATATCGTCTCCAACGGCGGCTACCGCGAGCTGCGCGAGGGCCAGAAGGTGGCCTTCGATGTCACCCAGGGCCAGAAGGGCCCGCAGGCCGAGAACATCGTCGCCGCCTGACGCTGACGCACCACGCAACTGGGGCCCGCACCGTAGGGTGTGGGCCCCAGTGCGTTGCTCTTGTGGTACCCAATGCGCCGTGACGGCCTCACAAGCATGTCTGTTCTTCCGCGGCACACCGGATGGACCACTAATGGCTCCGGTTCGGGCATAAGTCCGCTCCAGCCCTCTGATCTGCATCGCAGCCGCCGTTCTTTTCGGCAAATGTCGATCATTTCGACAAACGAGGCCTGCTCTCCGCCGCCTCGTCTTTCTTCGGCTCGTGCTCGCCATTCTTGTGCCGCTCGTTGCGCCGGGAATCACTGACACGTGCCGCATCGAGGAAGGTTCTGCATGAACCATGCAACTCGCAAGCACGACCACTACTCCTCCACCCGTACGGGCGGCTCTGGCAACCCCGGCAGGGGTGACCGATTCGGCTCGCCGGCGCTGAGCCGTTCAGGCACCCCCAGGCGTTCCGGTGGTCCCGGGCGGCGTCCCGCCGGGCTCCAGGGGGAGTTCGCACTGCCGGTCACCGTCACCCCGGCCCTGCCGGCAGCCGCGACATTCGCTGAACTGGACATGCCGCCCGCGCTGATGAAGGTGCTCACCAGCCTGGGCATGAACGAGCCGTTCCCGATCCAGGCGGCGACGCTGCCGAACTCCCTGGCGGGCCGGGATGTCCTCGGGCGGGGGCGCACCGGGTCAGGCAAGACGCTCGCCTTCGGCCTGGCCTTGCTCGTCCGCACCTCCGGACAGCGCGCCGAGTCGCGGCGGCCGCTGGCCCTGATCCTCGTTCCCACTCGGGAACTGGCCCAGCAGGTCACCGACGCGCTCACCCCGTACGCCCGGTCACTGAAGCTGCGGCTGGCCACCGTCGTCGGCGGAATGTCGATCGGGCGGCAGGCCAGCGCTCTGCGCGGTGGCGCCGAGGTCGTCGTCGCGACCCCCGGACGGCTCAGGGATCTCATCGAGCGCGGCGACTGCCGCCTGGACCAGGTCGGCATCACCGTGCTGGACGAGGCCGACCAGATGGCCGACATGGGCTTCATGCCCCAGATCACCTACCTGCTCGACCAGGTGCGCCCCTCGGGCCAGCGGATGCTGTTCTCCGCCACTCTGGACCGCAACGTCGACCTGCTGGTCCGCCGCTACCTGACCGACCCGGTGGTCCATTCGGTTGACCCCTCGGCGGGCGCGGTCACCACGATGGAGCACCACGTGCTGCATATCCAAGGCGCCGACAAGCAGGCCACCACTGTGGAGATCGCTGCTCGCGACGGCAGGGTGATCATGTTCCTGGACACCAAGCACGCCGTGGATCGGCTCACCGAAAACCTCCTGAACAGCGGCGTACGCGCCGCCGCGCTACACGGGGGCAAGTCCCAGCCCCAGCGCACCCGTACCCTCGCCCAGTTCAAGACCGGCCACGTCACGGTGCTGGTGGCGACCAACGTCGCGGCCCGCGGCATCCACGTCGACAACCTCGACCTCGTCGTCAACGTCGACCCGCCAAGCGACCCCAAGGACTACCTGCACCGCGGCGGCCGCACCGCCCGCGCCGGCGAGTCCGGCAGCGTCGTCACCCTCGTCCTGCCCAACCAGCGCCGTGCCGTGACCCGCCTGATGGCCGACGCCGGTATCGTCCCGCAGACCAGCCAAGTCTGTTCGGGCCAGGCCGAACTACGACGTATCACTGGCGCCCAGGCCCCCTCGGGGATCCCCGTGACCATCACCACACCGGTGGCGAATCGGCGGACGGGACGGAACGGCCGACGCTACGGGTAGCAGGCGGGCCGGCCCTGACCGGGCTCGGCCGCGATTCGGGGCCGCCTCTAGAATCTTGTTCCATGACGATGTACGTCCCCCTCGGCCAGGGCCGGTACCAGGCGACGGAGCACACGCAGGGGCCGTGGGATCCGGGGCATCAGCACATGGGGCCGGTCACCGCGCTGCTGGTGCACGAGCTCGCCCGCGTCCCCAGCCGTTTCCCCGGGCTTCCGGAGGCCCGGCTGGCGGTGGACGTGTTCGCACCCGTCCCGGTCGCCGAGGTGGAGGTGCGCACCGAGATGATCAGGGACGGCAGGCGCGTGCAGTGTCTCGGCGCCTCCGTCGCCTCCGGCGGGCGCGAGCTGGTCAGGGCGACCGCGTGGCGTATCAGGGAAGCCGGCAGCCCGGCGAGCGAGGCCGCGCCGCCGCCCGCGCCGGTCCCGCCGCCCGCCCCCGGCGACGCGGACTCCTGGATCGCACGGGGTTTCGGGTACGGCAGGGCCACGGACTGGCGGTTCGTCAAGGGGTCCCCGGACGAGCCCGGGCCCGCCGTGGCGTGGGGCAGGACGCGGGTGCCGCTGGTCGAGGGCGAGGAGACCACGCCGCTGGAACGGCTCGCGATGTTCGCCGACAGCGGCAACGGCATCAGCGGCGTCCTGGACTTCGACGCCTACCTCTTCGCCAACGTGGACCTCACCATCTCGCTGTTCCGCGCCCCCGAAGGAGAGTGGATCTGCCTGGACGCGGCCACGACGATCGGCCCACGGGGACGCGGGCTCACCCGCACCACGCTGTTCGACCAGTCCGGCGAGGTCGGCACGGCCACGCAGACCCTCTTCGTCGCGCCACGCTGACCCGGGCGGGCGTCAGGCGGCCGTGCAGGTGACGGGGGCCGGCGTCCCATTGGCGCCGCCGGTCCAGCTCGCGGTGAAACCGGCCGTCGTCGACGCGTTGGGCGCGAGCGTGCCGTTCCAGGACTCGTTGGTGACGGTGACCGTGGCCCCGGACTGGGTGTAGCGCCCGCCCCACATCTGGGTGATGCGCTGGCCGTTGGGGAAGGTGAGGGTGACGGTCCACGACGACGTCGCCGCGGTGCCCGTGTTGCGCACCGTCAACTCGCCCTGGAAGCCGCCCTGCCACTGGTTGACCACCCGGTACGCCGCGGAGCACGCGCGCGGACCTGCTGACGGGGACGCGCTGGGGGAAGGCGAGGGGCTCGCCGACGCGGAGGGCGACGGTGAGGGGCTCGCCGACGGTGACGGGCCGCCCGCCGGCGGGACGCGGATGATCCGGTCGTCGTCGGCGGCCGGGGTCCCCCTGCCGTCGCGGTTGCTCGTCGCCACCCAGAGCCATCCGTCGGGCCCGACGGCGGCGGCACGCAGGCGTCCGTACGTCCCCTGGAACTCGGCCACCGGCGTGCCGGCCTTGCTCGCGCTCACCGGCACCGCCCACAGCCGGGTCCCGCGCAGTGCCGCGGCGAAGAGCGTGCCGTTGGCGTAGGCGAGGCCGCTGGGCGACGCCTCCGCGGTGCTCCACGTCACGAGGGGGTTGGTGTAGCGCGAGTCGCCGCACACGCCTTCGCAGACCGGCCAGCCGTAGTTGCGGCCCGGCTGGATGTGGTTGATCTCGTCCCAGGTGTTCTGGCCGAACTCCGTGGCGTACAGCCGGCCGCCCTCGTCCCAGGCGAGCCCCTGCACGTTGCGATGACCGTAGCTGTAGACCCGTGAGCCGGAGAACGGGTTGTCCCCCGGGACCGCGCCGTCGGGCGTCATGCGCAGGATCTTGCCGCCCGGGCTGTTCAGGTCCTGCGCGTTGGCGGAGTTCCCGGCGTCGCCCGTGGCCACGTACAGCATGCCGTCGGGGCCGAACGCGATGCGCCCGCCGTTGTGGAACTGGGCGCGGGGGATCCCGGTGAGGATCGGCTGCTGCGTCTGCGGCGCGCTCAGCCGGAACCGGACCACCCGGTTGTCGGAGGCGGAGCTGAAGTACGCGTAGACCCACTGGTCCGCGGCGTACGCCGGGGAGACCGCGATGCCGAGCAGGCCGCCCTCGCCGCCCGGCGAGACGTTCGGGACGGTGGCCACCCGCACGGGCGCGGACCCGGGACGCACCTGCGCGATGGTCGCGGTGTCGCGTTCGGAGACGAGGGCGCTGCCGTCGGGGAGGAAGGCCATTCCCCAGGGCGCCCGCAGGCCAGTCGTGGCGGCCTGCGCCCGGGTGAAGTCGAATCCGCCGGTCGCCGCGCCCGCGGCGGTGGGGCGGGCCGCGACGAGCGCGGTGGAGGCGAGCACCGCGCTGAGGGTGGTCGCGATTGCCACGGCGAGACGTTTGGACATCGAAGGCTCCAGGTCGAGATGTGGGATTGCGGCTCATGCCCCGTCGAACGCGTCCGCCACGCCCGGACCTGGCCCCGTACGCGCGATCGGGGCCGGGCGGGCGCCGGCATGGCGGACAGGCGTCATCTGACCGTGCAGGTGGCCACCGGCGCATCGACGGCGGCACCGGCCCAGCCGATCGCGAACTGCCGCGTCACCGACGCGCCCGGCGGCAGCACACCGTTCGAGGGTTGGCTGGTGACGGTCACCGTGGCTCCCGGCTGGGCGTAGTTGCCGTCCCCCATGTGCACGTAGCTCAGACCGTTGGGGACCTTGAAGGTGACGATCCACGAGGTGATGGTCAGGGTTCCCGTGTTCCGCACCGTCAGCTCGCCCCAGGAGGCCGCCGCCCAACTGAGGTGGAGCCGGATCGTCGCTTCACATGATCGTGTACCCGACGGGCCGGGCGACGGCGACGCGCTGGGGGACGGTGAGGCGCATGACGACGGGCTCGATGACGGGCTGGGCGACGGCGAGGGCGAGGGTGAAGCGCTGAGCGAAGGGGAGGGGCAGGGTGCGGGGCTGGGCGACGGCGAGGGACACGCCGACGGGCTGGGGGACGGTGAGGGCGACGGTGACGGGCTGGGACTGGGGGACGGCGACGGTGAAGGGCTGAGCGAGGGGGAGGCACTGGGGGACGCCGACGGGCTGGGGGACGGTGAGGGCGACGGTGACGGGCTGGACGAAGGGGAGGGGCACGGCGAGGAGCCGCCCGGCGACGAGGGCGACGGGACGGGCGACGGCGAGAGCGGGGGACCGGCCGACGGCGACGGGCTCGACGGCGGCCCCGTGCCGACGGGCGGGATCCGGACGATCAGGTCGTCGCCGGGGCCTACCGTCCCCCTGCCGTCGCGGTTGCTCGTCGTCACCCAGAGCCATCCGTCGAGCCCGACCGCCACGGTGCGCAGCCGGCCCGGCGAGCCCCGCAGTTCGGCCGCCGGATCACCCGTCCTGACGCCTCCGCCGACCGGCACCGTCCACAGCCGCTTGCCTGCGAGGGCGGCGGCGAAGAGCGTGCCGTTGGCGTAGGCGAGGCCGCTGGGCGAGGCCTCGGCCGAGTTCCAGGTCACCAGGGGGTTCACGAGGTTCGGGTTGCCGCACACGCCCTCGCAGGCAGGCCAGCCGTAGTTGCGTCCCGGCTGGATGTGGTTGATCTCGTCGGTGGTGTTCTGGCCGAGCTCGGTGGCGTACAGCCGGTCGGCCTCGTCCCAGGCGAGCCCCTGGACGTTGCTGTGGCCGTAGCTGTAGACGGGCGAGCCGGAGTACGGGTTGGTCGCGGGGACCGCGCCGTCCCGGGTGACGCGCAGGATCTTGCCGCCGAGGCTCGATCCCTGGGCGTTCGCCGGGTAGCCGGCGTCGCCTGTGGCCACGTACAGCAGGCCGTCGGGGCCGAACGCGATGCGCCCGCCGTTGCGCGACGGGCCCCGGGGGATGCCGGCGAGGATCACCTGCTGGGTCTGCGGGGCGCCGAGCCTGAACCGGACCACCCGGTTGTCCGATGCGCTGGTGTAGTACGCGTAGACCATCTGGTCCTGCGCGAACGTGGGGGAGAGCGCGATGCCGAGCAGGCCGCCCTCGCCACCCGGCTTCACGTTCGGGACCATGGCCACCTGTTCCGGCGAGGATCCGGGACGCACCCGCACGATGATCGCGGTGTCGCGTTCCGAGACGAGTGCGCTGCCGTCGGGGAGGAAGGCCATGCCCCAGGGCACCCGCAGGTTCGTCGCGACGACCTGCGCCCGCGTGAAGTCGAAACCGCCCGTCCCCGCGTCCGCCGGGGCCGGCCGGGTCACGACGAGCGCCGCCGCGGCGGCCACGGCGCAGACGGCGACGGAGAATGCCGCGGACAGTCGCTTGGGCATCACATGCTCCCGGGGCGGGACGGGGGCTTCCGGCTCAAGGTCATCGAAAGCGCCCGCCGTGCCCGGGGCAACCGGCAGACGGGCGTCTGTTCTCCGACCTGCGCGTACGCCCGCCGGCCGGGTCCCGCGCGGGAAACTTTCACGGGCCCGCGGCCGGCCGGCGCGATCCCGGGTGTCCCGATGATCGGCGGTCTTGCGGCTCGCGAACGCGGCGAGTAGGTTCCGGGTACGCCGTCGAGCAGGAAGGAGGTCAGAACAATGTCCGATGTTCTGCGCCCCGTCCGCGCTCCGGCGTTCGCGCGGATCTGATCCGGGGCGTTCGCCTTCCCGGAGGATCAATCCATGACCGAGGTGGTCATCCGTCCGCTGGTCGCGGGCGAGGAGAGCCTGTTCGACTCCATGCCCGATCCGCTGCCCCAGCTGCGCCAGGTCGGCTACGCCGACGGCATCGCCGGCGGCGGCTACCGGCCCGAGCGCACCTGGGTCGCCCTGCGTGCCGGGCGCGTCGTCGGCCGGGCGGCCTGGCTGCTGCCGCCGGGCGCCGCCGGCGCTCCCTGGCTGGAGCGTTTCGACCTGGACGCCGAGCCGGAGGTGGGCGCCGCGCTGCTGCGCGCCGCGCACGAGGCGCTCGGCGGGCCCGGGTCGTACTACGCCGCCCTGCCGCCGCACTGGCGCGGCCGGCCGGACGTCCTCGCCGTGGTGGAGGCGCCGATGGCCGCGGCCCGCCTCGCCGGCCTGGTCGAGCGTGGTGAGCGGCTCAGATACTCCTGGACGGGCACGCCGCCCGCGGCGCCCTCCGGGCGGTACACCTTCCGCCCGGCCGCCGGCGCGGCCGAGATCGACGCCCTGGTGGCGCGGATCGCGGAGCCGGACCTGCTGACGGGCGCCGAGATCGCGCGGGCGGTCGCCGGCGTGGATCCGGCCACCGATCCGCTGGCCTGGTGGACGGGACCGATCGGCCGCTGGCGTGTGGCGCTGGACGCGGGAGAGCCGGTCGGCCTGGCCGGAACGGCCGGGGACGCGTGCTATCCCCTCATCGCCTATCTCGGCGTGCTCGACGGGGCCGCCCGGGGTGACCTCCTGGCCGATGCGGTCAGGGTCCTGGCCGGCGGCGGCGCCGCGGAGGTGATCGCCGACGTGGACGCGCATCGGGCGGAGGCGTCGGCGGACCTGGAGCGGAGCGGGTTCCGGCAGGTGCGGGCCCGGGTGCTGTTCGAACCCGCCGCCGTCCCCCGGTGAGAGCCGCCCCAGATCACGTGGAGCAGGCGCGGAGACGCCGCCAACTCCTCGGCAAGCTGCCCACAAGTCGCGCTGCGTACAACCAGTGACATGAACGACTACGACATCCGGCGGCCGGCGCCCGCCGACACGGCGGCGATTCACGAGCTGGTCACCGAGCACGACATCGAAGTGACCGGCAAGCCCGACTGGACGCTCGACGACGTCGCCGACACCCTCGGCGAGCTGGACCTGGAGCACGACAGCTGGGTGGTCCGCTCGGGCGGGCGGCTCCTCGGCTGGGGCTACGCCAGGCGCAAGGGCGACAGCGACAACGTGGACATCGACGTGCAGGCGCGGGAGCCCGGCGCGGCCGCGCTGCTGTGGGACCTGGCGCTCGGCCGCGCCGGCGGCCTCGCCCGCGAGGCCGGGCACGACCACGCGGTGGTGGACGTCAGCGTCTACGAGCAGGACACCGTCATGCGCGAGGCCGCCAAGGAGCGTGGCTTCGCGCCCGCGACCAGCTTCCACCGCATGCGGACCGACCACGCCGGTGTACGGCCCGTCTTCCTGCCCGGGGTCACGGTCGAAGCGGGCTCGCCCGGCGGCGAGGAGGTGCTGCGCGCGGCGCACGCCGTCCAGCAGGAGGGTTTCGCCGAGCACTTCGGATTCGTGCCGAAGACGTTCGAGGAGTGGGCCGAGGAGATGGAGGCGTCCAGCGCGAACGACTGGACGCAGCTGCTGCTGGCCCGCGTCCACGGTGAGCCCGCGGCCATGCTGCTCGGCACGAACCACTTCGTGCCCGACGAGAACTGCGGCTACGTCCGCACGCTCGCGGTGCGGCCCGCCTTCCGCGGGCGCGGCCTCGGCCGGCTGCTGCTCACGCGGGCCTTCGAGGCCGACGAGCGGCGCGGGCGGGTGGGCACGATCCTGCACGTCGACGGCAACAACACGACTCCGGCGCTCGGCCTGTACCAGTCGGTCGGCATGCGCCCCGTGCTCGTCATCGACGTCTGGCGGGCCCTCGTGCGTCCCGGATCTTGAGACTGCGTTGCTCACAACGCGGATGCCTCTACTGTGAGATAGGGAGAAAACAGACAGCAAGGAGAGTTGATGCTGCACGAGAGGCTCGAGGCGGTCTACGACAACGTCCTGCGCCGCAATGCGGGCGAGACGGAGTTCCACCAGGCCGTACGCGAGGTGCTGGAGAGCATCGGCCCCGTCCTCGGCAAGCACCCCGAGTACGCGGAGCAGAAGATCATCGAGCGGATCTTCGAGCCGGAACGTCAGATCATCTTCCGGGTGCCCTGGGAGGACGATCAGGGCGAGGTGCACATCAACCGTGGTTTCCGGGTCGAGTTCAACAGCGCGCTCGGGCCGTACAAGGGCGGGCTGCGCTTCCACCCCTCGGTCTACCTCGGCATAATCAAGTTCCTGGCCGTGGAGCAGATCTTCAAGAACAGCCTGACCGGCCTGCCGATAGGCGCGGGCAAGGGCGGCGCGGACTTCGATCCGAAGGGCCGCTCCGACCGGGAGATCATGCGCTTCTGCCAGAGCTTCATGACCGAGCTGTACCGGCACATCGGCGAGTACACCGACGTGCCCGCGGGGGACATCGGCGTCGGTGGCCGGGAGATCGGCTACCTGTTCGGCCAGTACAAGCGCATCACCAACCGGTACGAGTCCGGAGTGATCACCGGCAAGGGGCTGACCTACGGCGGCGCCCAGGTCCGCACCGAGGCCACCGGCTACGGCTGTGCGTTCTTCGTGGAGGAGATGCTCAAGGCGCGGGGCACGTCGTTCGACGGCAAGCGGACGGTCGTCTCGGGCTCGGGCAACGTCGCCATCTACGCCATCGAGAAGGTGAACGAGCTGGGCGGCGTCGTCGTGGCCTGCTCCGACTCCTCCGGCTACGTGGTGGACGAGAAGGGCCTCGACCTCGACCTCCTCAAGCAGATCAAGGAGGTCGAGCGACGCCGCCTCAGCGCGTACGCCGAGCGCCGCGGCAGCGGGGCGGCGTACGTGGCCGGGCGCAGCGTGTGGGAGGTGCCCTGCGAGGTGGCGCTGCCGTCGGCGACGCAGAACGAGATCACCGGCAAGGACGCCGAGGCGCTGGTGCGGAGCGGGTGCGTCGCGGTCGGCGAGGGCGCCAACATGCCCACCATGCCCGAGGGCATCCGGGTGTTCCGGGAGGCCGGGGTGGCCTTCGGTCCCGGCAAGGCCGCCAACGCGGGCGGCGTGGCCACCAGCGCCCTGGAGATGCAGCAGAACGCCAGCCGCGACTCGTGGACGTTCGACTTCTCCGAGCGGCGGCTCCAGGAGATCATGAGCGACATCCACGCCCGCTGCCTGGAGACCGCCGACGCGTACGGCATGCCGGGCGACTACGTGGCCGGCGCCAACATCGACGGCTTCCGGCGGGTGGCGGACGCCATGCTCGCCCTCGGCCTCATCTGAGCGCCCACGTAGGACTCATCGGCCGTCCCGGCGGGTGCGCAGGAGAGGTACCGCGCACCCGCCGGCGGCCAGCGAGACCGCGGCCAGCGACAGCGACGTCACCGCGGCGGCGTGCGCGGACGGGGCGAGGCTGAGGAACAGCGTGCCGAAGACGGCCACGCCGACCACCTGGCCGAGCTGCAGCATCATCGCCAGCAGGCCGCTGGCGTCGGCCGCGTCGGCGGGCGCGACCCGGGCCAGCGCCACCGCCATCAGCGGGCCGAACGTGCCCGCCATGCCGGCCCCGATGGCCACGAAAGCGATCTCCAGCAGCGGCTCGCCGTGGCCGCCGCCGGCCAGCGCCGCCGCCAGGGCCAGCTCGCCCGCGGCGGTGACGACGGCGGACGTGACGATCACCGGCCGGTGCAGGCGGGCCGGCAGCCGCTTCCAGTTCAGGCTGGTCAGGCCGAAGGCGGCGGCCGCGGGGATGAACAGGCAGCCCGCCCGCAGGGCGCTGTCGCCGAGGCCGCCCTGCAGGTGGAGGGCCATGGCGAACAGCCAGCCGCCGTATGCCGCCATCACGAGGAAGACACCCGACGCGGCGGCGGCCACCCCGGAGGCGCGCAGCAGGCGGCCGGGGACGAGCGGATGCGCCGCCCGCCGCTCCACGAGCAGGAACGCGCAGAACGCGAGCACCGCCAGTCCCATGGAGATCCACCCCCACAGCGGCCAGTTCTCCTCGTGGCCGAGCACGAGCGGCACGACCAGCAGGCAGACGGCGAGCGACAACGTGACCAGGCCGGGCACGTCGAGCCGCTGCTCGCGCCGCACGTGGACGGCGGGCAGCGTACGGGCGCCGGCGGCCAGCAGCGCGAGCCCGATCGGCACGTTGACCAGGAAGACCGGCCGCCAGGCCGTGCCGAACAGGTCGGCGGTCACCAGCAGTCCGCCGAGCACCTGGCCGACGACCGCGCCGGCCGAGATGACCGTGGCGTAGACAGCGAGCGCGCGTCCCCGGGCGGCGCCGTCGAAGGTGACCTGGATCAGGCTGAGCACCTGGGGCACCATCAGGGCGGCTCCCGCGCCCTGCACCAGCCGGAAGGCGATCAGCACGCCGATCGAGGGGGCGAGCCCGCACATCAGCGACGCGGCCGTGAACACCACGAGCCCGGCGAGGAACAGCCGCCGGTAACCGAGCAGCCCCCCGAGGCGTGCCCCGGTGATCAGCAGGATCGCGTACGCCACGGTGTAGCCGGAGACGACGAGTTGCAGCCCGGAGCCGGTGGCCCCGAGGCCGGCGCGCATCGTGGGCGCGGCGACGTTGACGATGGTGGCGTCGAGGACGGCCATGAACTGCCCCGCCAGGATGACGGTGAGCAGCAGGGCCGGCGAGGTGCGCCGCGCGGCCGGCGCGCGGGTGGCGACAGTGGTCATGGCGGCAACGATGCGGCCGCCGCGATACCGGTGCCGAGAGCCTGCGGATACTGGTAGCGACACCACCTGGCAACGCGTCCGCACACTCGCCAGGATGGAGAGGTGACGACGGGGACCCGCAGCAGGCACACCAGGCGTGAGGAGCTCGCGGCCTTCCTGCGCAGCAGGCGCGAGCGGATCCGGCCCGAGGACGTCGGGCTGCCGCCCGGGTTGCGCCGCCGTACGCCGGGGCTGCGGCGGGAGGAGGTCGCCCAGCTCGCCGGCGTGGGCGTGACCTGGTACACCTGGCTGGAGCAGGGCCGCCCCATCAACGCGTCGGTGCAGGTGCTGGACGCGATCGCCCGCACGCTGCGGCTGGACGCGGCCGAGCGGGAGCACCTCTACCGGCTGGCCGACCTGCCGGAGGTCGCCGGCCCCGGCGACGCCGGGGACGGCCTCGACGCCGAGGTGCACACGATCCTGGGCCGGCTCGACCCGCTGCCCGCCTGCGTCTACAACGGCCGGTACGACCTGCTCGCCTGGAACGCCGCGTACGGCACGATCTTCGCGTCCGTGGTCGGCCGGCCCCGGCTCGAGCGCAACGTCCTGTGGCGGGTGTTCACGATGCCGGGCTGCTGCTGCCCGCTGGTGAACAAGGAGGAGGAGCTTCCCCAGATGGTCGCCACCCTGCGAGCGGCCTTCGGCAGGCACGTGGGGGAGCCGGCGTGGACGAACTTCGTCACCCGGCTGTCGGCGGCCAGCCCCGACTTCGCGCGGATGTGGGCGACGCACGACGTGGCCAGGCCGGGGGCGCGGATGAAGCTGTTCCAGCACTCCTCGGTGGGGCTGATCAGGCTGACGTCCACCAGCATGGCGCTGGCGGCGCCGCCGGAGACCCGCATCGTGGTCTACACGCCGGCGGACGACGAGAGCCGCGGCCGCATCGAATGGCTGCTGGCCCATCCGGAGGCCGGTCACTGCCCGCTGCACGAGGAGACGGTCCGGGGGTGAAGCCGCATGGGCCGGACCGGCGAGGAGGACCGGCACGTGCCCGCCGATCCGGAGGGCGACGAGTTCCGCCTGCTGCGCCGCCGCCTGTGAGCCTCGCGGGGGCCGATGCGATAGCGTCCGGAGAGTGGCGAGGATCTTCACGGTCGACGAGGCCGAATCGCTGATGCCGGTGGTGCTCCAGCACGCCCGGGAGTTCGTCGCCGTACGCGCCGACCTGGCCGAGCTCACCCACGACCTGCGGCACGCGGGCGCCTCACCCCTCGGCGGCCTGCCGGAGGCCAAGGGCCTGGAGGCGCGGATGGACGAGATCCTGAGCTGGTTCGACGCCGAGGAGATCGAGATCAAGGGCGTCGCCCCGCTGCTCGTCGACTTCCCCGCCGTGCTGGGCGGCGTGTCCGTACGGCTGTGCTGGCTGGAGGGGGAGACCGACCTGGGCTGGTATCACCGCAGTGACCTCGGCTTCCCCGGCCGCCGCCCGCTGCCCTGATCTCGCGGCTGCCGCCGCACTGCCCCTGCGGCGAGGGAGCGGGGCCCGAAGGCGCCCGCTCCCCGCTCGCGCGGCTACCGCGCCGTGACGCACGGTCGTGCCGGTCAGCCGGTGGTGCAGGCCGAGCCGTTGAGGCTGAAGGCGGAGGGGTTGGGGTTGTTGCCGGAGTGGGTGCCCTGGAAGCCGAACGAGGCGGTCGCGCCGGGAGCCAGTGAGCCGTTGTAGGACACGTTGCGCGCGGTCACCGACGAGCCGCTCTGGCTCACCGTGGCGTTCCAGGCGTTGGTGACCTGCTGGCCGCCGGAGAAGGACCAGGCCAGCGTCCAGCCGTTGATCGTGCCGCTGCCGGTGTTGGTGACGGTCACCTCGGCGGTGAATCCGTTGTTCCACTCGTTCTTCGTGTAGGACACGCGGCACGCGCCGGTGCCTCCCGGCGAGGAGGGCGAGACCGTGGGCGAGGGGCGGGAGGAGGGCGAGACCGCGGGAGAGGGCGAGGGCGAGGGATCGGTCGTGCCGCCGATGGTGATGTTGGAGCTGCCGCTGCTCTGATAGCCCTCGGTGGCGAGGATCTGGTAATCGTGGTTGCCCAGGGGCATGCCGTAGCGGGCCCACGCGTCGAAGTGGTTGCCGATGGTGATGGTGCCGCCGGTCCTCTTCTGCTGCCGGACGCTCCAGTACTGGTTGAAGGTCTGGTTGCCGTCGATCGAAGGCGCGTTGTAGCGGGTGGTCTGGTAGACGTCATAGGTGCCGCCGTCGGAGGTGACGGTGCCCTTGTACGTGCCCGTCGGCCGCCAGGTGCCCCAGTTGTCGACGATGTAGTACTCCACGAGCGGGCTCCGCGTCCAGCCGTACAACGCGAGGTAGGCGTTGCCGGAGGGGTTGAAGCTGCCGGAGTAGGTCACGGTCCTGCGCGTGCCCGGCTTCCAGCCCTTGCCGGCGACGAAGTTGTTGGTGTTGCGCCAGGACGTGCTGTAGTTGCCGCCGGAGCCCAGCTCCATGGAGACCGTGCCCTGGCTGTCGGTCCAGAACGAGAAGAAGTATCCGTTGTTGGTGCCGGTCTGGTTCGTGGTGACGGCGGCGTGGGCGACGCCGGGCAGCAGCGCCACGGCCGCGGCCAGTGCCACGGCGCAGACACGGCCGATCAACAGCCGCACACCGCCGCGTCCGCGGCTTCTCATCCGGACGGGAATGTGATTCATGTACGTACTTCCTCCTCAACGGGCCGAGGGCGGCCGGCCTACGTGCTGCCGGGGTGACGGCCACCGCGCCGGCGTCGCGCACCGCGGCGGAGGTCGGCCGGTCGTCACGCGGTCGCCGACCTGAGGACCATGTCGCGGTTCGTGACCCGGATCGACAGTGGTCGAGGCCCTTCGCTTGGGCGAAATTATCGGACAGACGGCGAAAGTGTCAGACCATCCGGCCGGGCTGTCAACGACTCGCGTAAAGCCGGTTCCCTGCCCAGAGGGTCGTCTTGGCGGATCGCTCCTGGTCACGTGTGCTCGGCGGTGGGGCGGGCGTCGGCGGAGGCGATGAAAGTTACGCGGCCCTGATGTTCACCCGTTGGTGCGGGCCTCGGTGACGCTCCGAGCGGGAGGGCTCGATACTTTCGCCACCGTACCGATACTTTTCTGGCCGGCATGCCGGCTGCTTCGTCCCTGCTGATCAAGGACTCACGGCTGGACTCTCCCACACTGGGAGACCCCATGCTGGGGGCATGAACGAGGAACTTCGGCGCGTGGCGGTGCTGATCACCCATCTGATGACTGCTCTGGAGGGGCTATGACACCGCGATTGGTCCACTATGGCCCCGTCACCTGCCTCAATGTCACCGGCATGGGCGAGCCCGGCGGTGCCGAGCATGTCTCGGCCATCGGCGCCCTTCACGCTGTGGCCTCCGTCATGGGCGGCCCCGCAGGGCCGCTGGAGGGTCGTTGGTGGGTGGAGGACATCTCCAGGCCGCCGCTGGAGGTGCCGCGCGATCAGTGGCGATGGCATCTGCTGGTGCCGCTGCCCGACGTTCCCGAGGCGGGGGTGGTCGAGGCGGCACGTGAGCGGGCGCGTGTGTCCGGCGCGGCCGTCGACCGCGTCCAGGTGGTCACCTTCACCGAGGGCGAGTGTGTGGAGTTGCTCCACGAGGGGCCCTACAGCGAGGAGAAGGCGTCGCTCGACGTGATGGAGGCGTTCATGACCGAGCACGGTCTGGTGCGCAACGGGCTGCACCACGAGATCTACCTGACGGATTTCACCGATCCTCGGCCCAAGACGATGCTCAGGCAGCCGGTGGCGCGCCCCGCCGGGTGATCGGGTGGCAGGCCCCGTCTACCGGGAGCGCCCGGGTAACGCGGCGAGGCGCCACTGGGCCACGCGCAGCAGGGCTCGATTCGCCGGACACGACCTTCAGTCGGACAGGTCGTCGAAGCCCTCGATCTCGCCGAAGGCGGCGCCGTACCGGACGCACACCATGCGGGCCACCGACTCGTGTGCGCCGAGGGGTTCGGCGCACCCGGCGCCGATCGACTCGGCGGCCGTCGTGATCCGGTCACGGTCGGCCTCGGGCCCGATGACGTACGGCACCATGGCCAGCCGGTTGGCGCCGATGTTGCGCAGGCGCTCGGCGGCGTCGCGCACACTCGGCTGGCCGTCCAGCGCGGCGGGGACGACCGGGAGCGTCAGGCGGGCGGCCAGCAGGACGGCCGTGGCGTCGGCCCCGCGGGCGGCCTCGTCGCCCCCGGCGGTCGCAACGATGATCCCGTCGACGGGGGAGGAGACGTTGAACAGGCGCATCCGGTCGGCGCGGGCCAGGCCCGCCTCGGCCAGGCGCACGTGCAGGGCCTCGGCCAGCAGCGGGTGCGGGCCGAGCGGATCGGTGATCTTCACCGCGGCCTCGCTCTGCGTCACGGCGTCCCGTACGGCGCGCAGCACGCGCGGATGGGGCCCGGTGACGAGCGGGACGACGACCGCGGCCGGTCCGTCGGCGGGCCGCTGCGCGGAGATGGAGGCGAACTCCTTGGTGAGATCGGCGCCGCCGTCCGCCAGCGAGACGATGCGAAGGTCGATCTGGGGGTTGTCGATCCTGACGATGGAGGCGACCTCCATGGCCACGTCCCCGTTCGGGCCCGCCGGTTCTCCGGCCCTGCCCGGCACCGCGAGGACCAGGGCGGGCGCGTCGGGCGGCAGGTCGGCGGGGAGTGGCCGGCGGTGGCGGCCTGTCCCGGGCCGAGGAGAGCGCTCCCTGATGGGGAGCTTCGGGGGGTCCTCGTGACCTTCGTTCACATCGGCGGATTCTAGGGCGAATCTGGCCGAAGAGCAGAACCAACGCGCGGCTTGTTGCGTCTTGGTGATCTAGGCGGTTTACCTCTTCGTTACTTGACGCTCTCCACGGGGGCGGGTTTGATATGGACTCATCCAGCCGTAAACGTTTACCGATCGCTCACGTTACTGGCTGGTAAACGATTACAGGACACTCTCTTCCAAGTGAGGTGGCCGGTGACCGAGGGTCCCACGATCACCACGATCGCGCAACGCGCCGGTGTGTCGATCGCCTCGGTGTCACGGGTGCTCAACGGGCTTCCGACGCGTGAGGACACCGTGCGGCGCGTCATGCGCGCGGCCGACGAGCTCGGCTACGTGCCCAACTCGGTCGCCCGCTCGCTCCGCAACCGCCGCACCGACCAGGTCGCCTTCGCGATGGCCGACATCGGCAACCCGGTCTACGTGGCGATGGTGCGCGAGATCCAGCCGGTGCTCAAGGAGGCCGGCTACCGGCTCCTCATCCACTCCACCGACGGCGACGCCGAGGACGAGCTCGGCGTGCTGCGCGGGCTGCGCGAGCGCTACGTGGACGGCCTCATCATCAGCCCGCTGCGCGGCGTGACCGAGGAGCACGTGCGGGCCATCGTCGCCGCGCGCGCCCCCGTCGTCGTCATCGGCGCGTTACCGGAAGGCATGCCGGAGGGTGCGCCGGTCGACAACGTGCGGACCGACTCGAGGACCGGCGTCCGGCTCGCGCTCGACCACCTGTACGCGATCGGCAGGCGGCGCATCGGCTTCCTCAACGGCCCGCTCGACACCGTTCCCGGCGCCGCCCGCGCCGCCGCCTACCGGGAGGCCCTGGAGGCACTGGGCCTGCCGTACGACGAGGACCTGGTCGAGGTGGGCGACTTCTACCGCGACAGCGGCGCCCGCGCCGCGCGGGCGCTGCTGTCGCGCGTGCCCGGCTTGGACGCGCTGATGTGCGCCAACGACCTCATCGCGCTCGGCGCCCTCGACGTGCTGCGCGAGCACGGCCGGGACGTCCCCGGAGACGTGGCGGTGGTCGGCATGGACGACACCGATCTCGCCTCGGTGACCTGGCCGACGCTGACCAGCGTCTCGCTCGGCTCGGCCGAGCGCGGCAGGGCGGCGGCCACGCTGCTGCTCGACCGGCTGCAGAACGGCCCCCGCGAGCCGCGGGTGACGGTCGTGCGGCCGAGCCTCACCATCCGCGGCTCGACCGCTGTTCCCGGTCTTCCCGGCACCGCTGGGGACGGTCGGTGACCGCGCTCGCCGAGCGGCCGTACGGCGGGTCGCGGGGCGGGCCTCAGGGCGGGTCCCAGGGTGGGTCACAGGGCGGCCGGCGCTCCCGGGGCGCGCTGGCGCTGATGCTGCCGGCGCTCGTGCCGGTGCTGGTGTTCAGCGTGGGCCCGCTGCTCTACGGCATCCTGCTGGCCTTCACCGACGCGCGGTCCGGCCGCAACACCGAGACCTCGTTCGTGGGCCTGGAGAACTTCGCGGAGCTGCTGTCGGACGGCGACTTCTGGGAGTCGTTCCGCATCGGCCTGGTCTGGGGCCTGTCGGTGACCGTGCTGCAGTTCCTCGCCTCGCTGGGGCTCGCGCTGCTGCTGAACCAGGACCTGCGCCTGCGCGGCGTCGCCCGGGTGCTGGCGGTCGTGCCGTGGGCCATGCCGCCGGTGGTGATCGGCCTGATGTGGCGGCTGGTGTACCACCCGGACGCGGGCCTGCTCAACGGCCTGTTCGGCACGCGCGTCGACTGGCTGCACGACTTCTCCCTGGCGCTGCCCGCCGTGATCGTGGTCGGGGTGTGGACCGGCATGCCGCAGACCACGGTCGTGCTGCTCGCCGGCCTGCAGAACGTGCCCAAAGAGCTGTACGAGGCGGTCAGCGTGGACGGCGCGGGCGCCTGGCGGCGCTTCTGGAACGTCACGCTGCCGCAGCTGCGGCCGGTGATCGTGGCCATCACCTCCCTCGACTTCGTGTGGAACATCAACCAGTTCAGCCTGGTCTACGTGCTCACCCAGGGCGGGCCCGGCGGGCGGACGAGGCTGCCCATGCTGTTCGCGTACGAGGAGGCGTTCCGGTACGGCTTCTTCGGCTACGCCGCGACGCTCGGCGTGGCGATCACGATCGTCGTGCTGGCCGTGCTGGGCCTTTATTTATGGCGGCAGGCGCGGGAGGCGGACTGACATGACCCGTGCGCTGAAATATCTCGCGTTGCTGGGATACGTCGTGTTCCTGGCGTTCCCGCTGCTGTGGCTGCTGTCCACCGCCCTGAAAACGCCGCAGGAGATGGCCGCCCTCGATCCCACGTGGATCCCGCGCCGGCCGACCCTGGCGAACTTCGCCGACGCCTTCGGGGAACAGGACCTGCTCGGCGCCGCCCTGCGCAGCCTCGTCGTCGCGGTCGCCACCGCCCTGATCACGGTGACGCTCGCGCTGCCCGCGGCGTACGCGCTGGCCCGCCACCGAAGCGCGGCCGGCCGGATCGCGATCGGGTGGGTGCTGGTCAGCCAGGTCTTCCCGGTGGTCCTGGTCATCATTCCGCTGTTCATGGTGCTGCGGCGGCTGGAGCTGGTGAACACGCTCGCCGGGCTCACGGTCGTGCACGTCACGTTCGTCATGCCGTTCGCGCTGTGGATGCTGCGCGGGTACGTGCGGGCGGTGCCGCGCGAGCTGGAGGAGGCGGCGGCCGTGGACGGCGCGGGGCGGCTGCGCGCGCTGGCCGCCGTCGTCGCCCCGCTGCTCGCGCCCGGCGTGGTCGCGACGCTGCTGTTCGGCTTCATCTCGTCCTGGAACGAGTTCCTGTTCGCCCTCGTGATCCTCAAGGATCCCGAGGTGGAGACCCTTCCGCTGACGCTGGTGCGCTTCGTCGGCCCGGAGGGGGTCGCCCGGCTCGGCCCGCTGGCGGCGGCGTCGCTGCTCGCGACCGTGCCGAGCCTCGTCTTCTTCGCGATCATCCAGCGGCGCCTGCGGTCCGGCCTGATGGCCGGCGCCGTCAAGGGCTGACCCGCATGGCGACCATTGATTGGAGGTCTCAATGAGCGAGCGTAGCGAGCGAATCGGGAAACACCGCGATCGACGAGTGTCGCTCCGAGCCGAAGGCGAGGAGGCGGCATGAGGAGATTGGGTGCCGCGCTGGCCGTGGCGGCGGTCGCGCTCGCCGCCGGATGCGGGAGCGGCGGCGACGGCGGCGACGCCGCGTCCGGGGGGAACGGGCAGCCGGTGCGGCTGCGCTTCCTCAGCCTGGCCTGGCAGAAGGAGTCGATCGAGGCCAACAAGCAGATCGTCGCCGAGTGGAACACGGCCAACCCGAAGATCCAGGTCGAGTACGTCCAGGGGAGCTGGGACAACGTCAACGACCAGCTCGTGACCTCGTTCGAGGCCGGCGACCCGCCGGACGTCATCCACGACGACTCCCCGGCGCTGTCGAGCTTCGCCTCGCGGGGCTTCCTGCTGGACCTCACGGGCAAGGTCCCCGCCGAGCTGAAGAACGACATCCCGCAGGCGGCGTGGGACACCGTCACCTTCTCCGACGGCAAGAGCGGCCAGGGCGTGTACGGCGTGCCGTTCCTGCAGGAGTCGCAGGTGCTCATCGCCAACAAGAAGCTGCTCGACGGCGCCGGTGTGCGCCTGCCCACCCCGGACGCGCCGTGGACGTGGGACGAGTTCGCCGATGTGGCGAAGAAGCTCACCAAGAAGGGCGCGTACGGCGTGGCCTGGCCGATGAAGTCGCCGGTCAACAAGGTGCTGAACCTGGCGCTGAACTTCGGCGGCACCTTCTTCGACACGCAGAACGGCAAGACCACGGTGAAGGCCGGGGCGCAGGAGCGGGAGGTGCTGCAGCGCATCCACGACCAGCTCTACACCGACAAGTCGGCCGACCCGTCCGCGCTCGGCATGGGCACCGCCGACCCGCTGCCGGGTTTCTTCGCCGGGAAGTACGCCATCCTCCCCGCCGGGGTGTACCTGCGCCAGCAGGTCGCCGAGCAGGCGCCGAGCGGGTTCGAGTGGGTCACGCTGCCGCCGCTGAAGGGCGTCACCTCGCAGCAGGGCGCGGTGTCCCAGACGCTGTCGGTCGCGGCCGACAGCGAGCACTCCGACGAGGCGCTGAAGTTCATCGCCTACTTCCTGAACGGCCCGAACCAGGCGAAACTGGCCAAGGGTGACTGGCTGCTGCCCACCAGCACGACCGCGGCGAAGGACCCCGCGCTCACGACGGAGGAGAACGGCTGGGACGTCGCCACCGCCTCGGCGAAGGACCTCGTCGTCGCGCCGTTCCTCAAGGTGAACGGGTACGACGAGTGGAAGAGCAAGGTGGCTACGCCGGCGATGCAGGAGTACTTCGCCGACAAGATCAGCCTGGACGAGCTCGCCACGCGGCTCGTCGAGGAGGGGAACAAGGTGCTGGAGCGGTACAGCCGATGATCTCCGTCCGCGACCGCGCCCGGGGCTGCCTGCTCGGCCTCGCCGCCGGCGACGCCCTGGGCGCACCCGCGGAAAACCTCGGGCCGGAGGAGATCGCCTCCCGGTGGGGCGTGCTCACCGAGATCGAGGGCGGCGGCACCGACGACACCGAATACACGATCTTCGCCGCCACCGTGCTCCTGCGCCACGGTCACGGGCTCACCTCCGAGGACGTGGCGCGGGCCTGGCGCGAGGAGATCGTGGCGCGGCTCGACGGGCCGATGCGCGGCGCCGGGTTCTCCGAACTCGGCACCGTCGAGGCCCTGCGGCGCGGCCTGGAGCCGCCGCTGACCGGCCGGTGGCACGCCCACGGCTGGTCCGACGGCCTGGCCATGCGGGCGGCGCCGTACGGGATCTTCGCGGCGGGCGACCCGGACGAGGCGGCGCGGCTGGCGGAGGCCGACGGGCGGGTGAGCCACACCGGCGAGGGGATACTCGGCGGCCGGGCGGTGGCCGCGGCGGTCGCGGTGGCGATGACCGGCGCCCCGCCGGGCGAGGTGGCCGGGGCGGCCCTGCGGGCGGTGCCGGAGGACTCCTGGACCGCCCGCAACCTCCGCGCCGCGCTCGACGTCGCCGCCCGCACGCCCCGTCCCCTCCCGGGACGCGCCCTGCACGATTCCTTCGGGCGTGCTCTGCACGACGCCGTCGTGATGGCGCATTACCCGTGGACGGACCTGGCGCCCGAGGCGGTCGCCCTCGCGATCGCCGCCTACGTGGCGGGCGGCGGGGAGGTGGAGGCGTCGGTCGTCACCGCGGCCAACCTCGGCAGGGACGCCGACACCACCGCCGCCGTCGCCGGGGCCCTCGCGGGGGCGGGCCGCGGCGAGGCGGCGGTGCCGGAGCGCTGGGCCGCGCGGATCGGCCCGGTGGCCGGGCGCTGCCTGCCCGTGGTCGCCGGACGGGACATCCGCGACGTGGCCGACGAGCTCGTGAAAGGAATGTAGGACCAGATGGCATCGGGGGAGAGGCTCGACCGGGTGCGGGGGGCCTTCGCCGGCCTCGCCGCCGGGGACGCGGCCGGGTGGCCGGCCGCCCGGCACCGGTCGGCGCTGCTGGCCGGCTGGAGCAGGCGGCTTCGCCGGGAGCTCGACGCGTTCGCCGAGGAGCACCAGGTCACCACGCTGCCCGTGCCGTTCGCGCTGAACCAGCCGGTGGCGCCGCTGGCGCTCGGCCCGTCCGACGACGCCGAGTGGCTGGCCTGGACGGCGCTGACCATCCGGGAGGACAGGGCGGAGGCGTTCGGCCGCCTCGCGGGCCGCGGCGACGTCCGGGCGCGCGTCTCGGTGTGGGCGGCGCTCGACAACCTGGCGGCCGGCAAGCGCCCGCCCGCCAGCGGGCACGACAACCCCCACCACTTCGACGACGCGGCGGCCGTGCGGGCCGTCGCATTCGGCGCGGCGGGCCTGGACCCGGTGGAGGACGCGCGCGTCACCAACGCGGAGGACGGCGTGCTCGGGGCGGTGGCGACGGCCAGGGCCGTCGCCGCGCTGACGGAGGGCGCCGCGATGGCCGAGGCGATGGAGGAGGCGCTCGGCGCGCTGCCGGCCGGCACGGCCATCGGGCACGCGGCGCGCGAGGCGCTCGCGGCGGCGCGGGCGGCGGGCCCGCCCTTCGCCGCCGTCCCGGCCCTGGACGCCGCCGTGCTCGACCACGTCTACAGCTACGGCGTCGCCGCCGCGCAGACGGTGCCGATCGCGCTGGCCCTCGCGGACGCCGCCGTCTCCGCCACCGGAGGGACGCCGGAGGCGTTCGGCGCGGGCGTCTCGGCGGCGGCCTGCCTCGCGCCGGTCGCCGACTCCGCGCCCGCGCTCACGGGCGCGCTGCTCGGCTGCGCCGTGGGGTACGACGCGCTGCCCGCCGCCTGGCGCGAGCGGGTACGCACGCTGGCCGGGTGCTGCCTGCCGGAGCTCGCCGGAGCCGACCTGCTGGACATCGCCGGGCGGCTCGCATGAGGTCCGCCCCGTCACGCGTACGGACAAGGGGGAGGACTGGATGACGCCGCAGGAGGACCTGCTGGCCGATCGCGCCGTGGGGTGCGTGGCGGGCGCCGCGGTGGCCGACGCGCTCGGCGGGGCCACCGAGGGATGGACGCCCGAGCAGATCCAGGAGCGTTACGGGGGCCGCGTCCGCGGTGTCGTCCCTCCCTTCAACGAGGACTGGCGCGACGCCCGCCCGATCGCGCCGTACCACAAGGGGGACGGCCACGTCACCGACGACACGTTGATGACGCACGCCCTCATCCGCGTGTACGAGCGGGTCGGCGGCCACCTCGACGCCTACGCCGCGGCCGAGCACCTGGTGCCCGAGATGATCGGCGAGAGACGGTGGATCCCCGAGCTGGAGGCCGAGGCGCTGCCGCTCCAGCGGGTGTTCCTCGCCGAGAAGTGGCTCGTGCTGCGGCTGCACTACGGCCACGCCGACCCCCGTGAGGCCGGTGTCGGCAACATCGTCAACTGCGGCGCCGCGATGTACATGGCCCCGGTCGGCGTCGTCAACGCCGGCGACCCCGACGGCGCGTACGCCGAGGCGGTCGACCTGGCCGGAGCGCACCAGTCGAGCTACGGCCGGGAGGCGGCGGGGGTGCTGGCGGCGGCCGTCGCCGAGGCGATGCGGCCCGGCGCGACACCCGACTCGGTCGTGGCCGCCTGTCTGCGGCTGGCCCACGACGGCACCCGGGCCGCCATCGACGCGGTCTGCTCGGTCGCCCGGGGGCTCGGGCACTGGGAGGGCTCGTTCGAGGCGTTGCGGGCGGCGGTCCGGCCCTACGACACGGTGGCCGACACCTACCGCGACCAGGGCCTGGGGGCGCGCCGGCCGAGCCGGCTGCACAGCATCGAGGAACTGCCGCTCGCGCTCGCCTTCCTGGTCATCGCCGGGGGCGACTACCGCGAGACCGTGCTCGGCGGCGTCAACTACGGCCGCGACGCCGACTCGATCGCCTCGATGGGCGGGGCCCTCGCCGGGGCGCTCGGCGGACGGGCCGCCGTCCCGGCCGACTGGCTGGAGCGGGTGGCCGCGGCCAGCCGTACGGACCTGGTCGGGCCGGGGCTGGCGCTGGCGGCCGTGGCGCGGCGGGTCCACGCGGCCGACCGGGAGCGCCGCCGCGCGCACGAGGCCGCCTTCGACGCCCTGCTCGGGCCGCGCCGGGACGAGGACTCCCGGTGATCCGGCTGACCTGGGTGCAGCCGGAGGACCTGGTCGGCCACGAGCTGCGGCAGGCCGCCGAGGACGGGCGGGGGGCGATCCCCGAGGTGGCGGCCGCCGGTGACCGCTGGCGCGCCGCCGGGGGACACGACGCGCCGCCCCGGGCGGGCGCCTCCACCGGGCCCGCCCCCGAAGGGCTGCGCGCACTCGCCGGGGAACTGCTCGATGAGCTGGCCACGATCGGTTCGCCGCTGCCCGAGCCCTCCTCGCTGGAGGAGATCGTCGCGTCCTGCCCGGACTGGCCCGGCGGGCGCGCCGCCGTCCGGCCCGAGCCCGGGCGGGTCCTGGCCGCCTGGTGGGGGAGGGCCGCCGGATGCCTGCTGGGCAAGCCGGTGGAGAAGATCCCCCGGGAGGGGATCAGGGCCGTCGCCGAGGCGACCGGCAACTGGCCGATCCGCGGCTGGTTCACGGCGAAGGGGCTGCCGCCGGAGATCGCCGAGCGCTGGCCGTGGAACCGCCGCAGCGCGGCCACCAGCCTCGCCGAGAACATCGACGGCGTGCCCGAGGACGACGACCTCAACTACGCGCTGCTCGCGCTCACCGTGCTCGAACGGCACGGGCCGGGCTTCACGACCGAGGACGTGGCGCGGACCTGGCTCGACGCGCTGCCCGCAGGGCGGGTCTTCACCGCCGAGCGGGCGGCCTACCGCAACCTGCTCCTGGGGCTGGAACCACCCGCGACCGCCACGCATCGAAACCCGTTCCGCGAGTGGATCGGCGCGCTGATCAGGGCCGACGTGTACGGCTGGGCCAGTCCGGGCGACCCGGCGACGGCCGCGTCCCGGGCGTGGCGGGACGCCCGGCTCAGCCACACGGCCAACGGGATCTACGGCGCGATGTTCGCCGCCGCCATGTGCGCGCAGGCGCTCGTGGCCGGGAGCGTGGACGAGGTGATCGAGGCCGGGCTGTCGGTGGTGCCGCCCGGCTCGCGCCTGGCCGTCGCCGTACGGCAGGCCGTGGCCGACGCCGCCGCGGAGCCGGACTTCGAGCGGGTCGCGGACCGGCTGTACGCGCGGCACGGACAACTCCACTGGGTGCACACGGTCAACAACGCGGCTCTGCTGGCGGCGGCCCTCGTGCACGGCGCCGGGGACTTCGCCGCGACCGTCGGCTCGGCCGTGGCCGGAGGCTGGGACACCGACTCGGCCGCCGCCACGGCCGGATCGATCGCCGGGGCGCTCGCGGGCGGCGTCCCCGCACAGTGGACGACCCGGGACCGGCTGGCCAGCAGCCTGCCCGGCTTCGACGGCGTGTCCATCGAGTCGCTCGCCGCCCGCACGCTCGCGCTCAACGAAGGGGACCGGCAGTGATCTCGGTGTTCGGCAGCGCCAACATGGACCTGGTGGCGTACGTCGCCCAGGCCCCCAAACCGGGGGAGACCATCACGGGCCGGGCGTTCCGCACGATCCCGGGTGGCAAGGGGGCCAACCAGGCGATCGCCGCGGCCCGCGCGGGGGCCGAGGTGGCCTTCCTCGGGGCGGTGGGGGACGACGCGTTCGGGCCGGGCCTGCGCGGCGCGCTCACCGAGGCGGGCGTCGACACGAGCGGGCTGCGCGTCGTGCCCGGCCCCTCGGGCGTCGCCCACATCGTCGTGCAGGACGGCGGCGACAACTCGATCATCGTGGTGCCCGGGGCCAACGGCACCGTCACCGGCCCCTCGCCGCGGGACGCGGAGACGATCGGCCGGTCCGACGCCCTGCTGCTGCAACTGGAACTGCCGATGGACGCCGTGGTCGCCGCGGCCCGGGTTCCCGGCACGCGGGTGATCCTGACCCCGGCCCCCGCCGTGCCGCTGCCGGCCGAACTGCTGGAGGCCGTCGGCCTCATCGTGCCCAACGAGCACGAGGCGGCCTCCCTGACCGGCCGCGACGATCCCCGGGACGCGCTGGAGGCGCTGCTCGACCTCGTCCCCGAGGCCGTCGTCACCCTCGGCGCCCGGGGCGCCCTGTACGGCTCGCGCGACGGCACCCGGCTGCGCGAGCCCGCCGTACCGGTGCGGGCGGTGGACACCACGGCGGCGGGGGACACCTTCGCGGGGGCGCTGGCGGTGGCCAGGAGTGAGGGGGCCGACCCGGCGCGGGCACTGCGCTTCGCCTCGGCCGCGGCGGCGCTGTCGGTGCGGCGGGAGGGCGCCAGCATCTCGATGCCGCACCGTCACGAGATCGACCGTCTCCTGGAGGGCATGTGAACGGGCCACTCGACGGCGTACGGGTGATCGACGCCGCGACGCTGTTCGCCGGGCCGACCGCGGCCATGCTGCTCGGCGACTACGGCGCGGACGTCATCAAGATCGAGCATCCCCGCAGGCCGGACCCGTCGCGGGGGCACGGGCCCGAGGGACTGTGGTGGAAGATGCTCGGCCGCAACAAGCGCACGATGACGCTCGACCTGTCCGCCGCGGAGGGCCAGGACCTGATGGTCCGGCTGATCGAGGACGCGGACGTGCTCATCGAGAACTTCCGCCCCGGCACGCTGGAGCGCTGGAACCTGTCCTGGGACCGGCTCAGCGAGGTCAACCCCGGCCTGGTGCTCGCCCGGGTCACCGGGTTCGGCCAGTCCGGCCCGTACGCCAGGCGGCCCGGCTTCGGCACCCTCGCCGAGGCGATGAGCGGGTTCGCCGCGATGACGGGGGAGCCCGGCGGGCCGCCCACGCTGCCGCCGTTCGGGCTCGCGGACGGCATCTGCGCGCTGGCCACCGCGTTCGCCGTGATGACGGCCCTGCGGTCGGGCCGCGGGCAGGTCGTCGACCTGTCCATCGTCGAGCCGATCCTGACGGTGCTCGGCGCCCAGCCGACGGTCTACGACCGGCTCGGCGTCGTGCCCGCGCGCACGGGCAACCGCTCGGTCAACAATGCGCCGCGCAACACCTACCGGTGCCGCGACGGCTCCTGGGTCGCGGTCTCCACCTCCGCCCAGAGCATCGCCGTACGGGTGATGCGCCTGGTCGGGCGGCCCGAGCTGGCCGAGGAGCCGTGGTTCACCACGGGCGCGGGCCGGGTGGCGCACGCGGACGAGCTCGACGCGGCCGTGGCGGCGTGGGTCGGCGAGCGGACCCGGGAGGAGGTGCTGCGGGCGTTCGAGGAGGCGGAGGCCGCCGTGGCGCCGATCTACGACGTGCGCGACGTGCTGGCCGACCCGCAACTGCGGGCGCTCGACGCCGTGACCACGGTGGAGGACCCCGAGCTGGGCCCGCTGCGGATGCAGAACGTGATGTTCCGGCTGTCGGACACCCCCGGACGCATCCGGTGGACCGGCCGTCCGCACGGCGCCGACACCGACGAGATCCTGCACGGCCTCGGCCTGACCGCCGCGGACGTCGAGGCCCTGCGCGCCAAGGGTGTGGTGTGACATGTCACACCACGGTGCGGCATGAGCGCCGATCATGCGGAAAGGGGCACGGAGGATTCGCGAGGAGTTGACGCCGTGCCTTCCACTGGGTTTTCTTCCGGGCCTTCAGCCGGCAGCCCCCTGACGTGGTTGTACGTGCCCGCCGACCGTCCGGACCGGGTCGCCAAGGCGCTCGGCGGCGAGGCCGACATGGTGGTCGTGGACCTGGAGGACGCGGTCGCCCCGGAGAACAAGGGCACCGCCCGGGCCGCGACCGTCGCCCTCCTGGCCACGCCGCAGCCGCGCGTGGAGATCCGCGTCAACGACGTCCGCACGCCGTACGGCCAGGCCGACCTGCACGCGCTCGGCACGCTGCTGCACGGCAGCGGCGGCCTGCGCGTCCCCAAGGTGGAGTCGGCCGACGAGGTCCGCTGGATCGCCGACGCGGTGCCGGGCGTGCCGCTGCGCCCCATCGTCGAGTCGGCCCTCGGGCTGGAGCGGGCGTTCGAGATCGCCACGGCCTCCCCGGCGGTGGCCGGGATCGGCCTGGGCGAGGCCGACCTGCGCGCCGACCTCGGCGTGACCGGCGAGGCGGGCCTGGCCTGGGCGCGGTCCCGCATCGTGGTCGCGGCCCGGGCCGCGGGGCTGCCGGCCCCGGCGCAGTCGGTGTATCCGAACGTCCGCGACCTCGACGGCCTGGCCGCGTCCTGCGCCGAGGGCCGGGTCATGGGATTTCGCGGCCGGGCGGCCATCCACCCCATCCAGTTGCCGGTGATCGCGGCGGCCTACCGCCCGACCCGGGAGGAGATCGTCGCCGCCCTGGAGGTCGTCTCCGCCGCCGACCAGGGCGCGGTCGCCCTCGCCGACGGCCGCTTCGTCGACGAGGCCGTCGTCCGCCAGGCCCGCAGCATCCTCACCGACGCGGGCGACCACTGAGGTGCTTCACGTCGTTCGCCGCGCGACGAACACGAACTCGCGCCCCGGGCGGTCGGGGGCGTCGCGCACGTCCAGCACGCGATAGCCGTTCGGGGTCAGGCTCTCCTCCACCTCGTCCCGGTCGCGGAACCGGAGAGTCGAGTCCGACGTGACGACCGCGCCGTCCGCCAGGAAGGTGTAGGTGTAGCGGAAGGACACCAGCGGCGGGCTCACGCCGGTGACCTCGAGGCGCCGCTCCACGACCCCGGCCTCCGGCAGGTCGAGGACGACCGGACCGGTGTCGGAGGCCCACTCCTCCCATGCCCGGCGCTCGGGGCGCCTGGTCTCGAACACGAGATGCCCCCGCGGGCGGAGCGCGGCGTGGACGCCCCGGAGCGTCCGCGACCATTCGTCGTCGGTGAGGAACACCTGCGCGACGTTCCCCGTCATGACGGCGAGGTCGGCGCCGAACGGCGGCAGGCCGGTGGCGTCGCCGTGGACCCAGGTGACCCTTCCTGCCGGGTCCTTCGACCTGGCGATCCGCAGCGACGCCTCGGCGGGGTCGACGCCCATGACGGTGCGTCCGCCGCCGGCGAGCAGGACCGCCAGGCATCCCGTCCCGCAGCCGACGTCGAGCACGCGCTCGGCGCCCAGCTCGTCGGCGAGGCCGAGATACGCGCTCAGGTCGTCACGGTCACCGTCGAAGGCGTCGTAGACGGCGGCCAGCCGAGGGTGGGCGAAGATCGCGTCAGGCACTCGGCGACCATACCTCGCACGCCGCCCCTACGCTCCCGGGTGCTGGGCGGCCCGGGTCTGCCGCCACTGCTCCATGACCTGCCGGAAGGCCTCGCTCACGAGGAGCAGGAGCTCGGCGGAGGCCTCGAAGCGGGCGCCCGCCGGGGTCGCGGCCCCGAGGATCTCGGCTCCGCGCCGCGACGCGGCCACGAGGGCGTCGTTCATCCGCAGGGATGCGTGCATGGACCGGAGCCAGATCTCATCGTCGATGACGTAACGTTCGCGCCGCGCGCCGGGGACCCGTTCCCGCCTGAGCATTCCCTGCTGTTCGAGGAAGGCGACGGCGTGCGAGATCGACGCGGGGCTGACGCGGAGCCGCTGCACCAGGTCGGCCGCGGTGAGAGCGCCGGCGTCGCTGACGTACAGGCAGGCCAGCACCCTGGCCTCCATCCGGGGCAGCCCCTGCTCGACGAGGAGAGCGATGAAGGACTCCGTGAAGTCCCGCACGGCCTGGGGGTCACGTCCATGGCCGCTGTCGGAGATCGGCGGGGCCGGAGGCTGAGCCTGCCTGCGCCGGCGCGCGCGATGCCGGGTGGCCTCGTGCGCGCGGTCCGCCCCGTAGTCGCCGGGTCCGCCGTTGCGGGTGACCTCCCGCATGATGGTCGACGCGGGCCGCCCCAGACGCCGGCCGATCTCCGCGTATCCGAGTCCCTCGGCCAGCCCCGCGGCGATGTGCCGGCGGTCCTCGTCGGTGAGTCTGCCTCCGGGCATCGGCGGTGATCTCCTGTCTGTCGCATGTGCGGAGCCGTGCGCCCCACGCCCGCTGCACAGTATGCATTCACGCGGATCCCATTGCAAAGGGCGCCTGGCCGTCCATTGCGTTTGCTCGCATCTTCATTGCAATGCACGTCACTAAAACACGTGTATGCAGGAGAGACTGGCCTCCTATTAATGTTGACCATTTTATGAACGCAATGTAGTGTCACGGACGTTCAGAGATTCCCGAACATCGTGGCAGTGTGGGCAAGGAGATTGATGATGGGAAACGGCTTTTCCGCGACAGGGCTGCGCAGAGTGCGTGAGGTGCTGACCCGGCACGTCGAGTCGGGGAGGATCCCCGGGCTCGTCGCGCTGGTGGGCCGGGGTGACGAGACGTACGTCGAGGCGATCGGGACGATGCGCCATGACGGTGGCGCGCCGATGCGCCGGGACACGATCTTCCGGATGGCGTCCACGTCCAAGCCGGTCACGATCGCGGCGGCGATGGTCCTGCTCGACGAGTGCGGGCTGCGGCTGGATGACACCGTGGACCCGTGGCTGCCCGAGCTCGCCGACCGCCGGGTGCTGCGGCGGATCGACGGGCCCGTGGACGACACCGTGCCGGCGCGGCGGCCGATCACCGTCCGGGACGTGCTGTCCTCCACGTTCGGGCTCGGCATGGACATGACGTCGCTGGGCACCCCGATCATGAACGCGGTCTTCGAGCGGGGGCTCACGCCCAATCTGCCGGAGCCGATGCCCGAGCCGGACGAGTGGATGCGCCGCCTGGGCGAGCTTCCGCTGATGCACCAGCCGGGGGAGCGCTGGCAGTACCAGATCAGCAGCGATCTGGTCGGCGTGCTCGTCTCCCGGGTCACGGGACAGTCGTTCGAGGAGTTCCTGCGCGAACGCGTCTTCGAGCCGCTGGGCATGAAGGACACCGGCTTTCACGTGCCCGCCGACCAGATCGACCGGCTGCCGGCCCTTTACGCCCCCGATCCGCGGACCGGCGAGTTCCTCGTGTGGGACGAGGCCGAGGGAGGACGGTGGAGCCTGCCGCCGGCGTTCCAGGGCGGTGGCGGCGGGCTGGTCTCCACCGTCGACGACTACCACGCCTACTTCCGGATGCTGCTGAACGGCGGGACGCACGGGAGTGAGCGGATCCTGTCCCGGCCCGCCGTCGAGCTGATGACCACGAACCGCCTCACGCCCGAGCAGAACGCCGCCAGAAACGCGATGGCCGTCGGCAACGTCCACATCTCGCACGGCCAGGGGCAGCACGGCGGCTGGGGTTTCGGGATGGCGGTGCGCACCTACCGCGGCGACTACGCCTCCGTCGGCCAGTTCGGCTGGGACGGCGGAAGCGGCACCGCGGCCTACGCCGACCCGGCCGAGCGACTCACCGGGATCCTGCTCACCCAGGTCGGGGCGTCCACCCCGGATTCGATGCGGCTCATCCACGACTTCTGGACCACGCTCTACCAGGCGATCGACGACTGACAGAGATGATGTAGGTGAGCACCTCCCGCCGGGGTCTGACCCATCGACTGACTGACTTAGGGTCCTCAACGGGATCTGTCGGCTTCGGCCGGGAGGTGCTCGTCGCACTCACCGGACGTG